>NZ_JBWDNW010000001.1:0-1064454 GCF_056269405.1 Paenibacillus sp. J2L1-98 | reverse complement strand
ACGGATCCAGGGCACGATTATCGGCGTATTGATTATGGGCGTGCTTACGAACGGTTTGACCTTATTGAATGTAGATTATTATTGGCAATTAATTGTAAAGGGCGGGGTTATCGTTGTGGCGGTTCTGCTTGACCGTTTACGCAGCCGCGGCTAAACAAAGAGAGGTCCTTCCCTCGCAGTGCGAATCAGCAAGACGTTAGGGGAGGACATCTTTGAACATATAAGAATTTATAAGTTTCACCCTTATACCTGCTTATATTTCACCGTGAAACGAGCTTTTGCCGTCAGAGGACGGCAACAGCCGTTTACGCTTCGGGAAAGATACGGATCAATCCGTGGTTTGGACGAAGCCGTATTTTGATGAAAATTCCAAGTCGGCGGTGCTGACTACGACAGCGCCGTTTTATCATTTTAACGGTGACTTCCGGGGTGTCGTAACAGCCAATATCGACCTGAAGAACTTGCAGAAAATGATATCATCAATCAAGGTAGGCAAAAGCGGTAGAGCGTTTTTAGCGGACAGCGAAGGCACGTACATCGCAGACCGCGATGAGCAAAAGCTGTTGAAAATGAAATTGACGCAGGATCCGAACGCAAACCTGGCAAACGCAGGTCAGACGATGCTCAAAAAAGAAAGCGATTACGCGACTTATGGGGATACAAGCGGCCTGAACCGGATTTATTATATGGACATTCCGGTTAAATGGAAGATGCCATTAAGAAAATCACACTCATTTCAAGGAAACCGCCACTCAGACGGTCAACATAATCGTTTACGTAAACGATTGCTTGAACTGTTTCATAATGAATAGCTAAAATATGAGGATTGGGGATACCATTTCTATGATTACGAATATTCGTAAATTTCGAAAGGCGAATAAGTCAGTATCGCTCCTTTTGGCTTTGTTGTTAACCTTTACCGGAGTTATTGCTCCGGGAGCACCGTATGATCTTGCCTTTGCGGAAGAAGCTTCCGCCACTACTCATGAAATCGTGAATCCCGGTTTTGAGACGGGAAACTTAAACGGCTGGACCGTGGCAGAAGGGGAGGCTCCGGGGCGTGTTACTTCGGACGTCGATTACTGGCATAAGGATCCGATCAATAACGCAGGCCAATATCACTTCTGGGGAGACGACGTTAAAGCAGGAGTTCTCGAATCGACCCGGTTTCAACTAGGTGGTACGGGTGAGATCAATTTCCTGATCGGCGGAGGTAACTTGGCTGATACGCAATATGTTGCTTTGGTTCGCGAATCGGATGGGGAAGAGCTCATCAAAAGCACGCATACAGCCTTTGCCGGCACCGAAGGCTATCATCGTGTTGTATGGGATGCATCTGCTTACCTTGGCGAGCTTGTATTTATCCGGATCGTTGATAAGGCTGCCGGCGGCGGCTGGCAGCATGTGAATGCAGACGATTTTCACGTTTATAATACGGAACAGATCAACATTGTGAATGCAGGCTTCGAGGAAGGTAATTTTAACGGGTGGACTACAGAAGGAGAGGCCTTTACGGTTTCAAACGAAGCTGCGAGCAGCGAAGGACAGGCTTATGGACATAGTGGAAACTACCACGCTTCTTCCGGGTCGGACGATGAGCCAAGCGGGACCTTAACTTCGTCGGTCTTTAAACTATTCGGTTCGGGCGAAATTGACTTTTTGATCGGCGGCAGCAACGATCCTGAAGGCCAATATGTGGAGCTCGTGCGGGAGGACTCGGGGGAAACGGTTTTCAAAGCGACGGGCAGCGGTTCGGACCGCTACAAACGGATCGTATGGAATGCCGAAGCCTATCTCGGCAAGAAGCTGTTTATCCGCGTAGTCGACAGCGGGGCCGGACATGTCAATGTGGATGATTTTCATGTACAGAATAAGAACAAGGGCTCTTATACGATGCTGAACGAAGATTTTGAAAGAAACGGCTTGGAGAGCTGGATCGCGGATGGTGATGCATTCACGGTTGCAGAAGGCGATACGGCTGTCATTCCCGGTTATCAGCGTCATGCGTACGCACAAAGCAGCATAGAAGGAGTGGGCTCGCTAACATCCAGCATATTCCGGCTTGCGGGATCGGGACAAGTGAACTTCAAGCTAGCCGGCGATAACGAAGCCGATCTTTATGTGGCACTTTATCGGGCTGGTGACAACATCGAATTAAAGCGGGTAGCTTCTTCAGGAAAGAATGCTTTCGAAACGGTAGAATGGGACCTGTCTCCTTATATGGATGAGCAGCTCTATTTCAAGGTGGTCGATCAATCAACGACTGGTCGGTTGTATGTGGACGACTTTAACTACTATGTTTCCTCGACGATCATCAACCCTGACTTTGAATCGGGAGATCTGCGCGGTTGGAAGGTTCTTGAAGGGACCGCATTCGTGAATGAAAGCATCGCGGACTCCAAGATCACGCATCATGGAACAGAGCCGTTCCTTCATCATGGCAATTTCCATATTTGGGGCTATCTGAACGGCGGCGACGATACAACAGGAGTCATGGAATCCGCTCACTTTACGCTGGAAGGCACCGGTAGAATCACGTTCCTGATCGCCGGCGGCAGCAGGCCGTCTGCAAGTGAGCTGGGGGTACAGCTTGTGCGCGATACCACAGGTGAAGTGATTTTTGAACAAACCGGGTATGACGACGAGAAGTATAAGCGCGTAGATTGGGATGCAAAGCAATATATTGGCGAAGAGCTCTATTTCAGAGTCATAGACCGTACTACTGGTGGTTGGGGTCATATCAACTTCGACGATGTCCGGACAATTAATCCGTTCGGCTCCGCGCTCAACCTCGGATTCGAATCGGGAGATTTGACCGGCTGGACAGTTGATGGAAATGCATTCAGCCAAGCGGTAAGCAATGCAGCAGGTTTCGGGCATGAGGGCGCTTATTATTTGTCAGGCAAAAAAGCAGGAAGTGACGCGTTGACAGGCGCTTTGAAATCGAGAGATTTTGAACTGAACGGCAACGGTAAAATTTCGTTCCTTATTGCCGGCGGCAGCGATGCCGACAAGCTCTATGCGGCGCTTATCAAAGCAGACACCGATGAGGTTCTCCTCAAGGCTACCGGCTCGAATTCGGATCAGTTCCGTGAAGTGACTTGGGATGCGTCTGCTTATGTTGGTCAAAAAGTGTATCTGATGATTTCGGATCAGAAGAATGAGGGCCCGTTCGGATACATCAGCGTCGACGATTTCGTCATGAACACGCCTGCCGTGCGTTACGGCGAGACTTACAGACCGCAATACCATTACACGCCCGAGAAGAACTGGATGAACGATCCGAACGGTATGGTCTATTACGAGGGCGAATACCATCTGTTCTACCAGAATACGCCTTTCTCTACGCAGCCTGACTTTGGCAGGATGCACTGGGGACATGCCGTGAGCAAAGATCTTGTGCATTGGGAAGAGCTTCCGCCAGCAATTGCACCGGGTGAGGACGGAGCCATCTTCTCCGGCAGCGCGGTGGTCGATACGAACAATACGAGCGGCTTTTTCGACGAGGAAGGATCCGGGCTGGTTGCGATCTTTACGAATAATGACAACAAGGCGCAGCCAGGCAAACCACAAGTCCAAAGCATTGCATATAGCAAGGATAAAGGTCGGACATGGACGAAATACGAAGGAAATCCTGTCTTGTTCCCGACGACGACTCTCGATTTCCGTGATCCTAAAGTGTTCTGGCATGAAGAGTCGTCCAAGTGGGTCATGTCGCTTGCCGTCAAAGAAAAAGTGGAGTTCTATACGTCTCCGAATCTCAAGGAATGGACCTTTGCCAGCTCGTTCGGGGCCGATACGGCAGGAACGCATCGCGGAATCTATGAATGTCCTGACCTGTTCCCCATCTATGTCGACGGGGAACAGGCCAAGAAGAAATGGGTTCTGACGCTCAGTGTCGGTGACCGTAACGGCGTGAATCCGAACGACCCGGATACGCCCGCAGGCGGATCAGGCATGATGTACTTTGTCGGCAATTTCGACGGCACGACCTTCACGCCGGATGAGCCGCTTGATTCGGTTGATGATGTAAAATGGGTCGACTTCGGATCCGACTTCTACGCGGCTGTAACATGGGGCGGCATACCTCCCCAGGACGGACGGAAATTATGGGTGGGCTGGATGAACAACTGGCGTTATGCCGGAACGTTGCCATCAGAAGAATGGCGCGGCAACATGTCGATTCCGCGTGAAATCAAGCTGAAGTCTTATCCGGAGGGCCTCCGTCTGATCCAATCGCCGGTGGAGGAGCTCAGCGACCTTAGGAAGCCGATTAAGACGCTGCAAGACGTGACGTTACAGCCTGACATGAATCCGACGGCTGACGTATCCACGGCCAAAGCGGAAATCATTGCAGAGTTCGAATTGGGGACCGCGACCGAATTCGGGTTTAAGGTACGGAAATCAACAGAAGAGGAAACGACTATCGGATATGATGTCAATAACAAGCAATTGTTTGTCGACCGAACAAATTCAGGCGCGACGGATTTCCATCCGGATTTCGCCGCTAAGCATGAGGCAGCGATGACGCCTGAGAATAACCGTATTCGGATGTCGGTTTTTGTAGACTGGTCAACGGTAGAGGTGTTCGGCAATAACGGGAAGGCCGTCATTTCCGATACGATTTTCCCCGGCCCGGGAAATAAAGGTCTTGAAGTCTATGCGGTTGGCGGAAACGTTAAAGTATTGTCTCTGCAAATCAATGACATGCAAAGTATTTGGAGAGACGAATCCATCAGCAAAATTAGGATGGATAATCGCGATTACAAGTTAAAGGTATCGCAAAGCCATCAATCGGCTATACGCGCCGTATCCGTTACCGATGCGATAAATACGCTCGGAGCGCCGCAGATCGACGTGACGGCTGATGCCAAGTATACTTCCTCTAACCCGGCTGTGGCTATGGTAAGCGCAAGCGGCTTGGTCATGGGCATGAGCGCAGGGACATCGGTCATCCAGGCTACTTATGGGGGGTATACATCTACCGCGAATGTAACGGTACAAGCTGTCAGCGACCCGGGGGGCAGTACGCCATCGCCGACACCGATATCAGGCGAAACGGTTACGAACAATAACGGCACGGTCAAAGCGGCGGTTAAAGCTAAGCTAGACGATTCCAATCTTGCACAGGCTTCGATAAGTGCAGATATTCTGCAAAAAGCATTGAATTCGACGGATGCAGGCAGCGGAGGAACGAAGCGGGTGGCAATTGAGATCGAGAGTGTCGGTGGAGCGGATGGATATACGCTGCAGCTTCCGGTCGCCTATCTCAATACGACGCAGATGCAGGCTGAATTCGAGATCCGTACACCGCTGGGTACTATGAGCGTGCGCAACGACATGTTGATCGCAACGGACGTGAATGGAGCAGGCGCGGTTTCGATCACCATCCGCCAAGCGGTCCTTGCCAAAGTTGATGCGGATATGAGCAGCCGAGTCGGCAACCGTCCAGTGTTGGATCTCGCCATAAGCGCAGGCGGAAAGTCTATTTCGTGGAACAATCCCGATGCACCGGTTACGGTTTCGGTCGACTATTCTCCAACCTTAGAAGAGCAAAGAAATTCGGAGCATATCGTAGTGCTGTATATCGATGAATCCGGAAAAGCAGCTTCAGTACCGAACGGTAGATATGATAAAGAATCCGGGAAAGTCGTGTTTACCACAACGCACTTCAGTACTTATGCCGTTGCTTTTGTACAGCAGTCTTTCGGGGACTTAGACCGTCATTCATGGGCCAAGAATCAGATCGAAGTTCTCGCTTCGAGAGGAATCGTGAACGGCACATCGGCGAATACGTTTAATCCTTCCGGAGCAATTACGCGGGCAGACTTCATGCTGATGCTGATAAGAACGCTGGAGTTAAAAGTGAAGGGCACAACCAATTTCAATGATGTTAAGCCAAGTGATTATTACTTTGAAGCGTTGGGGATTGCCAAAAAGCTGGGCGTCGCCCAAGGCAGTGGCGATAATAACTTCAATCCGAAGGCACTCATTACAAGACAGGATATGATGGTGATGACGGCGAGGGCGCTTAAAGCGGTAGGGAAACTCGGAGAGGTCGAATCGGCAGATATGAGTCAATATTCCGACGCGAACAAAGTATCTAGTTATGCCTTTGAATCATTGTCCGTTCTGATCAAAATGGGTCTTATCCAAGGCGATAAAGGTAATCTGAATCCGCAAGGCAAAGCAACGCGCGCGGAAGCCGCGGTTATCATGTATCGGGTTTGGGAATCCATCATGAAAGAGTAAGCACTCAAAGTGGCCATTACTCGATCTTGAGGTGATGGCCACTTTTGTACAGTTACCCACGGAGAAAATGGAACTCATATGATAACTACAAAAAATTATTCCAAGAAGAATAAACAGTTCCCTCCTCAACATATCATCATTTCTTAATTTATTAAACGATTATCGATCTGATTGCCTGATTCCGGCGCCCGCTTTGGGTACCGGATTAATTTTTGCTGCTGCGGTAAAAGGAAGGTGCGGTACCCTCGACTGTTTTGAAGAAACGGCTGAAAGCATGGATACTTGGAAATCCCATCTTCTCTGCGATAATAGTAAGCGGCCACTCATAATGAAAAATTGGCCAAAGTGATTTGTACAAGAACAATACATTTATAATAAAACGATGAAAGGATCGGCGAGGATCTCGAGGATTTAATCAGCATTGGGACAATTGGTTTAATTAAGGCGATCGAGAGCTTTCAAACCGGAAAAGGAACGAAGCTCGCGACGTTTGCAGCTCGTTGTATCGAGAATGAAATACTTATGCATTTGCGGTCTTTGAAGAAGACGCGGTGATCCGATCGGCACGGATAAGGAAGGCAATGAGATTACGTTGATCGATATCCTCGGTACTGAGGCTGATGATATCGTGGATAAGGTGCAGCTGAAGATAGAGAAATCGAAGATCTATAAGAATTTAGATATTCTCGATGATCGTGAGAAGGAAGTCGTTATCGGCCGCTTTGGCCTTGAGCACGGCGGGGAAGAGCGGACGCAGCGGGAGATCGCGAAGGAGCTCGGCATCAGCCGCAGCTATGTGTCGCGGATCGAGAAGCGGGCGCTGATGAAGCTTTATCATGAGTTTTATAAGGCGAAGAAGTAGGAAAAGCTTGAGAATGCTAATGTCAGAGCATTCTCAAGCTTTTTTGGTGTCGACAATCATCGTCTGAACAAGGTATGAGGCAGTAATGAAAGGACTGGCGTTTTTTAACTTAAGCAGCGATCCATGTAGTAAAGGATTTGCTTCCTCCACCAGTACCAGTCATGATTGACATCGTACCCCCAAAATTCAACGCTTGCCGGGATGTGTTTCTCCTGCAGCACTTCCTTGAGCTTCTGCGTCTCCGATCGCATTAAATCTTCATGAGCGCCTTGGCCTGTGCAAATGATGATTTTGCTGTTCCTGTATTGATTCAGATAAAAAGCGTCCTCCAAGTTTCTTAAATAGTGAAGCGGTGAATGGAAATAAGCTGAAGGAGGGACCTCTTCTCCAAAAAATCGATTGGTCGAATACAAACCGCTTAAAGCAATTAAACTGTCAAAATATTGCGGGTGCCGGAAAAACATATTGGTACTGTGATAAGCCCCGAGCGAACATCCCGTCGCCAAGATCTTCTGCGTGTCTCCACCGTTGTTCTCTTTGCTTTGACGGAGAATGGAAGAAATGAGTTCATCTTTCACATAGGCATCATATTGGTCATGGAGTTTCATCTTCTCATCGGTCGTCGAGTTCTTGGCATAAAAAGTCTCTTCGTCAATACTGTCGCATGTCCAAACTTGAATTTTTCCTTGTTCAATATAACTTTCCAACGTGCTGATCATGCCGGATTCCTCATACTGATAAAACCGTCCGCAGGAGGTCGGAAAAGCAAGTAAGGGCTTCCCTTGATGTCCGTATATTTTGTATTCCATGTCCCGATGCAAGTTGCCGCTATATGCTTTGTGATAGGTTACTTTCATGAGAACACCTTGATTCTATTTTCCACAGCATGAATATAAGCTGTAATTTGTTTCACTTTATCAAAGTCCGTTGAACGAAATTGATACGCATAATTTCCTCTAGATTGGCTTTGCACATCCGTAATGCTGTCGTGTTTGACAATTTCATGATGATATCGCTGCATGATCTCTTCGTGCTCATGAGCGTAGGTGAGGTGGTTTTTTTTACTGGCAAACCCGGTATAATACTTACCGGCAAAAGGTCCTTCCACCTGATTGTTAACAATCATATTCGCCCATAGCTTGTAAATATCGATATCGTAAGTGAAGTTGATCGCATCCGTCATCCACGTACCCGGCGGCCTCATATTGACTTCTAACGCAATAATATTTCCATCCGCATTGGATTTAAAAAACTCGAGATGAAAAAAGCTTTCTTTGATCCCATAGGTTCGAATGATCCTTCTTCCGGATTCCTCGATTTCCTTACTTACTTCCTTTAAACCATAATAGCTGAAATGATTTCCAGAATTTACGGTATCCATGATGCTATGCGGAAATTCGTGGCTTGCTGCGAATACGATTTCTCCATCTTTGTTGACAAGACCGTCGTAGGTTAGCAAGACGCCGTCTATAAACTCTTGCATAATAAATTCGACTTCCGATGGTTTGGTATGCAAGAAATGCTCCAGCTCCGACTCGCTCGCGAGTTTGTAAGTCATGTTCGCTCCCACGCCTTGATTTGGCTTTACGACGACGGGATAGCCGATCTTCTCGATAAATTTTTTTGCCTTCACCCGATGGAATTTCGTTATGGAACGTATGGACTCGACCTCGCTTTTATTGAAAAACTTTTCCATTTTCGATTTTTGTTTTAAATTGGATATAAAATCGAGCTTCGTACCGAAAATGTTGAAATCCGTTCGAATGCGCGCGTCAAGAATCAGCCAATGCTCGTTAAGTGATTCAAAACGATCGATTTTACCATATTTATGGGTATAATAACCGACCGCGCGCAGAACCTCGTCGTAATTTTCCAGACGATTAATTTTGATGTACTCCGTAAGGGAATTTTTCAGTTTTTCGTTGAGATCGTTATAATCTGCATCGCCGATGCCAAGCACATTCACTCCGCAGTTTTTCAAGTGAAAGCAGAATTCGGTGCAGTACTTTGGGAAATTCGGCGAGAAAAAAATAAAGTTCATCCTTTTTGTCCCCCCTCAGACTCCAGTTTTGCAATTTTATCCTAAAGATTCCATGATTTCAAGAAAATATATTGTAAAGATCATATGATGAGCTCCCGTTTTTATTGAATTAATGTTAAGGGCAGGAGTGCTTAACTACTGGGCGAATAATTCTTTATAGAGAAAGAGAGAACGCACCAAGAGATGCTGCAAATGTACCATAGATACAATAGATACATTAGTGAGGTGTGACTATGGAAGTTGCGACGATAAACGAATCATTAAAAATTTTGGAGATTGACCAGTGGCTGGCACCGTTTGAGGGAGACTTGCGGCTACGGATGTCGGAATTTGAGCGGACGAAAAATCGGCTGTTGAGTGGTGAAAATCAGACACTTTCGGATTTTGCGAATGGCTACAAATATTTCGGTTTTCATCAGGACGGCGACAGCTGGACTTTCCGTGAATGGGCGCCGAATGCGGAGATGATGTATCTGGTCGGCGATTTCAACGGCTGGAATGGGCTTTCGCACGAGATGACGCGGCTGAATGGCGGTGTTTGGGAGCTGCGCATGCCGGGCAGCCTACCAATCGGCTCGAAGGTTAAGGTTCAACTGATCGTGGATGGTGAGCCGCTCTATCGCGTGCCGAGTTACATCAGCTACGCCATACAAAATGATAATTATCAATTTGATGGTGTGATTATGCAGCCAACCTATCAGTTCAAAAATGCCGCACCCGACCTGTCAACTGAAGCGCCGCTGATTTATGAGGCGCACATTGGTATCTCTTCAGAGGAGCATAAGATCAATAGCTACGAGGAATTTACGCGCGACGTGCTGCCGCGGATCAAGGCGGCTGGCTACAACACCATCCAGCTGATGGCGATTATGGAGCATCCGCTCTACGCGAGCTTCGGCTATCAGGTATCAAATTTTTATGCAATCAGCTCCCGTTTTGGAACGCCTGACGAACTGATGGAATTGATCGACACAGCGCACGGGCTGGGGCTGCGTGTCCTATTAGACGTCGTCCATTCGCACGCGGTGAAAAATGTGGGCGAAGGACTGAATTTATTTGACGGCACGACGTCGCAATATTTCCACTTTGGCGATCGCGGAGAGCACGAGGCTTGGAACACAAAGCTTTTTAACTATGGCAAGGACGAGGTCATTCATTTTCTGCTATCGAATCTGAAATTTTGGCTCGAAGTTTATCATTTTGACGGCTTCCGCTTTGACGGCGTGACGAGTATGCTTTACCACCATCATGGGCTCGGGACGGGCTTTGACAGCTATGAGAAATATTTCTCAATGGATAAGGACATCGAGGCAATCGTCTATCTGATGCTCGCAAATGAGCTGATCCGCGAGGTCAATCCATCAGCGCTGACGATTGCTGAAGATATGTCTGCGATGCCAGGTATGGCGCTCCCGCTGGCTGATGGTGGCTTTGGATTTGACTATCGTCTGTCCATGGGCATTCCTGACTACTGGATCAAGCAGCTCAAGACGAAATCGGATGATCAGCTGAACCTGATGGGGCTTTGGTGGGAGCTGACGAAGCGGCGGCCAGGAGAGAAAAATATCGGCTATGCGGAAAGTCACGATCAGGCGCTTGTCGGTGACAAGACGCTCATGATGTGGCTCGCGGATGCTGAGCTCTACTATTCGATGGATGTTCATTCGCAGTCGCTGATTATTGACCGTGCGATCGCGCTGCATAAAGTTTTGCGGCTTGTCACTTTTTCGCTTGCAGGCGAGGGCTATTTGAACTTTATGGGCAATGAATTTGGCCATCCTGAATGGCTCGATTTTCCGCGCGAGGGTAATGGCGACTCGTTTGACCATGCGCGGCGGCAATGGTCGCTTGCGACCAATCCAGAGCTTCGCTTTCAGTATTTGCTCGATTTTGACAATGCGATGATTGCGTTGGAGCACGATTCAAAATTTTTACAGAAGACCGCAAGCCTGCAACAGAAGTGGATTCAAAACGACGATAAATTGCTAGCCTACCAGAAGGGCGATTTGCTCTTTGCTTTCAATTTCCATCCGACGGACACGAAATTTGTCAGTTTTGACTCAACGCCTGTTGAACTGATTTTTGATACGGACGACGCGCGTTTTGGCGGTTTTGGACCGCGCTCGCAGTTCAAATGGGCGGCTGGTAAGCTCGAATTACAGCTCGCTAGCCGTACGGCGATGGTGTTTAGGGTGATGTATCAGTTGTAAAACTCAAATTACATTGGGTTGTGTTCATAACGTCAAAAAGTTCGACAATACTGGGGAAGACTTGGAGGATCTGATCTCGATCGGCACGATTGGATTGATCAAGGCGATCGAAAGCTTCCAAACCGGAAAAGGGACGAAGCTTGCTACTTTCGCTGCTCGGTGTATCGAGAACGAAATACTTATGCATTTGAGGTCATTGAAGAAGACGCGGAAGGACGTTTCTTTGCATGATCCGATCGGCACGGATAAGGAAGGAAATGAAATTACGCTTATAGATATCCTCGGCACGGAGGCCGATGATATTGTTGATAAGGTGCAGCTGAAGATTGAGAAAAGCAAAATATATAAAAACCTCGATATATTGGATGACCGGGAGAAGGAAGTTGTCATCGGCCGTTTCGGGCTAGAGCATGGCGGAGATGAGCGGACACAAAGGGAAATTGCAAAGGAACTCGGTATCTCTAGAAGTTATGTGTCTCGTATCGAGAAAAGAGCTTTGATGAAGCTTTATCATGAGTTTTATAAGGCGAAGAGGTGAAATGAAGTTCTAGAAGCTATGATGTAGGACTCGAACCCCTTAGATTCAAACCATATTTAAAATGCTAAAACCCTTGAGAAATCAAGGGTCTTTATAATTTTAGCGTGCCGAGATGCACGCATTGTCTACTTCATGAAAGTCCAACCGTAGGAGGGGCCGGCCACCCCGTAGATTGGATACCTGCGTATGGCGAAATCTGTACGTAGAAGCGTATCGACAAAAGTACCTTCAGAGATAAGGCGAGCGACATGCCAGGTAGTACATAAGTGAATCCTGCCATATCGGCAAAAAGGACTCGCAAGTGGGGGAGAGGAAGCTGAGTCTCGTGAAGCTTTTCCATAGTTTTGATGATCTATTCATTAAATGATGAATTCCATTTATTGTGGCCGATTTATGAAAGAATCGAATGATACCGCGCATAACATCTTTTGCAGATATCCTTCCAATTCTTTCGCTATCACATGCCTTATAAAAATCCCGTTGATACACGTAAAATGTATGCATGCCTTTGAATGTAACTCGTCATGCTTTCAACGAAGGGGCAATTGAGACCGATCGGTTCAAGTTAATATAAAGTCTTTCGGAGAGCAGTATTCACCGCTCCTTCAAATAACTGAAGCAAAGCATTCAATTTCATGCTCATCACTTTCGTTCAGAATGCCGGGGAATTGCTTCATAGCAGTTCGGGTTAATTTATTGATGCTAACGGAGAACTACCTCAATGTTGCTCTTTGAATTGTTTAAAGCTGCAATGACTACAACTTTAACATGATGACTTAATGAGATAAACTTGAAGTACAGCACACCTTAAAAAGCCTTATATCTAGTGGATGGCGATCAATTCTCAATACGATGGAAAATTAACTCACATAGTCGTAATTAAGTGTCTCAACCAAGAAAACACTAGTCGAAAAAGTAGATAAGAAACTTAGGGACGAATTTAGCAAGTTCGATCTAAGACCCCTCAATGGAATGGTGCTGGGTTCGGTAAAAGGATAGTTTGATAGCTATAGCAGCAATAGAACAACAAGTGCCACCTCCGAGTTGGAGTGTGGCATTTGTTTATTGGAATGACCGGTGGAAGAAACGAATTTGGGATGAATTTTATGAACTCATTAACATTTAATTGTCCATAAAAACAGGTAGATTTTTCTAGTTTTTTAGATTAAACTCTAATTGAGTTTAATCTATCTATTGCCGGCTATGCCGCGTTAAGAGGTGAGGAATTCGCTATTATGGTGAACATTCCGAGAATCAATCAATGTTATCCTAGTGTTCCGTTGTCGGAGCTTAGCGATTTATTCGCGAAGGGTAGCAATCGAATCGACAATCAGCGGGCATGCTTGTTAAGTTTTTTGCCAAAAACGCTTAGAGTGGGCGTCAATCTGCCCTTTAACAACAAGTACGTGCTCTTGATCGAGAACACGGCAAGCGCGGATAGCATTGATTGGAGCCACGAGCTATATCTGAACGGCGAGCGCGTTGACGCGAACGGTTTTCTAACAGCTTCGACTGAGGCGAGCGAGGCGGAGTACGATATCGGCTTCGAATCTGATGTTTTTGATGCAGGCGGAGTACCGCTGTTCGATAAGCTGCAAGTTACGTGTGTCGTGAGGAAAGGCGCCGAGGAGCTAAAGCTGAGCGTAGAACATCAGCTGATTAATCTCTTGAACGTCAGTGAATTGGGTCTAATGTCGGCCAACCAGACGATTGCATTCGCGGGCAATCCGGATTCTACCAATTATTTGATCAACCATATGAAGGATTATTTGCCTACAGGATTGATCCAATGGAATAGCAATATTGTAGAAATCGGTCCCTCGGAGAGCGAGGCCATGCAAAAAGTCATTGCTTCGATCATCAACTGCAATTTGCTGGTTGCTTCGAACACTAGCCATTCATCCAATATATTGTTTGATTTGAATAACTTTGCGAATCGAGATTTGAAATCTTTAATTAACGATGACACGAGATATGAAGGCAACTTCAGCAACGGGATTTGCGCCGTTCCTGTTCATATTTTAAGCGATATTATGCCTGTCTCGACCTCAGTGCCCGATTTCGATACGGTGGATATCGGATCGGGCAATCCGGTATTTAACATTATCCGGGACAATTGGCTAATGACCTTTAACGACATAGAGGGGGAAATATTACGAACGGTACCTCAAAAAATCATGGATTCGAAGTTTCGAATTACCAATGATATTCCGAAGCTTGTCGAGCTATACAATTTGACCTTATTCCCGAAATCAGCGATAAAGCTGACAGCGATCGTGCTTAAATATTTGTTCGAATGCTCGAAGAAAAACAGCTGCAACGAGTGCAAGAACAAATCGAGCACGTGGCCCTTTATCCAATTCAGCGATATGAAGGACCATCCCGATTTTCTAAAAAGTCTACTGACGCATTACTTCAGGGAACCGATCAATAAAATCGAGACTTTCTCGGACAAAGCTGTAAAGACAGCCGAGATGGCATGGTCGCCCGCGATCTACACCGTGCTCAACGTTGCGCCAAGAATCTTGAAAGCTTATTTCGCCAGGAAAATTGTAAAGCAAATCGATGGCACGGAATATGTATTCGATTTTGAAAGAATCGACAGCAGCGCCATAAGATTAGATGACAATGGCGTGCGCTTGAACGATCAGCCTACTTACGACAACGTTCTCGGCAGGCAAGTCTATTTAATTGTAGAGACGCTGCATTGCAGAAATAAGGAACTTACGCTACAGGTTCAGCCTTTGGACAATACGCTTAACGACAGCACAGCGAATCTGGAAATATTGGCCGGAAACGGCATCAACAACTATGTTTCTTCACTAGTCAAAGCAGTCGGCAATCACGACGACTTAAGAAATAACAACAATGACGATTTTACCGCTGTCACCAAAAAGTATTATCAAATCGACCATCAAGATAAAGTGATTTTTAAACTATCTATAAAACCAAGCACGCGAAATGTTTTCGAAGCTTGGGCCAATCATTTGGCAGGCAATACAGCCGAACTGAAAATCGTGGCGCGGCTTACGGACAATACTTCGGCTTTTTTTGGCCAAGAAGTCATCGGCTCACGCATAACCGATGAGTTTTTAAGCCCGAGCGATAAATACAATAGCGGTGCAAGATTTAGAATCGTGAATCGGATCTCCTATGAAATCTACCATGTTGCAAATGAGTGGAACCCGATAGAGGACTTAGGCGGCAGAAAAAGGATGATCGGCAAAGTAGAGAACCGATTTATTAAAGAGATCCCTGACTTATCCCCTCATGAGCCGATTAGAATCGTAAATTTCTACTACCACGACCAGTTGGATAACGAAAGATTCATTGCCCCATGCAAAATCTTCAAGCCTCGTACAAGAGCAAATGGAATAGGGGTTGCCAACAATTCCAATCCCGTCAATGTACCGGCTGGCTTTACGCGCAATGGGCCTGCGCCGGGGGGGGACGCTTTTGAGAACTATTATTATGCGAACGGCGATATCGTTACGAGAGGCAATCCAGCAGCAGGAAACAGAGACTATGGCATCCTTCGATACCGGCTTGCTTCCAATGACGCGAATGATTTGGTAGTGATCGTTCGGATGCCGGATTTCTTGAATAAATCCTACGAATTTGGCGGAACGCAGTACCACATACACTACACTTTTTTGAATACGCAAAGGAGATATGCAAACCCGGGGTGTTTCGCTGCTTTCATCGGCGTTTTGGCACAGTTGAACTTTCTAAATGTGCAATCTGAGGGAATGTGTTTTGCGGATGCTACCAGCTATCCAAGCAAAGAACACCCGAATGGAGACAGCATCGACACCATTCATTTGGATACGCCGGCGGAACGTAGGACGATCATCGCCGCATGCAGGCAATGGGGATTCAGGCACATTATTTCGGGATCAGCACCCAAGTTCAACGGCGACGGAGCCGATGCTCATAGAGCTGATCACGACACGCATCTACATTGGGGAAATTTTAATGAATTAACAGTCCAAGATATGGTCGGGTGAAGGATATGGACAAGTATACCGTCTCAGAGAGAACGCTGATTGAAGCGGCGCATTTGCTGTCACCTTTGAAAACGCTTAATTCAGCTGACAAGGTGCTGGATTTTCTCGCAAAGCTGGGTATTAAAGTGCCTGTGGTCGATTTAGTTACCGTTTTGTCGCAGTCCTTTGCCAAAATCGACGCCGTCGTGTCCGCGACGAAAGCGGTGATTGATGCCGACACCGACGAGAAAAAGCTCAAAGCCTTGCTGTCTTTGCTTCCGGTAATCAATGAAGCGCTGAACGAACTGCATAAGCTGGAGGTCGCAATCAGTGCCGCTCCCGGCATTTCCCAGGCATTTATTCAGAATGCGCACATCGATCAATTGCCGAGAAGACTGCTAGACTATTTGATATTCGATAATTTGCAAAAAAGATATCCGAAGCTGTTCGGTGCCCTCTATCTTATGGGGATATTGGACGAAGATCTGCTTGCAAACGATGATGCCGTCTTTCAGTCCGCTTGCAAGTTAAAAGTCGTAAACTGGGATAAGCTTCCGCGATATTTAACCGAACCCGGCAAAGTTTTCGATGAATTTTACCAGTGGAATACAAATTTCAACGCGGACGTTTTTCTTGCGAGACTCGATCGGTTTCTTAGGGCAATGGCAGTTCAAGGCGGACTATACAAACAGAACGACAACGTCAAAAATGCGCTCGGGAACTCCACCGCAGGACTGCGTGAGCTAAGAATTCCGATTTTCTCCAAAGGACATTATCCGGACTCGTATATGCAATTAGGATTGAATATTAGCCCGGCTGAAGCGCATGACGCTAAGAAGAAAGGTATTGCGTTCATACCGTACTTCAGCGGTTCCTCGCAGCTCGATTTCGCATTAGGCGACGGCTGGGAAGCCTTACTGCAAACAAATTTGAGTATCGATTCGGGATTAGGTCTCATTGTTCGCCCGCCATTTTCCCTGGAATTTCTGCAAAATTTGTTCACGGCACCCTTAAGCGCTGGCAGTCTGGATACAGGCCTCGCCGTTCAGCAGAAAAAAAACGCAAGCAACGGGGAAATCGAGGTTTTTTACTTGTTCGGGGACATGAACAGCACGCATTTGTCCGTCTCCGGAATATCCACGAAAATATTCGGAAAGTCAACGCCTTCGGGGCAAGACGCGGGCGCGGAAATCGCTATTAAAGCGATCAATTTGCTCATCACGACAGGCGAAGGGGATTCGTTCCTAAGTTCCCTGCTGCCGTCGTCAGGCATCGATGCAACTTTCGAACTGGCTGTCGGCGTATCCTTGTCGAAAGGGGTTTACTTTAAAGGAAGCGCCGGGATCGAAGTGCAAATTCCCGCTCACATTCAGCTTGGTCCAATAGATATACAGGGCTTGACGATTGCCATTAAGCCCAAAGACGGCCATATACCGATTGAAGTCACCTCGACGATCAAAGCAGAGCTTGGACCGCTGAAAGTCGTAGTGGAAAATATCGGCTTCTCTCAGGAGCTCTCGTTTCCCGCGGATCGAAGCGGCAACTTAGGTCCAGTAAATACGAAGTTCGGCTTTCGTCCACCCAATGGCCTTGGCATATCCATCGACACCGGCGTGGTCAAAGGCGGCGGCTATTTGTATTTCAATCCGAACAAGGAAGAGTATACGGGTGCGCTCGAAATCGAGATTTCTGAGTTCCTGACCATTAAGGCAATTGGCATTCTAACAACGCGTATGCCGGACGGCTCCAAAGGATTTTCGTTGTTATTCATCCTCACGGCGGAATTCGGATCGCCGTTACAGCTGGGCTTCGGCTTCACGCTAAGCGGCGTCGGAGGATTGATCGGGCTTAATCGCACGATGCTGCTGCAGCCGCTCACCGAAGGCGTGCGCACAGGCGCGATCAATAGCGTCATGTTCCCGGCGAACGTTGTGGAGAACGCTCCGCGCATCATTAGCGACTTGAACAGCTTTTTCCCGCCGCAAAAAGACATTTTCCTCATCGGTCCGATGGCCAAAATCGGCTGGGGCACGCCGAACCTCGTGACGCTGTCGCTGGGTGTCATAATCGAAATTCCTGGAAATATCGCCATCATAGGCGTGTTGAAAGTCGCGCTTCCGGATGAGGAAGATCCGATTCTATGCTTGCAGGTGAATTTCATCGGAGCGATCGAGTTCGATAAGAAGCAGGCATGGTTCTATGCGACTACTTATGAATCGCGGTTGCTAACCATGACGATAGATGGCCAGATTGGTGTACTTGTCTCTTGGGGCGATGAACCCAACTTCGTTGTTAGCATCGGAGGATTCCATCCTGCGTTCAATCCGCCGCCATTGCCGTTTCCCGAGCCTAACCGTATCGCGATCAGTCTCCTTAATGAACGGCAGGCCAGAATACGCGTAGAAGGCTATTTCGCAGTCACTTCGAATACCGCCCAGTTCGGAGCCAGGGCGGAACTGTACTTCGGGCTGGACGCGTTTAAAGTTGACGGGTTTATCGCCTTCGATGCACTATTCCAATTCTCGCCATTCCAATTTCTTATCACGATATCTTCGTCGATGTCCGTCAAAGTGTTCGGCGTCGACTTATTAAGCGTGCGAATAAACGGTTCACTAAGCGGCCCGACGCCTTGGCGTGTCGAAGGCACCGGCTCGATTTCGCTACTGCTCGTCGATATTGACGTTGATTTCAGCCATAGCTGGGGCGAAGCGGACAACACTGACTTGCCGCCGATCGACGTCATGCCATTGCTCAAAGCGGAATTGCAGAAAGTCGACAACTGGAAAGCCGGCGTGCCGGATGCGAATCGCATTCTCGTGTCGCTTCGCAAAATCAAAACGACCGAGGGCTTGATCCTGCACCCGTTAGGCACGTTGCAGATCAGCCAGCGGTTCGTGCCTTTGCAGCTTGGCATCGATAAGATAGGCGCGCAAAAGCCTAGCGACGCCAATCGATTTAAGGTTACCGCCGCGAAGGAAGTCTCAGCAAAGCCCGCAATGGAGGAAAAGGGCGCCTTGGATGAGATGTTTGCCATGGCGCAGTTCAATAACAAATCAGACGCTGAAAAGCTGAGCGCTCCCGCTTATGAAAAGGCAAAGGGAGGACTGGAATTATCCGTCGAAGGCGTACAGACGAAGACGGCAAGCGCGGTGAAGCGCGTTGTGCGGTACGAACAGGTCATTATCGATACGAACTACAAGCGCTTAGTCATTCCGTTTATCAATTTCATCGGCGTGCTGTTCAATTTCTTCCTGCAAGGCAGTGCCGTCACGGAATCCCCCTTGTCCCGCAAACGTACGGTGCACAAAAAACCTGCTACCGAGAAAATAAAGCTTGGTACAACCCGCTACGCCGTCGTCTACAATCGCGACAACTCGCCCTTCAGCGACGAAGCAGCCTCATTCGAAAGCCATGTTCAGGCGTTGGATTTCATGAAGCAACAGGTGAAAAAAAATCCGAACCTGCGAGACGAATTGCATGTCATTCCGCAGGCTGAAACGAGGAGGGCCGTATGACAGAGGAAATCGCTTCCTATTCGTTCCTCCCGTGGATTCGCAACGGAATCGCGAATAACATTAAGACCCAGGATCACGACTTGAACGTAGTGCTGCGGGCTTCCGTTGAAATTACTTTGGACCTCAAAGGCGAAGGGATCGATGGCGATAAACAGGATTCCGTAACGAAACGTATCGCCTTATACGGGCCTGGCGACATTATCGGTATCGATTCGAAAGCGATCATCAAGACGGAGCCGCGCAACTGGATAACGAATTTCGAGCCCAATTACATTCCATCTATTGAGTTTTATGACGAGGACTTTCCGTGGCGCTACACGCCTGCGGCGCCGGACAATCTCGGCAGGCTGCGTCCGTGGATTATGCTTGTCGTACTGACGGAAGAAGAGTTCGAGGACGGCAAAGACATCACAAATAAGCCGCTGCCATACATCGAAGTCAACGACGCAGGAGACGTGCTTCCGCCTGAAGGCCAGCTGTGGGCATGGGCACATGCTCACGTTAATGAAGACATCGTGAAATTGGCCGACAACGTCAAAAGCAGTGATTTGAACGCTCTGCTTCCGCGGCTGGGTGAAGCTGTGAACCGCAATCCGGATTTGGCCTACTCCCGAATCGTCTGCCCAAGGAAATTGGCTGCGAATAAGGCTTATCACGCGTTTCTGGTTCCGGTGTTCGAAACCGGACGTTTAGCTGGACTAGGACTAGACATCCCTACGAATTGCCCAGCAACGAAATCGGCCTGGAGCGCGAATGACGCTGCGAAGCTATTCCCTTATTACCATCGTTGGTACTTCCGGACAGGCACGGTTGGCGACTTCGAATATTTGGTGCGGATGCTGGAGCCGAAGTCGGTCGACAGCCGCGTCGGCAGGCGAGATATGGATGTGCAAGCTCCCGGCGCGCCGGTTAGCGGAATTACGGATTCGCGGCTAGGCGGCATTCTGAAATTAGGCGGCGCCCTGCAAGTCCCGTTCGCCTCGATGACGAAAGAAGACAAGGACGTCGTGCTGACGTATGAGAACTGGGACCGTTTGCATGATTTGGACTCGCTCAGCACCGTAAAGAAAAACGAGCTGTTCGAGAAGGACAGCGTTACGAAGTTGCCGCGGACCGAGCCGCATCCGTTTCAAAAGCAATTGGCCTCATTTATTAATCTAGCGGATGAATACGCCTATGAAGAGGCTGCTGCCGCCAATTCGAATTCGAGATTGGACGCGGATGACGATCCAATGATCGTGCCTCCGTTATATGGCCGCTGGCATGCCATGATCCACCGTTTGTTGAACAATCGAGACGGCTCGCCGATCCCTAACAACGACAACTGGATTCATGAACTGAACCTCGATCCGAGATGGCGCGCGGCCACGGGCTTTGGCACGAAGGTCATTCAACAAAAACAAGAAGAATATATGGACGCGGCTTGGGGACAGGTAGGTGACATTCTCGAGGCCAACCGCAAAATCAGGCAAGCCCAATTGGCGAAGGAAGCGTCCAAAGCCGTTTACAACAATCATATTAAACCGCTGGAAGAGATTAGCCTCGAGAAAACACTAATATTTACTGCTCCACTGAATAAACGGATCTTGACCGAGGATACAACGATATACCATCACATCCATACGAGCCGCATTCCACAAGCGATCGTCTCCGCGCCGATGAGACGGATCGTCCGTCCTTCCGGACGCGTCATGCGTAAGCTACCGTTTGCAGACAGGGCGCAAACTGATCGGCTTCTCGAAAAAATCAACAGCGAGATAGTGTCCCCCGCGCCTCCTAAATTGACGCCTGAATCGCTACCGACACTAGGAGAGCTTGCGAAAAATTTGAAGCGGTCGATCGCTCCCGACATCGTTACGGAACTTATCTCTAAGTATAGTTGGGTGCAATATTGGCCCTTCATGTTGGCCGTGGTGCTCATCCTAGCGCTTATTGCATTTTTATTGAAAGCGCCTATGTGGATCGTCGGCCTATTAATCGGGGGCTTACTAATTGGATTTCGTTATTTGGCCAAATTAGCGAAAGGCGTAAAGCAAGCCGAGTCTGTGCTGGAACAGAATCAAAATCGGGAAGACGTGTCCAAATATCCGCTGAGTCCAGACTTCAAAATTGTTAGCGTCGGAGATGCCTTTGTGCCGAGCATCGGCAGATTGGATAGCGAGGAAGCAGTTAGATTCAAAAACGCAGTGCGTGATGTCCATGCATTCGTGCAAAGCAGCGGCAAGGCTGGATACCTGCCAACGCTGAAGGAGCTTGATATACAACGTATGGCGGGGCAAATGATCAAAGGACTTAATCCGGAATTGACGATTCCGGAAATGGTACTAAGCTACATACAACTGCCGGGGTCGTACTTTACACTTGCAGGTGAAAGTATTGTAGAAGCGATGGCCTATCCGCAATTCGATATGCCGATGTACGAGCCGCTGCTCAAAATATCGACGGAATTGTTTTTGCCGAACATCAATTTTATTGCGCAAAACAGCATTTCGCTTCTGCAGACGAACCAGAAATTCATCGAGTCCTATATGGTCGGCTTAAATCATGAATTCGCCCGAGAGTTGCTGTGGCGGGAATTCCCGACCGACCAGCGGGGCAGCTATTTCAGGCAATTTTGGGACGTAAGCAGCCGTTATGATCCTACCATTCAAGATTCGGAGCAACGCAAGGAGAAGCTGCGGGACATCCCACCATTGCATCGTTGGCCGCAAGCTTCGAAACTAGGTGATCATGATCAACGGGAAGCCAATGGTGAAAAGGAAGAAGAAGCGGTATTGGTCATTCGCGGCGAATTGTTGAAAAAATATCCGACTGCTGTCATTTACGCTCAAAGGGCGCAATGGCAAAAGAAACCGGATGGCACGATCGACATAACAAAGGAACGGCTTCCGGCAGAGCTGACTGCACAGGAGCAGGCGAATCCGCCGCATAGCAAAATCAAAACGCCATTATATGAGGCGAAAGCGGATCCGGACATCTATTTCATAGGATTCGATTTGAAAATCGAAGAAGCGATAGGCGGAACTGGCGAGCATCCAGGCGACGATCCAGGCTGGTTTTTCGTCATAAAAGAACGTCCGGGTGAACCTCGGTTCGGCTTGGATATCGGTCAATCCGAGAATAACGTATGGAACGATCTGACTTGGGAAGACGTCCTGCCTGGCGGCGCGGACGGCGACTTTATCAAGATCGACGCGAACACGGCGGAAATACAACTGACCGATCCGCGTGGCCGTACAGAATTGGCTGAAAAACAAGAACAGTATCTCGAAGACAGGAACATCAAGTGGAACAAAGATTCGAACGCGGACGAGCTGGCCTACATTTTATTCCAGGTCCCGGTGATGGTTGCCGTACATGCGTCGGAATTGCTACCCAAAAAACAATGAAAAGGGACTAGAGAATCATGACAATATTTTCGGAAAACCAATCATTGCTGTTGCAAGCGCGCAAACAACGGGAGCTAGCCGAGCTGGAGCAGTTCAAGACGAAAGAAAAGCTTACTCGCATAAAGCGGGACAAAGCCAAATTTCAGCCGGATTCGTACTTGAGGGAATTGGAGAGGGAAGAAGCGGCGGTCGAAGAGCAGCTCAAGCAAATCAATGCTTTACTGGACGAGAACAAAGTCAAAGAGCTCAGCAAATTGGAATTGTTTTTGCCGTTTACGAACCCGATCGACCATATTTCGAAGCTTGACGACCGGTATCCGATACTGATGTTTCCGCTGCGCATCGAGACGAGATTCAAGACCGTTAAAGAAGGCAGAGGGCTTGAAAAGCAACAGCTTTGGGTCCGGGTGTTTCCCGATGAAATCGCGATCGATTCATTCGAAGAGCTGATATCGGAGAACGAAGTCAGGAACGCGAAAGCGTACTGGACTTCCATGTGGCAAGCAGGCGACATCGAAGCCGGCCAGCGCGGCGCATGGCGATCGCTCGTGAACAGCCATGGCTCCGGTAGGGCGTATTGGATCGTGCAAAACTATCGTCCGCTCAATGGGGATGAGAAGCCCGAACGCGTTTCCGATAAGAAGACGAATTTGATTATCGCAACGGAAGAACCGCCTGTGAAAGAAGACATGGACGCGATTTTACGTTTTTGGAGCGCTATGTGGCAGGCGAACGGAGATAAGGAGCAACAAGCGGAGGCATGGACGCAGCTTGTCGATCGATATGGCGATCAGCAGGCGCAGAAGCTGTGGGAAACATACAAGCCCACGGACTTCCCGTTCGCGCCGCGAAGCGAAGAAGATACGGAGTATGAGGCAGCCTTCCTCGTTTTTCCGAAGGCTTCCGATTTGGATACGAAGTTTCAAGCATGGGCTAAGGCGCCTAAAGTGCGCGTATTACCGGAGCGTTTCGTATTACAGGGCTATACCAACAGCAACGACAAGCCGTCTCTCGAGGAAATCGGCAATGTCATTCCTTCCTCTCTTTCGATCGGACCCAATCCTTCCGCCGACGAAGGCGAACCGTTCAAGATTGCGGAAGAAGACCAGGTATTGGACGGCAAAAAGGTCAAGAAAGGCGATTTGATCGTAAGCGACGAACTGAAATGGATGGTGGATTTCGAGGAGGCGATCGCCAAAGGAATGGGCTTCCGGGTGGATCTGACTCCTGAGCAGGCCGCGAACGGGTTCAACCGCCTATTCGTAGTCGGCGTGCGCCTTAGCGCCGATCCGATCGAAGGAAAAAACACGCTTGAAACGCTAATCGATCATCACCATCATAGCCGCAAAGGTTTCGGTTTGATTCCGCAAGGTACGCCCACGAACAATACGGAGCAAGTGTCTTCCGCCTATAGTTGGCGCGAAGACGCCGATGACAGCTTCGACATTTATTTTAAGCATCAGCAGAAGGAAGATTCCACGGCATGGGCAGACAAGAGTGACGGTCTTTGGCTGGCGCAAGCTTTAGGCATCGATAATGCCGCCATTAACCATGCAGCCAACTATTACGGAACCGATCAAAGAGAAGCTCGGGCGATCCAGACGGCGCTATGGCCGGCTACGCTAGGCTATTTCATGGAAACGATGATGGCGCCTGTGTTCAGCGAGCAGACGATCGCGCGGACGAAGGATTTCTTTCAAAGCTATGTTTCCGGGCGCGGCATGATTCCAGCCATTCGCGTCGGAAAGCAGCCTTATGGCATTTTGCCGGTCGCTCCTTTTTCGCGCATGAACTGGTTTGCTTCCGCTCGCTTGAAGCCTATTTATTCCGTCGGCGACAACAACTACAACAATAACAATAACAATAATAATAATAATAATAATAATAACAACGCTTCCTATTATCAGGAGCTGTATGGCGTGCTTAAAACAATGGATGCCGAATGGACAAGGCTGCTGCCAAACGTCTCTTTCATCGGCAAGACCGGTGATGACGATCCACATCAAACGCTGCTTGATGTGCTTGGCCTTCATCCAACTTCAGTCGAGTTCCATTCGCGTAACGCCCAAAGCTTCGAGCATATTTATAATGTTCAAAATTTACAAGGAACCTTGAACAAGCTCACCAATACGGTCCAATATATGCAAAGCGGGAAAGATCTGCTGGAGCAGTTAGGGTACCATGCCGACAGTGAGGACGATCTGCCGGAAGTATTGAAGATGCTGTTTTTCGAACGCAATGACTTGCTGAAGGGGCCGCTGATCGACGACGTGCCGCTTTCCGAGTCCGATGCGATTAGAAATTATACGAAGGATAACCGGAATTATATCGACTGGCTGATCGCGGCGGCGCATCATTCCCACGATACGCTGCGCTCGCAGCAAGGGTTTATCGGGGAAAAGCCGCCAACAGCATTATTGTATCTCATGCTGAGGCACGCGCTGGATTTAGGCTTCATCGACGCTAGCCTTCGCTTGCACGCTAGCGCCGGTATACTCGAACCGGAAGAAGTACAGAATGCGCGGAAAGAACCTAAATTTATTCAAGTGCAGGAACAAGAGGATATGGGGAGCCGTTGGCAGCACCTCTATAAATATGAACCTCGCCTTATGCAGGACGGCTTCTTTGAGAAAGGTTTATTGGTTGGCGACTATATTTCAAAAATCGTTCATTCGCACGATGATACATCGATGTTAAGCGAACAGCTTAAGGCACTGGAAATGATTAAGGATGTACCGACAGCGCGATTGGAGCGGATATTCACTGAGCATCTGGACGTTTGCGCCTATCGTTTGGACGCCTGGATGCTTGGGCTTGCGAATGCCGAACTTGCGTTCATGAGGGGCATCCATAACAGCGATGGGCACGATCGTGCTGCCGAGCAGGGTGTTTATATCGGCGCATACGGCTGGCTGGAGGACGTGCGTCCGGAAAATAAAAAGCTTGAACCGGTGAAAATCGACAAAACGCTTCAACAGATATTTTCCGCTGCGGATGAGCCATTACTGGCCGATCATTCGAACCAGGGCTACATTCATGCGCCTTCCTTGAACCAAGCGGTTACGGCCGCTGTATTAAGAAACGGCTATATCGCAAACGCAAGCGCCGTAAGTCCAGGCAGCATGGCGGTCAATTTGTCATCGGAACGCATGCGTCAAGCACTTTCGATGATCGAAGGCATTCGCAATGGCCAATCTCTGGCGGCACTGCTAGGGTATAAGCTTGAACGGGGATTGCACGACAGACATGATGACGAAGTGGATGCCATTATTTTCGATCTGAGGATTGCATTCCCGTTAAACGCCAACCGCTTGCCGACTACGAAAGAAGATAGTGTGGACGATATTCGAGCAATCGAAGCGAGGAACGTCGTCGACGGGCTGGCGCTTGTCGAACAAATCCACAAATCGGGCAACGCCTCCTATCCCTTTGGGCTTGCGCAATTGCCAGCAGTAACTGCGGAGCAAAGGCAAGCCATTGATGCTGAAGTCGAGCGTATACTCGACATCAACGATGCCGTAGCTGACTTAGCTGTCGCAGAAGGCGTACATCAAGCCGTTCAAGGCAACTATGATCGCGCGGCCGCAGCGATGGATGCATTCAGCAAAGGAAACTTTCCGCCTATTCCCGATGTTATCCGCACACCGCGCAGCGGCATTACGCTAAATCATCGCGTAGGGCTGCATTTCAACACCGGCCTTGATCCCGAGGACGCCGTCAATACGACGCTTCGCTCGAAGGCAGAACCGGCAGTCAACGAGTGGGTGTCGGGCATCATGCCTCCAATGGACAAAGTCGTTTGTATAGTCGCATTTAAAGATCCCTTTACGGCTGCTTTCATCACGAAGACGGTCAGCATGCAGGAGCTGGGGTTGCTTCCGATCGACGTACTGTATATGGGCAATATGGAAAGCGAGCAAGCGATGACTTCCCTCGACGATGCGATCTTGGCCTACGCGAGAAGCAGGTACAATCCAAGGCCGGAGGAAAGAATTGAGCTCCAGTTTTTCACCAAGGCACCGAACGAGACGATGACCACCTTATTCGAGCTTGCGCCGCTGCTAAGCAGCGCAAGAACGCTGCTTCAACGATCGCGCCCTTTGACAGCAGGCGATATGAAGTTCGGGGCCAGTACAAGCAAGCCGGACGAAGTGACCGCCAGCTTAAATCCGCTGAGAATTACATTGGCGCTAGACGAGCTCGGCATTACCGAAACGACAGGTTTGAGGAAAACGCTTAAGCAATATGCCGAGGACATTGCAGCTTGGACCAACGAAGAAAAAGCGGCGAACATCGAAACGATTTTGAACCGCGGAATCGACATTTACAAGCAATTATCCATGTTCGGCCTTCCGCATTCCGGGTACGGACATATGCTCGAATGGCGAAGGCGGCAATACGAGGCGCTGTTTACTAGAATCAATTCGCTGATTACACGGTGGGACGAGAAGCTTGCAGCATTCGATGCCCTGATCAACGCATACGGGACATCTTCGGACAAGCTTTCCTTGCTGCAGCAAGCAGAGCTTACATTATCGACCGAATCTACCCAAACGCCGCTAGCAATTACGATAGATGCTTATAAAGCGCAATTAATCAATGGGAAAAGGGACGCATTTCTCAAAAAGCAAGACGCTTTTAAAAAGTTATTGGAAAAAAACGAATTGCATGAGTTATTTGCAGCGTTTGAAGCCGAGCTAGCCGGTCTATCATCTTTCGACGCGGCAGCATTCGAGATCGAGAAGGAAAAGCGGCAGCTTATCTTATTTGCCGACGACATGCAAAGAGGAACGGAGAGTTTGCGGCTGGAATTGGATAAGCGCGCCTTGCAAGTGGCGAAACTCGTACTAGAGCATGATGAAGCTATCGATGCCAATCGAAAGGTTGCGGCTTTATTGGAAGCCGGCAAACTTCTGTTCGGTGACGATTTCAGGATCGTGCCGGAGTTTAGTTTATCGGATCCGCTATTGGAAGAGTGGACAATGGCCTTTGCCGACATTGAACAGCTACTCGCCTATCAAAAAACTGGCCTTAATCAACCGTTTCCGATCGACGATTGGCTTTACGGTGTTGCGCGTGTACGCGACAAAATGCGGCATGTGGAGAATATGACGATGCTGGCAGACGCGCTGATCGAGAAGGATCTCAAGCTTGAGCCTGTGCAATTCCCGTACCGGAATACGGACAGCTGGCTCGCACTGGAGTATCCGGCCTCGTACAAGATCGAAGAAGACAAGCTGCTCTACACCGCAATGTACCCGCCGGCTGCGGGCGGAATTCAGCGCAGCCAATGCGGTATTCTGATCGACGAGTGGACGGAGGTTATCCCTGCAGAAGAGGAAACGACGGGGATCGCCTTCCATTACGATCGGCCTAATTCGGAAGCGCCGCAGTCGCTGCTGTTAGTTATGCCGTCGGATTTCAAGCAGGCTTGGCAATGGCAGGATGTTGTCGATTCGCTTCACGACACGCTGAATATGGCGAAGAAACGGGCTGTCGAGCCCAGCCATATCGATGCGACGGATTATGCCCGTTTCCTCCCCGCGCTCCTATCGGCGGTTACCGTATATCCGATTACCGCAGCGCTTTCCTTGGCCTTGAATAATGAATTTTATCGGGAGTGGAAAAACGGTGAATGAATTTATATCGATCGACAATATTCAGCAAGTCTTCGACAAAGTGCGTAAAATTCCGTCTATCCTGATGTGGAACAGGCTTGAAGGCCGTCCACGCACCCAAAAATTCGATCGTGCCTTAAGGGCGGAAGTGCGAGATCCTCTGTTCCTTTTGACTAAGCAATGGCAGATGGGAGAATTCCAAGGAGATGACGCCGGCTCGCCCTTAATCACGAAGGTGCATATGGAGACGATGCGATTTCAGAAATATAAAGCGAATTCCCATCCGGCACAAAAGTTCGAATCGAACATACCTCTCGAGACGAAAGTTGAGCATCGTACGCTACCGTTCAAAGCGGGTGACCAGGAATTGTCGCTCGACATCCGTCTGTTAATGGGCAGGCAATGGCTGAAAATGGCCGATACGCCTGAGCTTCAAGGGCTGAAGAAGGTTTTCATTCAAGCCTATTCCATTAAGCAGCCTGACCCAACTAAGCCGGAGGATGCGCATATATGTGCGCATCTCGGCGTTTGGCAACGGTATGCATCCGTTGCGGGAAGAGCAATGGACGGTGCAGCCCTCTACACTTATATGAAGGCATCGATAAGCCATCATGCCTATGATAAATTCCCAACGCCGGACAGGCAGGCGTTGACACAGATGCAGAAGACGCTGATCGAAAGCCTCGAGAGCCGGTTTACGGCTTGGTTCGAGAAATTGTTCAGCCAACCTGCAGAAGAAAATCAGGATGCATGGCTGCCTTCGAAGCTCGAATATCAATTTTCTTGTTCGGCACCCAGCAATGGCGAGGAAAAGGTATATACGGCGGAGGAGTATTATCATGGCAATCTCGATTGGTATAACCTGAATTCCAATCGCGCGGTGAGATCGTTGGGAGAGGCAGACGGATCGGATACGGCTGATGCGCTGGAATCGGCACTTACTCAATCGCTTTTTGCTTCGCAGATCAAATTCGACGGCATGCCGAATACGAGGTGGTGGGCATTCGAAGAAGGCAAGACGAACTTTGGAGATATCAAGCCGGATAAGACGGATTTGAATAAGCTGCTCTTAATGGAATTCGGCCTCGTTTATTCTAACGATTGGTTTCTCGTACCGGTTACAGTCGGAACTGGCAGCATTGCCAACGTCAAAGGGATGACAGTCGATAACGTATTCGGAGAACGCATATGGGTTCAGCCTGCGGGCGCAGGAAACGATCAGGATTGGCAGCGTTGGAGCATGTTCGCGTTAAGCGTTGATGGCAATAATCTCAATGAAGCTGCGGATTTGAGCCTTATGGTGCTGCCGACCGTGCCTAAAATTCAAGAAAGCGAGCCGGTAGAGGACGTGTACCTCGTTCGTGATGAAATAGCCAATATGGTATGGGGCATCGAGAACAAAATTTTGCTGCCGAACGGAGATTCGAAATCAGGCAGAGAAGCCGCATTGGAATTGCATAATTACTATCAGCGGTTGCTCGGCGGCGCTACGGCAGGGGGATCGGATGCAAAGGCGGATATCAAATATGAGCTTATGAGCACGATGCCTGAAAATTGGATTCCGTTTATTCCAGTTCACGTACCGGGCAGCAACAGAGAAATACAGCTACAGCGCGCGGCAATGCCGCGTATTCTCGAAGGGAATACGAGCAAGCCGGATAAGGTTCGTCCTCGCACGACGCTGCTAAGCGTAGGCTTGGATAAGCAGCCTAAAATCGCCTATCTGTTATTCGAAGAAGAAGTGCCAAGATCTGGCGTGCGCGTCTATCAAAGCTATCAACGCACAAGATGGCACGATGGGCGTGTCTATAATTGGCTCGGCATACGGAAGCAAACCGGCAGAGGAGAAAGCATCAGCAATCTTAGATTCGATGTGCTGGCAGATATGAAGAAATAGACAGCTAACACCCCGGTCTTCATTAACTGAGCCCCTTATAGTGGACATTGGAAAAACACCCTGGTGTTGAAACTGATGAAAACGATAGGGGGTGTTTTTCGTTATGGCAAAGTAGGGCAATTTTGTAGCACAACTACACTTCACACTAGATTGATTACCTGTAAACGTCAGTAAGCGTAATATAAAATATAGGCGAGCATACAAAAGGAGCGATGTAATAAATTGAAACCTAACCAAGTAAGAAAAATAATTAAGGGTATAAGCCTATTTGTTTCATTTCTTCTTTTAGCAGGATGCAAATATGTGGGAGATGTTAAACATCATCCGGTATCCAATTTAGAGAATATAGAACATTTATTTAGTGGCCCCTTTTTAATAACAACTAAAGGTAATGTCATTATTTAAAAAGATCAGTTGATTCATGCTAATGATAAGGATGATGGAACATTTGAAACCGATACCACTAAATTTGTTCAAATAGATAAATTGGATAGTGTTGTAAAAGTTGTCAGAGGTGAGAATCGAAACTTCGCACTTAAAGAGAACGGAAGTGTATGGTTTTGGGGAGAACCCCTGAAGTATGTGCATGAAGGTTTATTTGATTCCCATCCCCAAGTTAAAACGGCAACCAAATTCCCCTATGCCGATGAAGTTATAAATCTGTGGGGATCAGGTGATGGTTTATTTATCAAAAAAGGATGGAACCGTTTGGGGCTGGAAAACCTCGGATTGCCGACTCCCAACGAATAATGAAATGGCTAGCACCTAATTTGCAAGCCAACAGGAATTAAAAAAACCCCTTTTAGCTGTACACCCATATGATTGGTTAGATAATGCAAAAGTAGTTGGGAGTTGTATGACCGGAATCAAAAGTGACGGAACGGTTTGGGAGAAATATGATGGATCACCTTATATGATTAGTGGATTACATGACATTGTCGATCTTCAAGAAGGAGAAGAATATAATTTTTTATTAGATTATCTGAAATAATACAACAGGCTAAACTCTGTGACTTGGATGAGGACGGAATAATTATCGATCAGGACAATTCAATCAATGATATCATTCATGACATTAAAGCCGGAGTCATAAATATTGAAGATGTATACGGATGAAACGATGAAAATTTGACATCGCTTCGTGTTCACATTGTCAAAAAATTCGACAATACAGGGGAAGACTTGGAGGATTTGATTTCGATTGGAACAATCGGTCTGATTAAAGCGATCGAGAGCTTTCAGACCGGCAAAGGGACGAAGCTTGCTACATTCGCTGCTCGTTGTATCGAGAATGAAATACTTATGCATCTGCGTTCTTTGAAGAAGACGCGGAAGGACGTTTCGCTTCATGATCCGATCGGCACGGACAAAGAAGGCAACGAAATAACGCTGATAGATATCCTCGGCACGGAGGCCGATGATATTGTCGATAAGGTGCAGTTGAAGATTGAGAAATCGAAGATATATAAGAACCTTGATATACTGGATGACCGCGAGAAGGAAGTAGTCATTGGCCGCTTTGGGCTGGAGCATGGCGGGGATGAGCGGACGCAGCGGGAGATTGCGAAGGAACTTGGTATTAGCCGGAGCTATGTATCGCGGATAGAGAAAAGGGCGTTGATGAAGCTTTATCATGAGTTTTATAAGGCGAAACGATAAATAGATTCCGATCCAGACTGTTCTTTTAGAGCAGTCTATTTTTGTGTTTGAACGCTAATGCGGGATGTGTCATTTTAGGACACGTTCTGTGCTATACTTCAATTATAAGATAGCTGATCATAAATTTTGAATGGCCGGAGGGAAGTTATGAATCGTATACAGGATCTACAAAAGCTGATAAAGCTAACGGGAGATCGCGCCAAGTTAGATGCAAAGGCTAATGATACCTACGTCGTTTATAAAACAAAAGATGGGCAGTTTATGAAAGAATATAGCAATGGGAATATCGAAAAAATTGAAAAACAGGAAAATGATCATGAGTGAACCAACTGCTGTTATGTTTGTATTCGCAGGGAATAATGGCAGCGGAAAGAGCACCATTCGCAATCTAATTATCGATCGACTTGGGATTAGTGTTAATGTTGATCCAGATTCATTGGCACGCCGTATTGATAACGAAAATCATGAAAAACATAGGGTATCGGCAGGTAAAGACGCTATCAAGTTGGTTAGGGAGTGTATAAAGAACAAACGTGATTTTTCAATTGAAACGACTTTAGCAGGTGGGAATGCTATTCGTCAAATGCAAGAGGCGAAAGATAATGGGTTCGAAGTGATTATGTTTTACGTAGGTCTAGGAGATTACCGATTGAATATAGATCGGGTTGCTGCACGAGTTAAAAATGGTGGACATGATATTCCTACAGTAGACATCATTAGAAGAGATCAAACCTCTATGAAGAATCTGCTTGCTCATCTATACCTTCTTGATCACTTAATTGTTATTGATAATAGTGACTTAGATGGTGTGATTGTATTGGAAGCTGATGTCAACCATAATGTAATAAAATATATGGCTGAGACTATTCCTAATTGGGTGAAAGCGATAGAACAGCACTTACAAAATGAAATAGATACTGATGAATGAACCAATCGATGTGACATCACAAAGTTTGGTTCATTTTTATTACCATGAATGATGTTTGAAATGACATCGTGTTGTGTCCACAACGTCAAAAAAATCGATAATACCGGTGAGGTCTCGAGGATCTGATCTCAATTGGTACGATTGGATTGATTAAGGCTATTGAGAGCTTTCAGACTGGAAAAGGCACGAAGCTCGCGACTTTTGTGGCTCGTTGTATCGAGAATGAAATACTTATGCATTTGCGGTCTTTGAAGAAAACGCGGAAGGACGTTTCGCTGCATGATCCAATCGGTACGGATAAGGAAGGTAATGAAATTACATTAATAGATATCCTTGGCACGGAAGCCGACGATATTGTGGATAAGGTACAACTGAAAATTGAGAAAAGTAAGATTTATAAAAATCTTGATATATTAGATGACTGAGAAAAGGAAGTTGTGATTGGGCGATTCGGACTTGAGCATGGCGGGGATGAGCGGACACAGCGGGAGATTGCGAAGGAACAAAAGTGAAACGACTGCTGGCATACCGTTTCCGCTCGAATGTGCTCATTTACCACGTCAGTCTGATTAGGGGGCTGCCGAATGTTCATTTTTTTAATAACAGCCAGTCGACTGCAATTCGTAGTAATGTGCTAGAGAATATAAAGGGAATAGCAAGGATCTGGAATGTGAGTTGAAAATAACTTCTTACCTCCTCTAAACTAGTATCATTTTTAAAATCTGGAATCAATTGAGTGAATAAACTGAAGTCATTAATGAGTCTTCCATATACAGCGCTTATTGTTACAATGACCACAAAGATGAATCTAATTATATCCAATGAAATTTTAGAATGATCAAGGAATTCTTTACGAGAATGCTTCCTGTTCAGAAAATACAACATGATAAAGAACATGATCGTAGTCAAGAAAGTGAAAAGTAAGAAAGATGGTATTGAAATACTTAATTGTAATCCGATTATGAAGTTTAAACTAAAAGGTACAGTGAAATATGTGAAAAAAGCCATGAACAGAATGTGTCTACTTTTTATAAGTAATTTTGGCTTTACTATAAGTGTGAAAGGTAAAATTATTAGAAATAGAAAGAAGTACATAGGTTGTTTATCCTTAATAATAGAGTAGGCAAATATTGCGATAAGGATAAAGTTAAAAGTTAGTAATAGGTGTTTGTGAAAGATAAGAGACTCAAACTTTGAAGGGAATCGAAGTACCCTTATTAAAAGATCAGACATAAAAAAAACTCAAAGGGACGAAGCTTGCGACATTTGCAGCTCGTTGTATTGAGAACGAAATACTTATGCATTTGCGTTCGCTCAAGAAAACCCGCAAGGATGTGTCGCTGCACGACCCGATCGGGACGGACAAAGAGGGCAACGAAATTACGCTGATCGATATTCTCGGTACGGAAGCCGACGATATCGTCGATAAGGTGCAACTGAAAATCGAGAAATCGATGATATATAAGAATTTGGATATACTGGACGAACGCGAGAAAGAAGTAGTTGTCGGACGGTTCGGTCTGGAGCAGGGCGGGGAAGAGCGGACGCAGCGGGAGATTGCGAAGGAGCTTGGCATTTCGCGCAGCTATGTGTCGCGGATCGAAAAGCGGGCGCTGATGAAGCTGTATCATGAGTATTATAAGGCGAAGCGGTGAGGAGGAACGACCCCTCCTTCAGATTTTGACAAAGCCCCGATTAGCGGGGCTTTGTTTATGGTACGCTCAGCATGGGCGCCATCTTTAGAGGGATTTTATACGAGAACCTTTGTCATACGTTTATCCATGTAAAATGAGAAGTTCTTGCGGTAAAATAAATCCATGATGCTTGGCAGATACAGCTAGCCCTCGCGTGCGGATAAATTGCCCGCGTCCAGAAAGTCTGCGATTTTCTGGACGCGCGAGAGTCTGTAAAATAAAATGTGTAAACATGAGCTCACCCGGCCACTTCCGTCCACCGCCGGGACGTCCCGGTCAATTCTGCGCCTTCCCCTGAAGCAGCCGGAAAACGGCTTGTTCGAAGTCGGCCGGTTCGCTCGCATAGTTGAACATGCCCAGGTACGTGTCGAATGTCTCCTTATCCCCGGCAATCAGCCGGTTAACGGCTTTTTGCTCCTCGGTGAACGGCCTGTTTTTTGTCAATTGGCACGCCAGTTCGAACCGGGAGATCATTTTGGACTGCAGCGCGCCTTCATACGCTTCCGCCATGGTATCCCAGCTCGATTCCCAAGATCCGTTCCCGGCCAAAATCTTGGTCAGCGCCATACTCCCCCAGATCGCGTCATGTAAACCCTGGCCGATCGCAGGATCTTTAAAGGAGTGGGCGTCGCCGACGAGCGCCCAGCCTTTTCCCATGCCTTGAAACCAGTCGTTGTCATACCCGAGCACCCCTCTGACCGGAAGGACGAAACGCGACTCCCGCAACCGCTGGGGGAACGACGAGACGGTGTCCGCGAAACCGGCATCAGCTAAATCGCGGAACGCCGTTTCCGGATCCCGCTTGAAACGTTCCATCCAATCATCTCTGCCCAGCGGAACCATAAGCCCGATCACGTACAGGCCGTCACTGGTGGGAAAGATGATGGCGATATACTCTCCGAACTTGTAAAATTCCACGCATCGGTCGCCCTCCTGCCGGTAATCGGCGGCATAAGCGACATAAGAAGCGAAATCGGTCGGCACGCATATTTTCCGCTCGCTCTTCACCAGACTGCGCACCGTTGAATGGCGGCCGTCCGCACCGACTACCAGCCTTCCCGCAAAGTGTTCCGTCCGCCCATCCTTATGGACGCCGCAGACTCCCGTAACCGTGTCTCTGTCCAAGATGACGTCCGTGACGCGAAATTGCTGGATGGCCGTAACTCCCTGATGCGCCGCGGCATGCTCGAACAAAATGCGGTCGAGATGCGTTCGGCGGATGCACAGGCATTCAGTCTCCCCTTTCGATTCGGGAAAATCGCCGTCCATTACGGCATCCTCGAACTGGATAAAGACTCTTTTGTACGTCGGCGTTCCGGTTTGCAGCAGTTTTTCCAGCACCCCCATATCCCGCAGCAGGGAAAGCGCGTTGTTGAAAAAGTTGTGCGTCGACAAAATGTCGCTCGGTAATCTTCCCTTTTCCAGCAAAAGCACCTCCAGACCGGCCTTCGCGCATTCATACGCCAGCGACGACCCCGCCACCCGCGCTCCGACGATGATCAAGTCATATTTCTTCTGCACCGTACCCCTCCTTTATCGTATAAATCAAGCGGTTACCGCGACCTCTCCGAACGTTAAATCCATTTTGGGGTCTTTAACTTGAACGACTGTCTTTAAGAAAATTTGAATCTAATTCACTCTCAAACTTTTTGAATCGAATTCGGGAGAATGATTGTGTTGAAAAGGCTTACACACTTTCTTTATCATAACCGTTAGACCACATTATGTTAATAAAACTTAAGACCTGTTAATTTGTAAAATATTGTAGATTTCATTTTTTGCTAGACTAATGCTGTTTGCAACATTAACTGGTAATGTTGAGAATCAAGGCTTGTTTGTCTTGCCGCTTATACGCCAAACGATGAATGTATATTGGCGGGACGAACCGAAGGCAAAACGGAGGTATGGTCGGTTTACCGGCAGTTCTGCAAGATGAACCATCTCGTTACATTCTGAGCAGTACTTAAAACCAGCTAATATTTTTAAGGTTTTTTTTATGCCTGAAGCATGGATCTGGCTTTAAGCCAGGGGGTAATCCCCTAATGGAATATATCATTAGACGTCATTAATCTTCGATCGAAAATCTGCTTTTGAATTTATTCCTCATTGATCATTTAATTATCATTGACAACAGTCTTTCGTGTGGTGAGATTGTTCTGGATGCCGACGGCAATAGCATTAAATATCGCGCTGGACCTATCCCAACTTGGGTTAATGCAATAGAGCGACAGTTACATAATAAATATTCCAAACAAGGATGAACCGGTCAGAGTTACAAAGTGTCCGGTTCTTTTTTGTCTTGAAGCTTTTTCTAAGAAAAGAAATTACATCGGGTCGTGTCCACAATGTCAAAAAATTTGACAATACAGGTGAGGATTTGGAGGATCTGATCTCGATTGGAACGATTGGATTGATTAAGGCAATCGAGAGCTTTCAAACTGGAAAAGGCACGAAGCTCGCGACGTTTGCTGCTCGTTGTATCGAGAATGAAATACTTATGCATCTGCGGTCTTTGAAGAAGACGCGGAAGGACGTTTCACTGCACGATCCGATCGGCACGGATAAGGAAGGAAATGAAATTACGCTTATAGATATCCTCGGCACGGAGGCCGATGATATTGTCGATAAGGTGCAGCTGAAGATCGAGAAATCGAAGATATATAAAAACCTCGACATTTTGGATGATCGCGAGAAGGAAGTCGTTATCGGCCGTTTCGGACTTGAGCACGGCGGGGATGAGCGGATGCAGCGGGAGATTGCGAAGGAGCTTGGAATTTCGCGTAGCTATGCGTCGCGGATAGAGAAAAGGGCGTTGATGAAGCTTTATCATGAGTTTTATAAGGCGAAACGTTGACATTGTGTATTAGACCTCATCGCTGGCAGCGATGAGGTCAGGGGTTCGATCCCCCTAGGATCCACCAAAAACAAAACGAAAAAATCCTTGATAATCAAGGTTTTTTTATTTTTATCAAATAGAAAACAATGATACTGAGCATGAGGTTTTTAACCTTGGGGACGAATTGGGGACGAAAAAACAAAATGTTAGGATTAAGCCTCTGTTAAATGGGCTTTCCCGCAAGAATGCGTATTACACCTCGTTCTCAATAATGCGTTTTCTTTGGCTGTCTATCCAGTTCTGGGTAGGTACAATATGCTTTACCATCCATGTCGAAAAGACGAAGAAATGATCTTTTTCTGCCCATCTGTCATTCGCATTTTCCTTGGCCAGAATGGAGTTTCTTTTAAAATGAATAAGATCGGGCATCAAACCCAATTTTTGATTTAGGCATCTTTATGATGTTTTGGTCATTTTTACGTCTTTATCGTGCTAATTCATGGCCTGAGAATCAAGGTTCGATTTCATACCTTGCTGTACAATCGAATATGAAGGGCAAATATCATAAGATTTTGGGGACTGCTAAAGGATTGTCTGCGATTTCGGTGCAAGATGTAAGCTCTTTTGAAACAAATAATTGCAAGTGATTGCTTTTACCATCAGGCTCAAAGAAGGACGCAAGGTGATCGTATTCAGGAGAGCCGCAGGATTAATGAGAACGGAAAGCTTGTTAGATTGCCCGGCGGGCTCGGTCATACAGAAGATAGAGGCTCGGCCGGAATGGTCCGGCTTCTCCATCCAGTCCGTTTAATCCGATGAACTTGAATTGGGCTCGGGAGAATCGCATTTGCTTTCAACAGAGGTAGCAGGCGGCTTTACGGGCGTAATTGTTGAGATGTATGCAGTCTGCGAGACGGGACAGGGCTCGCCGGCACGCTTTGAATGGTTCGATTATAAACCGGCGAATTAGTATACACGGCGATTCCTATCAAGTTGGCTGTTTGAGTGGAAATATGAAGGACGTTGCCCAAGCGATGGCTTTGGGGGCGTCCTTTACTTTTCTGGCAGACAGCTCAGTATCGAGAGCCAATCTAGTTTTGAATTTAAGGAAAGAAGTGACCAATAATATGGAAAGTAATGTTAAACTCAAGTTGATAGGCAGTGATATGGAACGAATTATTCATCATGCCTTCGGAAGCCGAGTCGTCGAAACGAAAGAATTAACGGATGGGTGGGCAAACAGCGCATACACGATCCTCACAAGCGACGGCCGCAACGTTATTCTAAAAGTGGCGCCGTTCAAGGGAACAAAAATGATGCGCTATGAGGCAAATATGATGCGCACGGAAGTCGAGGCGCTCCGCTTGTTTGGCAACAGCGGTACGCTGCCTGTGCCCAAGGTGTTCGCACACGACGATACATGCACCTTGATCGATGCGGAGTACTTTATTATGGAGCGGTTTTCGGGGGTCCCTTATAACAAAATCAAAGAGACGATATCTCAGGAAGTGAAGGACGCGATCGAATTCGAGCTGGGCGTTTACAGCCGTTTGATCAATGAAGTGCAGGGTGAAAAATTCGGATATTTCCTGCAGCAAGAATCATGGAACGATTCCTGGCCGGAAACATTTCAATGGATGATCCGAGGCGTGCTGGCTGATGGCAGAGATGCTGGGGTAGAGCTGCCTGCCGGCGATGCGGTTATCGAATTGGAAGTCGAACGGCATCTGGATGCTTTGCGAGAAGTAGATCAGCCCCGTTTCGTGCATTGGGATTTATGGGATGGAAATGTGTTCGTCGAGCACGGAAAAATAACGGGGCTGATCGATTTCGAAAGAGCTCTTTGGGGCGACCCGCTGATGGAGGTTTATTTCGGCCGCTTCAACCGGTCCGAAGGGTTCTCGCGGGGCTATGGGCTGGCCGTCGCAACTCAAAACCAACAACGGCGCAGGGTGATGTATGATTTTTATCTGGATCTGATTTTATGGATTGAATGTACCTTCCGGCAATATGAAAATAAAGACCATTGGAATTGGGCCCGCAACAACCTTGCGGAGGGCTGGGAACGTCTCCTTTCGATCGGTCGTGATTAAATCAGGTCCACCCGTAGTAAGCGACGATCGGTTTCCAAGATCAGCGGGGATTTGGAGGTCTCTGCCGTAGACGGAGATACCGTGCCTCCGCGCGACTTGACCAGGGAGACTCCGGCAGTAAACTACGACGAGTACGAAGGCGTCTACCTGGACGAATGCCGGGAAGGCGGGTGCTGCATCCGGTTGTCGGGCGAGGCAGGCTGGCTGCGCTTTGACGATGCAGATTTCAGCGGCGGGATCGGCGGCTTTGAAGCCCGTTGTACGACCGGTCCGGGAGGCGGTAGAATAGAGCTTAGATTGGATGGGTTGGACGGCTCTCTTATCGGAACGTGTACCGTTCAGGAGGCGGGAGGGCAGCAAATGCGGCAGACGGCTGCCTGCAAGGTGAACGAACCGTCGGGAGTTCGCACCGTCTATCTGATCTTGGACGGGGATATCGGGCTGAGCCGCTTCCGCTTCCTTCCGCAAACCGGAGTTCATTGATACGAGAGGAAACATCGGAATGAACGCGATGAGCTTGTGGTATCGGAACCCGCATTCGGTTGGAATGAGGCACTACCGATCGGCAATGGCCGTCTTGGCGGGATGGTGGTTCGGAGATACCGTCCGCGAGCGGGTGCAGTTGAACGAAGACTCCGTCTGGTACGGAGTATGATTTTTGCGCTGATTTTAGGGGTATTATTGTTTGTTTTAGAAAGGTATATTGTAACCACTACACCCAAATACTCAATTGTTGCGAGCTAATAATAGATTTACAGGTTGCTTTTGTCTATATTGACACAGAGGTGGAAGAAAAATGAAATACAATAACCCGGTCATAAAAGGATTTTATCCAGACCCTAGCGTTTGCAAGGTTAATGATATCTATTATCTTGTCTGTAGTTCGATGCAGTATTTCCCCAGTGTGCCTCTTTTTGAAAGCAAGGACATGATAAACTGGACGCAAATCGGTCACTGTCTGAACAGAGAGAGTCAGATCCAACTTGACAAAGTGAACAGTTCAGGCGGTGTTTTTGCCCCTACCATCCGGTATAACGACGGACGATTCTACATGACGACCACCAACGACACGAAGCGTCAGAATTTCTATGTATGGACGGACGATATATACGGCGAATGGTCTGAACCGATTTATGTTGATCAAGGGGGAATTGACCCTGATTTGTATTTTGAAGACGGAAAAACCTATTTTATGAGCAACGGAACAGACGATCATGGCGTTGGAGGTATCGTTCAGTGTGAAATTGCCATAGAAAGTGGCCGCAAGCTGACCCCGAGCCAAGTGATTTGGCAAGGAACGGGCGGACGTTTTCTTGAAGCGCCGCATCTGTACAAAATAAACGATTGGTATTATCTTATAGCGGCTGAGGGAGGAACCGAATTCGGCCATATGGTAACCTATGCCCGGGGAGTTTCTCCTTCCGGACCGTTCGAGGCGTATCCACACAACCCCGTGCTGACCAATCGCAACTTAGGCGGCTATGAAATACAGGCTGTCGGTCACGGCGACCTTGTTCAGGACGACTTCGGAAACTGGTGGATGCTTCATCTCGGATTCCGTCAGATCGGCAAATGGATTGCTTATCATCATCTTGGACGCGAAGTATTCCTTACTCCGATGACCTTCGGGGAGGACGGCTGGTTTACTGCAGGACATAACGGCACCACGCTATCGAGCTTTGACACCGACCGTATTCCGAATGGCATCGTTCAGGAAGAGAATAAATGCTATACCTTCGAAAATACGAAATGGGACAAGCAATGGTGTTATCTTCGTCTGCCTTCTATGGAAAATTATGAATTTGAACATAACAAGCTGAAGCTTAAAGGAACTGAAGTCACGCTTGATCAAGCGGATTCGCCTACATTCTTTGGCATTCGTCAAATGAATTTTAACGCGGAAATATCTTGCGATGTATGCCTCACGAATGGCGAGGCAGGCATCACGCTCTATATGGATGAGCATCATCATTATGATTTCGCGATACGCAAAGGCGACAGCGGGTATGAAGTCATTGAACGCCTGAATGTCGGCGATATTAAATCCATCGAAAAAGCCGTGGATCGACAAAATGACAATCAAGTTTCCCTCGTTATACAAGCCAGTAGCACATGCTACCGTTTCTTTCTACGCGCAGATGGGGAGGACATCCAACTGGGCACCGCGCATACGAAATATCTGTCCTCCGAGGTAGCGGGAGGATTCACGGGGGTGATCATCGGGCTCTATGCGTGCGGTGAAGGCTCCATTGCGGAATTCTCAAATTTTAAATGTGAATATCAATGACAATGGGGGGGAGGACCGCAAGGTTCTCCTCAGGCTGGGGTATCTTATCCGAATAAAATATGGATTAATACGACATGGCTTGAGAAGTTGAAGCTGGAAGTGCCGAAGACGACAGAAGAGTTCGCTAAAGTGCTTGAAGCGTTCAAGACACAGGACCCTAACGGCAATGGCAAGCAGGACGAAGTTCCGTTAAGCGGCTCGGTAGAGACGTTTGGCGTGCATATTATACCGTTCCTGATGAACGGATTTATATACGAATACGATCGGACCTATTTGACATTGAATAACGGAAAAGTCGACATCGCGGCCAACAAGCCGGAGTGGAAAAAGGTCTGCAGTACATTAAGTCGCTGTATGATAAAAAAGTAATCGATCCGGGCGCATTTACGCAAAATGCTGAAGCGTTCAAGATGATCGGAGAAAATGCCGACGCGCAATTGCTCGGAGCTGGCGCAGGAATGCACCCCGCCATCTTCATAAACACAAGGGAGGGCAATCTTTACAATAAGGATTACAACCCGTTGGCACCTCTTACAGGTCCGCATGCAGCCTATTCCACTTACAATTATCCGGTTGATCCCGGTGCTTCATTCGTCATTCTTCGCTACGATTGCCGGTAAACCGGGCGGAGCGCCATTGAACAATAGCTGGGGGCCTGTCGCCCAGTATTATCAGCCGAAGACATTCAGGAATGGAACGGTACAAGGAACGGACATTTATTTACCTACGGGCTTTGAATGCAGACTGCAAGAAGCTACGCATCTTTATGATGGCAAACAGCCGAAAGAGGTTTTCCCTTTGTGGTCGGTATGGATTGATCCGGCGAACGTAGATGAAGTAAGCATGCAGAAGTCGTATGATGCTTCCGCTAAATAAAAATTAATTCTGGCAAAGGAACCTTGGAGCGATCCAAGGTTCCTTTGCTAAGTAATTTTATGCTGTTATCGCTTTCGTAAGCATGAAAGAAGTTAAAAACCGCATAATGAATCAATATTTATATGCATGAACTGCGAACCAGGCAGTAGTAAGGATGAAAAATAGATGATATATTTTTGATACAAATAAGAGAGAATTACTTTTTGGAGGGGGATCGTAATGAAATCGCTGTCAGCGGCATTCCGGAGAAACAATGTGCTGATCCGAATCATTTTTTCGTACGCGCTGGTTTGTCTTTTATTTATCGGGGTGTTTTCTTATGCGGTCATGAACAAGGTGTCCAGCGATCTGACAAGGGACATCGACGAATCGAACGAACGGATGACGGAGCAAATGTATAATACGGCCGATCTGCTGTTATCTTCGACGTATAATCATTTCGCCCAGGTGTTCGGAAACAACGATATCGTCTTCAACGCCATGTATGCCGATTCGTTCAGTCCAATTGAAACTTATAAAATCAATGAATATTTGAATGATCTAATCATTGCGAATCCGCTCGTCCATTCGGTCTATGTTTATAATATGAAGAAGAAATTTATATTTTCTTCGTTTTCGATGGTAAGCGATTTCAAACGTTTTTTCGATACCGACATGACAGAGATGCTGGAAAACGGGAATTACTCCGAGCAGGGGGTCTTCATCCCCCGTCAGGAGCGGTTCACCTATTTGAATAAGAAGTATGACAGCAAATTAATAACGGTTATTTATTCGGAATACGGCAGCAGCAAGACGATGGAAGGTTCATTCGTATTGAATCTCGACCAACAGGTACTGCACAATCTGGTGACCAAAGGAAATGCATCAAGCACGCAGCAATCATTCATTCTGAGCGGGAGCGGCACGGTCATATCCGGTTCGGACAATAATTCGGCAGGACGGAAGGTGCTGGATCAGCAGATGATTCAAAAAGTTCTTCAGTCCAAAGAAAACAGCGGAAGATTGTTCCAATCGATGGAGGGAAAAGAGTATCTGATTTCCTATATGAAATCGGAACGGCTCGGCTGGAGCTTCGTCGGAGTCGCAGAATACGGCAGTCTGCTGCAAAAAGTAAACGCTAATAAACGGTTTATTGTCTGGGTATCGGTATTCTTCGTGCTGGCCGCTGCGGTTACCGCTTTCTTCTCCACGAGAATGATTTATTCACCGCTGCGAAGGCTGGTCAAGCGGATTGGCACTTCCTCCTTGGCGGAGAAGGAAGCAGCGCCTCTTAACGAATATGATTTGCTCGCCAGATCGTTCTTATCTTACGAAGATCTCATCCGGCATCTGCAGACCAAGGTATCCGATTTTACGCCGAGCAAGAAGAATGAGCTGCTGCGGTCGATCGTTAGCGACGGTGCGGTACCTGCCGCTTCTCATATACAGGATTTGGGAATTCAACTGACCGGAAGTTACTATCGGGTATGTTTGCTTCGGATTGACGCTTATCAGAAGCAAATGAAGCGGTACGATACTTCGGACATCGCCTTATTGAAATATGCCATGACCAATATCGCACAGGAGATCGTTTCCCCTCACTATAAAATGGAAACCTGGAGCGATAACAGCGACTCCGTCGTCCTCATTTTCAACATCAACGACGACGATTGTTCCCATGCTGCAATCGAAACGCTGCTGTCCAAGATTCAGACCCATATTACGGGCTATTTGAGCATGTCCGTTACGGTATCGATCGGACCAATCGCTGCGGAAATCGGACGAATCCGCCATTCCTGGCAGCAAGCGTACCGGCTATCCCAGTACCGGCTCGTTCGCGGGACCGGCTGTATCATTGCGCAAGATATGGAAGCGAACCGCGATTCTTCGGACGGTGAAGCCCTGTTATCCCTGGAGAAAACGATCATGGACAACCTGAGGACCGGAGACAGGGAAAAGCTCCGTCACTCGGTCGCCGATTTTATACTGCGTGTGAGCGATTTTCAATATGATGATTTAATCGAGCAATTGTCCGGACTTATGCTCATGACCGTGCGGGTCACCAAAGGAATGATCGAAGAGGAGGAGCTGCTCCAAACAGGGGTCTATTCGCTTCCACAGGCCGTATATCAACGGGAAACGCTAGATGAAATCCACGCTTTCTATTTGGAGGCTCTGGAGAGAGTGCTCGAACTCAGGGAGCAGCGCTTGTCCATGAAAAAATCCCGCGTCGTGGAGATTATGGGCGAAATTATCCATAAACAATACGGCAATCCCGACTTCTCGGTCGATCTGCTGGCCGAAATGGTAGAATTGTCGACGAACTATGCCCGCAAAATTTTTAAAGAACAGATGGGCAAATCCATTTCGCAATATATCGCGGATCACCGGTTTGCCATCGCGCAGGACTTGCTGGTGCAAACTGATATCCCGGCGAGCAAGATCGGCGAAATGGTCGGACTCTTAAATACGAATTATTTTTACTCTTCATTTAAGAAGTATTGCGGCAAAACACCGGATCAATATCGCAAGGGAATAAAAACGATAACGAATCCCGATATTAACCTGCACGCTTAGGAGGAAGACAGAATGATTGCAAAGAGGTTAGTATTGACCGTGTTGATTTCGGCATGTTTACTGGGCATTTCCGGATGTTCGAGCAGCGCAGACCCGGAGTCTGCACTGAATCGATCGGCTGCGCCGAACGGTCCCGAACCGGTTACGCTCAAGATGATGCTGTTCGGAGAGAAGCCTATGGACATGCAGCAGGTGCTGGACGAGTTTGAGCAAAGAACGAAGAGCACGCTAAACGTGAAACTGGACATGGAATGGAACGCTTACCCGGATTATAAACAGAAGACGAAACTGAAACTGCTGGCGGCGGATCAGTTCGATGCCCTCTTCGACGCCAATTGGAGCACGTTGACGCAGCATGTGAATCAAGGTCTGTATTTACAGCTGGATAGCTATTTCAATAACGATCAATACCCGGGTTTGAAAAAGGCTTTCCCGCCGGAACTGCTGGACGCGAACAAGATAGGCGGTCATATCTATTCCATTCCACTCGTGCAATATTATGCGGATCTTCCGGTAGTTTGGCTTCGAAAAGATCTTCGCGAGAAGTACGGATTGCCGCCGATTCAGAGCTACGCGGAGCTGCAAGCTTACTATGAGCGTGTGCAGCAGCATGAAAAGGGGATGATTCCGCTTGCGGCGGGAGGCGTCTGGGGGTTCTATGAGATGTTTTATCCCGAGAACCGCCCTGATAATATTGTTTATCATAACCCGTTCGGAAGCGGTGTGGAATGGAACATTGCGCTCACTGCTGACGGGAAGAAGGTGCTGGGTGCCACAACGATCGGAGACCCGGCGGATGACTACAAGAGCTTTCCTGCACCCTATAACGATCCGCGATTCGTATACGGCCATTTTGCAAAAGCCGTCGAATGGAACAAATTTATAAGTGCAGACCCATTAAGTATGAGAAGCGGCGGAGATCTGCTCGTAGCAGGTGTTGCGGCGTCAACGTTAGGCAAGATAGGTGCGTTCCCCGCCCTCCGGAAAAGCCTGAAAGAGGCTAATCCGGATGCGGATCTGGAATATTTCATTTACGGGAGTGAATGCGCCAGGAAAATGGAAAAGAGTTGCGTCGGCACGGATTATAAAGCGTGGAATGATATCGTCATTCCTGCAACGTCGAAAAATCCGGATCGGGTCATGAAATTTTTCGACTGGCTGTTTTCGGACCCGGCGAATCATGATTTATTCGAGCTTGGCATCGAAGGGAAGCATTGGACAGCAGTGGGCAAGGAAGAATATAAACAAACGTCCGAATCTGCACGCTATATTTTTCCAAACTATGAAATGACTTGGCACCCGACGTTATCCCGTACAAATGCGGACAACGACGAAGCTCTGAAAAAGATATATAAATATGAAGCGAGCCCAGAAACGTATTATCGGCTGCCGCTTTCCGGTTTTGTATTCAATACCGACCCTGTTAAAAGTGATATTGCAAAGGTTAGCCCGAAATGGGCCGCAGCCGATCAAATTTTGAAAAACGGCGTTATAAAGGAGTGGGAAACGGAAGCAAGCAAAGTAAACCGGGAGCTGCGCGCTCTCGGTCTTGATAAAATTCGGCTAGAGTTGATTAAGCAAATGCAAGCGTATTTGGATCATGGCGGAAAATAATTTGATTAAGTAGAAAAACCCGGACCCGAGCAATACTCGGTGACCGGGTTTTTCTTGGTTTTTCGCTATAAATCCTCAAATTGTGGATGGTGAATGAAATTTTAGAGTCTCCAAAAGGTTGAAAAAGTGGCCTGGAGGACAATAATTGCTCTACCTCTGATGCAAGTAATTCTGCACAATGAAGCCATAACAAAGAAACCCCAGAAAGAGAGGAAACGAAGTGAACAAAATACCATCTTTGAATCATAGGGGGGAATCCGTATGAAAACCACAACAGCCTTTCAGAGCGTTGCGAATCAAAAAACAAATAAGCGGAAGCTGTCATCTTTTTTTAAGGAGATCAGTAAAAACGGGAAGTTGTATCTATTAACCATACCGGGTATTCTGCTCGTCTTTATATTCTCTTATATCCCTATGGGTGGACTAATTATTGCTTTCCAGGATTTTAATGCCATCGATGGAATTATGGGGAGTAAGTTTGTAGGGCTTAAAAACTTCGAGTTTTTTATTCAATCCAGCGAAACGCTTCGAGTGATATGGAATACACTCTATCTTAATTTTTTGTTCATCCTGTTTGGAACCATTACTTCAGTTAGTCTTGCAGTCATGTTATCGGAACTCGGAGGTAAGTGGTTTAAACGAATTGGCCAATCTGTCATCATTCTTCCTAATTTCATTTCATGGACAGTAATTGCCATGTTTGCTTCATCGCTTCTAAGTACGGAAGCCGGACTGCTTAATAAGCTTATTGAATGGGTAGGGGGAGATCCTGTCTCGTTTTATTCGAATCCGGCTTTATGGCCACTTATCCTAGTACTAATAAAAATATGGCAGGGAGCAGGCTTTGGTTCAATTGTTTACTTAGCTTCTATCGTATCCATTAATCCGGATATTTACGAGGCAGCCTCCATAGATGGTGCCAGCAGATGGCAGCGGATACGCTTTATAACGCTACCGCTATTGAAACCAACCGTCATCTTGCTCACATTGCTTGGTCTTGGGGGAATCTTCTACGGGGATTTCGGGATGGTTTATGCTCTTGTCGGAAATAACGTTGTTCTTTATCCAACCACAGATGTAATCGATACCTATGTGTTCCGGGCATTGACCGAGTTAGGTGACCTGAGTATGGCTTCTGCCGTAGGCTTCTTCCAATCACTCATTGGTTTCGTTCTTGTTATTACAGTCAATCAAATTGCCCGTAAATTTAATCCGGAATCTGCAATTTTCTAATCTTAATCGAAAGTAGGGATAACATGATTAAGGAAAGTCTTGGCGATCGTATTTTAAAAGCATTCATTTATTTAACGTTGATTTTGTTCTCGATCTATTGCTTGTTACCGTTTATATCCGTTATAAGTAATTCGCTTAGATCGGAGTCTTCTGTTATTAAGCATGGCTTCGAGCTGTATCCTCGTGATTTCTCGTTGCTTGCTTATGATCTTATATTTAAAGATCCGACTATTTATAGGGCTTATGGCGTGACGATTTTCGTAACCGTTGTCGGAACATGCCTTGCTATGTTAGTGACTTGTATGCTCGCATATCCCTTGTCTTTAAAACTACTTAAGTATCGCAATTCCATTAACTTTTATATTTACTTTACGATGCTTTTTAACGGTGGATTAGTTGCAAGCTACTTGCTCATTTCAAAATATTTAGGGATGAAAGACTCGATTTGGGTTCTTATTGTTCCAGCATTGCTTAGTCCATGGAATATGTTTCTCATGCGTAATTTCTTCAGTTCAATTGATGAATCACTATCAGAATCGGCCAAAATTGACGGCGCAGATGATATCTATATTTTTTTTAGAATTATATTGCCTATTTCCTTACCGGCACTTGCAACCATCGGCCTGTTCTATTCAATCGGGTTTTGGAACAAGTGGTTTGAAGCATTGTTATATATCTCTGATGAGAGCAAGTTCCCGCTGCAATACTTAATTCAGAGAATTATGAGTAATGCACAATTTGCCAAGCAACTATCTACTCTCGTTAATTTGCCAAACTTTGATACGCCGACTTATACCACTCGACTAGCAACAACGGTCGTTACGATTGGCCCAATCATTCTTCTGTATCCATTCCTGCAAAAGTATTTTGTCAAGGGATTGATGGTTGGTTCCATCAAAGGGTAATGCAGGTAAGGCTATCTCCGTCGCATTTGACGGTTTAGCATATAATGTTGACCAAGAAAAGGGAGGAAGAAAGAAATGAAGAAAAAGCTTAAAGGGTTATCCCTGCTGGTGCTCACAGCGGCTCTTACAGTCGTCACAGCTTGCAGCAACAACAATGGGAATGGCGATGCGGGTAATGGCAACAAAACTGAAACGACAAATTCTACAAATGTGAGTGAGACAAAAACACCGGACCCAGGCACGCTGAAAGTGTCACTATTCGGAGAAAAGCCGATCGCCATGGACAAAGTCGTAGCGGAGTTCGAAAGCAAAACGAAGGACAGCTTGAATACAAAGCTGGATATTACATTTGATTTGCCGGACCAATACAGCAACAAATTATCATTGAAATTGGCGGCTGGCGAAGAATTTGATTTGGCGTTTGATGCTCCCTGGTGGAACATGAACCAAAATATTAGCAAAGGCTACTATCAGGAGCTGGATAGCTATTTTAATAATGATGAATATCCAGGTCTGAAAGCAGCGTTCTCTGAGGAATATTTGAATAACAACAAAATTAACGGACATATTTATGCGATTCCAGTCACCAATTTCTATACGGATATCCCTGTGGTCATGATTCGTAAGGATCTGCGCCAAAAATATGGCTTGGAACCAATTAAAAGCTATGATGACTTGAAAGTTTATTTCGATAAAGTGAAGGAAAACAATCCGGAGATGGTTCCTTTCGGCGGCGGCCGTATGGTCTTCTACCAAATGTTCTCTAACTTTACGGACAAGCAAACGAATTTCCGTGCGTACCCTTATGAAGTCAGTGGAACAGCTGCGCAGTTTAATATCGTCCTGTCCGAGGATGGCAAAAAAGTGCTCGGCGCAACAACAATTGGCGATCCGGAAGCGGATTATGCCAGCTTCCCAACGCCATACAACAACCCGGATTTCTTCTATAAGCATTTAGACACACGGGTGGAATTCGCGAAATATCTGCCGAAAGATCCGCTCGCTGAGAAAGCGGCAGGCGGTCCAGAAGGGGCTGCTTATGAGTCTACATTAAACGGATTTGCAAAAGCCGTTCAGGAATTAAAGCAGAAAGATCCAAACGCATCCCTCGAAGTTTTTGTTTATAACGAAGCTGCTATGAATAAGCAAGACGCGGCTATTGGGACGAGCTATAAAGCCTGGAACTTCCTTGTTGTTCCAAAAACAAGCAAAAATATAGATCGCACGATGAAATATTTGGACTGGCTGTACAGCAACCCAGACAACCATGATCTATTCGAGCTTGGTATTGAGGGCGAGCACTGGACTAAAGGTACAGATGGCCAATACAGCACAACCGATAACACGTTAAATTATGTTTTCCCTGGTTATGAAATGACTTGGAATCCGATTTTGTCTCGTGTCAATGGTCAGAATGATCCTGCAGTTCTGGATTATATTAATTATCAAGCTAAAAATGAAACGTATTATCAACTCGCGTTGAGCGGATTTACATTCAATACCGAGCCGGTGAAATCGGAAATTGCAAAAGTACAAAGCAAATATGACACGGCAAATCTCTTTTACCTTGCAGGTCAAGACCCTAATTGGAGAGAAAGTGCAGTTAAATTGAATAAAGAGCTTCGTTCGCTTGGCTTGGACAAAATTCGGGCCGAGTTGGTGAAACAGGTTCAAGCGTATCTCGATAATGGTGGTAAATAAGACATAATATATCACTTGCCGGCGCCTGACAAATTGAATTTGTTTGACGCCGGCTTTTTTACGAATGGCAAAAGCGAAACTCATTCCTTATCAGGAGTGGTTCTACAAGCGTATCTGGATCATGGCGGAAAATAAGTTGAATAAGTAGAAAAGCTTGGACCCGAGCAAAACTGGGTGAATGGGTTTTTCTTGTTTTTTCGCTATAATCCTCAATTTTTTGAGGGTGAATGAAATATTGAAGGGTCGAAAGCTTGAAATAATGACATGCCCGGTAATAATTGCTCTACATTGAAAGTCGCTATTTCTGCCACAATGAGTCTTGCAAGGCCATCATGGAAAGGAAGGAAATCGAAGTAAAATCAATTTATGCCGAATGACGAGTCATAAAGGGGAGATGAATGGAAGACACAACAACTATTTCGGCCTCTAGAGTTTATGTCATCGCTGGGAGAAAGTCACCATCTTTTATAATGGAGATCATCAAAAACCGGAAGCTGTATTTATTTACGCTGGAATTTAGGTAATCCGAACAAAAGAGCCCTCGGCAATTGTCGAGAGGCTATAGCTCATGAGGAGGAGACACATAATGAATAGAACTGAACTTTATTTCGAAAAACTATGGAAGCGCTTGCTGGCCGTTGTTGCAGCAGTCAGCATGCTTGCGACACTTATGCCGGTTGGCACGGCTTCGGCTGAGGATACGCCCGTCAGCACGGGTTATCAGGTTGAAATCTATGAAACGAATACGAATGGTTTCACACATCCGGGTATCGGATTAACCAAAGAGGTGCTGGAAAGAATGCGGGCGCAGGTGCAGGCGAAAAAAGAGCCTTGGTATTCGAATTATGTGGCCATGACCGAATCTGCTGCAGCTTCAAAAACCGTTTCGTCCAGCAACCAGAGCTCGACGGATCCAACGAAACCGGCTGCCGATTATTTTAACAGTCAGGGCATTGAATCGAGATTTATTGCTGACGGTTTGAAAGCGTATACGCAGGCGATGATGTATTATATTACCGGCGATGAGACTTATCGGGCAAACGCGCTGCATATTATCCGCATTTGGTCCCAGATGGATCCTGCGAAATACAAGCCCTATACCGATGGGCATATTCATGCGGGAATACCGCTCAACAGGATGGCAACTGCTGCAGAAATCTTGAGATATTCAAGCTATCAAACGCCAGAGCTGCAGTGGACGGATCAAGATACTGCTAATTTTACGAGCAACTTAATTGTTCCGTTAACAGAAACGATTCTTCATAATCAAAACTTTTTTATGAACCAGCATAATTATCCGCTGCTCGGAGCTATGGCGGGTTATATCTTTACCGATAACAGAGAGAGATATAACGAGTCTGTCGAATGGTTTACCGTTAATGCGACAGCCAAGGATCAAGGCTTCAACGGATCGATTAGCCGGTTGTTCCGTATGGTCGATCGAAATGACTTGACGGGCGAACCGGTCACGCCGCATGTACAGCATGTGGAGATGGGCAGAGACCAGGCGCATGGCGGCGGTGACTTGACAAATACGGGCATCATATCGCGTATTTTGATGGCTCAGGGAACCAAGGTAGATCCGGTGCAAGGAACCGTATCCACAAATGCCGACGCTGTAGGTCCCTATGAGTTTTTGAATGAACGCATATTGGCGGCAGCTGACTATTATTGGCGGTTTATGCTTGGTTATGATACGCCTTGGACGCCGGTTGCGTACGCCATTTCTCCCGATGGGACGATAAGAGATACCTATAATCATATAGCAAACGGCTATCGGGGCAGATTTGCCAACAATACTATATGGGATCTCTTCTACTACTATAAGTATGTCAAAGGAGTCGATATTGAGCAGAAGGCTCCCTATTTTTATGAAGCATTCACCAAGAGGAATCCGCCCGCTCCTCACAGATGGAACGAAGTGGACGGTGGAGGAGACGAGTGGCTCTATTTGCCTCTAGCGGCAGAGGCTGACGCGGCAACCTATACTCCGAAAGCGCTGAATGATTCGATCTATGAAATCGAAAACAGGGGCACATTATTAAGCGATAATACAGACATCATGCAAGAGGGCGATACTTCCTTCGTCAGGTTCAACGCAACCACGGAAGGAACTAAAATTGCCGTTACTCAGGCTACCATCAACGGGACTATGTTCGGAGTCAACATTCGGACCAATGGCGTAGCTGCAATGGAAGTGGGTTCAGGTAAGCTCACGCTGCCGGACACGAAAGGGCAATGGAAATATGTCGCCTACCCGTCGACAACTTTGTCGGAACACTATGAGGTGACTGTCAAAGGACCTGCCGGAACCACGGTTGATATTGACCATATCCTGAAGAAAGCGGATCCGTTGACGCCGCCTGCATTTAACGCAGGAAATTCGGATTTGATTCTGTACACCTATGTCGGTTCGCCGATCAGCATCGACATCTCCGCTACGGATGCAAGCAGCACGGATGTTGTTTCTTATGAGCTTCAGAATAATCCGGGCGGGCTTGAAATCAATAGTGAAACCGGCGCATTTTCCTGGCAGCCGACGCAAGCTGGAGACGTATCCTTTGTTGTCACGGCTACTGACGGCACTACGGTCTCAACCAAGAATGTTACTATTCATGTAGCTGGTGACCGGGCTTCTGCCGTACAAGCCGTAATAGCTCCGTATGATCCGAATGCCATCTATTCGTCTGCTTCGCTTGCATCTTACCAAGCCGATTATGAGAAGACGATAAGTCAGATTGAAGTTGCGACTAATGAAGCCTTCAATCTGCAATTGCAAGCTCTGAGGAGCGCAGTCCAAGGTCTCGAATTAGTGACGCCTTTAAGACCGGACGGAAGCATACATTATACGGATAAAGTATATTGGTCATCTTGGGGTTCAGCTATTCAAAATATGGACGATATGGACAATCAAACTGGCGGTTGGTTCGGGCTGGCGCTCGGGTCGGCACCTAATTTGTACCATATTGTGGATTTCGGTCCCGAGTTTAAGATTGCAGCCACAAAATTCGGGTTCCAAAGCAATATATTTGCGGATCGCCTTGCAAACTCTACGGTATATGGATCGAATGACGGGGAGACCTGGACGCGGTTGACACCTGGAGTTACAGCCTATACGCAAGAATATAATACCCTTGATGTAGATCCTGCGTACCGGAATGTAAAATATCGGTATATCAAATTGCAAATGATTCAGCCGCTGCCAGATGTTCTTTATGGCATCGTTAGAAACTTCCTGGAATTGCAAGAATTTAGAATATATGGTCAGCGCTACGAGATTGGCAATAAGATCGAGTCCGTATCGATCGGTTCGGATCAGAGCGTAAGCGGAAAGATTTCCACGGGCGATACGGCAAAAGTTACGATTAAAGCAAAAGAAGCAATTCAGAACTTAAAGGTCAAGATACAAGGCATTGATGCGACGGTCAGCGCGACAGACAACATCAACTGGACGGCCGCAGCAAAGTTGACTGGAAATGTGACAACCGGCAAGATTCAATTTACGGTTGACTACCAAAAGAATGACGGAACGAGTGGGGACACCGTGTATGGGTCTACCGACAGCACCAAGCTGTTCCTTGTCGATGGAGCCAAGTTCATCAATGTACCCATGCTGGCTACAGTTAAAGCTTCGGACAAGCAGTGGCCTGGCAATGGCTTGTCAGCGGATCAGGTAGGGTACTTGCTGTTTGATGGCAACATATCTACGTTTGGCGATTTGAATTCCGAGCCTTCCTATTACACGGTAGATTTCGGAGCAGGCGCTGCTGTTAAGCTGGACGAAGTTGTGCTGATGCCAAGAGAAACGGCATTTGCAAGAATGAGAGGACTCATCGTTCAAGGCTCCAACGACAATGTCAATTGGACGAACATTACGAAAGGCGTTTCAGATTCGCAGCCGAAAACATGGTTCCATGTTAAAGGCGATCAAATCATTAATCATAATGCATACCGTTATTTGAGACTGTATAATAGCTCCGCATGGGCCGGCAACGTGGCAGAAGTTGAGTTTTATGGCGATTATATGACTTCTGCTGCAACGATTGCCTCCAAAATTACAAGCATTGCAACGCCTGCAAAGGATGCGACGAGCATCAAGATGCCAAAAGTGCCGGCAGGTTATACCGTATCGATCAAATCAACATTGCCAGCAGGAGTGATTGACACAGACGGAACGATCACACAACCTGACTTTGACACCTTGGTGAACGTAGTATTTACTGTAACGAAGCTGGCGGACGGCACGACAGCAGATACGGGAAGCATGGTAACTTTAGCAACGGGCAAAATTAATTATCCCCAAATCAATGTCACAACGCTTGCTAAAGTTACCGCTTCGGATAAACAGTGGCCCGGCACAGGCTTGTCGGCGGATCAGGTAGGGTATTTGTTGTTTGACGGCAATACTTCTACAGCCGGCGACCTGAATAGCGGCTCAGGAGCCTATTACATTGCAGATTTCGGAGCAGGCAATTCGGTTAAGCTGAATGAAATCAAGCTCTTGCCAAGAGCAGGGAGCAACGCGATAAGAATGAATGGTCTTGTTGTTCAAGGATCGAACGACAATGCAACTTGGACTAATCTTACTGGGCCTGTTATTGGAGCAACAGACGGCACTTGGATGGATATCCGATTAGATAAAATGTTAAATTATCAATCCTACCGCTATATCAAGCTGTATAACAGCAGCGCATGGTTCGGCAACATCGCGGAAGTCGAATTTTATGGCGATTATAACTTCAATTTTGATTCCAAAGTGGTCGCGCCTGACGGCTATACGAAAGCGAGCTATTACCTGTATCAGATTGAAGTAGAACGGATTAAAGCGGAAATGAGCGAGCCGGGAGCAGACAAGGCTGCGCTTCTCGATGAACTGCTTCAGGCTGAAAGGCAGCTGATGTCTGTCAGCTCGCTCTATCCGAAAATCGCCATTACATCTTCGATGGCTCTGGCATCATCTGCTTCCTGGGATGGTAAGGCTAACGCCGCAACGAACGGATGGTATGCTTTTGACGGAAACACGGCCACTTCCCCCGATACGACGAACGCAAACGGTTGGGCTCGTGCCGATTTGGGCGCAGGCAACGCCAAAGTGGTTGGCAGCGTGAAGTTTATACCAAGATCCGGCAATGCTGCTCGTATGAATGGAGCGCTTATCCAGGGCTCAAACGACGGAACTAATTTTGATACCTTGTATACGATAAGCGGCGTCAGCGATATCAAATGGTATACGCAAATGATTAACAGCAGCACGGCATACCGCTATTTGCGGTACTATACGCCTAATGGTTTTGCGAATGTAGGCGATCTGGAGTTTTATGAGAAGCTCGCAGATCGCACGCTGCTTACGCTTCTGCTGAACAAAGCCGCAGCCATTAGCGCTGACCAATACACGGCGGAAAGTGTCGCGGCACTTCAGACAGCCGTAACGTCGGCGATAAGCGTGTCTGACAATGCCAATGCATCCCAGGCCGAGATCAATGCTGCGTCCGCCAGTTTAGAGACGGCTCTGAAGGGCTTGCGCTACCTGATTACTGCATCCGTGGACCCCGCCGAGCCAAATGGGTTGAACGGTTGGTACATAGTGCCGGTTACCGTCACTTTATCGACTTCCGGGAGTGCGGAATACAATCTGAACGGCGAAGCAGTATGGCATTCCTATGCATCTCCGATTACATTGGAGCAGGACGGCGTTCATACGCTCAAGTATCGGTTGGCAAATACCACGGGCGATCAAACGATACAAGTGAATATAGATAGGACGGCTCCGGCAGACGCAACATTGTCTGCGAATGTAACAATGCCAACCAACACCGATGTTACTGTAACGGTTGACTATCCGGACGACGCCGCAGTGAAGGAGTACAAAATAGGCGGAAATGGCATATGGACTGCGTACGGTGCTCCTGTGGTTGTTTCCGAAAACGACACGATATATGCAAGAGGAGCGGATGCTGCGGGTAACGTGTCGGATGTAACGAGCTACACGGTCAGCAATATCGATCATATTGCGCCAGCCGATGCAACCCTAGCTGTCGATACCACAGCGCCGACCAATCAAGGTGTCGCCGTGACGATCAGCTATCCGGGCGACGCCGAAGTGCAGGAGTACAGAGTAGGGGAAAGCGGAGCATGGACAGCATACCCCGCACCAGTTATTGTTTCAGATAATGAAACCGTGTATGCAAGAGGAATAGATGCTGTAGGCAATGTATCGAATGTAACGAGCATTACAGTAAGCAACATTTATAAGATTGCTCCTGTAACGGAAGCCGTGTTAAGTCCTGCTGCGCCTAACGGCAAGAACAGCTGGTACACGACGGATGTTACCGTAGGCTTATCCGTGAACGCCAGTGCAAACGGCGGAGCTGTGACGACGGAGTATCAAGTGAATGACGGCGATTGGATCCCCTTCACCGGTTCGATTCCTGCCTTTGGGGATGGAACCTATAAGCTGGCTTACCGCAGCAAGGATCAAGCGGGCAATGTAGAACAATCTAAAACCATCGAGTTTAAGGTTGACAAGACTGCGCCGGAGCTATCTGTCAAGTTGGATAAGACGTCGATTTGGTCTCCTGACCATAAAATGGTGACGGTTAATGCTACGCTGAATTCGAGCGATGCCGGATCGGGTGTTGAATCTGTGGTGCTAACGTCCATCACATGCAATAAACCCGATAGCGGTCAAGGCGGCGATATTCAGGCCAATTTCGGTACGGCTGCCACTTCATTCGGCTTGCGTGCTGAAAAATCGCGCATCTATACGATCACGTATACGGCAACCGATAAAGCGGGCAACAAAACGGTTGTATCTGTAAAGGTTACTGTGCCCCACGATCAATCTGGTAGTTAATAAGCAGAGTTTGTAGCGGGAGGAAGGCCGTAGCGCCTTCCTCCGAAATAAGGGGGCGTACGATAGTTTTTAATAAGAAAATGAGTTCATTTCATTTTTGGAGGTGTGGTTAATGAAAAAGCTTGAGATGAAGTGGAAAAGGATGCTGTTCAGTTCGTTTGCAATTCTGCTTATGCTGTCAGCCATTCCATTCGGCGTTACCTTTAAACCGACATATGTAAGCGCTGCCACGTTTACGCACGGGGGAATTTTGTATACGCAGGCCGATTTTGACCGCGCAAAGCAAAAGATCGCCATGGGTGCGAGTCCTTGGACCGAAGCGTGGGCGGCCGGTAAGAATAACAATTTTGCATCGTCTTCGTATACGCCGAATCCGAAGAAATCGCCGCAAAGGTGGGGAAACTCCGCTTGGAATGTGGGGGTCACTGAACTTTTTAACGATTCCGAGGCGGCACTCGTTCAGGCAATTATTTGGAAGGTTTCAAGCGATTCTACAGAGGCCAATAATGCGAGATTGAAGGCGGAAGAAATAATAGACGCCTGGTCAAGTACGCTGAATGCAGCCGATTCCAATCCGGTAGGAGGCGATGAAGTCCAAATATTAGCGGGAATCACCGGTATAAGATTTGCAGCGGCAGCCGATATTTTACGGGCAGACAGCGGCTGGGTAAGCGCCGGTAAATTCACTGCGGCCAAAAATATGCTTCGCAACGAGTTTTATCCGAATCTGAACAGTTATCTTGTCACTCATAACGATAGTGACGGAGACTACGGTACATACCCCTACTGGTACCGTGGGGCTCAGGACACTTTGGCGATGCAGACGATCATGGCGATCGGCATTTTGTGCGACGATATCGGCTTGTACAATGAAGCAGTCGATTATTTTAAGAACGGGGATTTTAACGGGCGGGCAACGTACTACCTCTTCCCGACCAGCGACCCGAACCTGGCTCAGTCCGAGGAAAGCGGCCGCGATCAGCCGCATAACATGCTGGGGATCGGCGCGCTCGCCAATATGGCGCAAATGTCGTACATTCAGCATCAAGGCGATTCGTCCTTCGAGGATTTATACGAATATTCCAGCCGGCTCATTATGAAAGGCGTAGAATATTCCGCCAAGTATAACAACGGGGGGACAGTGCCGTTTACGCCGCTTTATACCTATGAATGGAGAGACGAGCCGGCCGTTTCCCCATCGGGCAGGGCGCAATTTCGTCCGATTTTTGAAATGGTGTGGAACCATTATCACTATAACAAAGGAGTGGCTGACGGAACAGCAGCGGATCCGTTGTATTATACAAAATCCGTGGTAGATTCGCTTCGTCCGGAGCCTCTAAGTACTGACCATCATCCATTTACGACGCTTTTATATGCGCAAAGCCCGATCCTGTCAGGCCAGATCTATACGCTCAGAAACCCGAACAGCGGAAAAATACTGGACGTTTCGGGCGGCGGAACGGCCAACGGGACGAATGTGCAGATCTGGGAGGACACTGGCAGCGATAGTCAGCGCTTTTACATATACGAAAACGGCGACGGTACTTACCGGTTAATAGGGGTCCCGAGCGGCAAAGCGCTCGATGTTAACGGCGGATTAACGGCTGACGGTACGAATGTACACATATGGACCTATGGCGGCGGAGCGAATCAAAAGTGGCAGATTACAGCCAATGCGGACGGCACGTACAAATTAATCGATTCCAAAAGCGGCAAAGCGCTTGATATCAATGGGGGAGGCACTGCGAACGGAACGAATGTACAGATCTGGACGGATAATGGCGGGGCCGCCCAGAAGTGGCAGCTCATTCGCGGCGGGATCGCATCCGGAGCCAATTATGCTCTGCTAAACCCAAACAGCGGCAAAGTATTGGACGTAAGCGGCGGAAGCACGGCAAACGGGGCGAACGTGCAAATTTGGACAGACAACAGCACATCCGCAACCAATCAACAGTGGACAATTACAGGCAACGGCGACGGTACGTACAGACTGATCGGCGTTGCGAGCGGTAAGGCTCTGGACGTGTATGGCGCAGGAAAGGATGACGGTACGAACGTTCAAATATGGACGTACGGCAGCGGAGCGAACCAGAAGTGGAAAATGGTAAGCAACAATGACGGGACGTTTAAATTGGTAGATTCGAGCAGCAACAAGACATTGGAAGTGACTGGAAGCGGGACGGCAAATGGGACCAATGTTCAAATAGGGCTCAACAACGGTTCCAGCGGTCAGAAATGGAAGCTTATTCGGAAGTAGTGATCCTCCTTCCTGGAGGTTTGTCCGATACGGGACCGGGTCGCATATTTGACTGAAATCAGAAGGCTAAACATGGAGGTTGTTATGAGCAAACCGATAGTATATGAAGCGCCTAAGGGCGCAATCGGGCGGGACGACTTTACCGTAAGCGTCCGTACCCCTGGCGAAGAATGGCAAGAGCTGTTTGTGTATGAGGTGAAGGTGGACATGCACCAGGTGCGTCAAGCGTCGTTGGTTTATTTCGACATGGAGGGTCCTGTCGAAGTCAAGGTTATATGTCCCGGCCGGTCCGTGGAGCAGGCGGTCATCCGGCCGGTGTCTGCAAACATTCCTCTCGTCAGGAAGGATAACGTTATCTCGCTCACATTGGATCGTCCGCGCAAGCTGTCGATTGAAATCAACGGCGAGAGGTTTAGCAACCTCCATGTTTTTGCCAATGCGATGGAGGAGGATCCCCCGCTGTCTGACGACCCGAACGTGCTCGTGTTGAAGCCGGGCATTCACCGGTCTGCAGATATTTACAGACTTGCCGCAACGCCATCTGCGCTGGATGGTAAAGTGCCGGATGTTATCTACTTTGCGCCCGGCATGCATTATCTGGAAGAAACCGTTCTGGCCATTCCGTCAGGCAAAACAGTCTATATCGCCGGCGGCGCGATCGTTGTCGCATCGCTTGTATGCGAGCATGCCGAGAATATTGTTATTCGGGGAAGAGGAATCCTCTATTTATCCGATTTTCACCGCTTTTCCGCTTTTCGCGGCGTTCGGATCGTCTTTTCGAAAAACATTACGGTCGAAGGCATTATCTTGCTGGACCCGCCGCATTACAGCATTTACATCGGAAAATCGGAGCACATCCGCATCCGTAACTTCAAGTCGTTCAGCACACGCGGCTGGTCCGACGGAATCGATATGATGGCCAGCTCTCACATCGATATCGAAGACGTTTTTCTTCGAACCTCCGATGACTGTATCGCGATTTACGGCACGCGTTGGGATTTCTACGGCGATACTCGTCACGTCAGCGTTCGTGACTCGGTACTATGGGCGGATGTCGCGCATCCGCTGATGATGGGAACGCACGGCGACCATCATCGGGACGGTGACGTCATCGAGAATATTGTATTCGAGAATATCGACATTCTGGAGCACCATGAGCCTCAGGTCAATTATTGGGGAGCCATGGCGATTAACGCGGGGGATAAGAACACGATCAGGAACGTGAACTACGACAATATCCGTGTGGAGGAATTCGAGATGGGCCAGCTGATCGACATTCGAGTCATTTGGAACAAAGATTACAACCCGGCTCCGGGCAAGCAGATAGAGAACATCACGTTTCGAAATATCACTTTTACCGGTGCGAATATGAACCCGAGTCGAATATACGGCTATGATGACGAACGAACCGTGGAAGGCGTTCAGTTCATCCAACTTCGGATCAACGGGAAGTTGATTCTGAATGCGGAGCAGGGAAACTTTGACGTTAATGAGTATACGAAAAGTCTATCATTCAGCGAGTAAAGCTTTCTTTCACTGTGTGATAGATTTTGTTCGGCCTCGATCATGACAGTCTGAAGAAGCTGAAAATAAAGGAGGATATGCAAATTATGTATATCGATGTAACGGGCGCCAAGCTATATTATGAAGAGTCAGGTCAAGGGGATGCGATTATTCTCATCCATGCCCATTCGGTTGATTCCGGGATGTGGGCACCACAATTCAATGACTTGTCTCCATACTATCGAGTCATTCGCTATGATTTGAGAGGTTATGGAAGGTCATCTATGCCGGAAATAAGGGAAAGATTTGTTCATGCATACGATCTGATCGAATTGATGGATAAGCTGCAGGTCGAAAAGGCCCATCTCGTTGGATTGTCTCTGGGCTCCATGGTTGCGCTGGACATATATGCGAAATACCCGGAACGTGTTCTTTCGGCCGCTTGCGCCGGCTCAGGGCTTTATGTAGGTGGAGATGAGCATTGGCCGGAAGAAGAAAGCGACGGCGATACGGAACGGAATGAAGCTAGAGTGCTGGATGTGCCTGCTTTCAAGGAGGAATGGATCACCCTTCAGCTTGGACACAGCGGCTCAAATAAAGAAGGAATCGAGCCGGAGTTAAGAAGAATGGTAGGTGAATGGGCGGTTTGGCAGCCTCTCTATGAGAGATACAGGCCGCTAGTTGGTCCTCCGATCATAAAACTTTTGGAGAAGCGCGACTTAAGTCTCCCCTTGCTAGTAGTCATTGGGGAAATGGACTCTGAGGGTAGCAGGCAATCCTCGAAGAGGCTTCTTGATATGATTCCTGAAGCGGAAGCCGCTTATTTGCCTGAGGCGGGTCATTTCTCTAACATGGAGCAGCCGGAATCGTTTAACCGGGCTATTATTGATTTTATTTCTAGGATCTCATGAAATAAGATGACACTAACCTAAGAAGATGGGATATTGCATGGTTTATCATGCATTGAACTTTTTGGTCCTATTGTCGAGGGTGAGGATAAAACCTTTGTAAAGGTGATCAGAGGCAATATTGATAATAAAAAACCTCATTCGCTCAATGAATGTGTTCAGCAGGTATGCAGTAGATCTTTTTTGTGGTTAAGTTTCGTTATTCAAATAAAAAGGCTCTTCGCTTGTTACAACAGTAGAGATGGCATCAATTAAATATTTGGGGGCTGTGTGATGATTCAAAGATTGATTACCCAGTGACCGCGGCTCCAACTTGTAGCCTATCTCATACGATATATTAATGATTCTATCATCAGGTAGAAGAGGTAGGTCGTCGCGCAGCGACATTCGCGGCTCGTTGTATCGAGAATGAAATACTTATGCATTTAAGGTTACTTAAGAAAACCCGGAAGGACGTTTCGCTTCAAGATCCGATTGGCACGGACAAAGAAGGCAACGCATAGTGGCTGTCCTATCTCACTTTGGCAAGCTGCGAAGCAGGAATCGCTGGAAGCTCCGATATTTCTATTCACGTACCTGTTAGTTTTATATAAAAGATGAGCATGATCCGGCACGATCTGCTGCCGTGGTCGCCGAAGATTCCGCTGACCTGTCGCGTGTTCGCGTGTTTAAATCCTGATTTCAGCATAGTTAAGCCCACATCCTTTGAATAGGTGTGGGCTATTTGACGCTTACCTATCTTCAACGTTTTTCGCGGTTAAAGGTCAGCTGTTCCCAAGACGAATTTTCGGTATTTCGGTGACATATAAAGAGACTGGAATCACGGTCGGACACGCAAGAGCACTGCGGTTGATGTCGGTTTATTCAAGGGTATCGCGTCATGGGTTCGGTGGCCTTTATGCGCTAAAGCCTTGGAGTCTCAATTCTAAATAAAACTGACTTTATTCTTAAAAAAGAGCATATGAATTGCTTCCTCACATCGATATTATAAAGTTTGTTGAGGTCTTGCTGAACACAAAAGCCCCTGGCGGATTGTGTTCCACGATACCAATGCGTTTTGTGGATGTCTCACTAAACAGATAGAAAGGAGATGATGTCGGACATCACTTTGCAGGCAGACGGAACGATGGGATTGGAAAAATTCCCTGAGCAGTAGAATCCACTCGCATCGCCCCCTTCGACCAGCTTATCTTTAGAAAGACGCCTGCGGCCCGTTGGAGCAACCGTCGATCTGAAGGAGTTAAGCCGTGTTTCAGGCCACGGTTACGTCTTATTTTGGTAGCGGTTACATTTTGTATGTAGACAGAGATTGTGGCTTACATTGGAAAAGAAGCCATAGAATTGTGTTTTTCAGAAAGGAGAGCGATCATGAAAAAGCATTTGAAACAGGTCTTATCGTTACTGTTATGTGTACCAATTATATGTATGCAGTTATATACCCTTTTCCTGGGATCAACAGCGATTGTTGCGGCGGCGGCTGGGACAGCATCCTTCCCGGCGGTGCAGGACGCATTTGTGTCTAATTTCGGCACGCAGGCAGACAGCTTGGGGATAAATTTAAACGCAAATAAATTAATTTACGGGAAATTCCGGCATACTTATCTCAACTTTGATTTATCCTCCATCGAAACTAATCGTTATAATATTGACGAGATGAAAATGATTTTGAGCTTCAGAAAAACGCATGCGCCAAACGAGTTGGTATTTACTGAAAGCGAACCGACCCTGAGAAACTCTGGCGCCGAGTGGACGGTAAACAATCTCACATATAATACCCGCCCAAACGATATAGCTGAATCGCCGGTTGTAACCCAAAACGTCACGTCAACCGGTGAAGAAAACCTTTCCATTGACTTGTCCACAATCTTCCGATTTGCGTTGAGTAACGGAAGAAAAGTAGTCAGTATACATCTTACGACAACTCGTGTGAACGAAAATGCGGTAGCTGCCAGCGAGATGTATTCCTCAAGGAATACATCGGGATACTCTGGACCATCCTTGGCCGTCACTCTTGGTGATCCTATTGTGAACAATAGTATCGTCGACAAGACGGCGATCAGCGCGCTGATTGCCGAAGCGGATCAGCTAATTGGAGCCGAGTACACGGCGGCTAGCTGGGAGGTGTTTGCGGGTGCCCTCAACAATGCAAAAGAAGTAAGTCGGGCCAGTGCGACGCAAGCCCAAGTCGACCAAGCCCTCTTATCGTTGCAAACGGCGATGAACAACCTTGCGGAGCTCGCTTCCAAGATTACGGGTCCGAACATGGGGAATTACTTTAACAACAGCAAGACCGCGTCAATGATTTTTAAAATGAAAAATGGGGAAGGCAAATATGTTAAGGTTGATCCCATCACGGAAAAACTGTCGCTTACGGCAAATGCCGCAGAGGCTTCCACGTTCGCGCTGTATGTCCTTGACTATTTCGCCACCGTGGAACATAAGGAACCGGAGGTTGGAGCCACCAGGACGGCTTATTCCATAAAATCCCTGGACAATGACAAATATCTTACGATCCAGAATTACTTTACGGCTGAAGAGTTCCTGAGCAATACCCATCGTTACTTTAATATCCTGAGCGGCGCCCAAAGCGGTACCAGCACCGACAGGACGTTCGAAGTCAAGGCGTCGGCAAGTATCCCAAGCTGGAACGAGCGGTTTTATGTAGACCATTATGTGAAATCGGGTTATTACCGCATCTGGTCGCATTTGTCCATGATGAGAGACGACTCTGGCTTTAACCGCATTAATGTAAAAATGACCGACGACTCCATGCAGAGCACCGGAACGGCCGCTCAGAATACCGAATACAGATTTTATTTTGAAGAGGTAACGGGCGGGGATCTGCTGGAGATAAGTCAGGAGGTATCTGGAGACGACGCTGAATTGTTCTGGCGTCCCGTGAACGGCGATACGAACCCTGAGAATTATATTGTCGTTGGGACGGACGCGGACGTTGTTTATGCCGACGGCTTGATACGCGTAACGGTTTCGGACCTGAGCGTCGGCATCCACAAGTATACTGTGGAATATAACGGAAGCGGCTATCAAGCGATAGCGGATGTGAAGGTACGAATTTTCAACCATCCTGGTATTTTGCATACGATAAAAGACCTGGAGAGAATGAAGCTTCGTGTTCAGGAGAAGGCTGAGCCCTGGTACTCTGATTACCAGAGATTGCTGCACAGCGTTACCTATGATTTATCGAGCTTCGATTACGAGAGTACTGTATTTTCGAATGTCGGACGTGGAGGAGCCCCGTCGGATTCCGGCAACATCGGCTATTTTGAGAAGGGCGGCAATGCCGCGTATTTCAACGCCCTGCAGTGGGTGATCACGGGAGACTATAGATACGCGGAAAGAGCCTCAGACATACTTGGGAAATGGGCGAAGGCCTTAAAAGTGATAGATGGTAGGGACAGGATCTTGGGCGCCGGCATCAACGCTTACAAATATGCCAGCGCCGCTGAGATTATAAGGTATTACAACGGCGGATACAGCGGATACAGCGACGCTGACTTCAAAGCGCTGCAGGATATGATGCTAAACGTGGTATATCCGGTGATCCAGGACGCAGCTGCTCCCATGCTTGCCAACGGCAACTGGGACGCAGCGGCCATAGTCAGCATGATTTCGATAGGCGTTCTTTGTGACAATACGGAAATCTTTGACCGCGCGATGGCCTTATATCAGGACATTCATGTGAACGGCTCCATCTTCACTTATGTGAACGAAACAGGCCAGAATATGGAAACCGGTCGTGATCAGGCTCATGCCATGCTGGCTATCGGATATATGGCCGAGATATGCCTGATCGCTTACAATCAGGATGTGGATTTGTATTCCCTGTACGATAACAGGCTGGCAAAAGCTTTCGAATATTCGGCGAAATACAATCTGTATTCGAAGGAGCTTTACGGTGAGGATGTCCCCTTTGTTGCGATGCCAAACGTTTTTGGCGATACCAGCAGAGGATATTATGGAGCCGGGTTTGACAGGGAGAATAACGGGCTTAACAGAGGCGAGCTCAGGCCTGTTTTTGAGCAGGCTCTTGCCCTCTACACCAAGGTGGGCGGCATCGATATGACATGGACAACGAGGGCGGCGGCGGCCTCGCGCCCGCAGGCAATGGTGCATTTTGACAATTTGAACTTTGGCACCCTGACGTACTATAGCGGCGAGCCGCTGAACTCAAGCGGGCCGTATTTTCAGATGCGGACCAGATGGGAGCCCTTATATCAGAGGAATTGGAGCATCGTGGACGGTCAGAGGGTCGCTGAGACATTGAACTCTTACTATGATATTAATGAAAACGGCGAGCTTGTTACCAGCGTCATGAAAAAGGACGCGCCTTTCTATCAGTTGGTCACTAACGACGACGGCACATATTCGATACGGCTGGTCAAGACAAACACCTATTTATCAGTAAAGGATGATACGGTAGAGAGTTACAATGTTATAAAAGCCGATGCCACAGAGATAGGCGAAAATGAAAAGTTTATTCTGCGTTCCAGCGGGGTAGTTCCCTTCTTCCTGGTTTCTCCCAAGTTTGACAATCGGATCGTATATCAACACGCGGCCGGATCAGGGAGTGGTGCCGTATTAACACTCCGGCTGGGAACAAAAAAACTGTCGCAAATAGCAGATATACCGAATATCTCAACGAACGAAAGACTTATTTTCATGTACAATACTGAGGATATCGCGCTGAATAGCAGCGACGATGCGGCGCCGGAGACGACCGCAACGGCGGAAGGGGAAGCGCAGAACGACTGGTACCGTTCGCCTGTCGTCGTTGATTTCGCCGCGGCCGATGAAATCTCCGGCGTGGCAGCGACCTACTATCGAGTGGACGACGAAGACGTCGCGAGTGGGAGACAAGCCGTTATCGAAACCGAAGGCGTGCATACGGTAACTTACTGGAGCGTCGATCGGGCGGGTAACGCGGAAGAAGCGAAGTCGTTGTCCGTGTCGGTCGACTTGACGGCGCCTAGCATTATCTTCGACGTTGCGGACGGTACCGAATTTACGGTAGACCAGCTCGTCGCGATCGGCTGCGATGCAACGGACGAATTATCGGGGATTGCAACGACGACTTGTGAATTGATCAAAGTGCCGGCTTATGAATTGGGTCTCGGCGAGCACACGTTTAGCGCGTCCGCCTCCGATCAAGCGGGTCATGCGACGAACGCCTCGATTAGGGTCATCGTCACCGTTGACTACGATAGCCTTGCTCGTCTGACCAGAATGTGGTTCGAGGAAAGTGGGCACGGGGATGTCGCCGCCTCTTTGATAGAAAAGTTGGATGCCGCCAAGGCTTCCGCTGTCAGTGGAAACGCGAAGGCGAAGGAAGGGCAGCTGGGAGCTTTCGTAAACCAAGCGAAGACGCAAAGCGGAAAAGCGATCACGGCGGAGCAAGCCGATTTGCTCGTCTCTTTCGCCGCTGCGTTGATGTAATAATCTGCAATAAAACAGCCAATTCCGAGCAGAGCGGGATTGGCTGTTTTTACCCTTTTTGTGAGCTTGCACTACCTGAAGCACGCCAAGCATTTGCTGCATATAAATACCAGCGAAAATGATAAATATCTGTTCGTCGAGCCAGTAATAAAATGTCGTGTGAAGTTCCAGTGTTACAACAAGAATGGTTTAGTTCGTGATGTCCGAGTCCTCTCAACTCTATAGTATTGTGAGTTGCAAAAGAGGTCCCATTTTTCGTAATTCTAAATCTCCAAGATTTTCAGTCAAGAAACAGGCACCAGAATTATGGATTATTTTACGGCCAAACGTATGGAATAAAAAGATTGATGCGAATCCCGACACTATGTGTTTTACGCAGAGTACGTCTGTCAGCTGAGAAACTATCAAAACATTATCATCTTGTAAAGGAATTTAGTCCGTTTGGCTTGGTGTATGAGGATGAGGCTTCTTTTTATGCTGCTCTAGAAACACTAACAGATGTTAGGGTGCGAAGCGGCTGCAATTTTGGCGGCTAGGAATGCATCAACTATTTGCCTCTTTTAAATAAGTAATGAATTTGAGACAATAATTAATACAATATTATTTTTCAACGAAGGGAAAGTCATATGAAACTGTCCTATCTTAAGAAACTTCCCATTATGCTTCAGTTATCTTTACTTGGTTTATTAATTGTTACGGTTATGCTTTTGATCATGGCTGCGAATTATTTAAGCGCCATCAATGTTGTAAAGAGGAATAACAGCGATTATATCAATGGACTTATCTCGCAGCTGAATCAGTCCATTTCTTCGAATAGTAATGATTATAAAAGAAGTATTGAAACGGTTGCCTACAACAAAACCGTACAAAAATTTTTAAGTGCTGCAGATCCAACCCAAAAGTTTGAATTGTTTACCCAGTTGAAAGCTTATTTGTCAGATATGGCGGGGATGAAAGAGGGAATTCTGGATATCGCACTGGTCGACAAAAACGGCGCCGTCTATAATCTCCGGGCCGATGCGGATCAACTAACGGTTATTTCCAGGGAGATTCCGCGAAATAACTTGTATTATTTTTTGGGACTGAAAATGATCGATTTGCCTTATAATTCAACGCCGGTATTGGTGGCGGGAGCTCGTATCTACTCTACAACTGATTTTGAGGCAGGCAAAAATGAACTTGGCACTTTACTGCTGGTCATCAATAATCGATTGCTATTCGGCAACGGCAACCCTGTGCATTTACCCGAGGGAGCTTTCGTTTACATGACGGATCGTAAAGGAAGGCTCCTTTATACGAATGATGATTCAAGCAAGCTGGGGGAGCCTATTCCTAAAGATACATTGTTGAATGAAAAGCATAAATATATGATTCAAAGGGAAGCCATTCCGGATTTGAACGGCGAGATTGTCATTAAAATGCCGAATCGTGTGCTTCTTCAAGGCCTCAACAAGATCCGTCAAGAGCAGCTTATCATGGTTGCAATTGCACTCGTTCTGATGATCATACCGCTTCTGTACGTAAGCAACAACATTCTGCAGCCTTTGAAGAAGTTAATGAGACTGATGGGGGAAATAACTCTCGGGGAGAGAAAAAATCTCAGCAAACGAGTCGAAGTGGATGGTTATGCGGAAATGATTATTATGGCTTCGCGTTTTAATGAAATGCTCGCGGAAATTGAGGATTTGACGGACAGTTTGCTGGAAAGCAAGCGTGTCCTCTACGAGACGGAATTGATTAAGCGGAGAGCGGAGCTCAGCTTTCTCCAAAGCCAAATCAATCCGCATTTCTTATACAATACCCTGGAGTCGATCAAAGGGCTTGCCGCGGATGAGGGCTCTTCGCAAATATTCGAACTGACTACAGCGCTTTCATTGTTTTTCCGTTACAGTATCAAGGGGCCCGATATGGTTTCCTTGGATAAGGAATTGATTATTGTAAAAAACTATATCTTCATTCATCAAATCCGATTTGGCAAACGGCTGCAAGTGGAATACGACATAGGCTCGGATTGCCTCGTCTGTCTAGTCCCTAAGATGATTCTGCAGCCCATCGTGGAGAATGCCATCAAGCATGGCATCGAGCCGCTCGAGCGAACCGGAGTGCTCAGGATCAAAGGTTATAGGGACGGGGAGAACCTGCTACTATTCGTCGAAGATAACGGTACGGGAATAAGTCCGGACAAGTTAGCGGAGATCAACGCTTCGATTGAACGCCACCGATCGGCAGCCGGTAGCCTTGACGGCTATTCCGAATCCGGCATCGGACTTGCAAATGTGCATGACCGAATCCGCATCAACTTTGGAGAAACATACGGCATCGGGATGACGAGCGAGCTCGAAGGCGGAACGACGGTCACGATTAAAATTCCGGCCAAGGGGGAAGTGTAATGTATAAGGTCTTTCTCGTGGACGACGAGGAACTGGTTATTAAAAGTCTGAAAGCGACGGTGGATTGGAAGGGCAGCGGCTATGAAGTTGCGGGCTATGCGCTAAGCGGTGAAGAGGCTGTAGAAGCTATCAAACGAATACGTCCGGATGTAATTTTTTCCGATATCCGGATGCCCGGCATGAACGGGCTGGAGCTGAAGAAACGATTGGACGATGCCGGCGTATCCGCCAAATTTCTTATCGTCAGCGGACTGGCGGAATTCGCTCTCGCTCAAAAAGCGATCCAGAACGGCATATTCGGGTATTGCCTTAAACCCTTTGACGAAATGGAAATCACAGGGTATCTCAGGAAGCTCAAGCGGGAATTGGATGCCTCTCAATTGCTGCCTGAGGGGGAAATACTTGATTTGATCGAGGCCGGTACGCCGGAAGCGCACAATCGATTACGGCATGAGTTGGCGTTGGCCGGCATTACCGGCTCCGAAGAAGACGGCTTGCGGATCATTCTTTCCGTAAGAAGGGACAAGCTGCCGATCTATGAGAAAATACCATGCCTTATAGTACGCATCGGTTATCGCAAGTTTATATACGTGATGGCTGACAGAGATGCGGATCAATTAATGGCCACCTTTGCTTCTGAAGGCCATTCGTTCTTGAAAGGAATCGGTTTCAGCAAACGGGGTATCGATACGGCGGGATTTGCGCAGGCCATCCAGGATGCAGAACTACAGGCTTATCAATACTTCACGTTGGCCGAAGCTCTCGCATGGGAAGGGTCATGGCAATCGAATGACATGAAGTCGGCATTTGCCATGCTGGCAGAAGGAGATGACCAGGCGTTTATTGCGCAGCTTGATTCTTTGCAGGCCATGTTTCGGAGCGGCCATCTAAATATCCGGCATGCTCTGTTGTTGTATAACGATTGCATTTCGCAGTTAAGCCGAAAGGGAATGGGATCGAACGAGTTATATCTCTATTCTTTTGAACAATTGGCAGAGCAGTTTGAAGATGTTCGGGATATGATCGATGATTTAAAGCGATTGTTCCAAGTGGAGAAGGATCACAACCATCATCATCTGGTTTTCATGCAACCTGGACGCAGCAGTACATTCTCTAACATGCTGGAATACATCAACGAGCACTTCGGCGAGGACATTACAATACTGGGCTTAAGCAAACAATTTAACTTAAATCCGAATTACATCTCGCAATTGTTCCGTAAAGAACTGGATAAAACCTTTACCGAATACTTAACCGGTCTTAGAATAAACCGAGCTTCGGAGCTGCTCCGGACGACCTCCATCCCGATCAATGAGATCGCGGATCATGTAGGGTATAAGGATTATTTTTATTTCAGTAAAATGTTCAAAAAAATAATGGGTGTTCCGCCACGAGGGTATCGCTACGATCAAAATCAGAATAACTCCAATCCGGCTCCTTTTTGAAAAGGGGCCCTTTTTTTGTACTCCTTATCGAAAACTTGTCCTTGAGTTAGTTTTCTCGACATTTTCAGAGAATATTCGACATGTATTTATTTTAGAAATACAAATTAAAACCACTAATCGAGGGACATACCCTTAAGAAAGCGCTTGCTTTATAATTTTCCTCATAGAGAAGATTTGGAGGCGAGAGGGATAATGCAAAATTCTGTAAGTCAATTCAAGTACAGGAGGCAGTCGGGATTAGAAGCCAACCGTCACAAGTGGCAGGAAGTCGTCAAGCATAAATACTTCTATTTGATGATATTGCCAACCGTGTTGTTTTTTCTGATCTTTGCGTACGTGCCCATGTACGGCGTGGTCCTTGCTTTTAAGGATTTCAATTACATGCTGGGGATTATGGATAGTCCCTGGAACAACTTTCAAAACTTTCGTGATGTGCTGAGCGATCCGAACTTCAAGCATGCTTTTAATAACACCATGCTCATCAGCTTCGGGCGTTTGATTATCGAATTCCCGATTCCGATTCTGCTGGCGATCCTGTTGAATGAAATGAGATTCGGAAGACTAAAGCGGATCTATCAAACCGTATTTACGTTTCCGCATTTCATCAGCTGGGTTGTATTAAGCGGAATCATCACGAATATTCTCAACGATCAAGGTGTGCTTAATCAAATTTTGGTGCTATTCGGATTTGAAAAAAATTCGATACTGTTGCACAACGGGAGTTTTCTGGGCTTGCTTTTCACGTCGAGTATTTGGAAAGAAGCAGGCTGGTCATCCATTATTTATCTGGCGGCCATCGCGGGCATCAACCCCGAGCTTTACGAGGCGGCGGGCATTGACGGGGCTAACCGTTACCAGCAAATGAAAGCCATTACATGGCCGGTGCTTCGCAATACGGCAGCCATTCTGCTTATATTGGCAGTCGGCAACATTATGAATGGCGGATTCGACCAAATATTCAATTTGTATAACCCTGCCGTTTATGAACGTGCCGATATTCTCGATACGTTCGTATACCGCAGCGCATTTGTGGATGCTACGGGGTTCGGCTACTCGACAACGGTCGGTTTGCTGAAATCGGCCATTAATTGCTTACTTCTGTTTGGGGCAAACTTTTTTGTGAAACGTGTTTTTAAGGAGGAGGGCCTCTATTGAAGCGATTTTCGATATCTAATGCACTTATCACCCTCATCTTGGGGCTTGGCGCGATTGCGACTGCATTCCCGTTTTATCAAACGCTTGTTCAATCCTTGTCTACCGTATTGGACATGAGGGCAGGGGGGGTTATGATTTGGCCCCGATCGATTGATTTTTCTTCGTATCAGTATATCTTTCATCAAGGGAGGGTCGTCAATGGCTTGTTGATATCGGTTATCGTGACCGTATCGGGCACATTGGTCTGTCTGGCGGTCACGACGGCAGGAGCTTATGCGTTATCCAAGAGCTCGATGCCCGGGCGCAATTTTATCTTTCTTGGCATCATCTTGACGATGTTTTTTTCAGGCGGCCTTATTCCCTTTTATTTGACGATTCAGGGTCTTCACCTGCAGAATAGTTTGCTTGTCATGATTTTGCCTGTGGCTGTAAACGCATTCAACTTAATCCTGATGAAAAACTTCTTCGGATCCGTCAATCCTTCTCTTGAGGAATCAGCAAAAATCGACGGGGCTAACGATTTGACTATACTCATTCGTATTATTGTACCTGTTTCACTGCCGATTATGGCTACCATGTCATTGTTTTATGCGGTTGACCGATGGAATGAATGGTGGCTTCCGATGCTGTTTATTAACGATACCAGCCTGCACCCGATGCAGCTTGTGCTAAGAGATGCTATCACTAATCTGAGTCAGGTCATGAATAGTTCGATGGGTGCACAGTTGGCCGCACAAACTCGGAACGTGTATACCGAATCGGTAAAGTCGGCGATGATCATCGTCTCCGCTGTTCCGATCCTGATGATTTATCCCTTCGTGCAGAGATACTTTAATGCGGGGATCATGATGGGTTCCGTGAAGGAATGATAATAATGGCTTCGGCCGTTGTTATATATATTCAGGTTTCAAAACAATAAGGAGGGTTTGCAGGATGAAGTTGAAACAAAGAGTAAAGGTTGGGGCGGCGCTGCTTCTTGCCCTAGTGACTGTGTTATCTGGCTGCGGCAAAGGGGAGGATCAGTCTCCAAATACATCCCCGGGCCAAGCGGCTAACACGACACAAAGCGCGGACGATTTGAGCAAGCCACTGGAGCTGAGCGTTGCCGTATGGGACATCCAAACGGGCTTTGACGCTCCGAATGCAAAGAATGACACCGTTTACAACGATTTGACCAAGAAATTCAACGTCACGATCAAACCGGTTAATATTACCTGGAACGACTGGCAGGAGAAAGCGAAAGTATGGGCCGCGTCCAAGCAGCTTCCCGATATGTTCGCAAACGAGATTGATATGGGGATGTACCAAACCTGGGCCAAGCAAGGCGTTCTCAAACCGCTCCCTGACGATTTGAGCCCATATCCGAATCTGCAAAAAATCATGTCCAATGAGTCTGTGCAACCGCTCAAGGTGGATGGGAAATTTTATTCGATCCCGCGCTTTAGCAACGAGGATATCGGCGACGCCAGATTAGGCAGACCAATCCGTTATCGGAAGGATTGGGCGGAGCAAGCCGGATTTACAAAGGAGCCGCAAAGCTTTGAGGAGTTCCTGGCTATGACCAAAGCCGTCATGAAGCAGCACCCTGGAATCGCCGGCTTGACGATTAACTCGAAAGGTTACCTGTTAACGCAATTCCTGGGAAGCTTCCCTGAAATGGTGTACAGCAATAACTGGACTCAAGAGAACGGCAAGTGGATTCCTGCCTTTACGTCGGAGAGAGCCTATACCGGTATCCAGCAGCTTCGTACGCTCTATACGGAAGGTGTTCTTGACAAGGACTTTGCGATTCAGAAAGACGCCGACGGCACGAACAAGTTCTTGTCCGGCCAAAGCTTTGCGCTTTATGGTAATGTTGGGGGCGATGATCAAGTAGCCATGTTCAAAAAAGCGAACCCGGGCGTTAGCGCTTCCAAAGCAATCGGTTTTATGAATATTTGGCCTGCGGCTGATGGCAAACGTTATACGATGGCTGGTGCTCCTTTCTGGTCCAATACGTTTTTCCCAGGTACGCTCAGCGACGAGAAATTCAAACGAGCGCTTCAAGTGATGGATTACATGCTGTCTGATGAATACAGAGTCCTGGGCATTAACGGAATCGAGAATGTCGATTACAAAGTGGAAAATGGAAAATACGTTTCCCTGCTCAAACAAGATGAAACGCTTGCTAACAAATATCCGATCACGTCCAAACTGGTTTGGCTTGCCGCATGGGATACCCTCCTGTATAAGGGCAAAAAAGTAGTGAGCTCCGATCCTGAGGTTGCGGCACTGCTGAAGCTGGAGATTGATACATTCAATCAATATAAACAAGAAGATACGCAGATGCCTTTCAACTCTAAATTCAATGCGATATCGACTCCAGCCAAAAATAAGTTTACGGCTCTAGACCCAAATATTATTGATGACATCTTTAAAGTCATTTTGGGCAAAGGAGATCCGATCGCCCAGTGGAAAGAAATCGTCAAGGGATACGACGCCAAAGGCGTTCCGGAAGCGATCAAAGAAGTTAACGAAGAGGCAGCCAAGATAGGCATTAAGTAATTTTTAATTGCCGCCAAGTTATAGTTGCCGGGCTTCTTGCACAGGAGCCCGGCATGTAACTAGGGATCTTATGTAAAAGGAGCTGAAATGATGGATAAAAATTTTGGCGAAATTAGCGCCGCTTGGCAGTCCGGTAACCGTAATCCTGACATACCGGGCGTTCGCGGTGGATTGGCCGCTCGGAATCTTCCTCCAATCCTTATATCGACGGACGTGTGGACGACTTCCGCATCTATAACGTTGCTTTAACCGATCAGGAAGTATCGGCTGTGATGAACGAGTAGATTGCAGCGTCAGTGAATGAGCCAGCGGAAGTCCGGAACATGAACGTCATGTTCCGGACTTTCCGTCATGCATGATCATCTTGTTAAAAGCCAAATTTAGAATGGAAAGGATTACGGTGTTATGGAGGATAACTACTATCTATTATCGCAGAAGGGGTCCTGGGGAGACCAGGGGGACGGCACCTATATCAATCCTGTCTTGCCTGGCGATTATAGCGATCCGGATGTCATTCGAGTCGGGGATGATTATTACTGCATCTCCTCTACTTTGCATTGCTCTCCGGGGATGGCGGTGCTGCATTCCAAAGATCTTGTGAATTGGAGCATGATCGGGCATGTAGTGCAAGATTTGATAAGCATCGGTCCGGAATACAATTACGATCGAATGAACCGTTACGGCAGAGGCGTCTGGGCAGGTGCCATCCGATTCCACGAGGATAAATTTTGGGTATATTTTTTCACGCCCGATGAAGGATTGTTTATGAGCACGGCTTCCGATCCTGCGGGACCTTGGGAGCCGCTTCATCGGGTTTGGCAGGTCACCGGCTGGGACGATTGCTGTCCATTCTGGGACGATGACGGACAAGGCTACCTGGTTGCCACTAATTTTGCCGATAACTATAATATCCATTTAATTAAACTTAGTGAAGACGGCAAAGAGCTGTTGCATGACAGCGATACGATTATCCATCAATACAAAGGGAGCGAAGCCAATAAGCTCTACAAAATAAATGGAACCTATTATTTTTTCCACAGCGAGGTTCGCTGTAAGGAAGGCGTTGAAGTCAGAGTCGTCATGATGTTAAGGTCCGAACATATTTATGGGCCTTATGAGGAAAAGGAAATTATCCATACGCACGGCATGGATGTAGACCGGGAGCCGAATCAAGGCGGACTTGTCCAGACGGTTTCCGGGGAGTGGTATTTCATTAGTCATCAAGGAACGGGAGGGTATTACGAAGGGAGAACGCTTCACTTGCTGCCCGTAACATGGGTTGACGGATGGCCGATCATCGGAAACGATACGGACGGCGACGGAATCGGGGAGATGGTATGGGGAGGGAGGAAGCCCATAAACGGACATCACGTGACAGTTCTTTCTACAAATGACGATTTTGACCGAGCGGTACTTGAGCCGTATTGGGAATGGAACCATCAGCCGAGAGCCGACAAATGGTCGTTAACGGCCCGGCCCGGCTATTTGCGTCTGCACGCATGCCAACCCATTGACAAGGACAACTTTTTTACCGTCTGCAACATCATTACACAAAGAGCGTTTAGAACCGTTCACAATGCGGCAACCGTAACAATAGAAATCAACGGCATGGCGGACGGGCAAGAAGCGGGGCTTTGCCATTTTGCACAAACCTATTGCACGATTGGCGTTCAACAACAGAATGGGACAAAGGTTCTGAAGTTTAACAATTCGGGTACCGTAGAATGGGGCCCGGAATTAACGGGTTCCACCCTTTGGGTAAGGTCTGTGTGGAACATAGACGGGATCAACCGTTTCGAATATAGCGTCGATGGGGTACATTTTACGGGCTTTGGAGACGCGTATCAGCTGGGATGGGGGAATTATAGGGGCGATCGAATCGGGTTATATAGCTATAACTGCGAGCGTGAACAGGGTTATATCGATGTAGACCAATTTTGTTATGAGGTCGTCAGGAGCATTGTAAGCGTACATGAAGTTCGAACATACTTTCTATGGGAGTGGAGAATGAATGAGATCGCCATTGTTTAGAGACCCAATCTATGACGGAGCAGCAGATCCTGTAGTCATTTGGAATCGTCAGACCAAGGAATGGTGGATGATCTATACGAACCGCCGAGCGACCGCAGAGGGAAGGGGCTATGCGTGGGTTCATGGAACCGACCTCGGCGTGGCGGTTTCCCGCGACGGCGGCAAGGAGTGGGTATACCGCGGCGTACTGCAGGGGCTGGATTTTGTATGGGGAAGAAATACGTTCTGGGCGCCGGAGATCATCTGGCACGACGGATTGTATCATATGTACGTTAGTTATATTCAAGGAGTACCCGATCATTGGGGGCATCCGAGGGACATGCTGCATTATACCAGCCCGAATTTGCTGGAATGGCGCTTAGTTTCCAAGCTCGGCTTGAGCTCGGGAAATGTTATTGATGCATGCGTGTACCAGATGCCGGACGGCCGCTTCCGGATGTGGTACAAGGATGAGGGCCATCACTCTCATATGTATGCAGCAGATAGCAGCGATCTCTACCACTGGCAGGTAGCGGGGCCGGTCATTACCGAGCGTTCCCAGGAAGGACCGAACGTGTTCCGCTTGGGCGGCTATTATTGGATGATTACGGACGAGTGGCACGGGCAGGGCGTGTACCGTTCCGATGATCTTCAGACGTGGGAACGAAACGGCATCATTCTCGACCAGCCTGGCAAACGTGAGGATGACGGGACGATCGGCCTTCACGCAGATGTGGTCGTACAAGGGGAAGAGGGATATATCTTTTATTTCACTCACCCTGGCCGTGTTAATGGGCATAACGAAGATTCGGGCTATGAAATGCGCCGTTCGTCCATTCAGGTTGCTAAGCTGGAAGTTGTGGACGGTGTTCTGTGCTGTGACCGCGACAAGGAATTTGAGTTAAATCTTGGAGCGGAAGATTGATAGAAATGCATTCATATTAAAAGGGAGGACATGAAATCCAAATGCAAATTCAGTTTCATTCCCCAGCCGTCTATTGGGTAGAAGCGCTTCCCGTCGGAAACGGCAGGCTAGGCGCGATGGTCTTCGGGGGTATCGAGAAAGAACGGATCGCTTTAAATGAAGATACGCTATGGTCAGGTTACCCCGGGGATTGGAATAATCCGGGGGCGAAAGCGGCGCTGCCGAAAGTGCGGGAGCTTATCGCGCAAGAGAAGTACGAGGAAGCGGATCGGCTCTGCAAGGAAATGCTGGGACCTTATACGCAATCTTATTTGCCTTTCGGCGATTTGCACATTGTGATGGATCACGGTCAGCTAAGCCGCCGGGGGTATAGCCGAAAGCTTGATCTCTCTACCGGCATTGCGACGGTAGCCTATAACGTCGGCGGTGTTCAATTTACCCGTGAAATATTCGCGACTCATCCCGATCAGGCGATTGTCGTGCGATTAACGGCGGGCAAGGAGGGTTTCCTTAGCTTTCGGGCAAAGCTGGACAGTCCGCTCCGATATACATCGAAAGCGGATGGCGATCACTTTACGATTTCCGGCGCAGCGCCGGAGCACGTCGAGCCTAATTACCGCGATGCGGAAGATCCCGTGCGTTACGGCGATTCCAATACGTCGAAAGGCTTGGAATTCCATGGACGCCTGGCGGTCGTACATGAAGGCGGAACGATGCGGGTTGATGCGGACGGCTTGCAAGTCATCGGTGCTACTGTCGCAACCTTGTACTTCAGCGCGGCGACAAGCTTTGACTTTGGGCTCGGCGCGAGCAACTCTGAACGCGATCCGGGACAATGGACCGCAATAGCGATTCAGGCCATATGCGAGAAGGAATATAAGGATATTCGAAACCGTCATGTGGACGATCATGGCAATCTGTTCGGCAGGGTTGCCCTGCATCTGGGCGAAAGCAAGGCTCCCGCAGATATGCCTACGGATCGGCGCATTGCCGAATACGGCAGCAGCGATCCAGGCCTGGTAGAGCTATTGTTCCATTATGGACGTTACTTGTTGATGGCCAGTTCGCGCCCGGGAACCAGTCCGGCCAATCTTCAAGGCATATGGAATGAAGAAACGAGGGCGCCATGGAGCAGTAATTACACGCTAAATATTAACGCGGAAATGAATTATTGGCCTGCGGAAACGTGCAATATGGCGGAGCTGCACGAGCCGCTGATCGATTTCATCGGCAGACTGGCCGTTAACGGCAAGAAGACGGCGGAAACGAACTATGGCGCACGGGGATGGGTTGCGCACCATAATTCGGATTTGTGGGGACAAACGGCGCCAGTAGGCGATTTCGGGGATGGAGACCCTGTTTGGGCGTTCTGGCCGATGGGCGGCGTATGGTTGACTCAGCATCTGTGGGAGCATTACGCGTTCAGCGGGGACGAAGCTTATTTGCGGCATACAGCGTACCCGATCATGAAGGAAGCGGCGTTGTTCTGCTTGGACTGGCTTATTGAAGATCAGGATGGTTATTTTATTACTTCGCCTTCGACCTCTCCCGAGCATAAATTCCGGGTTGGCGATAAGCATCGAGCCGTAAGCACGGCGACGACCATGGATCTCTCACTGATCGGCGAATTATTCGACAACTGCATCAAAGCGGCGGAATGCATGAAGGTCGATGAAGATTTTGCTATGACGCTGGCAGAGAGGAAGCAAAGGCTGTTGCCTCTCCAAATCGGCAAGTACGGTCAATTGCAAGAATGGTCCGAGGATTTCGAAGATGAGGATGTTCATCATCGTCACGTCTCTCATCTTGTCGGGGTTTATCCGGGACGGCTCATTACTGAGCGGTCTGCTCCCGATCTGTTCCAAGCGGCGAAAAAATCGCTTGAAATTAGAGGAAACGAGGGGACAGGATGGAGCCTTGGCTGGAAAATCGGCTTATGGGCAAGATTCAAGGACGGCAATCGCGCAGAACGATTGATCTCGAATTTGCTTACTCTCGTGAAGAGCGACGAACCGATCAATCATGACAGAGGCGGCGTATATGCCAATCTGTTCGACGCACATCCTCCCTTCCAAATCGACGGTAACTTTGCGGCCACGGCGGGGGTCGCAGAGATGTTGCTGCAATCCCATCAGGGATACTTGGAACTTCTGCCGGCGTTGCCTGATTCCTGGAGAGACGGGTTTGTCAAAGGGTTGCGGGGCCGAGGGGGCTATGAAGTCGATTTGGAATGGAACAACGGCGCGTTGTTAAAGGCGGAAATCGAAGTTTCCATAACGCAGACTTGCCAAGTTCTTGCCAAGCGGAAGGTCAGGATTACGCAGGATGGTGAAGAGGTTCAATATGTTCAAGATGCGAATGGATGGATCGGGTTCCATGTAGAAAGCGGAAAGCGTTACGTCTTATTGACCGTTTGAGGGAAATCCGTTCATCATTCCTGTCTCCCCGATGGGACAAGCTCCTCTTGCTTCGAGAATGAAGCGCGGAATTTAATAAGCAATACAATTGGACTTTAACGCATTTGCGGAAGGGGATAATTATGAATTTTTTTACAGCCGAGAATGGGAAGCTGATTTTTGAGTATAACGGAGAAACCTTGCAAATTGAAGCTTGGGGTGAAAACAGTTTGCGTATCCGCTCCCAAATGATGGGTGAAATACTGGATACGGACTATGCCTTACTGCCTGTTAATGGCGATGCGGAAGCTGCAATTGAGATCGATGATGAAGCTGAAATGGCTTCCATTCAAAACGGTAAGATAAAGGCGGTGGTCAGACATTCGAGGTGGGATACTCCGGGACGAATTTCTTTTTATAATGAAAAAGGAGAATTATTGCTTCAAGAAATAGGCGCTGGCGGAGCTTTAAAGCTTCGGGCAAGAGCATTCAAATCGATTATCGGAGGGGATCATCAATTAACGGTTTCCTTTGCAGGAAATGATGGTGAAAGAATCTACGGAATGGGTCAATACCAACAAGAAACCTTTGATTTGAAAGGCTCCGCGCTCGAATTGGCTCATCGTAATTCCCAAGCCAGTGTTCCGTTTTTGTATTCCAGCAAAGGGTATGGCTTCTTATGGCATAATCCGGCGATCGGAAAAGTTAACTTCGCGAATAATAGAACCGAATGGGTTGCAGAAAGCACAAAACAGCTGGATTATTGGATAACGGCAGGCGATTCACCGGCAGAAATCGAAGCCGCGTACGGAAAAGCGGTTGGTACCGTTCCCATGATGCCTGAATATGGACTTGGCTTCTGGCAGTGCAAATTAAGATATTATAATCAGGAACAGCTGCTCAAGGTTGCGAGGGAATATAAGAAAAGAAAGCTGCCGATCGATGTAATCGTAGTTGACTTTTTCCACTGGCCCAAACAGGGGGACTTTAGATTTGAGGAAGAATTTTTCCCTGATCCGAAGGCAATGGTGGATGAGCTGAAATCCATGGGAATCGAATTGATGGTTTCGGTTTGGCCTCAGGTTGACCGCTATAGCGAAAATTTTGAAGAAATGCGCCAAAAGGGTTATTTGATTAAAGCTGAAAGGGGAGTCCAAGTTGCCATGATGGATTGGTTCCCTTCCAGTATTTATTTTGATGCTACAAACCCTAAAGCCAGGGAGTATGTATGGTCAAAATGCAAAAAGAATTATTATGATTATGGAATCAACATCTTCTGGCTGGATGAAGCAGAACCTGAATACGATGTGTATGATTTTGATAATTATCGCTACGCAATGGGACCTAATGTTCAAATCGGAAATATATATCCGCAGCGCTATTCCAAAACCTTTTATGACGGAATGCAGGCGGAAGGACAGGACAAAATCGTAAACACGGTTCGCTGCGCTTGGGCAGGCAGCCAACGATACGGCGCATTAGTGTGGTCGGGAGATATTCACTCTTCTTTTGAGGATTTCAGAAAACAAATCGTTGCAGGCCTTCATATGGGGATGGCGGGGATCCCTTGGTGGACGACGGATATCGGAGGCTTTTCAGGAGGTAACCCGGACGATCCCAAATTCCGTGAATTGCTAATCAGATGGTTCCAATGGGGGGCTTTCTGTCCTGTTATGAGATTGCATGGCGATCGCAGGGGAGGCAAGGAAGTATTCAGAAAAGACGGCAGCAAAGCATTAAATACAGGCGGAAACAACGAGGTATGGAGCTTTGGGGACGAGGCTTACGATATATTGGTTAAATATATGGAACTGCGGGAAGCCTTAAGGGATTATACCCGTGAGTTGATGAAGGAAGCCCATGAGAAAGGTGCGCCGGTTATGAGGCCGCTCTTCTATGAATTCCAGAATGACGATAAGGTCTGGGATATTAAAGACGAATACCTGTATGGTCCGGATCTGTTGGTTGCCCCAATCCTTTATGAAGGCGCTGAATCAAGAGAGGTATATTTGCCTGAAGGTTCAAATTGGACGGATGCACGTACAGGAAGTATCTTCGCAGGCGGACAAACCATTTATGTTGAAGCTCCTCTAAACACGATTCCGGTATTTTTACGGGACGGAAAACAAGAATATCTCATAGGAAAAATATAATATTCTATCTCCGATCGGTCGTCCTTAAGGACTGCTTCCGCATTTGTACCAGAGCTCTTGCTTCTAGCGAGATCGATTAATCACTGAACGCTGCGGGCAACCCCGAATCTTGGCGCCACATGCTGGACGTCGCTTGGCGGATGCATGATCGGCCCTTCAAGCCTGTTGATGCTTGTGCTACCGTTGCCGGACGGCGGTTTCCGGATGTGGTACAAGGATGAGGACCATCACTCTCTCATCTCTTCAGAAAGGAGGAGGGGGGACTGAGTAAGAATGATATTGAAATCTTGCGTAAGTCATTATATCAATTAGCTTTATTACATCAGTATAATTTCCTTGATCCCGATGTAATAAGTAAGAGTCAGGAGCTGGATCTTCTGATAAATGAAATGATTCATGTAAAGCTGGGATGTCGTAGCGCATCAGAGTTATCGAAAGAGTGAGTTTCAGTCACCGGCTTCAGTTTGCTATAGCAAGCGGGAATTTCCATGCGCCCCCTGTACTTTCGTGCAGGGGGCGGTTTTGTGCTTATCCATGGATTGAAAATTAAGGATATTGTTTTAATGCTCATTCGTATCCCCCCCAAGTCGATGAGTAGATGGAAGTCTATATCATGCTACTTTTTGTCCTGAAATTCAAGGTTTAGTGTTATAACATCGTATATAATCCGTATTGAAGGAGAAATTCAAGAAATCGGGAGTGTGAGTAGAATTGTCAGCACGGCGAATATGGGGGTTTAGAATGAAGGCCGACTACGAGACAATAAATTCGAGTTTGAAAAAAAGTAAGCGGTTTCAAGTTCGGTGGCGCTACTTTCATTGATGGTTTAGGCGCAAATCCCCCCCGGTTATTCCCGGATTTTATCCCAACCCGAGCATTTGCCGGGGGCGTGAAAGGCTGTTATCTGGTGACGAGCTCTTGATGGTTCCACTCATTTACAGCAAGGATCTTGTTCATTGGCGCCAGATCGGACATTGTCTTACCACGGAGAGACTGCTGCCGTTAGCGAATGTCCCGAGTCCAGGAGGCATCTTCGCTCCGACATCGCTATCACGACGACTGGTTCTATAACATGACAACGAATGTATGCGCCGAAGGCGGCTGCTTTTTCGTTCGCCAAAGCAGCCCGCGGCTACTGGACAGATCCGTGTCGCGCAGCCAGACAGCGATCCTTCTTTGTCATTCGATGAGGACTACTAAAACAAAATCATAGAGGGAGTTGTTGTTGAGATGTCAAATCAATCGGGCGGGGGGAGCAATATGGGAGCGAAACTGAATGGTCAAGCTTATACATCAGCTGCGATGAAGCGGTTTCAGTTTAAAGAAAAATACCAATTATTCTTCATGGCTTTACCTTTTCTGGTACTCGTTTTTGTGTTCGCTTATTTGCCGCTTTATGGCTGGATCTATGCCTTCTATGATTATAGACCTGGCATTCCATTATCCCAGACCGAGTTTGTTGGTCTGCAATGGTTTACATCGTTGGTGTCAAATCCGTACCAGATGGAGGAAGTTCTCAGAGTCTTGCGAAACACGTTCGCGATCAGTGCGCTTGGCATTCTGACTTCGGTTCTTCCGGTTATCTTCGCGATATTCTTGATGGAAATAAAGAACAGTTCATTTAAGAAAATCGTGCAGACGCTCACTACTTTGCCGAACTTTATCAGTTGGGTACTGGTGTACTCCTTCGCCTTCATGTTGTTTTCTGTTGACAATGGCTTCTTGAACAATTTGCTCATGAACATGGGCCTAATTGAACGGCCGCTGAATATTCTCGCATCGGACAACCACACCTGGCTGTCTATGACTTTGTGGGGGGTATGGAAAGGACTCGGCTGGGGAGCGATCTTGTACATTGCCGCGATTACGGGCATCGATCCGGAATTGTATGAGGCGGCGAGAGTGGACGGAGCAGGCCGATTCCGTCTGATGTGGCACGTGACGGTTCCAGGGATTATGCCGACATTCTTCGTGCTGCTCATACTCGGAATCGCGGGTTTTATCAATAATGGATTTGAGCAATATTTTGTATTCTCGAACGCGATAAACATGAATCATATCGAGGTGCTTGATCTTTATGTGTACAACGTCGGTGTAGTGAACAACAACTTCGGGTTCGCGACAGCGGTCAGTATTCTGAAATCGATTGTCAGCTTGATCTTGCTGTTTGTAGCCAACAGCCTGTCAAAGCTGGTTCGCGGCGAAGGCGTTATCTGAGTCAACCGAGGAGGAGAACCGACATGGGGAATAATAACAGGATTACAATTTTTGACGTAATTAACTATACGCTGTTTGCCTTATTTACTTTGGCTTGTTTCTTTCCGTTCTATTATTTGTTCATCAATACAATCAGCAGCAACGACTTGAGCAGTAGAGGACTCGTTATGTTCTACCCCAAAGAGATGCATTTCAACAACTATATACAAGTGTTCAAGATTCCAGGGCTGAGCCAAGCCACGCTTGTATCCTTTGGTCGCACTTTGATCGGCACGGTGCTGACCGTGGCCGCTTCGGGTTTTCTTGGTTACTTGTTTTCGAAACCTACAATGTGGGGGCGCAAGTTTTGGTACCGATTCCTCATCGCCACAATGTACTTTAATGCCGGTTTGATTCCATGGTTCCTGGTCATGCTTAAGCTTGGCCTCATCAACAATTTCCTGGCCTATGTTGTGCCTGGGATCGTCTCGCCGTTCTTTATTATCCTTGTCAAAACGTTTGTCGAGTCGACGCCGATTTCCTTGCAGGAATCGGCGCAACTCGACGGAGCCGGCAATTTGACGATCTTCTGGAAGATTGTTATACCTTTGATCACGCCGATTCTGGCCACGATCGCCATCTTCACGGCCATCGGACAGTGGAACTCGTTCCAGGACACTTTGTTCCTGGTCACAGATTCGAAGCTGTTTACGCTGCAATTTATCCTGTATCGCTATTTTAACGGAGCGACATCGCTGGCAACTCTGTTGCAGTCCGGGGCTACCAATACAAATTTGGCCAATATTCAGACGGCCACTTCGATTCGGACGACGGTTTCGATGGTTGTCGTCATTCCGATATTGCTCGTCTATCCGTTCTTTCAACGATTCTTTGTCAAAGGAATCATGATCGGGGCTGTTAAGGGTTAAATGGGAAATTCTAGCATGGGGGTGAGGCGGGTCGTTGTACGCATGAAAATTTATCAAATGGGAGTCAGCATTCTCAGGAATTAAAGAGAAGGTTTTTGCAGGTACATGACAAGGAGGGTAACAAACACATGACAAAAAGAAACAAATGGACAGCGGCTGCTGTCGCGATTATCGCCATGCTTGTATTCTTATCCGCGTGCAGCGGCTCCGCTGGAAGCAACACAGAAAGCAACTCGGGCAAAAGCGCAGGGACGGAAGTAAGCACCGATCCTTCGAAGCAACCGGAGATCACGCTGAATGTATTCTCGAACCTGGCCAACTATACCGGCGAGCAACCGGGTTGGTTTGGAAAGTTGATCAAGGATAAATTTAACATCAAATTAAACATTATTTCCGGCGGGCAGCAAAAAGCTGCTACGATGATGGCCTCAGGTGATTTGGGCGACATCGCGGTCGCAATCGATATAGTGGATGCTACCAAAGCCGGCTTGCTGCTGGATTGGAACAAGGACGGCCTGCTTGACAAATACGGCCAGGACATTAAGAAATATGCCGGCCAGTCGCTCGAAGCCATCAGCAAGCAGTACGGCGGCGGCACGGCGATTTACGCTGTCGGCAGTAACATCGGCAGCGGCAGCGGCCCGAGCGAAGGCTCCAATATGACGTTTGGTCCGCTGCTTCGTTGGGACTTATATCAGAAGCTGGGAAGCCCGGAAATCAAGACGCTGGAAGACTACCTTACCGTTGTCAAACAAATGCAGGAGCTTAGTCCAAAGAGCGACTCCGGCAAGCCTACGTACGGGTTTTCACTGTGGTCGGACTGGGATGGGATGATGGCGCTGAACCCCAAGGTTATGGCCCAATTTTATGGCTATAATGAAGGGGATGGCTTCAATAACGCCGAACTGATGATGACGAAGGCCGATGAAGCGAAATGGCAAGGCGTGCTGGACGAAGACAGCTACTACATGAGAGGTTTGAAATTCTTCTTTGAAGCGAATAAGATGGGGCTGCTCGATCCAGATTCTTTGACGCAGAAGTTTCCCGACGTGATCAATAAGTATAGTGACGGACAAATTCTATTCGCCCAATTCCCTTGGCTTACCGACGGCTACAACACCGAGGAGCGCGTAAACGAAGGCAAAGGCTTTGCGTTCGTGCCATTCGCCGAAGAGCAAATGTCTTCTGTCGGATTCTCGCCTTATGGCGGAAACCATTGGTACATTGGCTCGAAGACAAAATATCCGGAGCGCGTGATGCAATTCATGAACTGGCTGTTCTCGCCGGAGGGCGTTCAGGAGAGCCAATTAGGTCCGAAGGGCTTGCTGTGGGATATCCAGGATGGCAAGCCGGCCCTAACCGAATTCGGATATAAAGCGGTTACCAACTCCGTCGATATGCCTGCCGAATACGGCGGCGGGCTGTTCAAGGACGGAGGAAACCAAATCAACAACAGAACGATTAATTTGTCCATGATCAATCCGGAAACCGGGGAACCGTACGATTACACGATGTGGACCTCCTATCTGAACAAAAATCCGAATCCGGTCACGAAGAGCTGGCGGGACGCTATGGGTGCACTGACGATGAGAGACTACGTTGTTAAGAACAACAAAGTAGACGTGCAACCTCCATACTTTAGCGAGCAAGCTCGGACGGAGGAACCTTCCGACATTAAGCAGAAGAAAGCCGAAGTGGGCAAAGTCATCAAGGAATTTTCCTGGAAGATGATGTACGCGAAGGACGATAATGAGTTTGCCAGCTTAAAAGAGGATATGGTATCGAAAGCCAAAGGTCTGGGCTACGACGATGTTATTAAGTTCCAAGTGGAGAATTACGAAAAAACGGTTGGTGCGGCCTTGAAAAAGTAATCAACAAGGAATGAACGGCGTGAACATCTAAATTCCGTGAGCGTAATAAGCTCGCGGAATTTTTTTTCAGCTAAGCCCGGCTTCAACAGAGTAGCAACACAAATCGCCTGGCATGGTATTAAATGGAAGCTGCGTAAAAGTACGCCGTTTTTTCATGTCTTTATCGTGCTATTTTATGGCCTGAATATGAAGGTTAATAGTCAAACTGTGTCATATAATCATTCAGAAGGTCGATTTGTATGCGTTTTCATAAAAGAAAACTATTAAAAAAGGAGACTAGCTTGATGAAAACAAGGAAAAAGTCAAGTGGATTCACCAAATCAATCATTTCCTTATTTGTGTCCGTTTCGCTTCTGCTGATGTGCGCGCTTCCCGCTGCAGCTGATGACAACGATCCGTTTCTGCCTCCCGGAGGCGCAGACTGGAACAAGCTGAAGGAGCTCGCGATCAATGGATTTGGGTGGAATTACGGCAGCCAGACGACGAATGAAACGTATATGGGCCAGGCAGCGAGGAAAATCGCTGTCGACAGCTTTTGGGGATCCAATTATACCCTGAACAGTTGGCAAACCTTCGATTTAAGCCCGTACGAGAACGGCACGTTGGAGTTCGATGCGGTCGGAGCGGTTGGCGGCGAAACCTTCTCCGTGGGATTTGTTGATGTCGTCACGGAACGGTTGGTCAACGGAGAGTTTTTTACGGATAACGATCAGCATCCGCTTCAAACCTCTGTGACTGCATCGATTCCGTTAGGAGAAGAACTTACAACAGAATGGAAACATTATTCTGTTCCGCTGAAGGATATCTTTGATTCCAACAGTATTTTCCGTAGTTCCAGTGTGCAGTTGCTGAACTTCACCGGGGATAACAATCCGAAAACGTTCTGGCTCAGCAATATTGTCATCAAATCGCCGAACAAGGCGGCAAGTTATGCCCCGATCAAGGTAAATCAGGTCGGTTATCCTATTAACGGCGAGAAATACGCTCTGGTGAGCGGCTATTACGACGAGCTGACCGCGATGCCCGGCACTCCTTTTCAGGTGAGAAATGCATCGGATATGAGCATCGCTTACTCCGGCGCGTTGTCCTTGGTCTCAGCGTATGATGCACCCTCCGGGGAGAAGGTGCTGAAGGCGGACTTCTCCGGCTTAACCGCATCGGGCGAATATGTGGTGACTGTTGATGGGGCCGCTGAACCTTCCGTTGCATTCCAAATCGGCGACGGCATCTATAGCACTCTTTTGAAAGATGTGCAGAAGTTCTTTTACTTCCAGCGCGCCAATGTGGATCTGTTACCGGAACACGCAGGGATCTTCGCTAGGACCGGCGCTCGCAAGGATGACTACAACCTTCCGTTCCAATCCAATCCGACGGTCACGAAGGATGTTTCAGGCGGATGGTGGGATGCCGGCGACTTGGGCAAATACGTCACCGTGGGAGCGACAGCCATCTCTGATCTCCTCTGGGCATACGAGAGCTTTCCGAGCCAATTCTATGACAATCAGTTGAATATCCCGGAAAGCGGTAACGGTATCCCGGATCTGCTGGACGAGATCAAGGTTGAAACTGATTTTATTCTCAAGATGCAGGACGAGGCTACAGGAGGCTTCTATGCTTACGTCATTCGGGATGAGGCGCCAAATCGCTTCATTATGGATGGAACTGCAGGCAATAGACTTATACCGACATACCACACCGCTGCTGCAGTTGGGGCCCTGGCTCATGCGTATATCGTCATGAAGGATGTTCCGGGGTTGACGGGTTATGCCGAGACACTGAAGGCCGCCGCTCTCCGCGGATGGAACTATCTGGAGCAGCATCCGGAATTCATCCCGCAGCCGGATGGTCCGTACAACTCTAACAGCGATGCGAACGACCGCTTCTATGCGGCAGCGACGCTGTACCGGGCAACCGGAGAGCAAGTGTATAACGATTACGTCGTCGCTAATTACTTGAATTTCGCTTCTATTTTCGAGGATGAAACGTTCTCGCACAATATCGGCTCCTTGCAAAGGATGGGATTCTATCATTACTTGATGGGGGAGCAGCCGAACGCCGCAGTGAAGACATGGTTTACCGATAAATTCGTACAATGGCGTGACATTCTCATCAACGCCAATAGGAATAAATCGGTGTGGGGGAATTCCACCCTGGATGGATTTTATTGGGGAGCGAACTCCAATAATGCCGGCGTTCCGGTCGGTCTCGCGATCGGCAGCCGCCTTCTGGGATTGTATAATGAAGACGACCTGAAGGTAGCCTCCAGCAATCTGGGCTATCTGCTTGGGATTAACTCGCTTCAGTTGAGCTTTATTACCGGGCACGGGGAGCGCCGAGTGACTAGAACTATCCATGAAGTTTACAATGGAGACTATAACTTGGAGATGCCGAGCGGTTACATGCCTGGCGGTCCGAATAACTTTGGAACACAAATCTATACCTTCAACGCCAAGGCTTACAACTCTTCCTCCATCGACTGGGAAACCAACGAGCAGGCCTTGAATTACAACTCGCCTCTGACCTTCCTGGTTGCGATGTTGTCCCAAACGAATTCGGCTCCAACCGCCTCGATCACCTCGTATCAGGATGGTCAGGCGATCAATCTGAACAGTCCGCAGCTTGACTGGACGTTCCTTGACGCCGACGATGCAGATGTACAAGCTGCCTATCAGGTTCAAGCCTCCAGTAACGGTTGGGAGACGGTCGAACTAGACAGCGGCGAACTGACAGGTGCATCCGAATCCTACACGTTGCAAGGATTGGCCGATGGAGACTGGTCGATCAGAGTTCGCACGAAGGACAATCGGGGCGCCTGGTCGGAGTGGGCGTACAGAAGCTTGATCATTGATACGGTTGCTCCTACCCTGAATGTTGTCCTGGATAAGGAAACATTGTGGCCGGCCAACAACCGTCTGGTTAAGGTAACAGCTACCGTTGAAACGGAGGATGAGCTGTCTCAGGTGGAATCTGTCGATCTGCTGTCTATTACGCCGAGCGTCGCCGCCGACAGCTACGAATCCATGGTTCAACAGGCCGATTTCGGCACATTCGATACGGAATTCATGCTGCTGGCTAAAAAAGCTAAGGGTACGGAGCCTCTTGTTTATACGATTAACTATAGAGCCGCAGATCGTGCAGGGAATGTTAAGGAAACATCTGTCACCGTTACGGTCCCCCATGACCAGTCAGGAAATAAATAATAAGCTCTTCCAGCAGCTTGAGGAACTTGATTTGAATAAACTGCTAATCTAATTACATTACATGAAATTGAAAGAACCTCGCCAGCAAGATTTCGAGGTTCTTTCTTTATCAAAGTTGGGATAAGCTTAGGGTTCACTTTATTTGCTTTCCAATATTTATACGACGCTCTGTATTTTGTTCGGCAGCTTCCTTTAGTATTAGCAACAATAGGGTTGAACGATGTCTATATCGTGTTATTTTATGGCCTGAAAATCAAGGTTTATGATCAAGCAGTGTAATATAATCAATTGGAAAGCGTTTTCAAAAACACAGACTTTAAAAAAAGGAGTCTATCAAGATGTACACAAGGAAAAAGTCGCTTCGATTCACCAACAAATCATTTCTTTATGCATGTCCGTCTCACTATGAAGTTTGACGTTCAATCGGCGGCAGACGGCTTCGCTGCAGATTGGCATCCGACGGAGGCAACCAATACCAAAGCTGCAGCCAAGCCGATTGCTAATATTAAAGCGGTGATGAATTGGTAGGTTCGGCAGTTTCCATGCAGTTGGTGTTATGGAATAGATGAGAGAGGATGCATAATGTTGGATAATTCTGCTAGTGCAAGTTAGGATTCTACGTTTTTGTGTATGCTGGGATAAGGATGTAATCAAGAAACAGGAGGCTTGGAACGCATGGTCAAAACGCAAATCGCCAAGGGTCTTTTCGAACCCACATTTGAATCGCTCAGGAAATTCGAGTGTCCAGAATGGTTCCGTGACGCGAAGCTAGGAATATGGTCGCACTGGGGCGCACAATCGGTGCCGATGTACGGGGACTGGTACGCTCGGAACATGTATTGCGAAGGTTCCGAGCAATACCGGTACCATATTCGCCATTACGGACATCCGTCGAAATTCGGCTACAAAGATATTGTTCAGCTGTGGAAAGCGGAAAACTTCGATCCGGAATCACTGATGGACTTGTACGTGGCTGCCGGCGCCAAGTATTTCGTTGCACAGGCGATGCACCACGACAACTTCTTCAACTACGATTCGAAAATCCACCGCTGGAATTCGGTCAACATGGGACCGAAGAAAGATATAGTAGCACTATGGAAAGCCGCCGCTTCCCGCCGAGGACTGCCTTTCGGTTTGACCGAGCATCTGGGAGCGACGTTCAGCTGGTTTAAATTCAATAAGGGCCAAGATAAGGAAGGCCTTTATGCGGGCGTCCCGTATGATGGTAACGACCCTGAATACGAGGATTTGTATTTGCCGAACCGCGAGCATTATGATCCGGAAAATCTGCTGTCCGAACCGAGACCATGGTATACAACCAATCCTTGGTGGCATCAGCGCTGGCTTGACGTCATCAAGGAAGTCATCGATCTGTACCAGCCGGATCTGCTGTACTCCGACGGCGGCCTGCCGTTCGCCAGCGCATGGGATAGAAAAGACGCTTCACTGGATGATCCTCTGTTCACAGCCGGACTGCAAGCGGTTGCGCACCTGTACAATACCAGCGCAGCGGCAAATGGCGGGGTGAATCGCGCAGTTTATAACCAGAAAGACCGCAGGCAGGACGTTTACCGCATCGGGATCCTTGACATTGAGCGCAGCCAGTCTCCGGACATCAGGCTTGACCCGTGGCAGACTGATACTTGTGTCGGGGATTGGTTCTACCATGTGAAAACCGAATACAAGAAACCGGGGCACGTCATCGAAATTCTGGTTGATATCATTGCCAAGAACGGCAACCTGCTCCTTAATATTCCGCAGAAGCCGGACGGTACAATTGATGACGAGTGCACGTATATCCTGCAAGAGATGGCCAAATGGATCAAGGTTTGCGGAGAAGGTGTTTACGGCACCAGGCCGTTCCACGTATCGGGCGAAGGCCGTTCCCGCGTCGTCATCGACCATTTCACGGAGGACAGGGTAGATTGGAACGCCGGCGACTTCCGTTTCACGCAGAAGGGAAATACGCTGTACGCTTTCCAGATGCGGTGGCCGGAAGATCGTCGCGCCGTCATTCGTACGTTGACGCCAGCAGACCAAGTGAAGTCCGTCCGGTTGCTTGGAGCAGGTGAAGTTCCATTCGAACAGCCGTACGGAGCTCTGATCGTTTCGCTGCCGGACAAGCGTCCGACGCCGTACGTCAACTGCCTGGCGATCGAACTTAAGAATTGAGACAAACGCAATCTGCCCATAATATGAAGGACGCTTCCCAAGTGATGGCGGGAGAGCGTCCTTTACTTTTCGCTTACAATTCGTTATAAATCTGGAGGTAGTTTTCATGAAAATGGGAGTCTATTATGACCCAACCGATAAACAGTATCTTTACAGGGAAGCGATTCACTTTTGTTGCTTTCCAGCATACGAAACCAGTTCTTTTGGTGAAACAGAAGAATGAATACAAGGCGAAACAGGTAGGTGCAAGTAAAGCCAAATTTCTTCTTAAAGCCGGCAGCATTCTAGTGTTTCAGTACTCTCAGTTCTTGGAATGCGGGTTTAATCTCTTTAGGTAGTGGATCAAGTGGCTGTGTTTGATCTATCATATAGAGGACACCTCTTCTGTATGGTAGTGATTGGTCGTACTTTCACTTTACCAAACGAAGCGGTGTTTTTCTATTTCCTTCAAGACCGATATTCATTTGCATTCAAAGCATTGCTGGAGTTGTATTTATGCCGATTTTCGCTCTGCGGAAGTTGAATCATGATGATTAAACAGGCGTTCCCGATAAGGGGCGTCTGTTATATATTTCATGATTGTTAAGGGGGAACAGCATATCTATATTAATAAAGCAAAACTTCCCGTATAACAGCACAGAAGACCTGGCCATTCTTATAGAAGTGAACAATTTCATATACGCATTGTTTATAACATACACATGTGTAATAACCAGATTTAAAAGGTGGTGAAACAGTGCATCATAAATCGATTTCAAATAAAACTATAAAATTCTCTTTGAATCCGCATCGTGAAAATACTGTATTCCAAGATCAATGGATTCCTCTCACGCCGATCGAGAAAATGTCGGAAACCAACTATGATGTGATCATCGTCGGCACCGGGGCGGGGGGCGGTGCCGCCCTTTGGCGATTATGCGAGCAATGGGGAAGAAACGGCAAACGGATCGGAGTCGTAGAAGCCGGGGATTTGTTGTTACCAACGCATGCAGAGAATCTTCCTACTGTAAATGGGGAAATGTGGTCTAAACTGTGGATCAGCAATGTGGAATTCATTGGATATCCTGATCTCCCTGGTGGTATTGACTTAATAGCTCTTGGCGGGCAAACACTCTTTTGGGGAAAGGAATGCCCCCGCTTTGACCCGTCGGATTTCATAACGTGGCCAATTACTTATAAAGATATCTTGCCCTATTATTTAATCGCTGAAGAGGTAATGAATGTGACAACAAACTACACGAGAGGTTCCGCCCTTCAGCAAATACTGCTTGATCGTACTCGCTCCAACGGGTTTCCCGAGGCGCAAACGATGCCGATCGCACTCGATATAGAAACAACGAAATACGGACAGGTTCATTCCAACCCTATGTTCAGCTCCATTAACTTCCTCGCCTATGCCATTAATGTTCGCTCCATTGATCTCTCGGTTAATACTCCGGCCGTACAGGTTCTTACCGAAAGGGGAAGAGCCGCAGGAGTTAAAGTGATGACCTCGGATAAGAAGACGTATACGTTATCGGCGAAAACGGTGATTCTTTCGGCAAGCACCTTTAATACGCCTCGTATTTTGTTGAATTCCAACATTCCGGGCGAAGCCATTGGAAGATATCTCAGGGAACATGCTACTGTTTCCGCTGATGTAAAGAGTAGAAGAGACGAATTTCCCGAGGTGTTAGGGACATCACGGATTTATGTTCCGGATTCGGCTGAACGCGAATTACAATTGCTCGTTCTCGGGCCCGGACTAGCTCAACCATTTGCCGAGAAACCGCTTGCTGAAGAGATTAACTTTAGATTTCAAACCTACGGAACTCTTGAACCAAGACCTGATAACCGCGTCTTTCTCGATCCTGGAAGACTCGATCCATATGGCGTTCCTCGATTGAACGTCCAATATTCATACAACAGCCGAGATTTGGAGCGCATTGAAAGAATGTTTGAAGCTACAAAAAAATTTATATCCAGTCTGAAATTTACACTTCAAGAACCGCCTAACTTATGGCCAGCCGGCAATCATTCGTCAGGAACTTGCCGAATGGGCAACGATCCTGCTACTTCGGTAACCGATGCTTATGGGCGAGTCCATGGGATAGCAGGTCTCTACGTTGCAGATAACAGCGTCATGAATCTTACCAGCGGTTCCAATCCAACGTTAACAACTGTTGCATTGGCTATTCGCACGGCAGACCATATCATCGAAACCATGATATAAGCGAGGAGATGACATGCAGGATGCCTAGAGAGACCCAAGCTTTAAAACCGTTCCATATCGTGTTCATAGCTGGAGAAGACGAATACAAATCGGAACTGACCCTGCCTATGGTAGCGAAGGAAGCGCAGCAGTACGGAGCGCGGACAACCGTATTGACTGCTTATCCCGACCCTTCCAACCCTTCCAACATCCCTGGACTGGAGGCGCTTGAAGATGCGGATTTGGCCGTTTTCTTCCTGCGTTTTCGGACATTGCCCGAGGAGCAATTTCGCCATATCCGCAATTATATCGAGAAAGGTAAGCCGGTAATCGGACTTCGCACCAGCACACATGCATTTCGTTATCCAGAAGGCCATCCGCTTGCGCCATGGAACACCAAATTCGGAATTGACGTGCTTGGCGCTCCATATAAAAGCCATTATGGACACACCTCGAGCACAAATGTTACCGTGAACCCAGAGGCGTATACGCATCCGATCATGAGCGGAATGCCGGTAAATTTTTCAAGTCCATCTTGGTTATATTATATATTGCCTTATCCCCTACCCGAGTCGTCGGAAATATTGTTGTTGGGAAATCCGGTAAATCCTGAACCGGGTGAGGTACCGCCCGTCGTAAATCCAGTGGCGTGGACCTTCAGAAACTATGCCGGAGGACGCACATTCACGACGACAATGGGTCATCCCGATGATTTCAGAAATCCTGTTTTCCGTAAACTTCTCATGAATGGATTTTTTTGGGCTTTGGGTTTGAATCCTGAACAACTTCCTCCGGTTCGTGCATACCCGGAATCTAAACAGTGGATTAACATTACACCCATTGAGATGATGGCGGATACCGATTATGATGTGCTGATCGTCGGAAGCGGAGCTGGCGGCGCAGCCGTTCTCTGGCGGCTATGCGAGCAATGGAAGGGAACAGACAAGAAAATCGGCATGATCGAATCGGGTCCGCTGTTATTGCCGTCGCATGCCCGAAATCTTCCGACCTTTAATCAAGAGCGGTTTGTCCGCTATTTTGAAAATCCCCGGATTATGGAATATTTGGAATTTGGACCAGAATTTCCAGATGCCAAAATTCTAAGGGCTCTTGGAGGAAGAACGCTTCAATGGTATTTGATGTCGCCTCGATTAACACCAGACCAATTCCTCCCCTGGCCGATTCCTTATAAGGACATAACTCCTTACTATCTGATCGCTGAACAAATGATGAATGTGACCACCAAGTATGCAGAGGGTTCGGATATTCAGGAAGTCATTCTCAATCGCCTTCGATCAAAAGGATTTCCGGATGCCCAGGCTTTGCCCTCTGCCATTGATCTTCAAGTTTCCCAGTACGGTCAATTTCACTCCGCAGTCTTTTACAGTTCCATCAATTTATTGGCTTACGCCTTGAATCTCAGACCCTTTGATTTGGCTGTAAATACCCGGGCGGTCCAAGTGATGACCGACAATGGAAGAGCCTCAGGCGTGAAGGTCATGACCTCCTCCAAGGAGACATACACGATCAGGGCCAAGACGGTGGTGCTATCAGCAGGCACATGGGAGACGCCGCGCCTTCTTCTTAGTTCCGGTATTCCCGGGAAAGCCATCGGACATTATTTGGTTACACATCCTAAATTGACCGCTGTCGCCAAAGGTAGGCGGGATCAATTTGGCGAAGTATCGGGAATTATCAGCCTCATGATACCAAATCCCGATAATTACAAATTGTTGATTACCGGTATAGGCATTGATCCTGAAGATTATTATTGGTATGCCTTTAGAGATAAACCGTTTTTGGATGAACTAAAATTCAGATTTTTCGGTCCCGGTACGATGGAAGCGCGTTATGAAAACCATGTGTATCTTAACCCTTCGAAACGGGATGATTTCGGCATGCCCAAATTGCAGGTTGAATTTTCCTACAGTAATCAGGACCGGGTCATGATTGAAGAGATGTTCCGATTTATGCGAAATGCGGTGGCCGCGATGGGGTTGGAATTTGATGTGGAACCCTTCCTGCTTTCTCCGGGGAATGTCAATCATGAATCCGGAACCTGCCGGATCGGAATCGATCCGGATACTTCGGCAACCAACTTGTACGGTCAAATCCACGGTGTACCCGGTCTTTTTGTGGCTGACAATAGCGTCGTGCGTCTTACGGGACCTGCGAATCCAACGCTAACAACCACAGCTTTAGCCATTCGTACAGCCGATTATATCATCGATCAAATGAAATAATTGGGCAGGTGCCATGCCGAAACGGTGGTGAATAAGCTTGGTAGATGGTTCTTTTGTGCGTTATAGCATTTATCCTTTCATATGATTGCTTCTGAATTCACCCGGCGTCATTCCTTCAGACTCCATAAATTTTTTGTTGAAATAGCTAAAGCCCGGATAGCCGGCTCGTTTCGCGACTTCTTTAATCGGGATGATCGGATGGCTAACCAATAAATGCTTGCTTAGCTGAATTCTGCATTTCGTAATATAGGAGACGGGCGTCATCCTAATTACTTTCTTGAATAAGCTGCAAAAATAATTCGGGGTATAGCCGGTTGCAGCAGCCCATTCCTCGAGAATGAACGGAAGATGGGCTTTGCGCTGCATCTCGGGCAGCAAGGCCAGCATTTTCTGGGCATTGTCTACCCCGCGATAATGAGAGAATGGAGTGGCGCTGCTAAGAAATTCAATAAGCACGCTATAGGTGAGTGCGGATATGCGCGAATGGCGAAAAAAATTGTTTTGTTCGATTTCATCGAGAAGGCTTATGAAATTACTCTCGAGCAGACTGCCGTCTTTGATGTTCCAAATGCCCGATTGATGATAGCCGTTTTCCGCGACAAACGCAGGCAGCGTGCTGCCGTACATTTGTATCCAAAAAATATTCCACGGATCCTCTTCCGAACGGTAATACCGCATTCTGTCATTTGGAATATGCCAGAACGCATCTCCTTCGCGAAGCTGGAACGTTTCGCCATCGAGCTCTATAAACCCGCTTCCGCTTGCCACATAATGCAGGCTATAGTCTCTGACGCCGTCGGGGCGATTGACGTTATGATCCGTTGGCTGCACGAAATTTCCAACAGAGTGAGGAAAGCAGAAGAAACGAAACTCAGAGAAGTTAGGCAAGTAGAATTCTCGTTCAAACAAGGAGATCACCTCTAATAAAGTTATTTAAACAAATCATAATATAGTTTTAATCATATTAAAATAGTGTTATATAAATTGGTTTATATTCTGAATATACTAGAAACATAAAATCATATATTTATTTTACTACTGGAAGGGATATTACAAAGCATGGCAATAAGCTTGACCAAAAGGCATCAGACGTTAATCAACAACGATTGGACCTTTATGTATGGGGATATTGTCGAGGGCAAAGAAGTTTTATTCGATGATTCGAGCTGGTATGATATCGGAATTCCGCATTCATGCCTTATTTCATGGAGAATGAATTTTATGTAGGCTACGGGTGCTATCGCAAGCATCTTGCCATTCAGTCGGAATGGCTAGGCAAGAGAATATCGCTAGAGTTTCAGGGGGCGTTCCAGGATGCCGACATCTATGTCAACGGCGAATGGGCCGGTATTCATAAGGGTGGATATACGGCATTCCATATCGACATATCGGAACTCGTATTTGAGGGAGATAATTTGCTCTTTGTGGGGTTGAATAATCTGTGGAATCCTCGTCTTGCTCCGCGAGCGGGAGAGCATGTGTTTAACGGAGGCATCTACCGTGACGTCAGCCTCATTGTTACCGAGCGCGTGCACGTCGCTTGGTATGGCACTTTCGTTACGGCTTCCGATGTTTCCGCTGAAAGCGCTGCCTTGAAGGTCAAAACCGAAGTCGTGAACGAAGAAGCGAAAACGGCGGACTGCTTGCTTGTATCCATCGTGGAATACCAAGGTACGGACATTTGTGAGATGAGAAGCCGTCAGTCCATCGAACCGGGACTAAGCTTTGAATTTTACCAGCAACAGCTGAGCATTATGACATCATCGGCGCCAATGTGCATCAGGATCATGCGGGGTGGGGTGACGCCGTAACAAGAGCAGGCATTGCTCGGGATGTTAAGCTGATCAAGGACTGCGGCATGAATTTTATTAGAGGCTCTCACTACCCGCATCATACACACTTCTCCGCAGAATGCGACAAGCAAGGACTGTTGTACTGGTCGGAGCTTTGCTTCTGGGGAATTGGGGGCGCTAATACGGAAGGCTATTGGGCAAGCAGCGCGTATCCGGTTCGCGAGGAAGATAAAGAAGAGTTCGAAGCCAGCTGCATGAGGGCGCTGCATGAGATGATCCGAACGAATCGCAATAAGAAGAATTGATATTCCAATAACACTTCATTATTTCAATATGATGCAGAATATTGATATTAAAATTCGTTTTTATTTGATGTACAAGCGATTGTGAATATGACTAATATTAGATCAAAAGCGGGCCGAGAAACATTTCGAGTGGCTAATACCTGATAAAGGGGGGGGATCTTGATGAACGTCTATTTGGAATGGTTCGCGAAGGATGAGCAGTTTCCGTTCTTTATTCAATATGGCGGACACGACGAGGACACAGACCTGCATAAGCATTTCGACTTCTCCGAACTCGTGATTGTGTTGAATGGGAACGCAACGCATATTGTCCATAATGAAACCTCTTTTATTAAGAAAGGAAATGTATTTGTCATCAACGGCGAAACCCCCCATGCTTACAAAGATCCTTATGATTTTAAAATTTGCAATATTATGTATCGGCCTGAAATGCTGCGGGCGGCGGGTTCGGATCTAAGGACTTCCAACGGTTTTCAGGCGCTTTTCGTTTTGGAGCCCTTTTACCGCAATATTCATTCGTATCAAAGCAAGCTCAGTTTGTCGATTCACAGCCTGGATTATGTCTCTACGCTCATCTCTGTCATGATCGACGAATATAACAACAAGCTTCAGGGATATCAGACGATGCTGATTTCCCGGTTTATGGAGCTAGTCGTCTATTTGTCAAGGCAGTATGACAATCAGGAAAAGGATATACCTGGTAATCTGATGCATTTGGCGAATGCGATCTCCTATATTGAAGATCATTATCTCGAGCCGCTAACATTGGAGGAAATCGCGGAAAAATCTGATATTTCGGTCAGGCATTTGAACCGGATCTTCCAATCCTATTATCAAACGACCCCTATTGCCTATCTTCAACGGCTTCGTTTGGAGCGCGCATGCACTTTGCTGAAGCATACCAATCTCACCATTATGGAGATTTCCCACGAATGCGGGTATAACGACAGCAATTATTTCACTCGTCTGATTACCAAAAATTACGGTCTCTCCCCAAAGGCCTACAGACTGAATCGGTAAACATGTGAGCGCGTTGGTTTCCCAGTCGATTTATCACCTAGATCTATAGTGGGATGAAGTTCGTTTTTATATGATGTACAACTGTTTGAGAAAAACAATTACAATTACATCGACAGTGCCTTATTGCTTTTTTGGTTGGAAAACGTTTTCTGAAAAACATAATTGAAACCTATTAATGGATACTGGACGGTGCTCAATGCGAAAGCGTACCAAATCTGGAACGAGAAGCTGGACGAAGCGATAGAGAAAAATATGGATTCGAAGGCGGCGCTGCAGCAAATCGAAGACGATCCCGTGATTGGGAGGGAGGGAGAAAGCCGATCCCTCAATGATAATCTTCCCTTCGCCTGAAACCGTTTGCAGCCAATGATGAAATGGATAACCGTCGCGTCTTATGACCCTCTCCTGAAACGGATTGTAGCCGATAATTTCAATGTAAAAGGGTACGAATAAAATAGGAGGCTTTCTCAATGAACCAGCAATCCAGAACGATTTTATTTCAAGGTGATTCCATTACCGACGGTAGTCGGGGCCGCAACGAAGATCCCAATCATATATTGGGTCACAGCTACGTCTTTATCCTGGCAGGGAAGTTTGGATATGAACTGGCTGGAGAGCGGCCGCATTTTATCAACAGAGGCATCAGTGGAGATCGGGTATCGGATTTGTACGCGCGTTGGAACGAAGACGCAATCAGCCTGAAACCGGACCTGATCAGCATGCTGATCGGCGTGAACGATGCCTGGCGAATTGTTGAAGGGCTGCCAAGCGGCGCTACCGACCGATTCGAAAGAGCGTATCGGCATTTGCTTGAGGAGACCAAAGAGGTGCTGCCGCATACCGGGCTGGTCATATGCGAGCCGTTTGCTTTAAAAACGGGCTGTACGGTGGAGAAATGGGAGCTGTGGCAAAAACAGCTTGATGAATATAGCGGCATATCGCGCCAGTTATCCGAGGAATTTAATGCAGTGTTCGTTCCTCTGCAGGCGGCGTTCGACAAGGCAGCGTCAGGCACGGAAGCTGCTTATTGGTTATGGGACGGCGTTCATCCGACGGCAGCCGGTCATGAGCTTATAGCCCGCGAATGGTTGTCGGTCGTTCAAAATAGTCCGCTGGCGATTCGCTGATTCGTTCATGCTCAGCATGCACTCAAGCTTTATATACCTCCAACCGCAATGGTTTGGGGGTATTTTTGTGGAATGAATCATCCATAATCGGAAGATGTCTATATCATGCTATTCGCTGACCTAATAATCAAGGTGTGATATTAATCGGTGTTATACAATCGAAAATGAAGAGAGATCACCAAAAGTGATTCTCTTTTTTAACCGTATGAAAACTTTTGAACGATTAGGAGTGCAGCATTGTGACGTATATCAATCCCGTAATTCCTGGATTTTATCCCGACCCGAGTATCTGCCGGGTCGATGATGATTATTATCTGGTGACAAGCACTTTTGCCTATTTTCCTGGCGTCCCTATTTTTCACAGCAAGGATCTTGTCAATTGGCGCCAGATCGGACATTGTCTCACAACCGAGCGGCAGTTGCCGCTGGCAAACACTTGGATCTCGGGAGGGATCTACGCCCCGACGATACGCTATAGCGACGGCTGGTTCTACATGGTGACGACGAATGTGAGCGGGATCGGCAACTTCTATGTCCGCAGTAAGCAGCCGACCGGTCCATGGTCCGATCCAGTACCTGTCGCGCAGGGCGGTATTGATCCTTCTCTGTTCTTCGATGAGGACGGCCGCGTATACTTTCAATCCAATTGTAAAGGCAATGAAGGCTATGGCATTTATCAATGCGAGATCGACATATCGACCGGAAGCATGCTGACTGAGAGCCGTCTGCTCTGGAAGGGAACGGGCGGAGCGCACCCGGAGGCTCCTCATCTTTACAAGATCAACGGACTTTATTATTTAATGATTGCCGAAGGAGGCACGGAATACGGGCATATGGTGACGATTGCAAGAAGCGGAGATCCCTACGGTCCTTTTGAACCATGTCCCGCGAATCCGATCTTGTCTCACAGAAGCTTGAACAGCAGCATACACGCAACCGGGCATGCGGATCTGGTACAGGCGCATGACGGAAGCTGGTGGGCGGTGTTCCTGGGCATCAGGCCTGTCTCCTATCCCTTCCGGCATCATCTGGGTCGGGAGACGTTTCTGGCGCCCGTGTCATGGACATCTGATGGCTGGCCGATCATCGGTGATGGCGGCAGGATCGAGTCCGTTATGGAGGCACCGCAGTTAACTGAAGTCCGGTGGCCGCCGAAGGCAATCAGAGATGATTTTGACGATACAATGCTAGGCTTCGACTGGGTCTTCCTGCGTAATCCGGCGCCGGACAGCTGGTCACTTCGCGAATGTCCGGGGCATCTTGCGCTTCGTGGAAACAAGACGTCGCTCGACGATGCCAGCGCACCCGCCTTTGTGGGGCGCCGCCTGAGCCATATGTCATGCAACATTGCCGCCCTACTAAATTTCGAGCCGGTAAACGACGGTGAGGAAGCCGGACTTACCGTATTTATGAACGAAAGGTATCATTATGATCTGGCCGTAAAGTGTAAAGAAGGACGTAAACTAATTGTACTCCGGCGCACGGTGGGGTCATTGAGAACGGAGCGCACGCTGGACTGCGCAGAGGGTAATGTCGTACTCAAGATTGAGGCTCGTCCGGAATCATTTGGCTTTGCCATTCAGCAAGACGGATCCAATGTTCTTGAATTGGGTTCGGGAGAAACTCATCTTCTCTCAACGGAGGTAGCGGGCGGCTTTACGGGAATACTCATTGCGATGTATGCCGTTTGTGAAACGGGGCAGGGTTCGTCGGCGCTCTTTGATTGGTTCGACTATGAGCCGAGAGATTAATATTGGACGTTCTTAGACATCATGAATGTTGCCCCTCTCGCGTTCGTAGCCAAAGGTTTAGGTAAGTCTAATCAACGATCATAAAATGGAGGCTAGTTGGTGTTGACAAATTATAAAGAATCTTTGCTGCCGTTTCAAAACCCCGATCTGCCAATCCAAGACCGCGTCACCGATCTGGTGTCCCGGTTTACCCTGGAGGAGAAAGTCGGGCTCATGCCCCAATATCAAACCGCAGTCGAACGGCTGGGAGTGAAACCTTACAAGCACGGTACGGAAGCCGCTCACGGGATCGCTTGGCTTGGAGAGGCGACCTCCTATCCGCAACCGATCGGTCTTGGCTGTACCTGGAACCCGGAGCTGCTGGAGCGTATCGGTTCCGCTATCGGTGACGAAGCCAGAGTGTTTTATCAACGGGATCCTGCGCGCAACGGATTGACGCTATGGGCGCCGACCGTCGATATGGAGCGGGACCCGCTGTGGGGCAGGACAGAGGAGGCATACGGGGAGGATCCGCACTTGACAGGCGATCTCACTACCGGACTCGTCAAGGGCATTCAGGGTCCGCATCCTGTCTACCGTAAAGCAATCGCGACCTTGAAGCATTTTCTTGCCAACAACAATGAGAAGGATCGCAGCCACTGCTCGGCCAGCATCGACCCGCGCAATATGAGGGAATATTATTTGAAAGCGTTCGAGCCTGCTTTCCGCAAAGGGGGGGCGCTGTCCATGATGACATCGTACAATTCTATCAACGGTACGCCCACCATTATACATCCCGATGTGAATCGGGTAGTCAAAGGGGAGTGGGGGATGAGCGGCTTTATCGTCAGTGATGCAGGAGACATGCTCGGCCTCGTGAATGATCACCATTATTTTGAGACGTTAAAAGAAGCCGTTGCGGCGTCGATCAAGAGCGGAATTGACAGCGTTACTGACGATACCGACATTACCTGTGAAGCCATACGGGAGGCAATCTCCGAGGGGCTGTTGGAGGAGGGCGACTTGGACCGGGCTTTGATCAACACGTTCCGGGTAAGGTTCCTGCTCGGCGAGTTCGATCCGGATGAGCGTAACCCTTACGCCGGCATTCCGGATGACACGGTCTGCAAGCCGGAGCATGCGGATCTTTCCCTGGAAGCGGCCCGCGAGTCCGTTGTTTTGCTCAAGAACGAGCGTCAGCTGCTATCCCTCGACTGTGACGCCATGCAACGAGTCGCTGTAATCGGACCACTCGGAGATGTGGTGTACCGCGATTGGTATTCCGGCACTTTGCCGTATAAGGTAAGTCCGTTGCAAGGCATTCAAGCGAAAATGAGCAAGAGTTCCGTCGTCTATGCAGACGGGTGTGACCGTGTGCGCTTTCGTTCGGCTGTCTCGGGGAACTATGTGGGAATTTCACCGGAGCCGGCGGAGAATAGTGCGCTGAAGGCGGACCGGACGGAAGCCGATTCGGCGGAGACGTTCCAGCTCACCGACTGGGGCTTCGGCAGTATAACGCTCAAGGCACTTTCCAACGATAAATTCGTGACGACCGACGACGTAACGGTTACAGCATCAGCTGATGAAGTTTACGGATGGTTCGTCAAAGAAGAGTTTCGCCCGGTCGAGGGACCGGATGGGACGATATCGCTCGCTGCCTGGAACGGGGGTCCCGTATCGCTGCCCGGCGAAGCAGAAGGGCGCTTCCGTAAGGAGATCGTCACTGACGGACTGCAGGAAGCGATTGCGGCAGCGGAAGCATCGGATGTTGCGATCGTAGTTGTAGGAAACAATCCGCTAATCAACGGGAGGGAAACGAACGACCGGCCGGACTTGACGTTAGCCTCCTCCCAGGAGAAGCTCATACAAGAAGTTCACCGGGTGAACCCCAATACGATCGTTGTCGTTATCGGAAGCTACCCGTTTGCCCTGAACTGGGTCAATGAGAACATTCCGGCCGTCTTGTATTTATCGCATGCGGGCCAAGAGCTGGGGAACGCCTTGGCGGATGTATTGTTCGGCGATTATAACCCGGCGGGACGGCTGAATATGACCTGGTATCGCTCCGTAGAGCAACTGCCGGATATTATGAATTATGATATTCGAAAGGGGAAGCGCACCTATCAATATTTTGAAGGCCGACCGCTGTATCCGTTCGGATACGGATTGTCCTATACGACATTCCGTTACGATGAGATGAAAGTAAGCCCAGATCGTGTTGGTGCGGGCCTGGACATCTCGGTCAACGTTCGGGTCGAGAATGCGGGAAATAAGGCGGGAGACGAGGTCGTCCAGCTGTACGTGCGAGCTGATTCGTCCCGCGTGCAGAGGCCGCTCAAAGAGCTGAAGGGCTTCCGGCGCATCCGACTGGCTCCTGGTGAGAAACGGACCGTCAGCTTTATGTTGCCGTCATCCGAGCTGGCATTCTGGGATGTGACCAGAGAGGCTTATTGCCTTGAATCCGGCACGTATACGTTCATGATAGGCGGTTCGTCGGAGGATGTCCGCTTGGAGACAAAGCTTACGATAGAAGGCGATATCGTGCCTCTTCGCGACTTGACGAATATAACCCAGGCAATAAACTATGACGATTACGAAGGCGTCTATCTGGACGAGTGCAATGAAGGCGGAAATTTTGTCAGATTATCGGGCGAATCTGGCTGGCTGCGCTTTGATGATGTGGATTTCCGCGCCGGGATCGGCGGCTTCGAAGCACGCTGTTCGTCCGCCAAGAGAGGCGGCAGAATAGAGCTTAGACTGGATGCAGCGGACGGACCTTTGATCGGAGAGTGCACCGTTTCCGAGACGGAGGGGTCACAAGTATGGGAGACTTTTGCCTGCAAGACGATCGGCGTTCAGCAGACCCACTCGGTCTACCTATGCTTGATCGGGGATATCAACTTGAGTCGTTTCCGCTTTACCGTGTGAAGTAAGAATCTCGGATGTCGAAAACCGTTCCTCCTCGTTTTTCATCAATAGGGGCGTGGATACTCGTGACTTCAGTCATGAGAGGAAACGCCTGGTTTTGCTTGTGTACGAACACATGATCGTATACAATGATCGTATAACTCTATCAACAGGGAGGTGAATCCATGAATCTTACCCTTACAGCGAAACTGAAAATCAAACCAACCTCACTTCAAGCCATGTTGTTACACAAAACCATGGCCGCTTATCGAAAAGGATGCAACATGGTTTCGAAGCTCATTTTTGAACGAACAGCCTTAAACGCTAGATCGTTGCACAAGCTAACGTATACCCATTTGCGGCAGCAGTTTGGTTTGCGTTCGCAAATGGCGCAGTCGGTGCTTAAAACCGTTCTCGCACGGTATAAAACCAATGAATCAAGCGGGCATGACCGGACACGCGTACAGTTCAAACGCCCTGAATACGATTTGGTTTGGAACCGTGACTATTCTTTGGCGGCAGGCGTTTTCTCACTCAATACCTTGGAAGGCCGCGTCAATGTAGCCTTCGAGACCAAAGGTATGGATCACTTCTTCGATGGCTCCTGGCGCTTTGGCACGGCCAAGCTAGTTCACAAGCACAGTAAGTGGTTTCTGCATATCCCGATGACCAAAGAAATCGATGAAATCGAAGATAAGGACCTGGGCCAAGTCATCGGTATTGATATGGGGGTAAACTTTCTTGCCACCGCCTATGATTCGGCGGGCAAAACGACCTTCTTTTCGGGTCGGCGCATCAAAGATAAGCGGGCACGTTATAAACAGCTTCGAAAAGCGCTTCAAATGCGGCAAACGCCATCTGCACGTCGTAGATTAAAAAAAATCGGGCAGAGAGAACACCGTTGGATGACCGATGTTAACCATCAGGTCAGTAAGGCACTCCTATCCCGCTATGGAGCCAAAACGCTGTTTGTGCTGGAAGATTTGCAAGGCGTGCGCAAGAGAGCGGAAAGGGTTTACCGAAACAGCCGTTACGTCACGGTTTCGTGGGCCTATTACCAGCTTCGCCAAATGATCACGTACAAAGCGGTGATGGCGGGCTCCAAGACCATCGCGGTCAATCCCAAATACACCTCGCAAACATGCCCGAAATGTAATCACATTGCGAAAGGAAATCGCAACAAAAAGAAGCATCTCTTTTGCTGCCGAGGCTGCGGATACAGGTCGAATGACGATCGCATCGCCTCGATGAATCTTTGGCAGAGTGGAAACAAGTACATCGCCAAAGATGCGACATAAGCACGCTTATGCCGCAGGGTAGCTGTCAGCCTGCCCGTTCGATGTTTCTTTGGAAATATCCATTTCGATATATTCCAAAGGATAAATCGAGGATGTGACCTCACGCTTCCATGGAGGCGATGCCGTCTGGTGCGGTAAAGGTAGGAGCTACGACGGCATCTGTATATACATAGTGCTGTGTCATCGTGTAGCCTTTGCACTACTGGAGCGTCACAAGCTCACGACTTTAGTCGTGAGTCGTTGACGTTAAGCACCTCGAATCAGATTTTGTAGTTTTGATTATACATGCTTGTATCTCCTAAATGAGGGATTTGGACAGGGACTACCTGTACTTCTCAGTTTAGGAGATTTTTTTATGCAGTCTACGTCTTAAACTCAATATATTCAGCACAATTTAGAGCGTATTTCGATCTTTGAATTGGTGAGGCGCCGAAGTGACGTTTGAATACTCGGATGAAATGATAACGTCAGAAGTATCGATGCAGAAGGTCGCCTTAAGCAGATCGAACAGGTTGTTTTCCCCGATTTTGCCGTAAAGTGGCACCAGTATTTCGTAAACCGTGGACCGTTCGTGCAAGAGTAGGATTGCTTCACTCCTTGCGGCATCAGGAACCATTGGCCGATTTGGGGCGTAATCCGAACCGCCAATCTTCAGCCAGCCTTCCCCTTCGCAGATGAATATCAGAATACCACAATGTTGCCAGGATGGAAGGGCAATAGCACCCGGCCTCGCTGCATCCGGATTTTCATCTAAAAATTGCATATTTTGATGATTTATTAGATGAATTTTAGAATAGTTTTTGATGTATCATCAGGAACGCTATGCAGTTAGAATAAAAATGTTGCCGCTTACATCAAACGTCAAATGAGGAGGTAAATGAAAATGAAGCGCAATCACAAATGGCAAGTGCTACTGTGAACCGCTTTGCTCGAAAGTCGGCAGTTCCGCCTTTTTTTAAAACAAAGAAGGATATTTCATGCGCAAAAAAAAGCTTTTCTGTCGCTTATGTTGTTGACTATTGCTTGAACATCAGCATGTTTGAGTAATTCTTGAAGCGGTTGACGATTTGCGTCCGCATTATACTTGGCCAGATTATAGGCGAATACGGGTTGCTCGGCTTCGACAAAGCTTGGGTACGATTGAGTATGGGGAGATGCTAAAGTTTTTTGAATACTTTACCCACTATTCGCGATAGAAGAACGTGACCCATATGCTGTTGGACGAAGCGGTGTACGCGAACGGCATTAACGCAGATCCGCAAAACTGGACCCCGTTTAAGGAGTTCGCCTACGCGTTCTCGCCGAACTACGCGAACAACACGATTACGATTACGCTGAACTTCTTCGCTGAAACGACAGGCGGTACGATCAATCTGATGTTCACTTCTGGAGCGGTGCTACCGTCAAATATCAGCTTGCGAATAAAGGGAACCGGATCACAGGCGTACCTTAGTAAATACGCGGCAGGCAAATCATGTACAGAGTCAGCACAATTTATGAAACCAAAGGAGAATATCGATGCGTACAAAAAGATCATATTTATCAGTCTTTGTGGTCGTTGCCCTGCTGATGGCGTTGTTTTCATCCGTCGGCTCGGCCGCTGCTTCCCCGAAAGAATCCAAGATGCAGTCTTATGTAGACGCGATGCAGCCTGGATGGAACCTGGGCAATACCTTTGATTCATTTAATACGACTGTTCCAAATAACGGCGACGAGACGTCTTGGGGCAACCCGATTGTAACCAAAGCATTCCTTAAGGAAATTAAGAAGCAGGGCTTCAAAAGCATCCGTATTCCGATTACTTGGGACGGGCGGATGGGAGGCGCACCGGATTATACGATCAATCCGGACTGGATGGACCGGGTGCAGGAAGTTGTCGACTGGTCGCTGCAAGAGGGCCTGTATGTCATGATCAACATTCATCACGACTCTTGGATGTGGATCGGCCAAGCGCCTGATAATCATGACGCCGTATTGGCCAAATATAATGCGATATGGACGCAAGTCGCTGACCGCTTCAAGAATCATTCCGACAAACTGATGTTTGAGAGCATCAACGAACCGAAATTTGATAACGTTGATGTGGCGACGCAGCACGCGTTTCTTGATGAGTTCAACAAATCCTTCGTCCATATTGTAAGAGCGTCGGGAGGCAAAAATGACGTTCGTCCGCTCGTGCTGCCGACGTTATTTACGAATAACTCACAAGAGCATGTGGATTCGCTTGCAAGCACGATTGCCGATCTGAACGATCCGAATTTGATCGCGACCGTTCATTTTTACGGCTTCTGGCCGTTCAGCGTAAACATTGCGGGCTTCACGAAGCTTGAAGAATTAACGATTAACGATATCGATACCATGATTAATAATGTAACGACTTCGTTCGTATCGAAAGGAATTCCTGTTGTCATTGGCGAATTCGGACTGCTCGGCTGGGATGCTACACCTTTCAAAACGCCGTTCAATGAAGGTGTGCCCGAGCATGGCGAGATGTTGAAGTTTATCGAGTATTTCACCTCTAAATGCGTAGAGAACAAACTTGCCCTTATGCTGTGGGACAACGGCGGACGTTTTGACCGCAGTACGCTTCAGTGGAACGATCCGGAGCTTTACAATCTGATCATGGCCAGCTTGAAAGGCCGCTCTTCTACTGGCGAATCCGATCTGATCTTTGTCAGGAAAAACGCGCCGATCCAGGACACCCTAGTGCCCCTGCACTTGAACGGCAATGTGATGACCGGCATCCAAGCCGGAGACGTTAAGTTGAAAAAAGGCAAAGACTATGAGTTGAACGGCGAAGAGCTGACCCTCAAAGCAAGTTTTCTCGCCAAGCTGACCGAATCGGCCGAACCCGGCGAGGTAGCCGTATTGAAAGCCCAATTCAACAAAGGCGCCGATTGGAACTTCCATGTCATGTACAATGATACGCCGGTGCTGCAAAGCGTGGTAGGCACCACCGCAAATTTTGCGATTCCGACTGCCTTCAACGGCGACCGTCTTGCCACGATGGAGGCCGTGTACGCTGCAGGAGGCAATGCCGGTCCGAATAACTGGACTTCGTTCAAGGAGTTCGCCCGGACATTCAAACCATCTTATGCTACAAATGAAATCACTTTTACACAGAGCTTCTTCAATGAAGTGAACGACGGAACGGTGATTCTGAAGTTCCACTTCTGGAGCGGCGCCATCATCGAGTACACGATTACGAAGAACGGCACGAGCATCACGGGCACAGCATCGTAGAGCCGGAATCGTTTCGGGAAAAGGGAGTCCTGCCTTGCGCCTGTGCGTTGGGAAGGACTCCCTTGCTGCTGGATCAAGTAATTTTGGGACACGGCTACGCTTTTATCATTGCCAGCAAGCTCGGCTTCGAATTGGCCCGCAACCGGCCGCATTTCATCAACCGAGGCGTCAGCGGCAACAGGGTTTCGGATTTATACGCCCGCTGGGACGATGACCCTTCCGCAGGATTGGTGCTGTGCGAGCCCTTTATTTTGAAAGTCGGGGCGACTGAGGGAAAATGGGAGTAGTGGCGAAAACGGATTGATGACTGCATCTGTATCGTTCGCCAGTTGGCCGAGGATTACGATGCGGTATTCGTTCCCTTGCAGGAGGCGTTCGACAAAGTCTCGTCCGGCATGGATGCCGCCTATTAAGTTTTGGGAAACTGACGAGTGAAATAATTGCTGTCGTTAAGCCAGCATTCATCAATAGGGGCGTGGATACTTGTGACTTCAGTCATGAGAGGAAACGCCTGGTTTTGCTTGTGTGCGAACACATGATCGTATAACTCTATCAACAGGGAGGTGAATCCATGAATCTTACCCTTACAGCGAAACTGAAAATCAAACCAACCTCACTTCAAGCCATGTTGTTACACAAAACCATGGCCGCTTATCGAAAAGGATGCAACATGGTTTCGAAGCTCATTTTTGAACGAACAGCCTTAAACGCTAGATCGTTGTACAAGCTAACGGCGTGCGCAAGAGAGCGGAAAGGGTTTACCGAAACAGCCGTTACGTCACGGTTTCGTGGGCCTATTACCAGCTTCGCCAAATGATCACGTACAAAGGCGGTGATGGCGGGCTCCAAGACCATCGCGGTCAATCCCAAATACACCTCGCAAACATGCCCGAAATGTAATCACATTGCGAAAGGAAATCGCAACAAAAAGAAGCATCTCTTTTGCTGCCGAGGCTGCGGATACAGGTCGAATGACGATCGCATCGCCTCGATGAATCTTTGGCAGAGTGGAAACAAGTACATCGCCAAAGATGCGACATAAGCACGCTTATGCCGCAGGGTAGCTGTCAGCCTGCCCGTTCGATGTTTCTTTGGAAATATCCATTTCGATATATTCCAAAGGATAAATCGAGGATGTGACCTTACGCTTCCATGGAGGCGATGCCGTCTGGTGCGGTAAAGGTAGGAGCTACGACGGCATCTTGTATATACATAGTGCTGTGTCATCGTGTAGCCTTTGCACTACTGGAGCGTCACAAGATCGCGACTTTAGTCGTGAGTCGTTGACAAACCTGGAAATCAGCATCGTCTGATACCCCGGAAGCTTGTCGTTTTATTCGTCAATCATGACGACGGATGTCTATATCATGCTATTCCATGACTTAAAAATCAAGGTGTAATATTAAACAGTGCTATATAATCAGCAATAGTGAGAGAGCATCATATTGTAAGGGAGGCATCCGTGCCGCAACGTATAAAATATTTCGAATTGAAGGCGAGGACGGAAGTTTGCTTTTTTATTCTTGTTGAGGGGGATTCTAATGCATAAGGTCATTCTCGTTGATGATGAAAAGCTAATACGTCAGGGATTGCAAGCGATGGTCGATTGGAAAAGTTACGGCTTTGAAGTAATTGGTGAAGCAAGCAATAGTAGAGAGGCTTTATTGTTGTATACGGATTTACGGCCTGATCTTATGGTCATTGATATTTGTTTGCCTGTTATGAATGGCTTTCAGTTGATTGAAGAAATTCGAAAGCTTGATTCGGATTGTCAATTTATCATCGTAAGCGGTCATGCAGATTTCTCATACGCCAAGACTGCGGTTTCATGGGGGGTCAACGCCTACATATTGAAACCCGTAGATGTAAACGAAATCGAGAGGGAATTGATGCGAATCGGAAAGCTAATGCAAAAGAAAACTGAGCGATCGGCAGGAGAATCAAAGTGGGGGCGAATGATACCGTTGCTTTTGGTTAATGAACAAGCCAATCTGCCTGTCTCCCTTCAATCACTTAATTGGCAGTTGTATCGGGTGCTGCTGCTAAAGCTGTATTCGCCAGACTGTAATAGTCGTATTCTACTCGAAGCCATTAAGCTGAAACTAATGAGACATTTTGAAGATCGTGAAGAAGGTGATGTATTCATCCATGACTCAACAGTAGGAGTTGTTTTACGTGAAACGAGGTTAAATAATCTCGATGCAACAGGCTTGTATTGTGAATTATTGAAAACGCTTGCATTGGAAAGTGGGCAATTTATTGCGGTCGTGGGAGATGCTGTCGAATCGATCGTCGATATCGGGAAATCTTACTACGAGGCTGTAAATTTATTAAAGAATGAGTTTCTGTACCGAGGGGAAACGAGAATTATCGACCGCAGCGCTAGTATTCTGCCGCAGGAAGCGCCTGATATCGGCATTTTATCTGAAAAATTGTATTACGCTATGGATTTCGGAAGTCGATCCTTACTTCGTCGCGTGCTTGAGGAAGGTCTGCTTTCGATCGCACAATACTATGGAACTGAGCGGGCAATTAAAGCTACCGCCTCACAGTGGATTTCGCTCATGCTCACCAGACTGTTGAAAATGAATAATATAGCATATTTCGATATACAAGACACTGAGTCTATGACTTCCGACATTTTCAAGCAGCCCAATTTTCAGACGTTGCAGAGGATGATCGAAGATAGACTGATGCTTATTCTTGATCGGTTAGGATCGCAATGCAGGGATGTTACGGTTATTACGCAAGTTTTGGACTTTGTGGAATGTCATTACTCTGAGAATTTGAAGTTGAAAACACTTGGAGAGAAGTTTCATTATAGCAGTGCTTATTTGGGCCAATTGTTTAGAAGCGTCACAGGCGAACCATTCCGCACTTATTTGGATAAAGTTCGAATCCGCAAAGCCAAGGTCTTGCTTGAGTGTGGTCTCAAGGTTCACGAGGTTGCCGCCCATGTAGGAATCTCTAACGTTAACTACTTCCATATGAAATTCAAAAAAAACTTAGGAAAAAACCCTTCTCATTACAAGGCAAAATCATCTAAAGACCGTGGCACGTCAGCACTATAGAGCTTTCATGAAGAAGAACGTTTTGAAGATTCGGCTAACATCAATGCAACGCTAGTGAATTTGTCCGATATCAAATCTAAAGATGAGGCCGTTTGAGGATTGAGACAAAAATAGATATGATTTTTGTGCTGATTTTAAGGGTTTTATTGTTTGTTTTTGAAAGGTATATTCTAATAACGTACACCTAAAATGCTCTATTGTTGCGTGCTAATCGTGGCTTTTCAGGTTACTTTTATCTATACTGACACAGAGGTGGAAGAATTGAAATACAATAACCCGGTCATAAAAGGATTTTATCCAGACCCTAGCGTTTGCAAGGTTAATGGTACCTATTATCTTGTCTGCAGTTCGATGCAGTATTTCCCCGGTGTGCCTCTTTTTGAAAGCAAGGATATGATAAACTGGACGCAAATCGGTCACTGTCTGACCAGAGAGAGTCAGATCCAACTTGACAAAGTGAACAGTTCAGGCGGTGTTTTTGCCCCTACCATCCGGTATAACGACGGACGATTCTACATGACGACCACCAACGACACGAAACGTCAGAATTTCTATGTATGGACGGACGATATATACGGCGAATGGTCTGACCCGATTTATGTTGATCAAGGGGGAATTGACCCTGATTTGTATTTTGAAGACGGAAAAACCTATTTTATGAGCAACGGAACAGAAGATCATGGCGTTGGCGGTATCGTTCAGTGTGAAATTGATATTGAAACGGGTCGCAAGCTGACCACAAGCCAAGTGATTTGGCAAGGAACGGGCGGACGTTTTCTTGAAGCGCCGCATCTATACAAAATAAACGACAGGTATTATCTTGTAGCGGCTGAGGGAGGAACCGAATTCGGCCATATGGTAACCTATGCCCGGGGGATTTCTCCTTCCGGACCGTTCGAAGCCTATCCCCACAACCCCGTGCTGACTAATCGTAATTTAGGCGGCTATGAAATACAGGCTGTCGGTCACGGAGACCTCGTTCAGGACGACTTCGGAAACTGGTGGATGCTTCATCTCGGATTCCGTCAGATCGGCAAATGGATTGCTTATCATCATCTTGGACGCGAAGTATTCCTTACTCCGATGACCTTCGGCGAGGACGGCTGGTTTACTGCAGGACATAACGGCACCACATTATCGGGCTTTGACACCGACCGTATTCCAAATGACGTCGTTCAGGAAGAGAATAAATGCTATACCTTCGAAAATACGGAATGGGACAAGGAATGGTGTTATCTTCGTCTGCCTTCTGTGGAAAATTACGCGTTTAAACAAAACAAGCTGAAGCTTAAAGGAACTGAAGTCACGCTTGATCAAGTGGATTCACCTACATTCATCGGCATTCGTCAAATGAATTTCAACGCGGAAATTTTCTGTGATGTATACCTCACGAATGGCGAGGCAGGCATCACGCTCTATATGGATGAGAATCATCATTATGATTTCGCGATACGCAAAGGCGACAGCGGGTATGAGGTCATTGAACGCCTGAATGTCGGTGATATTAAATCCATCGAAAAAGTCCTGGATCGACAAAATGACAATCACGCTTCCCTCGTTATACAAGCCAGCCCCACCTGCTACCGTTTCCTTCTTCGTGCAGACGGCGATGACATCTGCCTGGGCACGGCGCAAACGAAATATCTGTCTTCCGAGGTAGCGGGAGGATTCACGGGCGTAATCATCGGGCTGTATGCTTGCGGTGAAGGCTCCGTTGCGGAATTCTCAAACTTTAAATGTGAATATCAATGATTTTCGATCAATGGGGAGGACCGCAAGATAAGCAGAAGAAATAGTTTAACGGCTAATAAACAGGCGTCTTCATAACATGGAAACGTCTACTTTTTGGCTTTGAACTAACTTAATTTTTTAATGGGAATCGTAGGCTGCCCTACTACGCGTTTGGCCCGCGCCTGCTTATGTAGGAGGACGGAGAAAACCATTCGAGGTATCATCCCAAGAATTTATAAGCAGAACGATTTATTTTTGTTCAAAAATTACATCGGAAGGAACGAAGCTCGCGACTTTTGCCGCTCGTTGTATCGAGAATGAAATACTTATGCATTTGCGGTCTTTGAAGAAGACGCGCAAGGATGTATCTTTGCATGACCCGATTGGCACGGACAAGGAAGGCAATGAGATTGCGTTGATCGATATCCTCGGTACTGAATAGGAATCATTTATTGGCTCATGACCAATTCTAGTCGGGGGCATGGAAAATGTCTCAAAATATAACAATGCCCTTCCGACTTCCTACATGGAAGCGAAAGGGCTGAAAAGTTTACATTCTCGTTATTTGGAGCTTTGTTACCCTTATGGACCGCCGAATGCGGACCCGCATGTACATTGGTGTGAGAAGACGGAGGCTAGGCGCTTTCTCCTACTCGATCAACCGACCCGTTCGCCACGCGTTTCCTTTTCCATTAGCCTTTCACACCGCCAACGACCATCCCTTTGACAAAATACTTCTGTAGAAACGGATAGACCATAATAATCGGCACACTGGCTACGATCGTCATCGTTGCGCGAACCGATGTTGGCGTAACCGTCGTTACATTTCCCTGCGCATTAGCAAAGGCATCAGCCGCCGAGCCGCCTGAACTTGTCGTAGCGCTTGATGTGGACAACACCTTCATTAGTTCGTACTGCAAGGTACTTAGATTAGGCTGTGAAGAGTTGTATAAGAATACGTCAAACCAGGAGTTCCACTGGGATACCGCTACGAACAAAGACACCGTAGCAAGAGCAGGAACAGTAAGCGGAAGCACAATACGCATAAATGTGGTAAAGTCTCCGGCTCCATCGATTTTAGCCGATTCCATGATGCCCTCCGGCAAACCTTCAATGAAGGAACGAATAACAATCATATTGAACACGCCGATAATACCCGGGATAATGTATACCCAGAAGCTGTTCAACAATCCAAGCTCTTTGGTCAGCAGGTAGCTCGGAATCAAGCCACCGCTGAAATACATCGTAAAAATGAAGGTAATAGTTACAAACTTTTTCAATGCATATTCAGGACGGCTGATCGTATAAGCCAGCATCGCCGTACAAAGCACGGAGATGATCGTCCCGATGATCGTCCGTGCCGCGGAGATAAAGGTCGCATAAAACACATTAGACTCGTTAAACACATATTCAAAATTTCTCAGAGTCCATTCGCGTGGCCAAATATAAATGCTGCCTCGAATCGAATCATTCGCATCGTTAAACGACAAGGCAAACATATTCAAGAAGGGGTACAGGGTCAAAATGATTAGGATAATCATAAAAATGATGTTACACACATCGAAAATTTTATCGCCCATTGAAGAATTTCGAGCTGATTTGGCTTGTTCCACAGCCTTAGCCTCCTTTCATTTAGTACAATCTGCTTTCGCCCATCCGTTTGGCGAGGTTGTTGGCGGCGATGAGGAAGATGAAGCTGACCACGGTTTTAAACATTCCGGCTGCGGTCGCCAAGCCAAAGTTATTCATTTGCATGCCGTATTTCAAGACGAATATATCCAGATTTTCCGAGAATTCAACATTAATGCCGTTGCCAAGCAAGTATTGCGCTTCGAACCCGGACTCCAGAATATTACCCAGATTCATAATCAGCAAAATGATTATGACTGGCTTCATGCCTGGAAGCGTAACATGCCACATCCGTTGAATGCGTGAAGCGCCATCCATCTCTGCTGCTTCATACTGAGTAGGGTCAATCGTCGTAATGGCGGCCAAGTAAATGATGGTGTTCCAGCCGACATTCTTCCATACTTCCGTTACTCCGAGGATACCCCAGAAATATTCGCCTACCCCCAGCCACAGAATAGGATGATCGATGAGCTGCATTCGGAGCAGCAACACATTGACTATACCTTCGGGCGCCAGCGCTGTTTGCACGATATTTGCAGCTACTACCCATGAAATAAAATGCGGCAAGTAGCTGATCGTCTGCACCGCCCGCTTAAAGTAGACCTTACGCAGTTCATTCAGCAGCAGTGCCAGCACGATGGCCGTTACAAACCCCAGCACCAGATTGATAGAGCTCATAACAAGCGTATTGCGCAGGACTAGATAAAACTGTTGTTCCTTGAACAAAGACCTGAAGTTATCCAATCCGATCCAGGTCTGGTCGAATAGATCCCTTGCCAATCTGAATTTTTGAAAAGCAATCGTCCATCCCCAGAGCGGAAGATACTTAAATATGATGACCCAGATGAGAAATGGCAACGACATCAGCATTAGCATTTTTTGTTTAGACAATGTTTTAAATAAGGTTCTCAGGCGCGAATCTTCAGAAGTCGATCTTGCCATCTGTACTGCATGTTTCTCCACCGATCCGTCTCCCTTCCGGCTAAAACTGTATCTCTCTAACAAGTGTAGAAGAGAAAAGTGAAGTGACTTCACCTTTCCCGGTTCATTATTATGATTCAGAAGCTGCCGCCTACCAATTTCCTGCGACACGCTCCTTCACCTTAGTGGTCATGAATTTCTCGAAACCGGCAGCATCCAGCTTGTTGAACTCTGCAATATACTCATTCCAAGTGGATTCAAAGGCTGCTTCAGAAGCAAACACCATTTTTGGATAGTATTTCTGCTGGAGATCTCCTGCTTTCTGATTGAAGATCTGTTCAGGAGAGCCTAGTTCTTTCTCGATGCTCCAGGCAGGGTACCATGGGCGCTCAACCGGTTTGGAATAGAAGCCGGAGAAGGTCTTCAGACCGTAGGCTTTTAGCAAGGCTAGATCACCCTCCGTGTAATTGACCGCCGCTACTTCCGGCTGACTGGTGGGCACATGAGCGTTGCCGTCCTCGTACACCGAGTTGTTGCCGTAACGCGGCCACTCATAATCGAAATACGCCCAGCCGTAAGTACGTTTAAATTCATTGTCGTTGCGGTTGGCTAATTGCTCCTTGCTCATGACGAAACGGCCTTCTTCATTTACCGAGTAGGTGACATCTTTCTGACCCCATTGAATGAGCTTCTGATTTTCATCTGTCAACATGTTATCCCAATATTTAATGATGCGTACCGGATCCTCAGCGCTCACGGTAATTCCGAGCCCGCGGTTGTTGACGAAGGAAGGCGGATCAATATAGGCATCTGTGATGCTTTCATCAAAGACAATGGGAAGCGCCACATAACGAAGGTCGTCATTGCCCGCCGCTTTCAGATTGTTGGTAGCATCTCCAATCTGCCAGGAATAGTTGGCATATCCCAGAACGCGGCCGGACGTAAGCTTAGCCAGGTACTGATCTTTGTTAGCGGTAAAGGTCTCCGGATCAAGCAAGCCTTTCCGGTTCATCTCGTTTAATGAGGCAAGCCAGCGTTTCTCATATTCGGTGCCCATATAAAGCTTGGCTTCATGGGTCTTCATGTCAACCATGACGTTGCCGTCGTTCGGATATCCGGCAAGATGCATCGGCTGATTGGTTATGGTGAAAAACTCACCAGGGGTGCCGGCGAACGTAAGGAAGCCAATCGTGTTTTTTCCGTCTACAGAAGGGTATTTGGCTTGATACTGCTCGATCAGATCAAAATATTGATCAAGCGTTTTCACTTTCGGATACCCGAATTCTTTCAGCACTCGGCGCTGCATCCAAAAAGTACTGGACGCGTCAGGCTCCATCAAATAGCCGTTTACATTGGCAGTGAAAGGAAGAATATAGATGTTGCCGTCCTCATCCTTCATCTTGTCCATATAGTCGCCGTAGACACGCTTGATGTTAGGACCGTACTTCTCGATCAGATCGTTGAGCGGGATGAACGCGCCTGCATCCAAGAGCTTAGAAAGCTCGCCTACCGGAGAGATGACATCGGGATAATCGCCTCCGGCAATCATGACACCGGACTTTGTGCTAGCATCTCCTACAACATACTCCATCTTCCAATCGACACCTGTCTGCTCCTGGAGAATCTTGCCGATGGTCGTGTTGCTGGCAATCACGTCTTTATTTGTACCGAAGGCGAAGTAATCGTATCTTACCGGGTCTGTGCTGACCTCTCCATTCGTTCCGCCTGCTTCAGTGTTGCTTCCTGCTGGATTATTATTTGAGCAGCCAGCAAGGAGGATTGTCGTAGCCGTTAGAACGGCCAGGCTGTACTGCAGCCATTTTTTCTTGCGCATTGTTGTATCCCCTTTCTCTGTCAAAGTATTGTAAGCACTTTCAGTATAAAAGAAAACGCATACTATTGTTATATAGCAAACCTTAGATCGGTCTTTGAATAATTAAGCTTTTCTTATGCAGGTTCAATCTTTTCTGTCCAGTGGCAGACGCAGCATGATCCGTGATCCTCCTCCCGGATCACTGTCAATCGTGAAGGTGAACGATTCACCATAGCATATTTTCAGGCGAGTAATGACATTTTTCATTCCGATGGAATCGCCCATGATAGCCTCCTCATGGAGGTAATGATGAAGCTCCCGTATCTTCTCCTGATCCATGCCCACCCCATTGTCCGCAATGAGGAAGACAATCTGACCATGTTCTTGCGCGATCTGAATCGTAATATACCCAATGCCCGGCACATTCTCGATGCCATGAATGCTTGCATTTTCCACAAACGGCAAAAAGGTCATCTTCGGAATTTCAATATCCAGAAGGGATTGATCCACTTCGATATGATACTCGAGTTTACTGTCAAAACGGTACTTCTGAATTTCCAGGAAGCTTTCCATCAACTCAAGCTCCTCGCGAATCGTAACGAAGCTCCGTTTCCAAAGAATCGATTTACGAAAGATTTTTGCCATGTTCTGAATTGTCTTGGCCGTTTGTATCTCACCCTTCATCTGGCTTCGCATTCGGATCGTCTCCAACGCATTAAATAAAAAGTGAGGGTTGATCTGACTGTGTAGCGCATGTAATTGGGCTTGTCTTTGGCTCAGCTCCAGCTCTTTCTTCTGTATCTCCGTTTCATACACATCATTAATCAGGTTCTCGATCCGCTCGCTCATTCGGTTGAACTCCACTGCAAGCTCGCCTACCTCATCCCGTTCCCGATGATAAGGAATGCGTTCAAAGTTTTTGCCTTTTATGGACTTCATGTGTTTCAGGATTTTTTGAATGCGTGTATGGATCGAGCGGGAAACAAGCACGATTACGATCGTAGGCACAAGAAAATTAATCCCTGCAAACCAAAGGATAAATTGCCCTGATTGTCTGACATCATACAAAATTTTCTCTTCATCCAAGACCCCGTATACCGTCCAGTCTCCCAAATAGCGATTATTATGATATTGCTTGCTGATGACGATTGCTTTATTGGGTCTGGGTATATCTTTGAGGCGTAGTGACTGCCCTGTTGTGATCTGAACACTTGGTTGACCGCTGGACAGTCTGCCGTAACGAGCTTGATTAGACGGATCCAGAAAGTAAAAGTCCCCCTTAAAGCTGGATAAATCAAGAATTTGAGTAATATAATCCATATTCAAGTCTATTTTCATCACATGCTCATACGTCTCGGTCCGGCGATCGGATAGCTTTTGAATAACGCTGATACTGTCGGACGTTACGTACAAATAGGGATACGTATTATTGAAATTTTTGATTTGATGATACCAATCCGTGTTCCGCATCTCGTCCTCGAGTCTGACGATATGGCTCGATGCCAGTATCGTCGGATTGTCACTCATAATGACAACGGAGCTGATGGTTTTGTACTCCTTGTCGGCTCGGTTGAACAGATTCGAAATGGCATTCAGCGACTCCACATAGCGATAATGAGACGCATGAACGATGTTTAAATGATTGTTGAGCTGCTCGTTAATAGAATACAGATAGGAAATACCTGCTGCATCTTCAATGACTGCACCTAATTCGTCTTTCAATTGATTTATTGCTTGTTCCGCATCTGCCGTTTTCTGATTTTTTATGTTAATGGTTGTCACATGATAGAACATCACGTTAGTTAGTACGATCGGTACGAATACGCATACAATATAGATGAAGACCAGCTTGTTTCGGAGCTTCAAATGATGAAAACGAAAGTTGAGCACGAGGGGGAGCCTCCTTATTTTTTACCGATCATCTTATTGCGATAATCCGTTGGCGTCATGTTCTCCAGTTTTTCAAACTGGGCAGCAAAATAATCGGCATTTTGAAAGCCTACGAGATCCGCGATTTCGTACATGCGTTTTTTCGTTTGCCGCAGCAGCCGCTTTGCCTCCTCGATGCGAAGCGAAAGCACATACTCATTGAAATAAACGCCGTAATTTTTGCGAAACAGCTGTCCGAGGTAGACCGGATTCATGTGAAATTCGGCAGCAATCCCTTTCAGATAGATGTTTTCTTTGTAGTGGCTGTCGATATATTTTTTTACTTTTTCAATACTGCCCTCGTTCTTTTCGCCTCGCTTTTCCGCGATATATTTAGCCGCTTCTTCTATAAATTGCAAAAAAACATGCCTTAGCTGCTTCAAATTGCGGTATTTCATCTGCCAATTGAGCAACTCGTCCAACCATTGCAGATCTTTTTCGTTTCCTTCCAGCTGCCGGATGATATTGATGATAGCAATCATAATTCGCCTGATCGTATTCGTAACTGCACCTGAAGCGAAATGCCGCTCCTGAAAGGCAATAAAAATGGCATCAATAGCGGAGTTATAACCTTCCTTTCGATCCGCTTCAATCTCATAAATGAGCTTGCTGTGCAGGTCTTCATCTACATCAAAATAATATAAGGGCAGCCCCAGCAGGTCCGATGCCATAAAGATGCCGTTATTGCCGGCGGCAAAACGATAATTCAAGCATTCCGCGGCACTGATCCCGGAATGAGCGATCTGTTTTAAATGGCTTGCCGTATGACCAATAAACAAAGCTATTGTCGTTGCAAGCTCCGTCTCCAGCATATCAAGCAGCTTGCCGTAGTTCGTCCGCTCTGCCTCGCTTTGCTCGTCCAGCCACAACTGAGGCACAATAAAGCCATATTGATTGTACGTGCGTACATGAATGAGCAGAGGTTGTCCCTCATGATGAAAATATTGCTGGAGCGATGTTTGCAGTGCTGGCAAATAGTCGATTGCCCCTTGAGGCAGCTTATCCTGTATTTCTGCAATTATATACGTATAGGAAGAGGAGAGTGGAAGCTCCAGCGCATGGGCAATCCGTGCCATCACTTGCTCGCTGGGCTCGGTCTGCAGCAAACTTTCGATGACGGTTTCGACAAGCGGCTTTTCTCTCGTTATCGATAAGAGCTGTTTTTGATTCAGCGTATTGGCTATTTTTTTCAAGGTAGATATAAGCTCCTGTTCATCAACCGGCTTCAGGATATAATCCGACACATTGAAACGAAAGGCTTGCTGAGCATAAGAGAAGTCGGGGTACCCGCTCAAGATGATAAACAGCGGTTGATGGTCGCCCTCCGCTTTCACCTTTTGGATCAGCTCCAGACCGTCTAGCACGGGCATGCGTATATCCACAATGACTAGGTCCGGGGTCAGTTGTTCAATAAGCTCCAGTGCTTGCTCCCCGTTTTCCGCTTCGCCGCAGATTTCAAATTGTTGTGACGACCAATCCATTAGACTGATCAACCCCTTGCGGACAAAAATTTCGTCATCCACGATAAGCACCTTATACATGGTTTTTCCTCCTTCGAGAAATCTACTAAGACATTTATTTCGGTCAGTTTGGGAATGAAGCTCTCCCTTGTAGGCGTTTGAAAGCCGAAGGCGACATCCCCTTGTATTTCTTGAATTGCTTTGAGAAGTAGCTTAGATGCTGAAAGCCGTTCTCAAGCGCCGCTTCCAGCATGCTGCATGAGCCGGATTGGATCATGAGTGCGGCGCTGTTAACTCGGAGCAGATTAATATATTCCAGCGGCCTCATGTCCGTCAGCTCCTTAAATAGCCGGCACAGATGGGACGGCGAAATAGAGCCGATGGACGCCAGATCGTCAAGCGTGAGCGGAGACTTGTAGTTTTCGTTGATGTACTCCAGCACTTGAAGCAGGTTCTTCCATTTGTGCGTGTTTAATGGATTGGCGCGTTCGTATAGCTGCTTTGGAATCAAATGTGAGTAGAGAGCCGCGAGAAGCATATAAAGCCGTCCCTTGACGCCAAGCTGAAATCCGCCATGTTCGTTTCGGTATTCCGCGAGCAGATCCTCGATTCGGCCGATCCCTAGCTGATCCTGCACTCGACGTCGCGTCAACAGGGAAGGGAACATAAGCTCTCCACGAAGAAGCGGATTCAAGTACTGCTCCTGACAGAAATCGGGATGCAGGGTGGATAGCCACGACAGCTTGAATACGATAGTGGAGTAGGAGCAACCGTATGCGGAATCACTATAGCCGCTGTGGGGCTCTCCCGAATTGACGATCAGACAATCGCCAGCCTGCACGGGGATCTCCACATGGCTCACGGAGAATACGGCATGTCCCGTTCGGATATAGATCAACTCGATTTCCTCGTGCCAATGCAACGGAAGGATAAACTGATTTCCCGAAAGGTAATCTACGTTGTAGACGGCGAACGGAAAGTCAGAGGAGCCGTGCGTTACTTTTTCCAGGAGACGGTATTCCAGCAAAGATATTCACCCCTATCAATATTGAGTTAATTATAAGCAAAATTGAGTTAGAAGTTAATTTATATTATCAATATCATTATAATTGAAGGGAATTGCATAGCAAGAGGGAATGGAATTTCGATGGAAACCGGATCTCTACAGGGGCTTTGCTGAATTACACGAAGGAGGATATGCCTGCGAACGAAGCCTTGGTATAAAGCCGTGATCCGGGGAGAAGGAGGAGTCGTTGTCGGCTTGCCGGAGCCGGATGACGAGCTGGCGAAATCATTTGTTTATTTTAAGGACAAGTATTTCATTTCGCTGTACCGCACTTTTTTCGGAGGGTTCGGGGACGCACAAGGTAGTATTAAGGTACAGCAGGATGCAGAGACGGTATTCAGCAGCATGGTCGATCTCGAACATTCTAACGGGAGCGGCAATCGGTTCTATGTCATGGACGACAATGGCTATCAGCTGTATCCGTACGAAGGGGAGGACAAGAACGGTCGTTAATATTTCGACCAGCGATCCAGCCAGGAGCGCCCCCCTTTTTACAAAAACAATCCGTTAAGCGGGGAGAACGACGGAGTGTATAAAAAGATCAGATATTGGAGCTTAAAGGAGGCGATAATGAAGAAATCTAAAGAAGGTGTCCTAGAAGCCAAGGCTTTTAGGATACCTTCTTTTAAATATCTTCCTGCTAATTAATTTGTACCAGTTGCCATTGCTGATTGAGATCGCCGCGGTATAGATTTTGTTGAATCTTTGCTCCATCGGCGGTGGAGGACCCGACGACCTCAACCGCTTTATTGCTGTTCACGTTGAGGATATTCCAATACCCGTTACTCATTCTTATCAATCGGAAACTGCTGCGCGGTATTGGAGAGATCCGGCATAAGCTGAATAGATTCCCCGTTGTTTTTTGTTCCGTTACGAACATCCATGACTTTGTTGTCGGACGAGCTTACGCTTCGCAATTTGTAATAGTTATTGTAGGTGCCTTGATCCGTGACGGGTTCTATGACCCTTCTAACTCTAACTTTGACGTACGAGTGAGAAGTATCAATTGACAGGTTGTTAGTGCAGTTTGCAAAGATTATAATTTTTGGATATGAAACAAGTGCAATCAGAAAGGGGAAGGGAATATGATGAATTCGGATCACGATGAATCTATAAGACATGCCGCTCAGCCAGGGTATGACCAGTACAGGGAAAACATTGCCCGCGGAAAAATAAAAACGGTAGAGTATTTCTCAATGACAGTGGGAAGTAAGCGCAAAGCGATGATTTACATCCCTCCGGGTTATTCCGAAGATCAAAGGTATAACGTTCTCTATTTATTGCACGGTATCGGCGGTGACGAAGCGGAATGGTACAATCATGCGGGTCCGCAAGTGATTCTTGATAATATGTATGCAGACCGCAAGCTTGCGCCTATGATCGTGGTCTTGCCCAACGGTCGTGCAATGCTGAACGACCGGGCGGAGGGGGACCTGTTTGAAGCAAACAAATTAAAGGCGTTCGAAGATTTCGAATCCGATTTGCTTCATGATCTTATACCTTATATAGAATCGAACTATCCAGTTCTAGTGGGGCGAGAGAACCGTGCTATTGCCGGTTTATCGATGGGAGGAGGTCAATCGCTCAACATCGGTTTAGGCAATCTCGATCGATTTGCTTGGATTGGGGGTTTTTCTTCCGCGCCTAACACGAAAGAGCCCGAGTTGCTTGTCCCGGAACCGGAAGAAGCGTCGTCTAGGCTCAGACTTCTCTGGTTGTCATGCGGGCTTTTGGATAATCTTAAGCATGTCAGCGATCGGACGCATACTTATTTGAAACTGAACAATGTGCCACACATTTGGTACGAGGAGAGCGGCGGTCACGATTGGCCGGTTTGGAAGAACGATTTATACCATTTTTCCCAACTCATTTTTAGATAACTTGTCTAGCGACTGATTCCTTATAGGTACAACGGTGAAAAAAACCATGGAATCATGGATCTTTGGATTCTCGACTATCTGAGCATCTCCTTAGCCTGTTCGTACCGTCAATATCCGCCAGTCTATTGTCGCCATAGCGATTAGGTGCAAAATCGTGTTCCAGTCGCCATCATACAATCACCATGAATATGTGGTGGGGTAACAATGGTTCGATATATAAGCTTTACGAAAACGGCGAATTAATTAATGAAGTAGATCTAGAAGATGTATCGTCTAATCTTCAAACGGTTAACACGGATATTGATGGGAAGACCTACGATACCTATACGTGCACTTGCGTGGACTTCAAAAGAGATAAGCAGCTAGACGACATTGTCGATAGTTTGGTACAATATATAAGAACATTGTTTTATATTATAGAACGAAAGGAGGGGGTATATTCCATGCCGATCATACAATCGCTCGACCGGGCGCTTACTATTCTTGATCTTTTCGACGAGCAGAACCGCGAGCTGAAAATTACCGAGATCAGCGCCAGGGTCGGACTGCATAAGAGTACCGTGCATTCCCTGCTCAAGACGCTTCAGCATCATCGCTACATTGAACAGGACGAGAACGGTCTCTATCGGCTCGGCATGCGTCTGCTGGAGAAGGGGCAGCTGCTATTGCAGGGCTTTGATATCCGGGAGATCGCAAGAGGGCCGATGGAAGCGCTGTCCGTGAAGACGGGACAGACCGTTCATCTGGTCATCCGGGACGGAGCGGAAGGCGTCTATATCGATAAGGTCGAGGGGAGCAAAGCTGCGATCCGGTATTCCCGGATCGGCCGGCGCGTTCCGCTGCACAGCAGCGCAGTCGGTAAAATGCTGGCGGCGTTCCTGCCGGAGGCTGAGCTTTCGCGGATGCTGGAGGGATACGATTATTCTATTCATACGCCTCATACGATATCGAATGAGCCGGCTTTCCAGAAAGAGCTGAGCTCCGTGCGGCTTACAGGCATCGCCTATGACCGAGAAGAGAATGAGCCGGGCGTCCGCTGCGCCGCGGCGCCGGTATACGACCACGGCGGGCACGTTGCAGCGGCGGTCAGCATTTCAACTATGACGTCTACGGTCGGCGATGAGGAATTGGCGCAGTTCGTCCTGTATTTGCAGGAAACGTCAGAACAGATTTCCCGCGGACTCGGCTACCGCCCAAGATAATGCTTGGAGGCGCAAAGATCCTGGCCGGGTCTTCGTTTGTCATTATATAAGAACTTGGTTTTATATTATAAAACAAAAAAACGGGAGGCCATGTCATTATGCGTATTTTTCGTTATCGGGAAGCTTCAAGAATCTATTTAGGAGTGAGGACGGAAGAAGGAGCAGCTTACCGGCTGGACGCGCCGGACCTGATGGCGCTTATCGCAGAGGCTCGTGCAGCCGGACAGACAGCCGCGGCCTATATAGAGACACTGCTCGGCAGCCTCTCACCGCTCGGAGTCCCGGCGGAGACGCTGGACCTGACGACGCCGCTGGACGCGCCGGAGGTATGGGCGGCCGGCGTGACCTATCAGCGCAGCCGCGAGGCACGAAATTACGAGGCGACGGAAGGGCGGCTTGACGCGGACACGTTTTACGACAAAGTATACGAGGCCGATCGCCCGGAGCTGTTCATGAAATCGACCGCAGCCCGTACCGTTGGTCCCGGCGAAGCGGTATGCCTGCGCAGCGATTCCTCGTGGCAGGTTCCGGAGGCGGAGCTGGGGCTTGTTCTGGACAGCACCGGCGCAATCGTCGGTTACACGGCCGGCAATGATATGAGCTGCCGCGACATCGAAGGCGAAAATCCTCTTTACCTGCCGCAGGCGAAAATTTGGAAGCGATCATGCTCAATCGGACCGTTCGTCCGGCTGGCGGAAACGGTGGCTGACCCGTACGCGCTTTCGATTGCCTGCCGCATTTACCGGGATGAAGCCCTGGTCGTTGAAGAATCGGCCGGTACCGGGCAATTGAAGCGCAGGCTGGAGGATCTGGCCGGCTTCCTTAAGCGGGATAACGACCTGTTCGACGGTACTGTACTGCTGACTGGCACCTGTCTTGTTCCGCCGAACCAGTTCACGCTGGCATCCGGCGATCGTATCGAGATTGAAATCGAAGGAATCGGGACATTGGTGAACACGGTACTCTGTACTCATGAGCTGGAAACGGCTCCTATTCACGCCTAAGGGGGAAAAAGCAATGGCAATCAGCGAACATTCGACGAACACGGAAATTGCGACAATCGACAACTATATCGGCGGGGAATGGAAAACGCCGATCTCCGGCAGGCGCAAGCCCGGATATAATCCGGCCCGCAGCAGCGAAATCGTCGGGCAAGCGCCCGACTCTGGCCGCGAGGATCTAGGCGTTGCGGTAGCATCCGCCGAAGCGGCCCGGCACGCCTGGCGCAAGCTGACCGGCGCCCAGCGCGGCGCATTGCTGTTCAAGGCTGCAGATCTGCTGGAAAGCCGAATGGAGGAAATCGGGCGGGCGATGACCCTCGAGATGGGCAAGACGCTCGGCGAGGCGAAGGGCGAGACGGCTCGCGGCGCGGCTATTTTGCGCTATTACGCAGGCGAGGGAATGCGCCCAATCGGCGAGGTCATTCCGGCGACGGATGCGGAAGCATTAATGTTCACAACACGTGCGCCGCTCGGCGTTGTCGGCATTATTACGCCATGGAATTTTCCTGTTGCGATTCCAGTTTGGAAAATGGCGCCTGCCCTGATCTACGGCAACACCGTCGTTTGGAAGCCGGCAGCCGAGACGGCTGTTACCGCTTCTCTGATTATGGCTTGCTTCCATGAAGCCGGCTTTCCGGCAGGCGTGGTGAACATGGTCATCGGTGACGGCGCCGTCATCGGGCAGGGGATCGCCGAGCACCCGGACATTCATGGTGTCACGTTCACGGGCTCGGGCGCCGTCGGCAAGCGTGTCGGCCAGCTCGCACTGGCCCGCGGGGCCAAGTATCAGCTGGAAATGGGCGGAAAAAATCCGATCATCATCGCCGCCGACGCCGATCTTGATCTTGCGGTTGATGCGACGATCAGCGGAGGGCTGCGCTCCACCGGCCAGAAATGTACGGCAACGAGTCGGGTGATCGTCGTGCGCGACGTTTATGATGCTTTCCGGACGAAATTGCTCGAGAAGGTGAAGACGCTCCGGGTCGGCGACGGCCTGAACGAGGATACGTGGCTTGGCCCTTGCGCCAACCGGAAGCAGTACGATACAGTGCTGCACTACATTCGCAAGGGCAAGGAGGAGGGCGCGGAGCTGCTCATCGGCGGCGATCGGCCGGCTGATCCGGCGCTAGCGGATGGCTTTTTTGTAACACCTGCCATATTCGACCGGGTGACCCCGAGGATGTCCATTGCGCGGGAGGAAATTTTCGGGCCGGTGCTGGCGCTGATCGAGGCGCGCGACCTGGATGAGGCGATTGAGCTCGCGAACGATACGGAATACGGCCTCAGTGCTTCGCTGTATACCCGCAACATCGGTAATGCTCTGAAGTTCGTTCAGGAAACGGATGCAGGGCTCGTCCGCGTCAACGCCGAAACGGCAGGCGTAGAACTGCAGGCTCCGTTTGGCGGCATGAAAGGCTCCAGCTCCCATTCGCGCGAGCAGGGACAGGCGGCGATCGAGTTTTATACGTCGGTGAAAACGGTGTTCGTGAAGCCTTAACCGGGAGGGGGAAACGCACGATGGAGGATCTGTTAAAAGCTGTGATGGGCCGGGAAGACGAGCATTATTTCGAGGTGGCCACGCATGCGCCGGGACCATCCGGCAAGCTGCCTCTTACACCGGAGCTGCTGCTTAACGCGCCGAGCGGCGACCTGTTCGGTTGGAGCCAGAATGTCGGCATGGGTTGGCGGGCGGACCGATTGCAGGGCAGGGAGGTGCTCATTCTGGGCACGCTTGGCGGTATCCGTGGCGAGGACGGCACGCCGGTCGCGCTCGGCTTTCATACCGGACATTGGGAGATCGGCCTGTTGATGAAGGCGGCTGCTGAAGAGATCGCCGGGGCGGGAGGCATCCCGTTCGCCGCCCATGTCAGCGATCCGTGCGACGGCCGCTCGCAGGGCACGACAGGGATGTTCGATTCGCTGCCGTATCGCAATGACGCGGCTATGGTAATGCGGCGGCTAATTCGCTCACTGCCTACGAGAGCTGCCGTTATTGGCGTCGCAACGTGCGACAAGGGGCTGCCGGCCATGATGCTGGCGCTTGCCGGCATGAAGAAGCTTCCCGGCGTTATCGTGCCGGGCGGCGTTACGCTGCCGCCGACGAATGGAGAGGACGCCGGCAAAATCCAGACGATCGGCGCCCGTTACGCGAACGGCGAGCTTTCGCTGGAAGAGGCTGCGGATCTCGGCTGCCGAGCCTGCGCGACGCCGGGCGGCGGCTGTCAGTTCCTCGGCACGGCGGGAACCGCGCAGGTGGTGGCGGAGGCATTGGGTTTGACCGTGCCGCATGCCGCGCTGGCCCCGTCTGGCCAGCCGGTCTGGACGGCGATGGCGCGCCAATCCGCCCGGGCAGCCATGGCGCTAGCAAGCCGTGGCCTGACACTTGGCGACCTGCTGACGGACGCGTCCATCCGAAACGCAATGGCGGTTCATGCGGCCTTCGGCGGCTCCACCAACCTCCTGCTGCACATCCCAGCGATCGCGCATGCGGCGGGACTCGCGGTGCCGGACGCCGGGGACTGGGCGGAGGTTAACCGGAGCGTTCCGCGGCTCGTCAGCGTGCTGCCGAACGGACCCGTACCGCATCCAACAGTTCGCGTTTTTCTGGCCGGCGGCGTGCCTGAGGTCATGCTGCATCTTCGACGCCTCGGCGTTCTGGATGTAAGCGTGCTCACTGCGGCAGGCGTGACGCTTGACGAGACGCTGAACTGGTGGGAGACTTCCGAGCGGCGTCGGCGCATGCGCGCTTATCTCGCTGAGCGGGAAGGTATCGACCCGGACACGGTCATCTACAGCCCGGACCGGGCGCGGATTGCAGGCCTGACACCAACCGTCACGTTCCCTACCGGCAATATCGCGCCGGAAGGATCGGTGATCAAGTCGACGGCGATTGACCCTTCGGTTCTGGATGCAGAAGGTGTATTCCGACATGTAGGCCGGGTCAAAGTGTTCACGACCGAACGCGACGCGATCCGTGCGATTAAGACCGGCGGCATCTCAGCGGGCGACATTCTGGCGTTGATCGGACGCGGCCCGTCGGGCACCGGGATGGAGGAGACGTACCAACTGACGTCCGCGCTGAAGCATTTGACCTTCGGCCGGCAGGTATCACTTCTGACCGATGCCCGATTCTCCGGCGTGTCGACCGGCGCTTGCATCGGCCATATTGGGCCGGAGGCGCTAGCCGGGGGTCCCGTCGGACTGCTTCGAGACGGCGATTGGGTGGACATCCGTATCGACACTCGCAAGCTGGAGGGCTCGATCCATATGGTCGGCTGCGGCCCGCAGCCCGGCACGCCGGAAGTCGGCTCGGCTGTTCTCACTGCGAGAGCGCCTCATCCCGGATTGTCGGAGGATCCCGGGCTCCCGGACGATACCCGTCTGTGGGCCGCGCTGCAATCAGCCAGCGGCGGAACCTGGCAGGGCTGCGTCTACGACACGAATCGTATCATCCGGACTCTGGAAGCCGGCATGCGAGCGCTAGCGGCGGAAGGTGCCGGCAAATAGTCCAAAAAACGAAAAGGAGAAACGCCAACTATGAGCACGATAGCTAATCCGATTCTGAGGGGCTTTAATCCAGATCCGTCGATTCTTCGCGCAGTCGTTCGCGGTCGAAGCCGAGACAGTAGTCGAATTCGAGCCTGACACGTATCAGCAGATGGCGGGCTTGGTTTACTACTACAACGCGAAAAACTGGTTTTATTTGCGAATCAGCCGCGACGAAGAGCTGGGCAAAAGCATCACCATCCTGACAAGTAATCAGGGGCAATACGACGAGCCGCTGGAGGGACATTTCCGTCGACGGCTGGGAGCGGGTTTATTTGAAGCTGACGCTGAACTACGAAACGTCCCAATTTCACTATTCGGCTGACGGGCACGAATGGACGGCGATCGGGCCCGAACTGGAGGCCGGTCGGATGTCCGACGAGAATGCTGAGGCGAAGCGCGGCGGATTTTTGCTCGACCAAGGCTTCACCGGAGCGTTCGTCGGCGTGTGCGTCCAGGATTTAAGCGGTGCCCGAAAGCATGCGGATTTCGATTATTTTGTTTATCGTGAGATGGAAGAATAACCGCATCAAAGATTTGTAATTCCATATGATCGGTATGCAAGCGACAACGGACGCAGCCCGACCCTTTCTCAATCGAAAAGGTCGGGTATTTGCCGTGGCGAAGGAACTTCGTATAATGATGAATATTCGAAATGGCAGTATTTTTGGTAAGCGCTTGCAATTAGTAAACGCGGGTTAACAAAGTAAAAAGATGAAAATTGTAGGCACAATTGTGGAACATTATAATGAAAGCGTAGCCATCATAAACGGCATATCACAAATATTGAAATGGGGGATTCGGAAATGAAACAAAATAAACGAAAAAACTCCTATACCAAAGGAATGACGCTGCTGCTGGCGGCGGTCATGCTGACTTCGGCATGCAGCGCCAATACCGGAGGGAACAACAATGGGTCGGCAGAGCAAAATATGACTGATTCCGGCAATGGATCGGCTGTTGGAAACGAGACGGTCGCGGAGCCGCTTGGAAAGTTTGATCCGCCTATTGAAGTGACGACCGTCCGAAGCCTGAGCGATGTCGTCGAGAACAACGTACTTGGCGTGTTGAAGGACGAAACGCTGGAAGACAACAGATGGTCCCGCATCTACGAGGAGCAGCTCGGCATCAAAATCAAATACAAATGGGTCGTCAAAGGCTCGGACACCTCGGATCAATATTTGCAGAAGATGAACGTTACGCTCGCATCCGGGGATCTGCCCGACATTGTTCCGGTCAATGCGATCCAGCTGAAGCAGCTTACGGATTCGGATCAGATCGAGGACATGACACAATTATATGAGAAATATGCATCTCCGCTGCTGAAGGATATTTTATCGCAGGAAGGGACTAGCCCTTTTGACGCAGCGACTTACGACGGCAAGCTGATGGCGATTCCGCAGGTGGATCCGTCGATCGAACGTTCCATGTTTGTCTGGGTACGCACGGATTGGCTGGACAAGCTCGGGCTCCAGCCTCCGAAATCGATGGATGATGTACTGGCAATTTCAAAAGCATTTACCGAGAACGATCCGGATGGCAACGGAAAGAAGGACACGTACGGTCTCGGCATGACCAAAGGTCTCTGGGGAGGAGCTATGGGCCTCGAAGGTTTTATGGCCGGCTTTAAAGCATATCCGAATATTTGGGTTGAGAACGAATCCGGACAGCTTGAGTTTGGCAGCATTCAGCCTGAGGCGAAAAAAGCTCTGCAAGTGCTGCAGGACATGGTGAAGCAGGGACAGCTCGATAAGGAGTTCGGAACGAAGGACGGCGGCAAGGTGGCCGAGCAGATTTCGGCGGGGAAAATCGGCATGGAGTATGGCGAGCAATGGAACTCCATCTGGCCGCTCCAGCTGAGCAAGGATAATGACAAAAACGCGAAATGGCGGGCGTTCCCGATCGTATCGGAGACGAGTGAAACGCCGAAGGTGCCGCTGAAGTTCAGTACCACGAAATTTTTCGCGGTTAGAAAAGGCGCCGAAAATCCGGAAGCGATAATCAAGCTCTTCAATATGCACGTGGAGAAAAACTGGGGTGAAACGGCTGAATTTGATAAGTATTATGCGCCGAAGGAAGCTGAAAGCGTATGGCAATTGTCACCTGTAACCCCGGCTCCTCCCAAGAAAAATCTCGAGGCGTTTCGTCAGATCGACGCGGCCCGTAAAGCCGGCGATATGTCGACGCTTAAGGGCGAAGCGCAGACGATTCAGGAGAAGATCGATCTTTACAATTCCGGCGCTACCGAAGGCTTTGCCGTATGGGGCTGGGAACGTATTTACGGTCCAGAAGGCTCGATAGGAATTACCGATCAGTACGATAAGAACAAGTTGTTCCTCCTTGACAAATTTGTAGGCGCGCCTACGGCAACAATGGTCGAGCGTAAAACGACACTGGAGAAAATGCAAAACGAGGTGTTCATCAAGATCATCCTTGGCCAACCGATCGAGGAGTTCGACAAGTTCGTCGCAGATTGGAAGAAGCTTGGCGGCGATCAAATCACGCAGGAAGTCAATGATTGGTACGCATCCAATAAGTAGAGGCTAACAGGGGGAGCGCGCATTCATGGCGGCTCTCCCCGCCTATGCATCGGAGGAAAATATAATGAAGAGCGCAAGGACGAGGAGAGAGCTACCTTTTCACTTGATGATTTTACCGGGTTTGCTGTTTATCGTGATTTTTTCATATATTCCAATGGCCGGGATCACGATCGCTTTCCAAAAATTCATTCCCGCCAGAGGGCTTTTCGGTGAGCAGAAATGGGTGGGGTGGGAGAACTTCAGCTATGTTTTGGAGCTGCCGAGCTTTGGACAGGTGCTTTGGAACACGCTTTACATTTCCAGCTTTAAGCTTGTGCTCGGTCTGCTTGTACCGATCATCTTTGCAATTCTGTTAAATGAGCTGAAGAATGAGAAGATTAAGAGGTCGATCCAAACGACGATTTATCTGCCTTATTTTTTGTCATGGGTTGTGCTTGGCGGTATTCTGATCGATCTGTTGTCCCCCTCGGGCGGCATTGTTAACGCATTGCTGAAGTCTTTTTCCATCGAGCCCATCTTTTTTTTGGGGGACAACAAGTGGTTTCCGGCTACTCTGATCGTCTCAGATATTTGGAAAAGCTTCGGTTACGGAACTATTGTATATTTGGCGGCTATTACCGGCATCGATCCGGGCTTGTATGAGGCTGCGACGATCGACGGCGCGAATCGCTGGAAAAAAGTATGGTATATTACGCTGCCCGGCATGCGAATGGTCATCGTGCTGTTGTCGGTGCTTAGTCTCGGTCAGTTATTGAATGCGGGATTTGATCAGGTGTTCAACTTGTACAGCCCTCAAGTATATGAGAGCGGCGATATACTGGATACGTTTGTGTACCGGATCGGACTTCTCGATGCGCAATACGGCGTGGCTACTGCTGTCGGATTTTTCAAATCAATCGTATCTCTCATTCTGATATCGGGCTCGTATTTCCTTGCTTACCGGTTCGCCAAATACAGAATTTTTTAGGAGGTTCCACCATGTCAGGTAACTCTGCCAAATCGGATTCATCCATCATGTACCGTTCACCGAAAACCGGCAAGCGCTTCGACTGGTTCGCTGTCGTGAACGCTGTATTTCTGATAGCGGTTGCTCTCCTGTGCGTGCTCCCGCTTCTTCATATTATCGCCTTATCGTTCAGTTCCAACGCCGCAGCATCAGCAGGTTATGTGAAGCTTTGGCCGGTGGATTTCACTTTGGCTTCTTATGATTTTACGGCAGGAAGGGAAGGCTTCTGGCGATCTATGCTGATCTCCCTGGAGCGAATCGCCATTGGTACCCCGCTGAATCTTTTGCTTACGATTCTTGTTGCCTATCCGTTATCCAAAGAGACGCAGCATTTCCGTTACCGGCTCGTGTATGCCTGGATTTTCTTCGTGACCATGCTGTTCAACGGCGGCCTTATCCCGTGGTACGTTACGATTAAACAACTTGGTCTGCTGGATTCCATCTGGGCTCTGGTTCTACCCGGTGCGGTTCCGGTGTTCAGCATCGTGCTGTTGCTTAATTTTTTCCGTGAGGTGCCCAAAGAGCTGGAGGAGTCCGCTATTATCGACGGAGCGGGACAATGGACGACCTTATGGCGAATCTATGTACCGATTTCCAAGCCGGCGATTGCCACGCTTGCGCTGTTCTCGATGGTGGAGCACTGGAACAGCTGGTTTGACGGTCTCATATTGATGGGGGACCCTATTCGTTATCCGCTGCAGAGCTACATTCAAACGATTGTCATCCAGATGAATTTTGGTTCGATGTCGCGCGAAGATTTGATGAATCTGGCTCTTATTTCGGACAGAACGTTAAAAGCGTCACAAATTTTTCTCGGATCACTCCCGATTATCGCCGCTTACCCTTTCTTGCAAAAATACTTTGTCAAGGGGATCGTGCTTGGAAGCGTAAAAGGATAGCGCAGCAGGTACCGGGGAAGGGTGATGTATACTAGAGGAAAAGATCTGGGGGAAACTGTTTTGGTTAGACGTCCCGAATTCTCATTACGAAATACAATCTTCATCCGGTTGATCGTCACCTTTCTGCTGATCATGGTGCCTGTCGCGCTGCTCGGCATTTATATTTATCACTGGGGCATCCGAACCGCGAGCGAAGACATCTCGAAGACGGCCGTCTCCCAAATCTCGTTCTATCTGAACGATCTGGAGAATGAAATTGAGCGAATGAAGCTCCTTCAGTACGGCTTTGTGGAAGACACCGATCTGAACAATCTTGCTATCATTTGGGAATCGATGGGCGACATTGAACGGATGGAAAGCATCAATTCGGTTCTAGGACGTGCCATTACAATGCAGAACAGCAGTGACTACATCTTGGATGTCAACGTTCATATTCGGGCGATCGGCAAAACCATTTCAGCCATTTACGGTGTAAAAGATTTTGACGAAAAGCGTTATGAAGCTATGCGCGCGCTGTTAGGTAAGCAAACCCAATTGACGGATTGGGAGGGTCATCTTCTCCTTATTGCAGCCAAGCCTGCCGGAACGATAGAAAGAGAGCCGCTCTTCATTGTTGAAATCGGGCTTGACAATCTGAAGCTCCAGGAAGCGCTGCAGCAATTCAATGTGTATCCGGATAGCTCTGCCGTCCTCATCACCGGCCATGCCGGATTAGTTCTCGTAAGCGGACAAGGAGTCGGTCGGACAAAGTACGTGGAAGAGCTTAAGAATGATCTCTTGAAGATAGCTGACGGCAATTCTGAATCGCTTGAGCTTGAAGGCCGCTCCTATTTCGTTTCCCATGCCTACTCCAGTCATCTGGACATGTCCATTTACCGGTTTATCCCGGAGCAGATCGTAAGAAGGCCGCTGGACAAGTTTTATATTTGGGCTTGGCTTTTCGCGTTTGTCTCGCTCATCATCATTATGGTTTATGCCTTATCGACATACAAGTTTATCCACAAACCTCTGCTTAAGCTGGTCAAAGGATTCCGCCGTCTGGAAAGCGGTGATCTCGAGTTGGCCATCGCGCACGATGCAAACGATGAGTTTCGTTATATCTATGCTCGTTTCAATCAGATGGTGGCCAATTTGCGGACGCTTATCGATCAAGTGTACAAACAGAAAATTTTGGCGCAGCGCTCGGAATTGAAGCAGCTTCAATCGCAGATTAATCCGCACTTTCTGTACAACAGCTTCTTTATAATAAACACGATGGCCAAAAGAGGGGACAATGAGCGGATCGAACAATTCTCGGTTCAGCTAGGCGAGTACTTCCAGTTTGTGACCCGTAATGCATCGGATGAGGTGACGTTGAAGCAAGAGATTCATCATGCAATGATGTATACCGAAATTCAAAAGCTGCGGTTTTCACGACGAATTCAGGTCCGGTTCGACGATTTGCCTGCAGCGTTTGAGGAGATACTGGTTCCTCGGCTTATTGTGCAACCCATTATTGAGAACGCGTTCGAACATAGTCTCGAAAAAATGGCGCGAAATGGCGTCATTTCGGTTCAATTTGAACGCTTCGAAGATTGGGCATGCATTATCGTGGAAGACAACGGGAACAGCTTGAGCAACGAGGAGCTTGAGCGAATTTCCCTTGCAATAGTACATCAGGATGACAAGTCTGAAACGACAGGAATGGTGAATATTCATCGCCGGCTTGTCATCACTTTCGGCGAGGGGAGCGGCCTGCACTTATCTCGAGGAGAGCTTGGAGGAATCCGGGTAGCGATCCGAGTACCGCTGGGGGAGGGTAAACCAATTGTATAAACTGCTCGTTGTGGACGATGAAGAGATTATAACGGATGGATTAGCCGAAATTTTGAGCGATCTGCGCATACCGGGACTGGACATTTACAAAGCTTATTCCGGGAGCGAAGCGCTGGAGTGGTTAAATGACACCCGGATCGACATTGTTCTCTCAGATATAAGAATGCCTGAAATCGGCGGATTAGAGCTGATGGAGATCATTCGCCGGAACTGGCCAAGATGCCGGATTATTTTCTTGACGGGCTATAATGATTTTGAATCCATTTACAAAGCGATTCAGGCAAGTGGCGTGCGATATTTGCTGAAGACGGAAGGCAATGCCAAAGTGATTGCCGAGGTGCGTGATGTTTTACGGGAGCTGGACGGAGAGCTGCAGAAGGATCATCTTCTGCAGCAGGCAACGGAACAGCGAAACACGCTAGAGACACTGGCGCATGGCGATTATTTCCGTCATCTGCTGTTCGGTACAGAAGGAGGCATGTCGACAGTTAGAGCGGAAGACTTCCGGAAGCTGGATATTCTGCTCGATCCTCACAAACCGGTCCTGCTGGTTCTAGGCAGTTTGATTCGGACAAGGTCACTGCCATTGTTTACCGAGAGACAGGAAGCGGCGTTAGCCGTCAAGCTTCTTGGAGACGGCTATCTCAGAGAAAAAACACGATCCGTAGGGCTGATTGACAGATATGGCGACCTGCTTTGGTTGATCCAGCCGGAAGACAGTACTCCGCCGGCCGAATCGGCTCAGACGTATGAAACAATCGTGCGGTTCCTTGAAGGTACATTAGAGCATATCCAAGCCGTCTGCTGCGACTCCCTCCAATTAGAATCGTCTTTTACCGTCTGCAGGACGCTTATCGACTGGGAAGTTTTACCGGATGCCTATGAGAGAATCAGGCAATTGCAGTACAACCGGGCTGGTGACGGCGCAAACATGGTGATGACCGTACAAATCGAAGAGAACGATCCGGCCGGGCAGACGAAAGAGCGAGTGCGCAGCGAGAAGTTCGAACAGCTTGCCGGTCATTTGGAAGGCGGGCGGAAGGATGCTTTCATGGAACTCCTGCAAGAACTTTTTATGCCCATCGACACCGGACGGCTGGCGGAAGGCGCCCAAGCTGCGGAGTTATATTATTCTTTGGCCTTGGTGCTTATATCCTACATTAACCGCAGACAGCTTCACGAACAAGTTCCGACAGCGGCATTGCTGCGCTTTGATGCGCATTGCTCGTGGCAGGAAGGCTTTGATTACCTCTCCAGGACAGCAGTGCTGCTATTCACGCTTAGACGAAACGTGGAGAACAGCAGGGCTGCTGAAGCCATTGCAGCAGTCTGCCATTATATTGATAAGCATATCGCTGAAGAGCTTTCGCTTGTTCGATTGGCAAAGTGCGTCCATTTTAATCCGTCTTATCTATCCCGCCTTTTTAAACAGGAGAAAGGTTTGAACGTGTCGGAATACATTGAAGACGCAAGAATCGGGAAAGCGAAGGAGCTGTTTGCATCAGAAGAGCTGAAGATCCAAGAGATCGGGACTCGGGTCGGCTATGATTCGCCGCAATCCTTTACTCGTTTCTTCAAGAAAGCAACCGGAATGACCCCTCAAGAATACAGGGACACTGCTAGGGACGAACTTTAGCCATATTTTATTGAATCCGCGCTAAATTTTTTAGCTGCTTACGATATAATCAACAGTACGAATAGCGAGGCCGACGGTGGAAAGGGTCGGGTTGTGTTCCCGATTCCATCGAATGGTTGTCATTCATAGAAGAAGTGAAGGGTCTTAGAGAATTCAAAGATTATGATACAAGGCTAATAATGCTTCCTTTATATATTTCGAAGAGCGTCCTCCTGGATGAAGGAATTTTTAGGGCTATGACCCGTTGCGTACTTCCATCGTACCGAGGTGCTCGTTTTTATGCAAAGCGGCAATTTAACGCTCTACAGGAATACTAACGGGTAACGATAGTTTGCACAAACTATTTTACAGACTCTTTCATTAATTAAAGAAATAATTTTTGATGAAAAATCAACTGTTTGGACTACTCGATACAAAAGTGGAATTGTTTCAGATGGATTATTGAATCGTCTGTGGGTATGGAGAAATCGAAATCATCAACGGCAGATCACCTAATTAGGCAATGAGCAGGACCCGGGTAACGGGATTTGGATCAAGCTCAGACGATTAAGACGATCTATACTGTAGGTCTGCCTTCTTCTATTGAGCTGATGTTTGAAAATCAGAGCTGTTCGCCTCGGCGACGGCTCTTTTTTTTTTCCACAGAGGGGGGTGATTTTAATGGCATCAGACAACATGAAGGGCATGTTTTGAGAGGGTTCAACGAAACAAAGGAAACAAAGTCTCAATTTCGGGTTGTAATTCGTGAAGCATTCCTAACCAAAACGATCAGCTTCTAAGTAGTGGTCGACTGTTTTCTTATCGATTCCAGACTAAAGTTATAGACTCTTCAGGCAGTTAAAGGATAATTACGATTAAGTTGTGGTTTTCGTCACGTGAAATATTCAAAAAGAATCAATTCGTACTGTTGAATATTTCTGAACCAATTAAACCAATAATATAATACCAATGGGAACGATTACGATAGAAATTATGGAAATTTTATTATCTTGATGGACTTTTGGGGGATATAGCAATGGAGCTGAAATCAGAACATATTAGTACATCTATAGCCCCGAATCTAGAAAAGCTGTTACAACAATTTGCAAATAATGATTTTGTAATTGTCCGTAACTTTAGTAAGGCTGACGATTCACCGTTAGCTTCTATTGTTTACTTAAATATCCTTGTTGATGAGAAAACATTAAATCAACAAATCATTCGTAAAATGACTGAAGATCTTTTCGTTCAGCAGGGACAAGCAGATGAGGTAATTATTGAGTCGTTTCATTCTCTGGGCGAGGTTAGATCGATACAGGAACTGGACGGAATTGTGAGCCTGGTAGCAAATGCGGGTATAGTTATATTTGTTGAAGGCCGCTCCGAAGCGTATGGCATGGTGTTGCCCGGATACGACACACGTCAGATAGATGAGCCGAAGATTGAGATTAATGTTCGGGGACCGCGAGAGGGATTCACTGAAAATTTGCAAACAAATCTTGGCATGGTTTATAGGAGACTGAAAACACCTGAATTAAAATCAAAATCGTATACAATTGGTCGGCAAAGTCAAACAAAAGCGATCATACTATATCTTGAAAATCAAGTGGATCCAGACGTTCTAAAGGAATTTCAAAGAAGAATCGAATCCATCGACTTGAATGTTGTGGTGGATAGCGCTCAAATCGAGGAATGGGTTCAGGATAGCACCTATTCACCTTTTCCCCAGATCCTATATACGGAAAGGCCTGATCGAATCGTTAGTGCGTTAAATAGAGGGAAAATTGCAATGATAATTGACGGAACGCCGAATGCCTTGATTGCCCCTACCTCGTTTTTCGAAATGCTGCACCCAAGCGATGATCTATATGAAAGGTTTTATTTTGCTAATTTTTTGCGTTTCTTACGCTTGATCACATTATTTATTTCATTGTTTGGACCTTCGTTATATATCGCATTGACTACGTTCCATCTGGAAATGATCCCAACGCCGTTAATAATGGCTTTTCTTTCCGCGAAAGCGGGGATCCCCTTTCCTACTTTTGTAGAAGCAATTATCATGGAGGTTGCTTTCGAGATCTTGCGGGAAGCTAGCCTGAGACTGCCTCGCGCAGTGGGTCAATCCGTCAGCATCGTGGGCGCATTAATTATCGGGGAAGCCGCTGTACAATCGGGAATCGTGTCCCGTCCGATGGTAATAGTGGTGGCGATGACGGGTATTGCATCTTTTACCATTCCTTCTTTCAGCACCGCTATCGCTTTTCGTTTGCTGCGATTTCCAATTATTTTTCTTTCGGCTTTTGCCGGTGTATTTGGGATCTCCATAGGCTTGTTCGTCATCATTTTACATTTGTGCTCCTTACAATCCAACGGGGCCTTGTTTTTGGAGCCGGTTGAATCTGAACGTTTGATTCAGACTCTGAAAAAATATGTGCTATTTCCGGTCCGATATAGAAACAATTCGAAGTAAGGCATAATGAATGGAGATATGCACCAAAACTAGGGACGTTATTGATTGGAAGTGAACCAGAAAAGAATGAAGAATGTTAAATGGTTCCTCATTGTGTGTATGCTTGTGTCTTTGATGACAGGTTGTTCGCCGGATGTTATTGAAATTAGCGATATCACATTGGTTATGGCAGTAGGGATCGATTATGACAAGGAAAAGAATAAGTATGTACTTACTGCGTATTGTGTTTTACCTTCATCCGCAAGTACGGAAAAGTCAGGAAAGCTCTCTGCATGGGTTGCAAGTGCAACAGGTACCTCGATTTATGATGCTGCAAAAAATTTGCGGAATCAGGCTAGCAAAAAAATGATATGGCAACACAACAAATTCATTATTGTCGGAGAGAGTGCAGCGCGTCATTCTTTTTACGATATCGTGGATTTTTTAACTAGGAATCGTCAAGTACGTATTACCAGTTATCTGATGGTAAGTGACGGAAAAGCGGCAGATAAACTGAGAGTGAAATCCGAAACGGGAGATTTACTCTCGAACGAATTGTTGGGAAAAACCCGGAATGAAATGGATTGGGGCAAAAGTATCAACCAGACGGTAAAAAATATTGCGAATTGGAACTCCAATCCGTATAGAGGCTTTGTTGTGGGAAGGCTGAGGAAGTCGAAGCTGTCAAATAATTCCCATGATGTGCTTGTTTCGGGCGGTGGTTCTGTGTTTAACAAAGGGGGGTTTATTGACTGGTTGGAGGGGAAAGAGGTGCTTGTCATTCATTTATTGTCGCAGAAACGTCAGTGGAAAAACCTTGAATTTATCGAAACTATGGACTACAAGTCCTCGAAAGTGACATTACTTTATCATGTTTCCAAACAAGTCATATCCAGCAGTTTATCTGACGGAAGTCCAAAATTGGAGATACATTTGACTTTTAAAGCGAATTTGAGTGAAACGAATCATCGGCTAAGACAGGACAATCTTGTGGAACTTGAGCAAACGGCTTCCACGCACATGGAAAACATCATACACGACAGCTTGAATCGTTTCCAAAAGGAATTAAAAGTGGATCTTACTGGTTTCTCTGATTACTTCATCCAGTTTCATCCAATTGAGTGGGAAAAAATGAAAAATGAATGGATGGACATATACACTACGATTCCAATCAAAGTCCATGTCGATGTAAAAATTGATACTTTGGGAATGATCCAAAGTATAGGGGGGAAATAACATGCTTGTTTATGCAGTAGGATTCATTTCCGTTTGTTATGGAATCAAAGAGTTTGCTCGCTTATGGAGAAAAAGTGCGAAATTCAATGCCTTTGTGATGCTGTTATTGTGTGTAGTGACGGCAGGCTATTGTCTTCCAGTCTTCAGCAATGCTTTGCCTACAGTAGAATCTTTGTATAAATTCGTTTTTTATCCAGTTTCTCATTATTTTTTAAACCTTTTGCATATTCATTTGGAGAATTTATGACAGTATATCAAGATAGAATAAACCACGGCCAACTCGCATGCCTCTGTTTCAGTTTTTTGTCGGGCTTCTCGACATTGTATTTGCTCGAAGCGAAAGTGGTTAAACATGATGTATGGATGTCAAACCTTTTGGCCACTTTCGTTGCTATTGGGGTTCTGCGGCTTTTATGCTATGTACAATGGCAGTATCCAAATTCATCTATGATGGAAATATGCGAAAAGTTGTGTGGAAAATGGGTTGCGAAGCTAGTGCTCGTCATTTATCTTATTTATTTTCTTGAATTAGGGGGATTGGCGTATCGGGCGTTAGCTTCCTTCTTTACAACAGCGATCCTTCCTAATACATCTTCGCATGTATTAATTTTTTGCATGGTACTGGCAATTTCTTATGCCGTTTATCTCGAACTAGGTGCGATAGCTCGCGCTATCCAATTTATCCTTCCATTATTTGTATTGGCCATTTGTGTAATTAGTATTTCTATTTTACGGGAAGTGGAGACGAATCCATTCCTTCCGCAATTTCAAAGCGGATTATCGGAAATAGTCTATGGAGGGATCCTTTCTTTCGCATTTCCTTTCGGAAAGATCGTTGTCTTGGGTTTTCTTTTATCACGGGTGAAAAACACAAAAAAAATATTCACAAGTTCCATCATAGGATTATCGTTGTCCAGTATTTATTTGATTGCATCAAGTTATTTGACGTTCGGATCGCTGGGAATGACTTTGACGAAATCGGCAACGTTTCCCTTTTTTTCAGTAATTCAATTGGTTAAATTCGGTGAATACATGGAAAGAATCGAAATCGTAATCATCGCAATTTGGACCATTACCACTTTGTTTGAACTTGTTGTGATTCAATATGTGTTTGTAAAGGTTATGGGACATATTTTCCGGTTTAAGGAGTCGAAACCGCTTGTTTTGCCCGTAGGTTTGTTGTTTTTTGCTATGACGCAGAATAGTTATACGCGTTTGTCGGATTTAATATTCTATAACTATGAAATTTTTCCGTTTTCTAGTCTGGTTCCGACAGCATTCATACCTGTCTGTCTAGCCATTATGACTATGGTAAGGAAACGGCAGCTTTGAAAGATCGCAATCACTTATTTGGCTAATCGCTTAACTGAGGATCTTTCAATGTCTAATTGGGATGCAGGTCATGGTATCATTAACAAACAATACTTTTTTTAATTTTCAAGCTCTCGAAATAGAATAACTAGTTTTTCTGCCCAAGGATGATTTTCAGAAACTATAACACTAGTTCTTCGTCTTTATTCATACGCTTAGCTCCTTCCACTTGCACAAGAAGTGCAGCTGCAGGCCATTTATTTGGTTTTTCATTCATCTCATTAATTGGAGATTTAGCAACAACGTGGGTGGCTTCTTCGCTTCTTGTTGTTTGTGCGCTGAGTGAATTCATGATGAAGAAATTACATGTTCGTAGAAGTGAGCAGATTTTGAATACAACAATGTATATAAAGAGCATACTCCTGTTTCACTCAAAGGGTATGCTCTTTATTATGGAGAGGCATATAGAAAAGACTTACCGAACTTTGAATTCACAGTTCTCTTTCATGTAGTGCATTTACATAAAAAGCTCATTCAATTGAATGAGCTTTTTATAGGATTTTATTGGAATATTCGTGCTTATTTGTGTACAAGTTCTATTACGTACAATTAGATAATACAAAGACAACCTTCGAGTTCATATTGCTTAGCGATGTTGAATAATGCAATACCTGTCTGCTGCACGTAGATGACTTTTCTGAGATGTGGCTGATCTTCGATAGCTGCGTGTAATAGTGCCTTGCGCTGCAGCAGGGGAAGATGCATAACCGATTTCCCAAGATGCTGCAGGATGTCAAAGACAATATAGGTGATAGGGGATTGTTTAGAGGCATTAAGGACATTTTGTTGTTTGCTTGTATTAAAGCGAGCCTTTACAGCCTCAAAATCTTCCTTCAGCGGATCATGCGGATCATAACATATTGCTTCTCCATCTAGGACGGTATCGCGATCTATTTTCAAATGCATTATTTCTGGAAGCCGGATTGTTACATCGTTTCCGTGACGTGTATATAATGTTCGTTTTTCTTGATTTACCAGTTCTAAACGAATCCCATTTCCTTTCGGTTCAAATAGATAATCAGGGTGATCAAAAGGTTCGTCTCGACTATCTGCAAGCATCGGTTTAATAAACATCAGCGGCCTGCCCTTGTCCAGTTAGTGTGCATTATTTTTCACCTTTCTGTTTTCAACTAGGTTTTGTGTTTTCTTTCGAATTATTCATCCCTTTCCTAAAATCAAACCCCTTTTATAAGGAAAACACCGGCTGTCCGCCGGTGTTTCTGATTAGAATGAATGAACTGCAAGGATACGGCTCTGTGAAATTCATAAAATACTTCGGATTATCCATCTCTCATAACAAGACAAAAGTGTACAAAAGACGTGGAATGCCGGAAAATTAGATCACAGCGTCAAAGAATACCTTAAGTGATTCAAAAACGTGATGTGAGAAAAATCGTATTTTTGTTTCATAGATATTAAAATAATGTGATTTTATTTGAAGTTAAGTTGCTTTATTATAATGACAAACAACGAAATTTTATTGAATGAAGGGTTTGATAGAATATGTCCAATAAGAAATTGCAAGACGCCGAGCTCGCCTCCATGTTAAAAAGCAGTATTGTGTTGAAAAGCAAGGATGGTGTGGAGGCCCCTTGGCTGAACCTGAGCGATGAAGACATGCAATGGTGGCGGGATGCGAAGCTCGGTTTTTTCTTCCATTGGGGACTCTACTCCAAACTTGGACGCGGCGAATGGGTTATGTTCAACGAGAATATTCCCGCAGACGAATATGCGAAGCTGGCCGATGATTTTAATCCTCAAAAATGGAATCCGGAGCAATGGGCCAGTCTGGCCAAGGAAGCCGGCATGCAGTATTCGGTTATGGTAACCCGCCATCATGACGGCTTTGCGCTCTGGGATAGCCCGGGCAGCTACGGACAATTCGACAGCATGCATGCCGCCGCGAAACGCGATTTTGTGAAAGATTATTCGGACGCCTTCCGCAACGCTGGACTACGGGTCGGATTGTATTATTCGCCAATGGATTGGCGTTTCCCAGGATACTTCCAGCCGAAGGAACTGCCCGATAATGCGGCGTTGATGAAGGAGCAATGCTATGAGCAAATCCGGGAGTTGACCACGCGGTATGGGCAGATCGATATTATGTGGTATGACGGAGGCTGGCTGGCTCATAGCGGAACGGATGCAACCGCGGCTTGGTTCTGGGATCCGGTCCGGCTAAACGAATTGGTAAGAAGCAACCAGCCCAAATGCGTAATCAATCCGCGATCCGGATGGATCGGCGATTTTCAATGCGACGAAGGTCCTCATGAAGTTACCGGAAACATCATGCCCATCGACTGGGAGAAAAACTTCACGATCGCTTTTCATTGGTCTTATGAATATGAAGAAAGAGTCATGCCGCTGGAAAGCATCATCAAGCTAATGATTGACTGTTTTGTCCGCGGCGGCAATGTGCTGCTTAACGTTGCTCCCAATCCAGAAGGGGAAATACCTGCAAATCAAGTGGAGCGGTTAAAGCAAATTGGAGCGTTCATGAAGAAGAACGGGGAATCGATCTATGGAACTCAGGCGGGGCCGCTCGAGCCGGTAGACAATGTATATGGCATGACATGCAAAGGCAATCATCTTTATTTGCATGTTCAGGATATGACGGCTTTTGAAAACATGGTGTTACCGGCGCTTCAGCAGAAAATCATACAGTGCCAATTGCTTGACGGCACTTCGGTTCCATTCGAACAAAATGAACATGGGGTTTCGATCCAAGTTCCTAAAGATAAATGGGAGCCGCTCGATACTGTCATCAAGTTGGTTGTGGAAAGCTAAATCAAATTTAGTCGTGCAGGCGAAAGCTCCCCGGTACCAAGGGAGGCCACTGAAAAACGTGTGTTTTTTACTTTTGTAAAAAGAACTTCAAAAAACAAAGGCGAATTCCATTCAATTCTGAATGAGAATTCGCCTTTATTTATTTACTTTAATACCTCTTCTACTTCATTAGTCTCAATATTCTTTTGAGATTGACAGTGAATATAGCCATCGCCCCTTGCAACTGCATGCCAATGAGACCCGAGGAAGATGCTACATCATACCCGTGTCACTGATTTTCAAATATAATTCCATCAATCGGTCTGGTGTGAAGCGACATTCTGGGGAATATTTCCTGAGTGTTCCTTTATTTCCGCATGCCCAGCCAACCACCTCAAACGGCATCAACTGCGTTGCTATCTGAGATGGACTTGATCCAAGGTAACGAAATCCTGCGAATGAGTGAGTATATGTGAGATAAACCCTTAAAACCGAGGGATGGATAACGTGGGAAGTTATGAATCGCATACAGGATCTTCAAAAGCTGATTAAGTTAACGGGAGATCGTGCCAAGTTAGATGCTAAGGCTAATGGTACCTATGTTGTCTACAAAACAAAAGATGGGCAGTTTGTGAAAGAATATAGCAATGGGAATATCGAACAAATTGAAAAACAGGAAAATGAACATGAATGAACCAACTGCTGTTATGTTTGTATTCGCTGGGAATAATGGCAGCGGAAAGAGCACAATTCGTAATCTAATTATCGATCGACTTGGGATTAGTGTTAATGTTGATCCAGATGCATTAGCACGTCGTATTGATAACGATAATCCTGAAAAACATAGGGTATCAGCAGGTAGATCAAACCTCTATGAAAAATCTGCTTGCTCATCTTTACCTTCTTGATCACTTAATTGTTATTGATAATAGTGACTTAGATGGTGTGATTGTATTGGAAGCTGAATTCGACCATAATGTGATAAAATATAAGGCTGAGACTATTCCTCATTGGGTAAAAACTATAGAACAGCATTTACAAAATGAAATAGATGATGAATGAACCAATCGTTGTGACATCACAAGGGTTGGTTCTTTTTTATTACCATGAATGATGCTTGAAATGACATCGTATCGTGTCCACAACGTCAAAAAATTCGATATTACAGGTGAGGATCTCGAGGATTTAATTAGTATCGGGACAATCGGTCTGATTAAAGCGATCGAGAGCTTTCAAACCGGCAAAGGGACAAAGCTCTCTACGTTCGCGGCGCGCTGTATCGAGAATGAAATACTTATGCATTTGCGGTCGCTTAAGAAAACCCGGAAGGACGTTTCGCTGCACGATCCGATCGGCACGGACAAAGAAGGCAACGAAATTACGCTAATAGATATCCTCGGCACGGAGGCCGATGATATTGTCGATAAGGTGCAGTTGAAGATTGAGAAGAGCAAAATCTATAAGAATCTAGATATACTCGATGACCGCGAAAAGGAAGTCGTCATCGGCCGCTTCGGGCTGGAGCATGGCGGGGATGAGCGAACGCAGCGGGAGATTGCGAAGGAGCTTGGGATCTCGCGGTGTTATGTGTCGCGGATAGAGAAGCGGGCACTAATGAAGCTGTATCATGAGTTTTATAAACAGAAGAAATAATTAAACGAACGACTTGTAAACAAATGTCTCCCTGTGGAAGAGTACTGAAAATGGATACAGAATTTGTAAGGCAGACCGCTGAACACATCAGTGGTCTATTTTCTCGTGAAGATCTTTACCGGTTTACCGCCTGAGCGGACTGAGCTGAGACCCTTCATCAATTCTTATTGGGATTCGAATCAGTTTCCCATCGGAAAACTAATGCTGCCCTGTAGCGGTAACGTTTGCCGACTACAGGCTTTTTATTAAGGATTGCATTCCAGTCAAATATGTCTTAATATGAAACATGAATTAATGTTTTGATCATTGGATTAACAATTATATTAATACAGTATTTCATAAAAGTAAAAACCTCTCACCAAGAACGACATCAATAATGAGAAAGTCGTCTCCAAACTCGTTATCGAGGTAGAGCGAAGGAATGTAAGGGCATTGACCCAGGAAAATATGGGAGGGTTAACCGCAAGGGTACATGTGGAGATCCATATGCGATATTAATTTATTAAGGGGGCTTTCTTTTGTCAGTACAATATAGCAGATATTCAGGATATCTTTTGGCGCATTTTATCGGGGAACAGCCTGACGGCGAGCAGGTCTATTTCTCCTACAGTGAGGACGGCCTGCATTGGAAAGATCTAAACGCGGGCTTACCGGTTCTGCGTTCCGAACTGGGGGAAAAGGGCGTGAGGGATCCGTTTTTGGTGCGCTCGCCCAAGGAGGACAAGTTTTATCTGATTGCCACGGATCTCCGCATTGCGAACGGAAAGGGCTGGTCCGCTGCGTCGAATGCCGGAAGCCGCGACGTTATCATTTGGGAATCCGCCGACCTGGTGCATTGGTCTTCGCCGTGGGCAGTCACCCTTGGCGTACCGGGTGCCGGCTGCGTCTGGGCGCCGGAGGCCATTTATGATGAAGCCGCGGACGATTTCTTGGTGTTTTGGGCCTCCGCGACGCAGGAGCCGCAGGAAAATGAGCGGAAACAAAAAATCTATAGCGCCCGTACCAGGGATTTCCGCAGCTTTACAGCGCCTGAAAAGTATATTGAACGGGAAAACCACATCATTGACACCACGATCATTGCCCACAACGGTACCTACTACCGTTTTTCCAAGGATGAGACGACTAAGAATATCCGGGTCGAAAAAGGCACATCGCTGGAAAAAGACTCATTTACCAATCTGCACGTTCCGGTTTTGGAGGAATTGTTAGGTGTGGAAGGACCGCAAATTTTCAAGCTGGGCGACCGCGAGGAGTGGTGCCTTATTGTGGATCGCTTTGCTGAAGGAAAGGGCTACCTCCCCCTGCTGACCTCCGACCTTGAAGGCGGTGAATTCCGGGTTCTGCCTGAAGGGTCGTTCGATTTGGGGAAAACCAAGAAACGCCACGGCGGAGTCCTCCCTATTACCGCTGCTGAATGCAGCCGCCTTCTGGCGGCGTTTGGCGACGGCCATCAGGTATTGCCCGGGCAATTCGCCGACCCGGACCTTGTGAAGTTCGGCGACCGCTATTATCTTTATCCTACAACAGATGGCTTCACGGGCTGGTCGGGTACGCAATTTCATGCGTTTTCTTCGGCTGACATGCGTATTTGGAAAGATGAAGGAGTGATTTTGGATCTTGCGACGGAAGATGTACCTTGGGCTGTCGGCAGCGCATGGGCTCCGGCCATTGCCAGCAAAAACGGTAAATATTACTATTATTTTTGCGGCAAAATGAAAAGCGGAGAGAGCGCCATAGGGGTTGCGGTTGCCGAGACTCCGGTAGGCCCGTTTCGCGCACAGCCGCAGCCGCTTGTTACCATGGAACAGACGAAGCGTCTTGGTATCGCCATGGGCCAGGCCATAGACCCATCCGTCTATTTTGAGGATGATGGTACAGCGTACCTGCTGTTTGGAAATGCACACCCTGCAATCGTACGGCTCAGCGAAGATATGGTAAACGTAATTGAGGATACGATGAAGAATCTTGTCGGCCTGCACGACTTCCGGGAGGCGGTCACCGTTCTAAAGCGCGGCGGGCAGTATCACTTCACGTGGTCCTGCGACGACACTGGCAGCGAGGATTACCACGTGAATTATGGCACGGCGGAGCATCTTTACGGGCCGGTAACTTACCGCTATCCGGTTCTTGTCAAAAATAAGGAAAAGGATATGCTCGGCACCGCTCATCATTCGATTCTCCAGGAGCCCGGCACCGATAAGTATTGGATTGCTTATCACCGGTTTGTCACGCCGCTGACCCGGTTTACAGAGGGAAAAGGCTTTCATCGCGAAGTCTGCATAGACCCGCTCACCTTCGGCGAAGATGGGCTGATGCAGCAGGTGCAGCTGTAGAGGATGCCCGCGAGTTAAACGCATCCCCCGCATATAAAACTAAAATATATTATAGTGTACCTGTTGAATTTGCAAATTTTTGAGTGTGAATTCCCTTAGCAGTAAATTACTGTATTTAGATTTGACCGAAACGCTAGATCGATCATATTACAAAGGGAGGGATTAGAAATAATGCAAGCTTATTTATTTGTACATTTTAAGGAGAAGAGAACACCGGACGGAGAACAGGTTTATTTCGGAGTTAGTAAGGATGGCTTTAATTGGGAAGAAGTTAATGATGGAAATCCTGTTTTATGGAGTTATTATGGCGATAAGGGCGTAAGAGATTTTACGATTACTAGAACCAAAGAAGGTAAATTTTTTATTTTAGCAACAGACCTAAGTTTGTCGTATGGTATGTTGAATCAGTATCAACATTCATGGGACAAAATATCCAGAAACGGAAGCAAATATCTTGTCCTTTGGGAGTCTGATGATTTGATTCACTGGTCAGAACAAAGGATGATAAAACTGGGAGATGAAGACTTCGGCTGTTTGTGGGCACCGGATATTATTTATGATAAGAAAAATGATGATTACGTCATTCACTGGTCATCATCCCATAGCAGCAATAACAATGGAGAAAAGGGAATCTATTATTCCCGAACAAAAGATTTTGTGAATTTTACAGAAGCTAAGGTTTTATATCAGAAAGAAGACAGTGGAGTCATTGATTCTGCAATGTATGAGGAAGACGGAAAGTATTATTTATTCTTAAAGAGTGAAAAGAACCCTGCTAGAATTATTCTTATGGAATCAGAGAATATAACTGGACCATTTGAGAAGATTGAAGAATTTGATAATAGCATGGAGTCGCTGCAATCAGGACAATATGAAGCTCCAACAGCAATTAAATTGGAAGATGGCAGATGGTGCTTATTCTTGGATTTTTATGGATGTTCCGCAGAAGAACAAGGGTATGTTCCGTTCATAGCAGAGAAAATGTCAACAGGAAGATTTATTCGTTCGGATAAAACCTTTACTTTCCCATATGGTTATAAGCATGGTACCATCTTGACGATTACCATGGAAGAATATGAAAGTTTGAAAGCTTATAAAAAATGCCATCTGAGTATTAGGCCCAGGTGTTCCGCATACGAATAAACAAGAAATGCATCTAGTAAATAATTCAGGAAACTGGTCGGGCTGGAGCATGGCGGGGATGAGCGGACGCAGCGTGAGATTGCGAAGGAGCTTGGGATTTCGCGGAGTTATGTTTCAAGGATAGAGAAAAGGGCGCTAATGAAGCTGTATCATGAGTTTTATAAAGCGAAGCGGTAAGAAATGACCTGAGCTCTTATATTACATCTGATCTTATCGTATATGGCGATAAAGTTAGGGATTGATTGCTGGATGTTATATCAATAAAAGAAACCAAATGGCTGAAATTCCGTTTGGTCTTTTTTTGTATATACACTCCACACATGTTGAGTGCGTAGTAAGGATATAACGGGAGAACATTGAAAAGTAACTGCTTGAACTCAGCGATGGAGGTATTTTCATTCGAACATAGAGGATTGAGTTTAGTTATAGTATTATGGATAATAGAACAACTGCCTCAATGGGTAGTTATTAATATAGAACAAGGAGTAGTACATGGCCTGGAGCAAATTGAAACAAAATCTGGAGAGTTTTCTCTGTCCTGCGTTATATGGAAGGGTCGAATACCGTGCAACGAGCTACCGTTATTTACCCGATAAAGCAGGGCTTTGTTATATTGCAGTAGATAAAAAGAACGTACTTAATATGAGTGATACAACTAACTTAATCAAATGGTATCAGACGGAGCTGGAAATTAAGAATGATTCAGATATCCAAATTCCTATCAACAATGAAGAAATTGAAGCAGTCAGAAAAGATACCAAGGGGATAGTTCCGGAGGATCGTCTAAAAGTAATTGCAAGAAGTAGAAAAAAATCAGAATATGCAAAGGAGCTTTTGTCGGCACAGTCATCATTAAGTAAATCAAATTTTATCGTTATAGCTAATAAGTTTTTATCCATTTCTATAGAGGAAAGCATAGAGAGCAATGATATCTTATTGAATATTCTAGCTTTGGTGGACAGACGAGTTGGAAAAAAGCGAATTTTAAATATGACCGAGAAGATGAAGTTAAAGCATCCAATTGTGCAGTATTTTTATGAACTACGGCTTAGTACGTTCTGAAAATAAATATTACTCATTCACTCAGACTCGTAATTCGATTTAGGCGTTCTAGAATTAGATAAATTATATGTGTTGACGCTACTTACTCCACACATCTGGAGTGTTGCTCACTGTTGGCGAGAAAAGATTAGTAACTGAGATGTATTGGCGGAAATAGTAAAGAGGGGCGAAGAACCCCTCTTTTTGTTTTTGGAAATGTTATTTGAACAAAAAAATCAGATTACTTCCCTATTATCTTGGAAACTGTTTCGATTCACTTTGAGTTCGCTCATCCCCGCCATGCTCAAGCCCGAATCGCCCAATCACAACTTCCTTTTCTCGGTCATCAAGATTTTTATAGATCTTACTTTTCTCAATTTTCAGTTGTACCTTATCCACAATATCGTCGGCTTCCGTTCCAAGAATATCAATTAATGTAATTTCGTTACCTTCCTTATCCGTACCAATTGGGTCATGTAAAGATACGTCCTTCCTGGTCTTCTTCAGAAATTGCGAAGGAACTTGGAATTTCGCGTAGCTATGTGTCACGGATTGAGAAGTGTGCGTTGATGAAGCTTTATCATGAGTTTTATAAGGCGAAGAGGTAATGATTATTTTTTTAAATGATCATTTATGTTATGAAGTTAAGCATTATGGCACGTCTTAGAATGTGGCTTTTTTTATTGGCTATGTTAAACTAGATTGTTGATTTTTATGTTATCGAATATTTATTCGATAATTTTGGCGTTTGCAGGATTTCACCCTAGGGTAGTATGAGAGAAGGTGGGAACGGACGAACCGGTAGCAGAGACAGTAGGCGGTTATCAAAACATCACTAATTAAAAACAAGACTACTGCCTTTAAAGTAGGCAGTAGTCTTGTTTGTTGATTTAAGCTCTTGTCATGACAGGTTGTTTCATTTCGGCTTTAGACGGCTCCGGCACCTCGACCGCTTGTTTTACACGTTTGATAAAGAACGAGAGCAGCAAACCGATAACACCGATCCCGACAATAACGAGATAGGCATCATTGATCCCCTGTATGGTTGCTTCCGTGATCATCTGAGCTTGCGTAGCGCCCTCTGTTCCGCCGGAAGCCATCATATCCTGCATATGAGTTTTTGTCTGGTCGGTCATGACGGTTACGAGCAGCGAAGTGCCCACAGCGCCGGCAACTTGCCGAATGGTATTAGAGATTGCCGTACCATGTGCATTCAATCGGTTCGGCAATTGATTCAAGCCTGCGGTTTGGATCGGCATCAGAAGCAACGCCATCCCAATGCGGCGGGCAGTAGACATTAGCAGCAGATAGGTGAAGGTAGTCGAGTCTGTTAAGTTAACAAAACCTAGTGTTGTAACGATCGTAATGATCATACCAATGATCGACAACCATTTTGCGCCAAAGCGATCGAAAAGCTTGCCGGTAACCGGCATCAGAAAGCCCATCACGAGCGCGCCAGGCAGCATCAGAAAACCGGATTCCAAGGCTGAGTACCCGCGCGCACTTTGTAAATAGAGCGGCAGCAGCATCATATCCGCATACATGACCATCGTTACCGCGATATTGATGATCGTCGTCAAAGAAAACATATTATACTTAAATGCCCGCAGATCAAGTAATGGAGTGCTAGAAATCAACTGACGCCATGTAAATAAGGCGAGGGCTACGATACCTACAACAATAGAAAGAATAACCTCTGAGCTCGACCAGCCTAGGCTCCCCGCCCGGCTGAAACCATACAGCAGTGTACCGAAGCCAATAGTGGAAAAAACGACACTAAGAATATCAAGCTTAGTTTTAACCCGTTCCGATACATTCTTCAAATAAAAGAATCCGCAAGCAATGACAATGAGGGCAAGTGGAATCATGCCATAAAACATCGTTTCCCAAGCGTAGTTTTCCAGAATGTAACCGGCAAGCGTCGGTCCAATCGCTGGAGCAAAAATAATGGCAAGTCCCATCATCCCCATTGCAGCTCCTCTTTTTTCGGGAGGGAACAGCGCTAAAATAACATTTGTAAGAAGCGGCATAATAATACCCGCACCGGCTGCTTGAATCAAACGTCCGGTTAGCAGAACAGGGAAGTCCGTTGCAATTGCAGAGACAATTGTACCGATAAGGAAGATGATCATTGAAGCCTGGAAAAGCTGTCTAGTGCTAAAACGCTGCATGAAATAAGCTGTAATTGGAATCAGCACGCCGTTAACCAGCATATACCCTGTGGTTAGCCACTGGGCGGTTGTGGCAGAAATATTAAAGTCGGTCATTAGCTCCGGTGTCGCAACACTCATGATGGTTTGATTCAGCGTCGCCAGAAAGGCACCCAAAATCATAACAAACAGAATGGGTCCTCTTTTTACTGAACTACTGGTTGGTTCCTTACTATTACTCAATTTTCTCCATCCTCTCCGTTTTCTTTTTCTCTAGACTTAATTTACAAAGTGTTAGATAATTAACACGATATAAATTAAATTATATACAGAAAGCTGTTTCTTACAAGCGACGAAAATAGGCCGAAGTGTAAAGTATTAATCGTAAATTATATTTACTGTCGCTTTAGTATTACTTATTCAACAAAAATAATGAAATTGTAAATCATAATATAGAAAGGAATAACATCCACATGAACCAGGATAAGCCTCGTACAGATCCAAGAATTGTTCGTACGCGTCAATTGCTGAAAAATGCCTTTGTCGATTTATTGCAGGAAATGGAGATTGAGAAGATATCTGTTAATCGTATCGCAGAGCGCGCAACCATTAATCGGGTGACCTTTTATCTGCATTATCGCGATATTCCGGATATGCTTGAGAAAATGGCCGATGATATGATCGAGGACATTCAAAATGTCTTAAACCGAAAGCCTCTGAATCCGAATTCTGGTGAAGAGAAGGATTCGTTGGTTTTGGTTAGTTTGCTTGAACACATTGCAGAACATGCAAAATTTTATAAAGTTGTTCTAGGCTCGAGACGGACGCCAATCTTTACGGATCGTTTGCTAAAGATGTTGACGGAGACCGTTACGCAAAGTGTGGAGAATAGAAGAGAATCTTTCATCTCAAAAGCCGGTATTCAAAAAGATATTGCAATATGGCACGGTTCGGCAGCATTGATTGGCACGATTGTGGCTTGGCTCCGACACGACATGCCTTACACGCCGCAATTTTTAGCCCAACAGTTTTCTTTACTAGTACGATCACATCAGGATTAAAAATCAAAGTAGTTTTCATTAGTCCCAGTCGTTCTAAAGAATGGCTCATATAGTAAAGTCGATGATCCGAGACACTATAACTTAGAAGTAAGCTGCCGATTTTCGATGGCTTTTTTCTTATCTAACAGGAAGCATTCATATATGAGGTATTAAGATGACATCGCTTCGTGTCTACAACGTCAAAAAGTTTGACAATACCGGTGAGGATCTCGAGGACCTGATTAGCATTGGGACAATTAGCAATCAAGCATGCTCATTTGGTTGCGTCTAGGAAGGGAATTCTCATTTGGCATACTTCGATTATCTAAAAGCTTCTGACCTTGAACTGGTCGGGGGCTTTTTGTTTAAGGGATAAAGCTATATAGGATATGAGAAATTTTTCATTACGCTAACGGAACACTATAGTTCAGTCAAAAAAGGAGCAGATTGCCGCGGCAGCTGATCCTTGTGTATCTAGATCACAATAACGAAGAGGCCATTTCCATTATACTCCCCAAAAGAGAGTTTAATTTAGCTTTGATTTAGGTTCGAAATTCACGAAGCTCAGTGTATATAGCCTTAAGAAATGACAACGCTTTCTTAAGAATGTTGTCTTTTAAACGCTAGAGTAGGAGAGTAAGATTAACACAAAGGAGGATAGCACATGAACTTTGAGAGAAAATTGGAAACACCGTTCCAGCTGCTTTGGAAGCGCTTCAAAAAACAAATTGTGCTTCAATTATTTGTGGGAATGGGCATGGTATTCCTGCTGATATTTTCCTTCACGCCGATGTTTGGGGTCGTGATGGCTTTTAAGGACTACTCGATCGTCACCGGCATTAAGGGGATATTTACGAGCGATTGGGTGGGTCTTAAATATTTTGACGAATTCGTCAATGATTATCGATTTGGTCAAATTGTAAGAAACACGCTCGTCTTAAGCTTCCTCAAAGTGATATTCGCGTTTCCGGCGCCTATCTTGTTCGCGATTCTACTGAATGAAGTGAGACACATGGCGTTCAAACGGTTTGTGCAAACGGTAAGCTATCTTCCGCATTTCATTTCGTGGGTCGTCGTGGTAGGTATCGCGTTCTCGTTTCTTTCAGCGGATATCGGGATTATAAACAAGTTGATGGTCAAAATCGGTCTCATTGACATGCCGATGGATATCCTGACAAACGCGAGCTATTTCTGGGGACTAGCTGTCGGCAGCGCGGTGTGGAAGGAAATGGGCTGGTGGACGATTATTTTCCTGGCGGCAATAGCAGGCATCAATCCTGCGCTTTATGAGGCGGCTCAAATCGATGGCGCGGGAAGACTGGCCCGAATTCGACATGTTACGTTTCCTGGCATCAAAGGAACGATTGTTGTGGTACTGATTCTGACAATCGGCAGTATTCTTGGCGGCGGACTGGTAGGATCCAACTTCGAACAGGCCTACTTGTTGGGCAATGATGTCAATAACCCGACGTCGGAAATCGTACAAACCTATGCATTCAAGGTCGGGTTGGCGGATGGCAGATTCTCCTACGCTGCCGCAATCGATCTGATCCAGTCGATTATTTCCGTTCTGCTGATCTTCTCCAGCAATTACATTGCGAAGAGAGTTTCGGGCTCGAGCCTATTTTGAAGACAAGGAGGGCAGTCATTTGCTGACATCTCAGAAACAGAAGGATATGCTGCTGGACAGCGTCATTTACGTTTTATTGTTCTGCATCATGATCGCGACTTTATATCCGTTTTTTTACGTACTGGTCATTTCGTTCAACCAAGGCAAGGACTCCTTGCTCGGCGGCATCTATTTATGGCCCAGAAGCTTTACATTGGAGAACTACGCCACGTTCCTTACGGATTCCAATTGGTATAATGCACTGTTCATTACCGTTGCCCGTACCGGAGTAGGAACGTTGCTCGGCGTGTTGTTCACCTCTCTAGTCGCTTACGGATTGTCGCATAAGGACCTTCTGTTTAGCAAAGTTTACTTTGCCGTTATCATTTTTGCAATGTACTTTTCGGGCGGACTGATCCCTTATTACGTCGTACTGCGTTCGCTCGGACTTCTGAATACGTTCGGTGTTTATGTTATTCCATCGATGCTTAGTACTTTCTTTTTGCTGATCGCAATATCCTTTTTCCGGGAAGTACCCATTGAGCTAAAGGAATCCGCATATATAGACGGGGCTAACGAATTCGTAATATTCTTTAAAATTATTCTTCCGGTTTCAACCCCCCTTCTTGCAACCATGTCGCTATTTCTCGGGGTAGGACAATGGAACTCGTGGCTTGATTCGGCATATTTCGTGCAATCCGACTCTCTGAGGACGCTGACCTTCAGGATGATGGAAATCATCAACAAGAGCAACATCCCGATTGAGTCTGTAGGTGCCGCGGCCAGCGCGTCTGGCGTCACTAATTATTCGCTGCAGGTTACATCGATGGTGGTCTCGATCGCCCCAATCGTTTGTGTTTATCCTTTTTTGCAAAAGTATTTCGTCAAAGGCATCATGTTGGGGTCGGTAAAAGGTTAGTCGATCGTCAATACCGTTATTAAAGCACCCGCTTTGATAATATAAACAACAAAACATGGAGGGGTTTTCTTGATGCGAAGTCAACGAACAAAAATGTTGGTACTGTCGCTGTCCATTATCATGATGCTGACCATTTTGTCCGCATGCAGCGGAGGTAACTCGGGCGAAGGCAGCAATAAGGGCAACAACACGGGCGCCAATGTTTCGGCCGGGGATCCAAATGTTGACAATTCGGGCACCGAAACAGCTGACGGCAATCAGGATGTCGAAGAATTGACGTTATTCATTAACCACAGTTGGTACCCTATAAAAGAATGGACAGGATCGGTGGCCGATAAAATCACGGAGAAAACCGGTGTTAGGCTCAAGGTTACAGTAGCTACGGACGATAAACAGCTGCCGCTTATGATCGCATCCGGCGATTTGCCCGATCTGATTTTCACAGCCTCCGATATCGACAGGCTCTCCAATTCCAACATTTCGTATCCGTGGAATGAACTGGTGGAGAAGTATGCCCCGGATTTTGAAATCGATCCCACGCGGATCGCGATCAATACGATGGAAGACGGCAATTTCTATACCATTCGTAATGCATTCGCGACTAAGCAGGAATGGGAGACCAACAAGTATGCTCTTGGTAATGACGGCAATCCGGGTATAGCCGTGCGCGAGGACATTATGAACGAACTTGGCAACCCGGAATTGAAAACACTGGACGACTTTGTAAAGCTTCTGGGCATGGTGAAGGAGAAACATCCCGAGTTGGTTCCCCTCGTCATGGATAAAAACTGGATCGAATCTTATTTCATGACACAGTTTGGCATCGAAGCCGGCTTTGGATCCTGGTACGAAAATGAAGGGAAAGTAGAGTATTACCTTAAACATCCCAAAATGCTTGACTTCTTCAAGTTTATGAACAGCCTATACCGCAACGGATTTATTCTGGCGGAAAATTTCGCGCATGCCAACGATCAAATTGATGATGAATACGCGGTCAGCGGAAAAGCCTTCGCGCATAGCCATACGGTCAGCGTTGCGGAACGCGACAACATCACCACCAAGCAGAACGGTGCGGCTTATACATTTAAGATGATCCCGAGCTCGCTTTCGGAAGAAGCCGTGCGCGTGAATACCGGGGTAGGCTGGTCCGGAACTTTCATTACGAAAAACAACAAAAATCCTGAGAAATCAATCAAACTGCTGCAGTTCCTCGCCAGTGACGAAGGGAAGAAACTTACCATGTTCGGCATCGAAGGCGAACATTGGACATGGAACGAAGAAGGGTATCCGAATCTGAAATACAATACGGCTGACTCCGATTTCGTCAACAGTAACGGCATTAAATGGTGGTTCCTTTATTCGGACGCAATTGTAGAGGGACTTTGGGGGTATGTACCGGGTACGCAAACAACCCAGGCTTTGCTGGAGACGAAGGCGATAACCACGTACAAACCGGAGGTCGGAATGATTCAGGTCAAGGCCGATTCTGAAGAAAAAACGATCAAAACAAAGATCGACGAGATGGTTACCAACGAGAAAGTGAAAATCTATCTCGCGAAATCCGAAGAAGAGGCCGTTCAGAGCTATGAAACGATGATGAAAAACGCCGAGAAGATCGGGCTGCAAAAGCTTGACGCTTGGGCCAACAAAACGTTCGAGGAGAAACAATCTTTGTTTAAATAACGCGGAAAATCCGGTAGGGCCCTCTAAGCCTCTACCGGATTTTGCGGGCTCATGATACCCTGAAAAGGAACAGATGAGGAATGATGCAGGGGGTAGCGGTCATGAGCATTGTCAGGAAGATCATTCTAGGATATGTCGTCATCATTTTCATCCCCGTGATTGTATTCGGGATCTATTACTACAACCAAATCTACGGAAACTTAACACATCAGCTCGTCGACGGGCGGCAAAAGATTCTCGAACAGGCCTATTCCAACTTGCGGGCGGATATGGTCCGAATTGAATCGGTACATAGGCTGCTTCAGTACAATCCTTACGTAACCGATTATTTGGACGGTATTTATGAAAGCGAATCTGAAAGCGTATACGCCTATCTTAGATATATAAGTCCATTGTTTACCCAATCGATGTTCGTCAACAGCGAAATCGAATCCATCATGATCTATAAACGAAAGGATGAGGTCTTCCCGATTGCAAAGCAATTTCTGGATAAAAACGACATTGATCCAGCATTGCGGCCAGCCGTCGATCATTTGAAGCCGGGAAGCGGGATATGGATTCGGCAAGCGGACGGACAATCCGAGCCTTCATTTATATACTATCAGGATATTTATAATAACCATATCACTGAGAAAATAGGCTTGCTCGAAATCAGGATCAGCCACGAAATGATTCGGAAGTTTTATGAGGCGGCAGGCGCCGGAAACAATTGGAGCGCCTTATTGTTCTCGGAGAAAGGCGATTTGTTATTCTCCACAGGCCGGCATTCGACTGCCGATAACCGTGCGTTGATGGAATGGATCGCAGGCCGGGATGCCGACGGCTATTTCATTACCCGAAAGTCGATTGTCAATCAATTGTACATCGGGGAATTGGGCGTTCGAGTCGTGGTTACCGGTCAGGTGGAGGACGTATTTCAAACGGTGAGACGTAAGGAAATGATCCTAATCGCAGCAATTGTCGTTCTTCTTATCGTTCTATCTGTTATTTATTATTTCCTCGCTTCGACGATTGCCAAACGTATCCTGCGATTGGCGCGGCATATGAGGACGATTCGCGACGATAATCTAAAAGTAATGATCAACCGTCAGGACGACCAAGACGAGATTGGGTTTCTTACTTCAACCTATAATGCGATGATCCAGCGAATGGATGAACTCATCAACAATGTCCACCGTGCCGAAATCCTAAACAAGGAAGCGGCGTATAAAGTGCTTCAGGCGCAGATCAAGCCGCATTTTCTATATAACACGCTCGAAACGATCCGGATGCTGGCAGAAGCCAACAATGATAAAGAAGTCGCTGACATTTCGTATTGGTTCGGGCGTCTTATGCGGTATAGTCTGTCTTCTCAGAAAGACGATACCGTGCTCAAGTGCGAAATCGAAACGGTCATGTTTTATTTGAACATTCACAAGATGCGGGTCCGGGACCGGCTCGACTATCAGTTCGAGATTGTTGCGCAGGCCGACAAGATACAATGCCCCCGGTTTATGCTGCAGCCTCTTGTCGAGAATAGCATCATCCATGGATTATCGGTCATTCGGCCGGTCCAGATCAAGTTGCTCGTCGAGGAGATCGACGGGTATGTCCGCATCGTCATTGCCGACAATGGAGCAGGCATTCCAATGGATAAGCTGCAAGGTATACAAACGCTCTTGTCGCGCGGACTCGATACAAAAGCGATTCAATCTGATGAGGGAGGCTTAGGGCTGTACAACGTGAGTGAGCGAATCAAGGCATTCTATGGCGGGGAGTCTCGTCTTGAGATTGAGAGCGAGCGGGGGAAAGGTACGACATTGACGTTATTTCTATTGAAAAAGGCGGTATCTGTTACATGAAAATATTGATTGTGGATGACGAACCGTTAATCCTGCAGGGACTCGTCAAAATCGTCAAAGAGGCCGCCCCCGTCCAAACGGAGGTCATTGCGGGCAACAACGCATACGAAGCGCTGGAGTTAATGAAGAGTAATAAGCCCGATGTTACCGTAACTGATCTCAATATGCCTGAGATAGACGGGTTCGAATTGATCCACGAGGCCAAGCAGCACAATCTATGTCAACGGTTTATTATTTTGACCGGTTATGATGAATTCGAATATGCGCGCAAGGCAATACGTGCAGGCGTCGTAGACTACTTGCTTAAACCGATCAACAAGGACGAGATTGCCGCATTGCTGCATCAGATATTCAAGGAACTTCCAACTGATGCCGATTCCGATTATCGACACCATGCAGCCAAAATTCTCTCTTACATCGACAGGAATTACTCGGAGGAACTTTCGCTGGATATGCTCGCCGAATATATGAATCTGCACCCGAACTATATCAGCAGCCTATTTAAAAAAGAAACCGGGGCGACGTTTATTCATTATTTGAATACCTTGCGTATCAACGAAGCGAAAAAACTTTTGGTCGAGATCCGCCAGATTCCGGTCAATATGATCGGCAGCAAGGTAGGCTATGAAAATCGGCATTACTTCAATAAAGTGTTTAAGAAGTACACGGGAGTTACGCCGGGCAAATATCGTGAGGACAGATCTAACAATTAATGGAGCAGGAGTGATTAATGTTGAAGATATACTATCAATCACCGGCGGCCAGATGGACGGAAATCACGGCAATATCTGGCTGATGATTATAACGGGTAGCATTAAAAATCAAAATCGCAGTCTGAACTAGGTAACCGATACACGACAATTGTCTCGCCCTCTATACCACAGAAACATTGGGGGCCATCGCCTTCCGAGTCAATCATACAGGCCGCATTGCCTCTCTGCGAATACAATAAGGTGTATTCCAAAGCAGGAAGGAGATAATTACTGTGTACCGTAATAATTACTATAATATGGGCAATGTCGGAAATGTAGGCAGTATGAATGAAATTGACTTTTGTCCCGATTGTCCAACGCAGACGATCTATGATCCTCCAATTACGCTATACGAGAACTACTACCATCCGCAGCTTGTGAATGTCGTTCAAAATATTGAAACGGTTAAACAGCATCATTGTTGTCCTGTCTATAAGCACATTTATACGCATACGGAGAAAAATGTCATGGTATCGAGCGTGAAACGCGGGAAGCATGATAAAGCATCTTCCAAGAAACGTTCGAAATAATAGTTCCTAAATTAAACAATGACCTCTAAGAACTGACGCTACTCAATAAAACAGCGGCAGTCTAGGACTTCTAAATTTAAAATAGCCCTCCTAGTCTCTTTATGAGATTGAGGAGGGCATTTTTTTTATTTTAAATTAGAATCTTCTTACTCCTGAGCCAAGGGATTGTTCTGCAATTTGAATTAAAGCTCTTGTGATGTTTCCACCAATAGTACCTGCATCACGAGTAGTCATATTCCCATTGTATCCATCTGGAGACCATTGAATTCCAAACTGTTGTGCTACCTCATATTTCATTTGGTCAAGTGCTGCTTGTGCTTGTGGAACGACTAGGCTTTTTCTGCTCATATATGTTCACTCCTTAACTGGATGTGGAGTTATTTTGTGGATTGTTTTGCTTTTTATACATCAATTTTTCACCCGACTTGCCGAATTTGCAACAAGCTGCTCATTCCCTCCAATGATGCTCTATGATCGGAATATCGTCATGGAAAGTAAAAGACGTATTTCTTCAATTGGAACGTTTGCGGTTCCGGTACTGCTTCGGTGTAATACCCGCGTGTTTCTTGAATACCTTGACGAAATGAGATTGATCATAAAAAGTCAGTCGCTCACCGATAATTGTGATCGTGTCGGAGGTATGGTCTAGCAGTTTCTTAGCCTCCTCAATTCGTTCCCTCTGGATGTAGTTCATAAGAGTCAGACCGGTTTCCTTCTTGAACAGCTGTGATAAATAGTCAGGGTTAAGTCCGGATACATCCGACAACTGGTGCATAGTAATTTCTTCGAACAGATGAAGGTAGATGTATTCCTTGCATATATAGACCGGTTTAGAAACGTTGTTATTTCGGCATTGGCTGACACGCTCGGCAAAATCCACGATTGCAGCGAAAACAACAGCTTCCACAGCAGCCAGATCGTTTAACTCTTCAATATGCATCACATGCAATCCGCAAAGCGTCATGGCTAACTCTTCATACACTCCACCTTGGGTAGCCATATGGCTGCTTAACGTGACTCCGCCAATGGCGAGATTTTTCACGTTCCGAAGATGGCTTCGTTTCGAATTGACCTCGCTAATATAATCCACGTTGGTTGCTTTGGCCAACTGTTTTATCAATTCGTTTTTTTCTCCGCGTTTAATTAACTCCAGCATATGACTGTGTCCTACATTTCCATCGTGGAAAATAGAGTACTCCCGGCGATCGGTGAGTTTCAGTTCTTTTTCCTGCTGTTGATCGGATAGGCCGTACTGCAGAGTGGATTCGATTACGTCCGTAATGTCCAGTGCCTGTTGATTGATCATCCAATTAGCCGAGACGCAAATATATAGTAATCGCAAGCGGTCCACGAACGGGAGACTGTGATAGTATTCCGTCCATTTGGTTCGTTTCTCATGCGGTAATCCATGTTCTTGCCAGAATTCGGTGGACAGGTCATTATGATTATGCCGGGTGGTTGGGCCGATAACGATGACGGCTTGACATTGTGCATTTCGAATGACCGGAACTACGGCAAACTGCTCCGAGTAATTGGTTTCATGAACAACCGGGCTGCTGAGCTCGGTACCTTTACATGCGGCCGAACGGAATAGGTCGGCAGCATCGGAAAACAATGGATGATCAGGCAAGCCGGCGGCCCAGAAAGATTCTTTTTGCAGGTCCGAATTTAGTTTGCAGTAAACAGGGAGACTTAAACTTTCGTGTATCAGTTTACATATATATTCCAAATCGTCTAAATGATCAGTCATGGACATCGAATTCACCTCGATTTTGTACAATTTATATATCTAACATACCATACGCGGAGTCAAATGTATGCCATAATTCTCGTGTAAGTGCTTTCAAGCTTGCATTCTAAGGGGGGATTTTATGGCATCTGTTGGGGTGGCTGAGAAGACGGCCGCCAGTGAAGGCGAACATCCGAAGCTTAAATTAAGTGAAAAGATAGCACTTATTATCGGGAATGCGCCGAATACGTTCCATTATCAAATTATTCAAATGTATTTATTGTTTTTCTACACGGACTTTATGAAAATAAACCCGGCTTTTGTAGCCGCATTATTTCTCGTTATTCGCTTTGTTGATGCACTAATCGCTCCGTTATTCGGCGCATTGTTGGATAAAATCAGTACACCGTGGGGGAAATATACGCCTTGGTTTTTAATTTTGGGCGTTCCGTTCGGTATCTCCGGATGGTTAACCTTTACGGTTCCCGACTTGAGCGAGGCCGGAAAGTTGGTCTATGCCATAGTGACGTATACGATTTATAGTCTTTTCGCCTCAATCATCACGATTCCAAGCAATGCGGTTGTACCTGCCGTGACCAAAAGAATTGAGGAACGAATATCAATTGCTCAGCTAGGCTTCCTCTTCATTCTGATCGGAGCCTTGATTGTTCAAGTAGGTACCGTGCCTCTATATAAAGCCTTAGGCGGTGGAGACGATGCCAAAGGATTCTCTATCTTAATGGCAGCGGCGGCAGTCATAACGGTTATTATATCCATCTTTCAATCGGTACGAGTTAAGGAAAGATACGTTCTAGCTGTAAATAAAGATCAGAAGTCGCCTTCGTTTAAAAAGATGATTGCAGCGACTTTCACTAACAAATACGCCGTTATATTATATGTATATTTATTCGCAGGCTCTATATCTTCTGGTATTCGGTCCGGTGTTCAAATCCATTTCTATAAATATTTTTTCAACAACGAAGGATTAATGGCGATTGTTGGGATTATTGTGCTAATTCCAACTCTCGTCGGAGTCGCATTCAGTCAAAGGGTCATCAGGCGGTTTGGTTTGAGAAACACGGTGCTGGCCGGTGTAATCGTCGGTTTGGCCACATGTCCCATCTATTTATTCATCCCGGCCAATAATGCCGGTCTCATGATTTTTATCGCAATTTCGGTTCTCACTAGTTTAATCGGCGGGTTTGCCAGCCCTGCCCAGGGCGCTATGATGCCCGCTGCGATCGATTATACCGAATGGAAGAGCGGTCTGAATTTGAATGCATTCATGAGCTCATTCAATGGATTTATCCAAACCTTTGCAACAGCTATATCCGGAGCGATTGCAGCCGGAGCGCTGACGGTTATTGGATATGTTCCAGGCGTGGAGCAAAGCGGGGCAACTCTCTTTGGCCTGAAGGTATTGGTAGGGGTTCTGCCCGCCGTTCTTGGTGCATTTGCGATATGTATGTTCTGGTTCGATCTAACGGAAAAGAAGCAAGCCGAAATATCTAAAGAACTTGCGGAAAGAAGGAAAAATAATGTCCATTCATGAAAAAGAAAAGGCAAACAACGTAAATTCGCTCTACGACGGTTTGCAAGACTCCCAGTTCCAAAATCCATATGTAGATATCGATGAATGGAGAGAGGAACCCGTTCGTCATCGGTACATTCATGGCGGATTTGATGGTACCGAAACGAGATTTTCGTTTTATTTCCCGGTTAAAGAGAACTATAAGGGACGGTTTTTTCAACCGGTCTACCCTGTACAAGGCAGTGAAAACGCGGCCCAAAGCCATACGGACGGCATCGACAACAAAATCGGATTTGCGATATCCAGCGGCGCTTACCTAGTGGAAACCAATATGGGCGGAGCATCCTCTGATGTTACGCTCGTATATCGAGCAAGCGCCGCGGTGGCGCTATATTCACGGGTTAAAGCGGCGGAACTATTCGGACCGCATCGTCCGTACGGTTACATTTACGGCGGGAGCGGCGGCGGATTCAAAACGATGAGTTTCATAGAAAATACGACCGGCATTTGGGACGGCGCAGTGCCCTTCGTCATCGGAACGCCTATGGCGATTCCAAATGTGTTTACGGCTCGCGTCCACGCAATGAGAATCCTCAAGGATAAATTTCCTGCAATAATCGACGCGATAGAGCCTGGAGGCAGCGGGGACATGTATGCCGGATTGAATGAGGAAGAAAGACATGCTCTTGAAGAAGTGACCCGAATGGGATTTCCACCCAAGGCATGGTTTGCTTACAAAGAGATTGGTGACGGCGCACTTACGGTTCTAACGCCTGCCGTTATGAAAATGGATCCTTCCTATTTCGAGGAGTACTGGACCGTTCCCGGCTACCTTGGCGCTGCCCCCGGAAGTTCGGCATTGAAGGCACGTCTTCAATTTAAGACGGTTATAACGGAGGTTGTTTGGCCACGAAAGCAGGATGCTTCAGAGACCAATGCAGCAAACAATATGGGAGTCGACGAGGCTTGGAAAATGCTTGAGACGGCTGAGGCGACCATTCCTTTCTTTAAGGTGAATAGCGTCCCGGATGGGGATGCCTATCTGGATGGAGCGTTCATCAGGGTTGTTAGCGGAGAGGCAGCAGGTCTAAAAATCCCGTTCGGACGGATCGACGGAAACGTCGTCACGATCGGGTCGGCATTCGGATTTTTCGCATCCGTTCAAAACCTTGAAACCGTGAAAGTAGGCGACGAGATCGTGCTGGATAACTCGGACTACATTGCCATTCAAACCTATCACCGGCATCAAGTTCCGTCCAGAGATTATTCCGTATGGGATCAATTCCGGGATGAGAACGGCGAGCCGATATATCCACAACGGCCGTTTCAAGTAGGGCCGGCCGTTTCTTTCGGAGGAGCGGGTTCGATTCAAAGCGGCCGGTTTGAAGGGAAGATGATTGTCGTACAGACGCTCATGGACGAAAGCGCGTTCCCTTGGCAAGCCGATTGGTATCGAAGCAAAGTCAAAGAACATCTTGGCGAGAAACTTGATGATCATTTCAGACTTTGGTATGTTGATCATGCTTTACATGCTGATACGAGCTCGAACGGTGCACTCGACGATCTGCATATCGTAACGTATGTTCCTGCGCTGCATCAGGCGCTTCTCGATCTGAGCGATTGGGTAGAGAGAGGGGTTACTCCTCCTGACAGCACAAGCTACGAAGTTGCTGACGGGCAGGTTGTTGTTCCTTCCAATGCAGCGGAACGCAAAGGCATTCAACCCGTCATACTCCTCACGGCCAATGGTAGTGAACGTGCAGAAGTGTCAGTTGGAGAATCAGTCCATTTTGAAGCAAAGATCGAAGTCCCGCCGAACACTGGGAAGATTGTATCTGCGGAGTGGGATTTTGAAGGGGAGGCTGCCTTTCCGGTAAAAGCGGCTATTAGTCAACTTAATGAAGCTGGATCTCAAGCAGTTGTTGAAGGGACGTACGTTTTCTCCAAGCCCGGTACGTATTTTACCGTATTGCGAGCAGCGTCGAACAGGGAAAGCGGCAGCAGTGACTTCTATACTCAATTGCCGAATCTCTGCCGAGTACGGGTGGTAGTGAAGTAAAGCGATAAATGAAACGGGGAAAGGCATGCCGCCGGAAGTGCTGAAGCAATTGTTCACGCCTTTTTTTACGACGAAGGAAAACGGGGCAGGATTAGGCCTCGTCGTATGCATAAGGCTATTGGCCGGCATGGCGGAGAATGATATATTAGAGTCAGGCGGATATCGTCACGGAAGCAATCATTCAGATGCCGCGCCATCAGGAAGTCTTGGGATTGCATGCATAGTTTATTGCGGAAGACACCTTTGCGGGTGTCTTTTTTGCGTTATGGAAGAACGAAAGAAAGATTTCCCCAGTCCCGCATATAATGAACCGTAACCTTTACCACGCCATTGTAAATATGAAAGCGTTTAAAAGCCTTAATCGTTAAGCTAAAAATGGCGAGGGGGCTGTAAGCATGGGCCAGTTCCTGAATCTGGAGTGCTTTTTCCAAAGACCGTATATTCCGATCGGGCAGCGTGACAAGGAACAGTTGGGCGAGATCTACATCTGCAATGACGGGAAGCGCCATGCATTCGCGAACTGGCTTATCGCCTTGATATGGGAAGAGGATGAAATCGACGCCGGCTGGAAAACGATCGTTTACCCGGTGGCGAAAGGGAGGGTCTTTTGGCTCGTTCCTCCGCTCTTCTATACGACGGCCCCCTCAACCTTTGACAAAGCATGGAGACTTTCGGAAGCGATCAAAGCAAGCTCCCGTAACGATGAGCTGACCGAGAAGTACGTTCATCCGTACTGGGACGACTGGGCGAAGATTTGACTTATGCTTCCGAAGCGAGTTTTTGCTCGTTCATGGAAGTCGATTCAGTGAAGCCGTAAAAACTTTTAGGAGGTGTGCGACGAGTGCTGCATATTATCGTTTGCATCAAGCAGGTTCCCGACAGCCGGGAAATCCGGATCGATCCCGTCAACAATACGTTAATCCGCCAGGGCGTGCCGAGCATCGTCAATTTCTACGATCTGCACGGCCTGGAAGAGGCGTTGCGCATCAAGGATGAGCATGACGCCAGAGTCACGGTCGTCACCATGGGGCCGCCTCCTGCCGAGAAGTCGCTGAAAGAATGTATTTCGCTCGGCGCGGATGAGGCTGTTCTTGTCACCGACCGGAAATTTGCAGGCGCAGATACGCTTGCGACTTCTTATGTGGTGGCGCGGACGATCCGCAAAGTCGAGGAGTTGTGGGGAAAGGCGGACATCGTGTTTTGCGGCAAGCAAACGCTGGACGGGGATACCGGGCAGGTCGGCCCCGGCATTGCGTGCCGGTTGGACCTGGAGCAGCTGACGTATGTGGGAAAGGTCGCCGATGTGAACCCCATCAGTCGGAAAGTAACCGTTCACCGGTATTTGGAGGACGGGCTTGAGGTCGTCGAGTCTTCCATGCCGCTGCTTATTACCGCGCTTAAGGAGCTGAACAAAGTCCGCAGAGCTTCGCTGCCGGGCATGATCCGGGCTGCCGGTTACAAGCCTTACATATGGACGACCGCTGATTTCCCCGATCTGGACAACGCCAAGATCGGATTGAAAGGATCGCCGACGATCGTCAGCAAAACGTGGGTGCCTGAAGTCAGAAAAATAAACGGCCAAATCATTAGCGGCGATTCTCCCGAGCAAGTGGCCGGGGAGCTGGTAGGTAAGCTGTGGGAGAGTGATCTGCCGGAAAGATTCGGGTGGACTTAACCTTTAGGAGGGGATGCAGATGACTGCTGCAAGAGATGCGGAACAAACATCCGATTGGTCCGATTACCGGGGCGTGCTCGTTGTCGTGGAGCAGCGGGACGGGGAAGCCAAGAAGGTTTCCTGGCAGCTGCTGGGGGAGGGGAAAAGGCTCGCGGAGAAGCTGGAGGTTCAACTGATGGCGCTCGTCATCGGGCACGAAGTGGGGCATTTGGCGCAGGAAGCGATTTATTACGGTGCGGACAAAGTATTTTTGTGCGAGGCGCCCGAGCTGAAAGCGTACCGGACGAGGCCTTATAGCCGTGTCGCGATGAAGGTCATCGGAGAGGCTAAGCCTGAAATTTGTCTGTTCGGCGCGACGGGCACCGGCAGGGATTTAGCCGGCGCGATCGCCACCCACCTGCCGACCGGACTGACTGCGGATACGACCGAATTGGATGTCGAGCCGTCGCCGTCGCGGCTGCTGCTCGCTAGCCGCCCCGCCTTCTCGGAGAAAATGATGGCAACGATCTTGTGCAAGCAGTATCGGCCTCAGATGGCTACGGCCCGCGCGGGCGTGTTCCAGGCGCTGCCGCGCGATGCCACCCGCGAAGGCGAGGTCATCCGCATCGCGAACGCGATGACCGAGGAGCAAATTGCGACGCGGGTGCTGGATTTCATCCAGGAACGCGACAAAATCAATCTGGAGGAAGCGGAAATCATCGTCGCCGGCGGCCGGGGGCTGGGAGGATCGGAGCCTTTCGCCATGCTGAAGGAGCTGGCCGACGCTCTCGGGGGAATCGTCGGCGCTTCCCGGGCAGCCGTCGATGCGGGCTGGATCAAGCATGAGCATCAGGTCGGGCAAACCGGCTGCACCGTAAGACCGAAGCTTTACTTCGCCATCGGCATATCCGGAGCGGTTCAGCACATCGTCGGAATGTCCAATTCCGACGTGATCGTGGCGATTAATAAAGATCCGGAAGCACCTATTTTCCAGACCGCGCATTACCGCATCGTCGGGGATTTATTCAAAATCGTCCCTGCCATCACGGCCGAAGTGAAGAAGAAACGGGCGCTTTCGCAGGAAGAGGTGAAGGATTATGAACGAAAAGTTTGACGCGGTCGTCGTCGGCGCGGGACCGGCCGGCGCGGCAGCCGCGCTGACGATGGCCAGAGCCGGACTGCGAGTCGTGCTGCTGGAGCGGGGCGAGTTTCCCGGCTCGAAAAATATTTTCGGCGGCGTGTTGTACCGGAAGCAGCTGGAGGACATGATCCCCGAATTTTGGACGGAAAAAGGGTTCCCGATGGAGCGCTACATCGTCGAGCAGCGGGTATGGATGATGGGCAAGGAATCCGTAACGACGTTCGGCCACCGGAACGAAGCCTACAAGGCGCCTTATAACTGCTTCACCGGTCTCAGGGTGAAGTTCGACCAGTGGTTTGCCGACAAAGCTGTCCAGGCCGGGGCTATCCCGGTCTATCAGACGGTCGCGGTAGAATTGCTTAGAAAAGACGACCGCGTCGTCGGCGTAAAGACGGATCGGGACGACGGCGATCTGTACGCCGACGTCGTCGTCATTGCGGACGGCGTCAATTCCTTGCTCGGCAAATCGCTCGGCGTGCATAAGGAATGGCGGCCCGACGAGGTATCGCTCGCGGTGAAGGAGGTGATCGCCCTTCCGAGGGAGAAAATTCAGGACCGCTTCAATCTGGAAGGCGACGAGGGCGTCACGATCGAGTTTATCGGCGACACCTCTTTAGGGATGGCGGGGATGGGATTTTTGTATACGAACAAAGAAACGCTCTCGCTGGGCGTCGGCGTCATGGTCGATCAGCTGAGGGAGAAGCGGATCAAGCCGTACGCCGTGCTGGAGGCGGCGAAACAGCATCCGATGATCCGCAAATTGATTCAGGGCGGAGAGGTGCTGGAATATTCGGGGCATCTCATCCCCGAAGGCGGCTATCATTCGATGCCTTCACTGTCCGGAGACGGCTGGGTAATCGCAGGGGATGCGGCGCAGATGGTCAATCTCGTTCACCGGGAGGGCACGAACCTTGCCATGACGTCGGGGAAGCTGGCAGGCGAGGCCATCGTGGAGGCCAAACTGAAGAACGATTTTTCACGCGAATCGCTGCAGCTGTACGACCGGAAGATCCGAAGCTCGTTTATCGAGAAGGATTTGAAGAAATATAAAGGGATGCACGAGCTGCTGAAGGAACAAGATCCGGAGCTGCTGTTCGACAAGCTGCCGTCGGCGCTCAATGAAGCCGCTTATCAGATGTTTCTGGTTGACGGGATCTCCAAGGCACAAAAACAAAAAATGGCCATAAAATTAATTAAGGACGCTGCTGGCGGGACGATGAATTTACTGAAATTGGGTTACAAAGGCTGGAGGGCGATGAACGGATGAGTGATTCAATTTCCGACAAGCTGTTTACGATCCGCTACAAGTGCGACGACGTATCCCATCTAATCATTAAGGAACGGGACAACTGTCTGAAATGCATCAAGAAGGACTGCAATTATTTTTGCCCGTCCGATGTGTACGATTGGGACAAAAAGCAGAAGCTGACGACCGTCGCGTATGAAAACTGCATCGAATGCGGCACGTGCCGGATCGCATGCCCCTACGACAACATCGATTGGGTTTACCCAAAAGGGGGGTACGGCATCACCTATAAATACGGCTGACTGCAGCATTTCAGCCCGCACCGGACCTGTATCCGTGCGGGCTTTTTGCATGGATGGCAACAAATGAGGTATGGCCATGACTTTGCGGGGTAGTGTTTGGCAAGCTGACGTTGGTATTATAACAAACGTCGGCTTTTTGCTTTTTCAAGATACTTATTGCGAGAGGACAAACGGGACAATAGTGGTTTCGTCCCCCCAGCTTCATTGATTGCCCCATCCCGGATGCCTGACGGCATCCTATACAATGAAGCTACAAGACGGGAGGAGATGAAAGCATGCATAAAAATCGAATCGGAGCTTATTTGTTTAGCTTTCCCAGCTTTTTCCTGACGATGGCACTCGGCATCTATCCGGTATTATGGGCGCTCCGATATATGTTCTACGATTACCAGGGGTACGGCACGCCGAAATTTGTCGGACTCGGCAATTTTGCGAGGGTCGCCCGGGATGCCGAGTTTTGGCAATCGGTTGCGAACACGTTCGTGTATGCAGGCGGCAAGCTGATCATCACGCTGCCGTTATCGCTTGTATTGGCCGTTATTCTTAATCGCAAGCTGCGCGGGCGGCATGCCTTTAGGGCGATTTTTTTTCTGCCGACGATCTTCAGCGCATCGGTCATGTCCATCGTATTTTATATTGTATTTAACTCTTACAACGGCATAATCAATCAATACCTGCTAAAGCTGAACTTGGTGTCCGGCCCTATCGACTGGCTCGGCGCAGCTTATGCGATGCTGACCATCGTTGTAATCGCTGTCTGGGGCGCCGTAGGCAACTATATGCTGCTCTTCATCGCCGGGCTTCAAAGCATTCCGGAGGACGTCTATGAGGCGGCGTCGCTGGACGGCGTAAATCCTGCCCAGCGTTTGTGGTTTATCACGATCCCGATGCTGGGACCCGTGCTGCAGATGATCATCATGCTTGCCATCACGACCTCCCTGAAAGGCTATGAGAGCATAATGGTATTGACGGAAGGCGGCCCCTTCGGCAAAACGGAGGTCATGTACCTGTACCTGTACAAGCTGTTTTTCCCGCTGACTACGACGGGCTCCTCCGTTCAGAACATCGGGTACGGCAGCGCGATCGGCTTCACGACCGCCGTCATCGTCGGCTTGGTCACCTGGCTGTATTTCTGGCTGTCGAAGAAGCTGAATAACGTTTATTAAATGATAAGATTTTAATAGTTTCATAGCTTTTCATTGACTTATCATTCATCGCGAAACGAGCTGTCCCTCCCAAAGGACGGCGACAGCCGTTTACGCTTGGGGGGATGGAACATGACGATTCGTAAAATGCTGATCAGAACGCCGGTATGGCTGCTGCTGCTGGCGACGGCGGCGTTGATGCTGTTTCCGATTGCGATTGCGCTGCTGGGCTCCTTCAAGACGAACTTGGAGCTGACGACGGGAGCTACATTTTTTCCGGAAAAGTGGCAATTCAAAAATTATGTGCAAGCCTGGAATCAAGCGGATTTTTCCGGCTTTACGTTTAACAGCCTCTATGTGGCGGTCTTTGCCACGGTCGGCACCTTGCTCGTATCCGCAATGGCGGCTTATGCGGTCGAGCGCGTCGCTTTTAAAGGAAAGAAGCTGTTCATTTTTCTTCAGTCGTTTACGTTGTTCATTTCCATCGGGGCCGTCGTGCTGCGTCCGCAGTTCGATTTGATGGTGTCGATTGGATTGCAGAAATCATTATGGGGTGTCATAATCATTTTAATTAGCGCTCACGCTACCGCATTCTTCATGGTGATCGGCTTTTTCCGCAGCATTCCGAAGGATTTGGACGAAGCGGCGCTCATTGACGGCTGCAATTTCTATTCCACCTTCTGGAGAATCATTTTGCCGCTCCTTAGGCCAGCGCTGGCTGTCGTAGCGCTGTTCACCTTCCGGAACGCATGGAACGAATATATTCTGCCGCTTGTGTTCTCGCTGTCGCGGCCTGATTTGCAAACGCTTCCTGTCGGTCTGGCCAACCTGAGATACGGGGCGGGGGCAGCCGTGGAGAATCAATTGATGCTTGCAGGTGCATGCATCTCTATACTACCTCTTCTTATCGTATATATTTTCGCTAACCGCTCATTCATGCAGGTAACGGTCGGCTCCGTCAAGGGCTGATAATCTCATATGCTGAGGCGATGGACAACATGAAACGTTTATTAAGAAAGATGTCGCTAAAAAAACGGCTTTGGGTCTCTTTCGTTTTGCTGACCGTCGTTTGTATATCAGTCACGGGAACTTATGTTTCCGTGTTTTTTTCTCGTGAAATGGAAACGCAGGCGACCAAGACGAGCCAGGAAACGCTGAACAAAACGGCGCAGGTGTTCGATGAGCGTCTGCGCAATATCGTCGTGTCGATCTCCACGCTCATGATGGGAGAGCCGTTTCAGAGTACGATGCATGATGTTCAGGCGGGGAACAGCAAGGATTACTATAACCGGCTTTCCCAACTGCAAACGCCCTTTGCCCAAATGATGATTGCCGAGCAGTCGATTGACTCGGTGCTGGTGCATACCCCTATAGGCGATTTTTACCCAACGGAGAGCAGGAAGAACACGAAGGTTGATTTTGCCAATACCTCGATCCAAGCGGCAATTCAGGGCACAAAGGAGATGTGGAGCACGCTTTGGGTGCGGGGGCATGCCGAGGAGCTGTTCAGCAGAGGAAATCCGGTTATTTCCTTAATCATCAAGCCATTATTTGAAATGCCGCTGCCGGGCGTTTATGTCGTCGTGAATATCCGGGAAGACCATCTGCAGGAGCTGATCCAGGCTCATTTGCAGGAGGGCAGCCTCCGGCAGCTCGTCGTAGACCGCAGCAGCCGGGCCGTATTCTCCTCCGTTCCCGTCGTGCCGGAGAACGGCATGACGCTGGATAAGAGGATCGGCAGCAGCGACAACGGCCACTTTGAATACGTGCCTGAGAACGGCGATCCCTATCTGGTCAACTATGCGGCTCTAGGCATGAATGCCGATTGGGTGCTCATCGGCTATCAATCCAAGTCCAAGCTGCTCGCACCCGTCCAGCATATGCGATGGACGATTCTAACGATCATGGGCGTCTGCGTCGTGCTGGCCCTCATTATATCGAGCATGCTGTCGGAGCTTCTGCTCAAGCCGCTGTTTAAGCTGCGCAACCTGATGTTTAAGGTTGAGCAGAATCAACTCGACGTCCGGTTCGAGAGCGCGTTCGAGGATGAGATCAGTCAGGTCGGCCATAAGTTCAACCGGATGCTCGAGCAGATCGGCGAGCTGATCGGGGAGGTCAAAGCATCCGAGCAGGAGAAACGGAAATCAGAAATCAAAGCGCTGCAGGCGCAGATCGATCCCCATTTTTTGTACAACACGTTAAATACGATTTATTGGAAAAGCGAAATGGAGGAGCATCGGGATGTAAGCGGGATGATTGTTTCGCTTTCGCTGCTGTTCCGGCTGGGGCTTAACAACGGCAGGGAAATTACGACGCTGGGGCAGGAGCTCGAGCACGTGAAGCAATATTTGAGCCTGCAGGCGAAGTGTTATCCCGATTTGTTTGATTATGAAATGCCGGAGGTGGACGAGAAGCTGCTGGGCATTCCCGTTCTCAAAATATTACTGCAGCCGCTCGCGGAAAATTCAATTTTGCACGGTTTTCAGGAGCTGCCCCACCGCGGACGCATTCGGATAGATGCGGCAGCGGAAGGCGGCCTGCTGACGCTCACCGTCACAGACAACGGCAGCGGGATGGATGCGGAGCGCATCGAAAAAATGCTGAACGGGCCGGAGACGGAGCAGGCCAGCTACGCCTTATCAAATGTACGCGCCAGACTATCGCTATATTACGGATACAAGGCTTCAATGAAGCTGGAAAGCGAGCCGGACGTGGAAACTTCCGTTAAGCTGATCATTCCTGTACAAGAGGTGGTAAACGGATGAATGGAATTACGATGTGCATTATCGATGATGTGAAGACGGTGATAGACGGCATTATGAAGAAGATTCCATGGGCGGAGCACGGCATCGAGATCGTAGGCACGGCCGTTAACGGCAAGGACGGTCTGCAATTGATCAGGGACAAGCGCCCGGATATCGTGCTGACCGACATCCGGATGCCGATGCGAAGCGGAATCGATATGGTCCGGGAGCTGAAGGAAGGCGGTGAGCAATGGTCTAAGGTTATTTTTTTTAGCGGCTATTCCGATTTCTCTTATGCCCAGGAATCGGTGAGGCTTGGAGCGTTCGATTATTTGGTCAAGCCCTTTACGACGCAGCAGATTATCGATGTGGTGCTTCGCGCCAAAGCCCGGATTGAGGCGCAGCGGCTGGAGCAAACGGGACGGATGGCTCTGGAGAGGAAGGTAAGAGAGAGCCTGCCCTATTTGCGTCAGGAATATTTCCGCCTGCTGGTCCGACATGACGAGCTGCCTGAGCGTGCCTTAGAAAAATGGGAGTTTCTCGGCATTGATATGGGAACCCGCGGGTTCGTGGCAATGGCTGTGCAAATAGATGGATTAATGAATGAGCGTTCGCCGCTGTCCGTACACGAAGTGGAGCTTATCCGGTTTGCTGTTCAGAATATTATGGAGGAAACCATTAAGAAGCAGGCGAAGGGAATCGTGTTTCGCGAGCATTTGGGTTATTTCGTCATCGTGCTGAATTTGGAGGAGGGAGCCGAGGTGCTCGCGATCGCGGAGGCTTGCATGCAAAATGTAAATCAATATGCGAAGCGGGATATTTCGATTGGCGTGGGCAGCTGGGTGGAAGGGATCGGGAAAATCGCACTTTCATACGAGCAGGCCAAGACGGCGCTCAGCTACCAGTTTTATTCCGGCAGCGGGTGCATCATTTCCTATAGCGACATTGAACGGCAGAGCCATATGACACCGCATTATTCCCCGGACAAAGAGACGGAGCTGCTGTACTGCCTTCGGTCGGGCAACCGGGAGGCGACGGAGCGGCTGTTGAAGAGCATATCGGAGGAATGCCTGCATTACCCGGCGCCGCCCGATCCCGCAGTTATGACCAATTTATTTTACGGGCTGGCATTCTCCATGTACCGCGTCATAGCCGAGAAAGCCGAGCCCTGGCAGCGAATGTGGCTGGATGAGCGCTTGAGCGCCATGAAGAAGGATTCCTATCTCTCGACCTCCGAGCTGATCGGGGATGTGCTGGAGTTCGGGCTGACCGGCTGCGAGTGGCTTCAGAAGCGGCAGAAGAACGATGTCGGCCAGCTGATCCACCAGGCTTTGAATTACGTGAGAGGCCGGCTGGGCAGCGACCTCACGGTCCAGGAGTGCGCGGGCGTCGTGCATTTGAGTCCAAGCTATTTTTCCAATTTGTTTAAAAAGGAAACGGGAATGACGTTCATGCAGTACGTAACTTCCGAGCGCATGGAGAAGGCGAAGGAGCTGCTGCTGGAAGGCATGCAGGTACAGGATATCACCTTTGAGCTCGGCTATCGGGACAGGCCGTATTTCAGCGAGCTGTTTAAGAAGCATACGGGGGTGACGCCGTCCGAATTCCGCGCCAAGTATGAAAGTACGGCGTCCAAATTTAAATCAGAGTAATTTTACCCTCCCAGGATCGTGCATTTGACCTTCATGGACAAAGGCGGCAGGGTGCTACAATGAGGTCAGCAAGGTGAACCGTACGGGATAGGCCGTGGGACGCCGCTTGCCAAACAAAGGGGAGGTTCGAAAGATGAAGAAATGGTTCGTTACGAAGAGTACGCTTTCGGTCTGTTATTTGCTGGTTCTTGCCGTTATGCTGGCGGCATGCTCGGCGGGTAACGGGGCGGATAATACGGCAGCGCCCGAAGCAGGAGAAGGCAGCAGCAGCGCTGCCAAGACGAAAATTTCCTATTGGACGGCGGATCGCCACGATATGGATTATATGCAGCAGCAGGTGGATACCTTTAATGCGACCAACCAGGATAATATCGAAGTGGAAATGAAGGTGATGGCCGATAATTACAATCAGGCGCTGGAAGTGGCGTTTGCGAGTAACCAGGCTCCTGATATTTTCAAGAGCGGCGATTTCCAGAATTATTTGAGCAAAGGCTACTATGCCCAGCTTGACACGCTGCTGAGCAAGGAGTTCCTGGCGAAGTTCGACGGTCTGCTGGTCGAAGATATTTATTCAAAGCAAGGCCATGTCTATACGCTTCCGAATACCGGTCAGTACTGGCGTCTGCTCTATAATGCAGATTTGCTGGAGAAGGCAGGCTATACCGAGCCTCCGAAGACGCTTGACGAGATGGTCGAGTATGCGAAAAAAATAACGGAGCAAGGCAAGGCGGAAGGCGTATACGGCTTTGCAAGCAATTTTAAGAACGGCTCGGGCTTTACGCGTCCGGCTTTCGCATCGGGCACGCTTAGCTCGGAAACCAGCCATGAGGGCTATAATTTTCAAACCGGGGAATTCGACTTCGGTATGTACCGCGACATTGCGGAGGCGCTTCGCCAAATTAAAGCGGACGGCAGTATGATCCCCGGGGCGGAATCGCTTGACATCGATCCGCTGCGCGCGCAATTTGCACAAGGAAAAATCGGGATGTACGTGAACCATTCCAGCGAGCCGGCGGTGTACACCTCGCAGTTCCCGACGGACATTCGCTGGGCAACGGCGCTCGTGCCTACGAAGGACGGCCAAATGAACGGCGTTACGTGGGTCAATGCGGGAGGTTATCTGGCGATCAGTGCCAAATCGGACAAGCAGGAAGCTGCCGTGAAGTTTTTGGAGTATTTATACGACACTGAGCTGCGTTCGGATTATCAGGAGAAGGGGCTTGGACTTTCCGTTTTGCCTTACGTCAACGAGGCGGCCGGCAAGCCAGAGCTCCCAGGCATCGAAGGGTTTCTTCCAACCAAATATGACGGAATCTATCCAGCGACGCCTCTGTCGATCACGGAGACGAAGCTCGAGGGCAAGAAGTTCACCGACGTATTTATCGAATATATTTTGACGGGCAATCAGGAGCTGGACGTTGCTATTAAGGATTTGAACGACAGATATGGCAAGGCGCTCGAAGCGGCCCGTGCGGAAGGGATGACGAATATAAAGGCCGATCCGTCATTCAGCGCCAAGAACCTGCAGGGGTCCCTGGGCGAATAGAGGTCCTGCCAGCGGAGAGACTGCCTGCAAGGGCGGTCTCTCTTTTTTTACAGGCAGTAGAAAGCAGGAAAGGCGGCGGACAGGTGAGCGAGGGGAGAGTGGAATTGGTGGATCATTTGTTCTTTAAAGCAGAGCAAAGAAGTGAATGGGGTGAGCGCTTCAAACGGCTTTTTCCCGAGAAGGCGTCTGAAGCAATTGCGGAGGCAAACCGCTGGATAGAGGGAAGCAGCTTTATTTGGAAAAATACCGAGATCGACATGCGATCGCCGATCGATTGGCTTCATAATCCGACAGGAGACAAGGAATTTACATGGGGAATTAACCGCTTTAAGCATCTCCGTTCCTTAGGCACGGCTTATGCCTGTACAGGCGACGAGAAATATGCGGCGAAGGCCTTGGAGCATATTTTGGGATGGATTGACTCCCAGCCATGTCCGAGCGGATTGCCAGCGGAAGAAATCACCTATTTCCAAAGGCCAGGTCCTTGGCGGCTATTGGAGACGGGTCTCAGGCTTCGCCAATGGGTTTATGCTTATCATTTTTTTCATGGGTCGGAAAGCTGGACCGAAAGCTCGGAGCAGCGGTTTTTTGAATCCGTGAAGGAGCATGCCTGGTTCCTCTCGACCTATACCGCAAGCATAGAAATCAACCACTCCATCATGCATATGATCGGCCTGCTTAGCGCAGGGCTTACCTTTGCGTCATGGGAGGAGAGCGCGGGGTGGTGCAGTACGGCGGCGAAAAGGCTGGAGGAGTGCATTCGCGTGCAGGTTTTGCCCGATGGCGTTCATACCGAGCTGACCCCGCACTATCATATGGTGTCGCTTGAGCTGTTCATCGATTGCGCGGTAATGCTGAAAAAACGCGGACTCGCGTTCTCGGAGGAGTATGAGCGCATATTAGCGGGGATGGTGCGATTCGCGCGCTGCATGACGAGGCAGGACGGCAGCATGGCTCCGTTTGCGGACTCCTATGCAAGCCACCCGCCGGATCTGGGCGCGGCGGCTCTTTATTATGATCGACCGGACTGGATGCTTGCCGAGCAGCTGCATGAGCAGTTTTGGACGATCGGCCCTGAGCGGATCGTCCATATGCTTGCGGATGATGAAAGCAGGAGGCACCAGACTATCGCCGAGGATGAGAAGCTGCCTTTCGCATTCCCGAAAGCCGGGTATTACGGGCTTGGCGACGGCGAGCAGAAGCTGATTTTCGATGCTGCCGCGTTAGGGGGCCCCCATGGTCATGCGGATGCGCTCTCCTTCGAATGGTGCGCATACGGCGAAGCTTTGTTTGTGGATCCGGGAACGTATACCTATATGGAGACTCCTTGGCGCCGTTATTTCAAGAGCACATCCGCGCATAACACCGTCCTTGTGGACGGGCAGGATCAAACGCCGTATTTGCGCACGCAGCGGTGGGGAGAGCCGGAGGCCCGGGTTGCTTTGAAAGCTTGGGATCCCGAAAGACAGATGATTTGCGCGGAGCACGACGGGTACGCGGACCGCGGTATTATGCACAAGCGTGCGTTGTGGTTTCTAGCAAGCGGCGAGTGGGTCATTTATGACAGCTTGACGGGAACGGGAGGACATACCTATCAGCATCGTCTGCATAGCAGGCTCCTGAACTGGAAGGTGGAAAAGCAGGTGGAGGAGCATGCAGCCAAGTTTTACGCCAAAGGCAGCGGATTGGCAGGCGGAACTTCGCCACTGGGGTGCGAAATGCTTGTATTTGGACCAGAAGCGTTGGAGTTTGACGTGGAGGACAGCTGGGAATCGGTCCATCCGATGACGATGCAGCCCCTTAAGGTGCTTCAAGGTCTGCTGGCATCTGCGGAAGGCGCTTGGTTTATTACCGTGCTAAGACCGTGCCGCGGAAGCGGGGAATTACAGCCCGTAGAATGGAGCATCAGCAACGATGAGTATGGCCATCCCGTCCTAAGTTTGAGCCGGACTGGAGAAATAACCCGGTTTCATATGCCTGTATGAAAATAAAAGAGGTGAAAGATATGGAGGAAATGAGCGGATTTATTACCCATTATCTGATATCAGGACCGCTGTTTACCGATTTTACAGCTGACAAAACCGACAAAAACCAAATACGCTATGAGCAGTATTTAAGATCCATCGTTGCTGAAAGGAATAAACCGGCGCCGTCCGATGAAATACGAATCGGTGAGCGCAGCGAATTGGGGCTGCCCTGGGAGTATTACTATCCGGGAAGCGGCTTTGTGAATGTCAGCCAGTTTTCGGTGACACCGAAGAAGGTAGAGCTGCTGGCAGCAACCGGGCTTGTCGCCCAAGAAGACATTGAGGTCCGGGCGAATCTGTGGACTTATACGGCTGTGGATGTTTGGCTGGGCGACCGGAAAATCTGTTCTGTCACCGAGCCGGTTTATAAGCCGATTAAGAAGCAGGAAATAAAGCTGGACCTCAAAAAGGGCTACAACGCTTTATTAATCCGCATGCAGAATTTGGCGGTCCGGGACACCAGAAACATATTTGGCATTCAATTATTGGAGCATAGGGGCAAAATAGCATCGGCACTGCCTGACGCTGAATACGCGAAGCCGTTCCTTGCGCTGGACCATTGGCTGTCCGGCATTGAAACGAAAGGAAACCGTCTATGCTTTCCGGCGGATGCGCCCTGCAAAGTCTTTCTGACTTATGATGACGCGAGCAATGACAAAGAATGCGTTGACGTTAGCGGCAAGAGCTATGTGGATGTCAAAAACGAAACGGTCATGGCTGTTGTTTATGGAGAGATCCAGCATAAAAAATTGATCCGTAAAATCGAATTGCTCCACAACAAAAAGCCTGTGTACCGAAAATCAGCATCGTCAGATGAAATTAGGAAGGCTATGTTTGATGAGCTTTCCTTAATCGGAGCGGAACCGACGTTTCAGCCGCTGCGCTTTGGCTTGTTCTATGTGCTGGCGCGCTGGCATATGGGGAAGAAAGCTGTACACGATGAGGCCCATATTAACCAGGCGCTTGAACAGATTGAGAGAAGGGAAGACTGCTCGGACTTTTTTCTGGCAGGATTGCTCCGCCTGATGCAATCGTATTCCCTGCCTGCTGCCTTATCCGAAAAGGCGGAACAAGCGATTCTGAACTACCGGTACTGGATGACGGAGGACGGTTCAGACGGCATGTGCTTTTGGAGTGAGAATCATGCGCTGATGTTCTACATTTGCGCATTCATGGCGGGCAATCAATATCCGGATAAAATATTTCCAAGGTCAGGCCGCACCGGCGTGGAAGTCAGCGAAGCAGCTAAAGACAGGATACAGCAGTGGCTGGAGGATATAGAAGAATACGGATTTGAAGAGTTTTTAAGCGCCGATTATATGTGCGTAACATTGGGAGCTTTATTAAATGTCGTTGACTACATGGAAGAAGAAGAAGCCGCAAGGGCTGCCAGGTTGATCGATTTAATGCTGAAATCATTTGCCTGCCATACCTTCCGGGGCTCCATCATTGCGCCGCAGGCAAGAATATACCGTTCCGTTATTCTTCCGTTTACCCAGTCTGCCCAGTCTTTGATCCATCTGCTGAATGCCGGGACTCCAGTCGGCAACAGCGAATGGATGGTCTTTTTAATGAACAGCAAGTACCGGTTGCCGTATCATTATGCAAGTCTTATGAACGAGCCCTTGGAGATGGAGTATCAGACCGGAAACGCTTGGATTAAGCTTAAAAAGCAGCAGAATTATATGCTGACCTCGGTACAGTCACCGAGATACGATGAGAAGCCTTCATTCTGGGAAAATATTAGTTTTGACGATTCCGCCGATGTAGAATCCAATTTATATATTAAATCCTTTAACGAGCGATTTCACGGAACATCGCGTTTTGAACCGGGAGTGCATGGTTATCAGCAGCATATGTGGTATGCAGCGCTTGATAATGATACCGTAGTGTTTACCAACCATCCGGGGGAGATGGCGGATGACGGCGGCATGCGCCCGGGCTACTGGTATGGGAACGGCATCATGCCGGCAATCAAACAACAGGGCAATTTGCTTGGCGTGATTTATGATATCGGAGAAGACCATCCGATTGCATTTACCCATCTGTTTTTTCCAGCAAGCAAATTTGATTCCGTTTCAAAGAATGGGCAATGGCTGTTTGGACAAAAGGATGGCGGATATGCAGCAATCTGGTGCAGCGATGTGATGGTTCCTCATAACGACCGCCTGATGGATTGCGAATACCGCGTTTATGGAAGCAGGATGGCGTATATTTGCCAGTGCGGCTCAAAAGAGGAATTTGAAAGCTTGGGTCATTTTAAAGACTATTGTCAACTGCTCTCGCCTTCTTTCGATCATTCAAAACTCAAGCTTTCTGCTTCAAACGGGTATGTTCTGTCATCAATCAGGCACGAAAACAAAACTCAGTACGTTTAGGTTAATGTTGGAATAAAAAGGAGGACGGTGCAATGAGCAGATTGAACATATGGGAAAACGCCGAGCCGGGCGTGAAACGGAAAATATTTACTCCGGGCCAGACGATCATGATGATGGAGGTTCATTTTGAGGAGGGAGCTGAAGGTTATATGCACAGTCATGTGCATGAGCAGCTTTCTTACTGTATGAAGGGGCAGCTGGAGTTTTCAGTCAACGGAGAGAAAGTCGTCGTCTCGGCGGGAGAGACGATCTGCATTCCGAGTCTTGCCGAGCATGGTTGCCGCGCCCTTCAGAAGAGCATATTGCTGGACACTTTCACTCCGATCAGACAGGATTTAATCGATAGCAAGGAATGACAGATTCATCCCAACTCAACCAGTTTAAAAAGAGGAGCAGGTTACGCTGAACACCCCCGTCAAGTAGACAGAACAAATAATTAAAAACAGTTAGGCGGCCTTGGTCCTGAATTCCACCGGACTGAGGCCGTTTAATTTCGCTTGTAATCGTTCGTAATTGTGGCCAAGTCGTAGAACGTGGCTTTTTATATTGCAATGTTAAACTTTAAACTACATTACTCGAATTTTGACGGAGGAACGTTATAGTATTTTTTAAAAGCTTTCGAAAACGTGAACGCGTCGGGATAACCGAGAAAGCCGGCGATCTGTTGGACCGTATACTTTTTTTCGTAGAGATATTCCCTCGCAAGGTTCATTTTGATCTGATAAATGTACTGCCCCGGTGTGATGCCCAAGGCTTTTTTGAAATAAGAGATAAAATACTTTTCGGATAGGCCAACAAGCGCCGCAAGTTCATTCATTTTAATGGATTGATGCAGATTGTCGGTAACGTATGTGAAAACAGGCTGCAGGACGTCCAGACTTCTCTCGGATTTTTTCGGTGTTCTCCCGTTCATAAATGCCCCAATATATAGACCTTGTCCGTGGAGTTCAATGATTTTAGCGACAACGGCCGTCAGACAAGCCTTTAAATACAAACGGTTCCCCGGCATGCTGCTTAGCTGCTTCGATTGATAGAAGGATTTTCCTAAAAGAGCACATTCCTCCCGGATCAGATCCTTCGGTATAATTCCCGAGAGCTGAAAATCGCTCAGAATGCGTTGCTGCTTTCCGATCCCGAAATCGAAATGAATATAAATAAACCGACAACCTTCACCGGTGGTAGCTGCCATATAGGGCATCCCGGGGTAAAATAAGACCACGTCTCCCGGATTTGCCGTATGTTCGATGCCGTCTATCTTAATTTTGACGATTCCGGATTGAACGAGCCAAAGATCGTAATCGATATGCGCCTTGTGCTCGACCCAATTCCCGTCGTGAACAGGCTCCCAAAAAGATTTCATGCGAAGCGCGATGAATTCTGACAATTCGTTGAGAACTCCCATGTCCGTCCGTTTCATATCCTCTGCCTTCCTTTACCACAAGACATTGTTCAAATAATATCACTATACCATTAATAATAATAATCATGAACAATCTTACTATTTGACATATATCTGAAACTATCTCATATTCTGCTTTCGAATCATTCACCTATAATTAGGCTATAACCAGTTAAGGGGGACTCGATCTTGAATGTGAACGGAGAGAAAGTACAGCAACCGAAGGTGGTTGTCATCGGAGCGGGAAGTTTGTTCTTTGGGAGACAGTCGATTTGGCAAATGGTTCACTCGAAATATTTGAACAACGGTACGCTTGCTTTGGTAGATACGGACGAAGAAAAACTATCCAAGATGGTACGGCTTGCCGAAATGGTTGCGAGGGAAAACAATGTACCGCTTAAGGTAGAAGGCTCGACGGATCGGAGACAGGTACTGAAAGGCGCGAATTTCGTAGTTCTTAGCTTTGCCGAGGATACGGTAAAATATCGCGGCATCGATTGCGAAATTTCCTTAAAATACGGTATTCGCATGTGTTCGGGTGATACCATCGGTCCCGGCGGGATTTTTAGGGCGATGAGAGAGCTGCCGGTCATCATGGAGTGTGCCAAAGATATTGAAGAGCTTTGTCCTGACGCATGGGTAATCAATTATATTAATCCCTCTACGGTTCATGGGATCGCCTTAAGCCGGTATGCGCCGAATCTGAAATCGTTCGCACTGTGCGACAGTCATCATATGCCGCACATAAAAGCGTATTATGCGGTTCGAGCGGGGATCATTCAGGATAGAAAAGAGTTTACCGAGGAGATCGACCGGAAGTTTGATTTCCGGGTGGCCGGCGTCAATCACTTCACCTGGCTGCTTAAGGCGGAGTATGACGGAACGGACGTTATGGCCCCGATCGCCGAGGCATTAAGAAAGTCGGCGGCTACGGAAAACAACGGCGGGGATACCGGCGCGAAAGCGCTATATAACGATGCCGTCACCTATGAGCTTTATCATATTTTCGGGTATGTCCCGACATGTACGGCCCATACCAAAGAATACGTCCGGTACTGGCAGGGGCTTGGCAAGACGAACGACGCCATCCCGCCTTTAAAGATTTGGGAAACGGAAGACCGGTATAAGCGTCACGAAGAGATGTGGCGGCAAGTGGACGACTTCATTACCGGGAGTATACCGATCGCCGATTATATGAAAACCTTTGGCCCCGATCATGCAACGGATATTATCGAAAACATGGTCGGCAATTTGGGGAAACGCTTCTTCATCAATACGCTCAATAACGGTGCGGTCACTAATATGAACGACGACTCGTTCCTTGAACTGTTATGCGAAGTAAGCATGGATGGAGCCAAGCCGGTTCCCGTGGGAGAAATGCCGCGAGGAATTCGAGGGATGCAGGAACTGGTGCTGGATACGCACGAACTAACTGCGGAGGCTGTTGTGGAACGGAACTTCGTGAAATTGAGAAGGGCGATGATGACCGATCCGCTAATTCATTCCATCCATGATGCGGATATGATTATTAAAGAGTTGTTGGAACTGGAAAGGGAGATCATCCCGAGAGATTGGTATGAATAAACGTTCATACGAAGAAGGACCGCGTCGACGATCCTTCTTTGGATAGCAAAAAGCCATCGTTTTGATCAAACTTTGTTCAAAACGATGGCTTTTTATCTATTTTCATCAAATCCGGTTCAAGTTGGTAGAAAGCATCTTTGCGAGTTATAAAGTAGAGATGTCAATAACGAATCGATACCGAACATCACTTTGGAGGACACGCTCATACGCTTCATCAACTTGGTCTGCACTGATCACTTCAATCATAGGGGCAATGCCGTGTTCAGCTGCGAAATCGAGCATTTCCTGGGTTTCACGAATTCCACCAACGAGTGAACCTGCAATGCTGCGACGACCCATAATTAATGAAAATACATGATACTTATCTGGTTCAGCTGGTGCGCCAACATTTACAAGTGTCCCATTAATGCGAAGTAGTGATACATACGCATCAACATCCAGATTTGCAGACACGGTGTTTAAGATCAGATCAAAAGTACCTGCTAATTCTGTAAATGTAGCGGGATCGCTTGTCGCATAGTAATGATCTGCGCCAAATTCCAATGCTTCCTCTTTCTTACTATTAGAGCGACTCAATACTGTTACTTCAGCACCCATAGCATGAGCAAATTGAATCGCTACGTGGCCAAGTCCCCCCATTCCTACAATAGCAACCTTCTTACCTGGGCCAGCGTTCCAGTGTTTCAAGGGAGAGAATGTAGTAATTCCTGCACATAATAGCGGGCTTGCCATATCCATATCCAGACCGTCTGGAATACGGACAACGAACCCTTCCGTTACTACGATTTTTTGGCTATATCCTCCGTATGTTGGATTACCATCGTAGTCTAGACCATTATATGTGTTGATAACACCTTTCGTACAATATTGCTCCTCGCCACTGAGGCAGTATTCGCATTCTCCGCAGGAATCAACAAAGCAGCCAACGCCAACGCGGTCACCAACGACATATTTGGTCATTTCTGTTCCTACTGCTTCTACGACTCCGGCAATTTCATGACCAGGAACCATTGGGAAGATTCCACCGCCCCATTCACCGAACGCACTGTGAATATCAGAGTGGCAAATGCCACTAAACTTAATATCTATTAAAATATCGTGTGGCCGTAATTCTCTCCGCTCAATAGTGGTCTTTTCAAATGGCGCTTTTGCACTCGGGGCACTTAGAACACGTGTCGTTGTCATGTTTCTATGATTATTGCACATAAAAGATAACACAATCCTTTCTTTTGTAAATAATAAGTTGACTGAAGAAGTAACTCGCATCAACTTATTTTTAATGTATTTAAAAGCTACAAGAATAGCTTAATCCTTAATGTTGACTTTAAGGCAAGGTTTTTTTTGAAGTCGCACTTCATTTTACAATCCGTCACAACAAAAAATCTTATTAAAGTAAGTTCTTAATTAAGCTTTCTTTGTGGTACTTCTTTTCTAATTCATCGTAGTATTCTATTTTCGATTCAATTTTTATAAAAGCTTTATCCAAGTCTCTTTTTTTCTCCATCATTTTTTCTTTATGTTTTTCAAATATTTGTTTGCGTTGCGAGGCTGTACTGTCTCCTTCTTTCGTTAATTCCACGATCGCACGTAACTCTGAAAGAGGTATGTCCGTTTTTCGTAAACATACAATAAGCTCTAACCATAATAAATCTGCTTCGTTAAAAATACGATTTCCATTTTCATCTCTTTTTATAAAAGGTAGAAGACCCTCTTGTTCATAATATCGGAGTGTATGTGCAGGCAACCCTATCTTTTCTGCTGCTTCTTTTATATGAATTTCCATTGTATCCTCCATAAATCTTTTTATTGTTCTTATTACTGTGATCTATCCCTGAGGTTTAATTATAGACCTTAAAGTGGACTTTAATGCAACATCGCGTTTTCATCTTCTTCTGGGAATTTAAGAATGTCTCTTGACTTAAAGTCGACTTTAAGGGTTATTGTTGTTTTATATAGAAAATAAAGAAGAAGTAAGGAAGGTTGGATGATGGATTTTTATGGCAACGAAGTAAGTTGCTTATATTTATATTGACGGTAGGAGTTTTCGGCATTTTAAGTACTGAAATGGGTGTTATTGGCATATTGCCTTTGATTGCTGATTCTTGGAAACGATATTGGATTGCTTTTAATTTATTTGCTTGCTTCGTCTCTTTCTAATAAATGGATCAAGTTACTATTGGGTTTAACTTATTCTTGGTCTATAATGAAGCAAGTTTGCACGATTACCATGATTCATCACTTTGGAATAGTTTAGGAGAAGATCTAACGATGTCTGCAACAAAAAATTATGATCGCCTAAGATTAGTATTACTGTTAGGTGCTTTTTCAGCTCTTGGCCCACTTACGATTGACATGTATTTGCCGTCATTCCCGCAAATTACCGCTGACTTTGGAACCCAGGCTTCTCTTGTTCAGCTTAGTTTGACAGCATGCCTCATTGGCTTAGGTTTGGGTCAAATTATTATGGGACCATTAAGTGACGTTCATGGCAGACGCAAGCCAGTTATTATTTCACTTATTTTCTATCTGGTTGCTTCGTTTGTCTGTGCGATCTCCCCGAATATTTATTGGTTTATAGCTGCACGCTTTGTTCAGGGTTTCGCTGCCTCTGCGGGAATTGTTATCTCCAGAGCAATCGTACGCGATGTATACAGCGGAACAGAATTAACGAAGTTTTTCTCAATGCTCATGCTTGTAAATAATCTGTTTCCTATGATTGCGCCTATGGCTGGCAGCGGTGTGATCTCCTTTACAACGTGGGTAGGAGTGTTTTTCGTACTGGGCATTGTTGGTTTACTACTCGTTATTTTGGCAACGATGAACTTAAAAGAGACCTTGCCTGCCCAGAATCGGGTATCTGGTAACTTCGGAGAGCTGTTAGCCGGTATTCAAGCTCTGCTTAAAGACCGGCAGTTTATCGGCTATGCGCTTGCACAAGGCATTATGATTGGGGGCGTATTTGCCTACGTATCGGGGACTCCATTTGTTTATCAAAATATTTACGGAGCTTCTCCACAACTGTTCGCGCTGTTGTTCGCATCCAATGGAATCAGCTTAATTATTGGTTCACAGGTCGTTGGACGGTTCAGCAAAGCGTTCTCGGAACGCAATTTTGTTATTCTTGGTTTGCTGTTGTCTTGTACGGCCAGTTTTGCAGCCTTGCTCGTTATTTTATTGCACGGTCCATTACTGGCATTGGTTATCCCGTTGTTCTTCTTTGTGGCGTCAATCGGTATGACGGCAACAGCTTCTTTTGTTTTGGCGATGGGTTCGCAAAGTCAAAGGGCAGGAAGTGCATCCGCCCTGCTTGGCTTGTTGCCTTTTGTAATTGGAGCATGTACTTCACCGCTAGTCGGCGTTGCCGGAGAGAATTCCGCGGTTCCGATGGGGATCATCATCTTGTCCACTAGCCTGCTTGCTCTTTTCGCTTTCTTTGGACTCGCACAGAAGCCGCAAATTAAGCTTACTAATAACCATATTGCATCAAAGGTTTCTCAATAAAGCCTCTGGTTGCGCTTATGAAGCTTTATCATGAGTTTTATAAGGCGAAGAAGTGATAGTAGAACGCCACCTTGGTGAAGGTGGCGTTTTCGTTTTGTGCAACGCATGCAGATGGCTCCCATTGGCATCTATTTATTTAGTTAACTGCCAGTGAAGATCTCATTCCTTGCCTGGTTGCTCTTTTCTGTGTGTTTTTCGGTGAAAAAGTAAACCAATGCTAATAGCGGCAAGATGGTACCAATTAGTGTTGCGAGCTTCCAGCCCCCCTGGTTATATGACCAACCGCCCAAAGATGATCCGATGGCTCCGCCTGTAAAGAATACAGACATAAATAGACCGTTAAGGCGTCCTCGCGCCTCGCTCCCCAACGAATAAATCGAGCGCTGACCAATGACAAGGTTTCCCGACACGGCCATGTCGAGCGTAAATGCGGAAATAAAGAGAAGGATCAGAACTGGAATGGAATGGCCTTGGAATAGATGGATAAGCATAAATGACAGGACTGCTACAATTAAGGCTGTCCCCGTTAGCGCTTTGCTCCAGCCTCTGTCCGCTAATCTTCCGGCAATCGGAGCAGCGATGGCGCCACCTACGCCAATTAGCGCAAACCATGCAATGCCTTTCTGGGACATGCCGAAATGATCAGCCAAATGTAAAGGAACGACAGTCCAAAATAAGCTGAAAGCTCCGAATAAACAAGCTTGATACAAGGCGCGTCGTCGTAACACCGGAGTCTGCCGCAATAAAGCGCCTAAAGAGAGAATGAGCTTCCCGTAGCGTACAGTTGGCGACGGCTTGCGCTCCGGGAGAACGTAAGCTAGTAGAGCGGTCAGTAGCGAGATCACAATGGCGGATAAAACAAATATGGCCCGCCAGCCCCAAAGGCTGGTTACAAAGCTTGCAAGCGGCCTGGCAAACATGATTCCTAACAAGAGGCCGCTCATCACATTGCCGACCACGAGGCCTCGTTGGCTTTCAGACGATAAATAGGCGGCAAGGGGCACCAGAATTTGAGCTACAACAGATCCAATGCCGATAAAAAGTGATGCGATCAAAAACAATGGCGCATTGGTCGCGAATGCGGCAGTTAACAGTGCGGCAACCGCAAGAATAAGCATAAAAACCGAGAGTCGCCGATTTTCAATGACGTCGCTTAGCGGTACGATCAACAGCAGCCCGATCACATACCCAATTTGGGTCACGGTAACAATGAACCCCGCAACCGTGGAAGAAAGGTCTATTGCATCGCGAATAGGTCCTACCAGAGTTTGAGCGTAATAAAGATTGGCAGCGATAAGTCCGCACGCGGCTGCGAGCAGAAACATCATCCAACTTGAAATCCTGCGTTCTTGATTGTTTTGTTCACTTCGCATAGTGATCCTCCTCAATAATATACTGAACGTATCGTTTATTAATTATTGATTACAATAATATACTGAACGTATCGTTTTGTAAATAAGCTTTTTTTAAGTGCCTGTCTTTTGTATACTAAACGTATCGTTTATTTGGTGCTTGCAGATGGAAATAAGAAAGGAGGATTCGCGTGCAGGGGAAAAGAGGGCGCCCGCGCAATATGGAAACGCAAAACGCGATTCTTTCCGCTTCCTATGATTTATTGTTGGAAAGCGGCTTTGGAGCGGTTACGGTAGAAAAAATAGCTGATCGTGCCAAGGTAAGCAAAGCTACGATTTATAAATGGTGGCCTAATAAGGCAGCGGTCGTGATGGACGGTTTTTTATCCGCTGCGGCTGCAAGACTGCCTGTACCGGATACAGGTTCGGTATTCCGGGACATTCTTGAACATGCCACCAATATGGCGCTGTTTATGAGAAGCCGCGAGGGCTCCATTTTGTTGGAGATCATAGGTGAAGGGCAGGTAGATTCCGCATTGGCGGAGGCATTTCGAACCCGCTATGTTCAGCCTCGCCGGCTGGAGGTTCATGGTATTTTGGAGGAGGGGCTTCGGCGCGGAGAGTTGAAGAAGGATCTGGATTTCGCATTATTCACGGATCTCATTTATGGGTCGATCTTCTACCGGCTGTTAGTTTCGGGCGATAGGATCGACGATCACTATGTCGAGCAGTTGGTCACCCATGTGTTTGATGGCATTCGTCCGATTTGAGAACGAAATAGCGAATTATGGAAGGTGTTAGGTAAGGCGAACATATCGCAGGAGCGGCTTCTCCAACTTTGAATGCAACGCGACCTATAAGGGTTGCGTTTTTTTTATAGCTGATTAGTCCCCGAAACAAAGGGGCCGAAAAACTGAGATAGGACAATAGATTGGAGGATTTAAAGAGGATTTCATTAGATTTTCTTTGTTTGATCCGATTGGCACTGATAAAGAAGGCTGCGAGATTACGTTGATCGATATCCTCGGTACGCAGGCCGATGATATTGTCGATAAGGTGCAGCTGAAGAAGAGTAAACATCGGATAACGATATCAAGAATTGCATCTTGTATTTTATATTCCGTATCAGGGAAAATAATAATGATATACTATTATTTCTTTATCGAGAAATGGGGTTGTCCGAGTGCGGGTGACGATGGGGGACAAGAAGAAACTGCTGCTTGCCGTATTCATGGCCGTTCAGCTGTTAACGGCATGCCAGAACAATCTCGGCACGGAAGAAGAGCCGAATTCGGGCGAGGGTGAAGAAGCGATCTATGAAGAACCTGGCTTAACCAAATACAATCCGCCGATCGAGGTTTCGCTCGTACGGGAAACGAGTGACGACTTGTTTGATCTGATCCATGTTTTCCCGGGGGAGACGCTGGAGGATAATCGATGGAGCCGGCTCTACGAGGAAGTGCTCGGTATTCGAATTAAATACGATTGGACTGCCAGTCGCGACCTTTATCAACAGAAGCTGGGCTCTGCGCTCGCTTCGGGAAACATCCCCGATATCGTAAGAGTGAATGCGCAGCAGCTGCGGCAGTTGGCCAACGAAGGTCTGATCCAGGACCTCACCAACGTGTACGGGCAATATGCGGCGCCGTTCACAAAGGAAGTGCTTAGCCAGGAAGGGACGGGACCTTTCGAAGCGGCGACGATCGACGGCAGGCTGATGGCTATACCGGAGACGGTCGCATCTATCGAAGGGGCACAGTTTATATGGATTCGAACCGACTGGCTCGACCGGCTCGGCTTGCAGCCGCCGAAGACGATAAACGATTTGCTGGCTATTTCGAAAGCGTTTACAGAAAAGGATCCCGACCGGAACGGAAAGCATGATACGTTTGGACTGGCGCTTACGCAATATTTGTGGGATCCTGTGATGGGATTGACCGATTTCATGGCCGGATACGATGCCTATCCGAACATGTGGATTAAGGACGGATCGGGTAAGCTTGTATTCGGAGCCGTTCAACCGGAAGTGAAGACGGCGTTGGCCGTCCTTCAAAAGCTGTACCGGGAAGGGCAAATCGACAATGAATTCGCGTTCAAGGACGGCCGGAAAGAAAAAGCGCTGATTGCAGACGGGAAGATCGGCATCATGTACGGCGTGCAATGGGGCTCATTCACGGTTCAATCGAGCTACGAGAATGATCACGGCGCGGATTGGCGGGCTTTTCCGATTGTTTCAAATAAGGGAAAGCTGCCGAAGGTACCACTTAAGTTCGCAACCTCACAATTTCTCGCCGTCAAGAAGGGGTTCGGGCATCCCGAAGCGATCGTGAAGATGATTAATTTGCACTTGGAGAAAAACTGGGGCGCAACGGCCGAATACGAGACCTACTACAGCACCCCGTACCCGGCATGGCAGCTCTCGCCCGTCACCCCGGCGCCGATGCTGAAGAACTTGGAAGCGTTCCGTCAAATCAAAGAAGCGCGAAGAACGAATGATTATTCCGGGTTGCACGACGAAGCCAAAGCGATCCAAAAAAACATTGACGCTTATTTGTCGGTCAACGACGTAACCGGGTGGGGCTGGGAACGAACGTATGGACCGACGGGAGCATTCTCGATACTTGATCAATACGAGAAAAATAACCAGTTATTATACGAAAGTTTTGTAGGCGTTCCGACGGAAACGATCATTGAGAAGCAATCGATTCTGGAATCTCTGATAAACAAAACATTCATGAACATCATCCTTGGCCGTCCGGTCGACGAATTCGACCGTTTCGTCGAAGAGTGGCATCTTTTGGGCGGGAAAGAGATGACGGGCGAAGTTAATGAGTGGTACTCGGAGAAGGGCCGTAAACCTTGAAGGGGGATGGGAAATCTTATCTTCGTCCGCAAACCTTCATTATTTTTATGCTGTTCATGAATGAAGCTGCTTGCGAGGAGTTGTGTCGATTTGCTTAAGATGCCCGTTAATTATTTGCGCCACGCCTTGTTCCTGCGGCTTGTGTTCATGTATCTCGTCGTTATTCTGCCTATTATTTTGCTCGGTGTCTATTTGTATAACTGGAGCTACAACAATGCAAGCCAGGACATCTCGAGAAATACGTTGGCACAATTGTCGTCCTATCTGGAAGATATGAATCGTGAGGTCGAATGGCTTGAAGTGCAGCAGTTCGATATGCTGCAGGAAGGAGAGCTCAATAAAATTGCGGTTACGTGGACGATGATGGACAGTGTCGATAAGAAAGAGAGCATGGATTACCTGCTGCATCGTCTTACTTCGATTAAGAATAGCAGTGCCTATATCAAGGATATTTACGTTCATATTCATTCCATCGGCAAAACGGTCTCGGTTAACGACGCCGTTCATGATTTCGAACAGGATAGGTATAACCAGATTCGTGCCGCGTCGGACCGAAGCAGGGCAAGCCGACTGATCAAACAAGACGGATCACTTCATCTCAGCGCTTCCAAGTTTGGCGGGAAGAAGGGGGAAGAACCTCTCTTTCTCGTGCAGATCGAGCTCGATTCGGAGAAGCTGAAGGAATCCCTGAACCAGCTGAGCGTTTATCCCGAGAGCGGTTCGTTCCTGATCGCCGAAGGGGCGGATTATACGCTGCTCGGCAACGATCAATCGGCCGATATTATGAAAGGCTATAGGCAAATCGCGAATAAATCAAAGGAAAGTTCCCTCTTATTGGAGGCGAATGGAATAACGTATCATGTCGACAAAGCCGAGTCGGCGGAGCTGGGACTTTCGATCGTGACGTATTTGCCGGAAGAAACGGTTAAGCGACCGCTCAACAGATTTAACCGCTGGGCTTGGCTATTCGCGATCACGTCGCTCCTGGCGATCGTCGTGTACTCCTTCTCTACCTACAGGCTCGTTCACAGGCCTCTGCTGCTTCTCGTTCAGAGTTTTCGCAGAATGGAAGGCGGAGCCTTGGACATTCAGATCGAACATGGAAACAAGGATGAATTTGGCTATTTATACGATCGTTTCAACCAGATGCTGTACAAATTGCAAACGCTCATCGATCAAGATTTCAAACAAAAGCTGATGATGCAGAAGGCGGAGCTGAAGCAGCTCCAATCCCAGATAAATCCTCACTTTCTATACAACAGCTTCTTCATTCTCAATTCGCTCGCCAAGACGGGAGATACGGACCGAATTGAGCTGTTCACCAATATGCTGGGCGAATACTTCCGCTTCATTACGCGCAACGGGGAAGATAACGTATATCTATCGGAAGAGATCAAGCATGCGCGGATGTATACCGAAATCCAGAAGCTCAGGTTTTCAAGGCGCATTAGCGTCCAGTTCGACGAATTGCCCGAGGAGATGAAGCGAATCCGGGTGCCGAGGCTGATCGTTCAGCCGATCATTGAGAATGCGTATGAGCACAGCCTGGAGAAGATGCCGGAGGAAGGTTTTCTCCGCGTAACATTTGAACGAAGCGCTTCGGAGTCGCTTATCGTTGTCGAGGACAACGGAAACAAAATCGACGTTGACGCGATTGATGCGTTAAACGACCGATTGGCGAATAATGACCAGGCTCATGAAATGACCGGCATGATCAATATTCATCGCCGAATTGTGTTGACGTATGGAGAAGGCAGCGGATTGTTTTTGTCCAGAAGCCGGCTTAACGGTATGCGGGTTGAGATTCGAATCAAATCCAAGGAGGGGGATGGAGATGCACCGACTGCTGATCGTCGATGACGAAGAGATTATTACCGACGCCCTTCATGAAGTGTTAAGCAGCCTCATGCCGGATCAGCTCGATGTCTGCAAGGCTTACTCGGCCAAAGAAGCGCTCGACTGGATGTCGCGCACGAGAATCGATATCGTCATGACCGATATCGCCATGCCAGGGATGAACGGCTTGGAACTATCGGAGGAAATTCAAACCTACTGGCCGAGATGCAAAGTCATTTTTCTGACCGGACATAGCGAGTTCGAATATGCTTACCGAGCCTTGCAAATGCCGAATGTACGCTATTTGCTGAAGACCGACGGGTTTGCGAAAGTAACCGATACGGTTAGGGAGACGTTATACGACATTCACCGCAGCAATCACGAGAGCAAGCTGCTGGAGCAGTCGCGTGAGCAAATGTATGCGTTCGAATTCATGGCGCAAGGGGATTACATGCGGCAATTGCTGCAGCAGAGTGACGTGCTCTGCGCCGGGCAGGGCACGCTCGTCAAGGAATTCGGCGAACTGAATATACGGCTGAACCCGACCGATGACATCATGCTCGTCTTGGCCCGCCTTTCTTATCCCGATGGAATGAAATATACGGAGAGAAGCCAAGTTCTTGCTTCGGCCAGGATGATATGGGATGCTTACCTGAAGGATCAGACGAGCAGTATCGGCATTGTAGACAAGCATGGCGATTTGCTGTGGTTTATTCAGCCGTTATGGAAGACAAATGAAAAGCCCGATAACCACTTTATCCTGTATATAGAAGGAACGCTGGAGCTTGTGCAAGAAGCATGCCGCGCCTCCCTTGGGCTGTCGATCGGACTGACGATAAGCGGAGAAAGCTGCGAATGGGCCGCCGTTACCCAACAATACGAAAGGCTTCGCCAACTGCAGCAATTTAAGATCGGTGACGGCATCTCCATGATTTTGCGGGACCGGAGTGATACCGATGACGTTCTGGCGGGCAAAGAGGGGGGGATGCCAAGCCGCAAAGGCGAGATCCTATCGGTGCATCTCGAAGCGGGCCGCGCGGAGGAATTTTTCGTAGAATTAGAGCAATTATCGAGCTCGATGCTCCAGCATAACGAGTATGCGCAGCGCTCGATCGAAGCTTACTATACGGTCGCGCTTATGCTCTATGCTTCCCTTAACCGACTGGGTCTGCAAAGCCGAATCGACGATCACGCCAAGCTGATGCGTCTGGACGATCATGCCTCTATGAAAGATGGATTCTGCTATCTTAAGCAAACGGCGGAAGCGATCTTCCGCTTCAAACAAAGCGACGAACGGGACAGAACCTCTCAAGTGATCGACCGAATTTGCCGTCACATCGAGAATAATTTGAGCGAGGATTTATCCTTGGTTCGTCTTGCGGAAATCCATTATTTCAATCCTTCGTATTTATCCCGCTTTTTCAAGCAGGAACGAGGGATCAACCTGTCCGAGTATATCGATAATTGCCGGTTAAGAAAAGCAAAGGAGCTTCTTCGGAACCCGGATTTAAAAGTGCGGGAGGTGGCCGTATCCGTCGGTTACGAGGCGGCTCACTCTTTCACTCGATTTTTCAAAAAGGTAACGGGAATGACGCCGCAGGAATACCGCGACAGCCTGTCACTAAGCGATAATCATTAAACGCTGCAATGCAATAAGGACCGGACGAGCTATAGCTCGTCCGGTCCTTATTGCATTGCATCGGTGCTGTTGAATGATTTTTAATGATTCAGCAGCCGATTGGAAGCCGCGTTCCGGTAATGGCTTGGCGTCAAATTTGTTATCTGCTTAAACGACTTCATAAAATGATGGCTGTCATGATAACCGAGCTGCATCGCGATTTCCGTAATCGTCATATTGGTGTCGGTTAGCAGGAATGCGGCCGCGTCCATCTTCTGCTGCAAAATAAACCGCTTGAGCGAAACGCCGGAAGTTTTCGAAAACATTTGCGAAATATACTTGGCGTTATATCCGAAGTGATCCGCGATCTTCGACACCTGCAGCAGCTCGAAGCGGTACCACTTGACGTAGTCCACAATATCGTTATAAAGCTGCTGCTTCTTGAGCTGCGGCTGCGACATCTTTTTTTGTCGGAATACTTGATTATAGAGCTCGCACAGGATGCTTGTCGCCAAATAATTGTTTAGCGTTTGATCCTGGTAGCTTCGGATAGTATCTTGCAGCTGTTTCATCATCACGATCAATTTATCCTTATTGCTCAGCTTGCCGCTGCCCGGAATGATTATATGCCCCGGAGGACAATCAGACGATTTGTCAGGGTCTGATCGCTCCGTCCGGCCATCATCGGCAAGAAAGTGCAGCCAATAAAAGCTGCATTCGGATTGAAGATAGCCAAATTGCTTGGTTCGAGGAGGCATTAGCAGGTAATCGCCTTCCCGGAGCTCGTATTTTTCTTGATTATCCGCGATATACAATGTGCCCGTAACGGGGATGAACAGCTCGTAATCCATCAGCATTCGGCTCATATGTTTCCACTCTCGGGTAGGCGCGACGAACTTTCCTGTCATCGTGAGCTGCAAAGGTTTTTCGATATTGATCGTGAAGCCGTTCATACGCACCGCTCCTTAGCTGACTTTTTGACACTGATTATTGGGATATTGAATGAATCATTTCTAGCTATAATCATTATACCGATTATGATTTCGTCAGCAAATAGCTGACTTTTTTACACTAATTCGAACCTTTCGCCATTTACCTGCATAGGCGCGAAGCGGTAATCTAAAGTTGGTTAGCGCGCTGATACAAAAGGGTTTTCGAAAGGGCGAGATTTATGATGAACGGGACCAAGCTTAAGCGGGATAGCTTGCAGGATTTCGGATTGGATCAGGTTAAGCTTACCGGCCAATATCAAGCCAACGCGTTTGAAAAAGAGCTTCAATATTTATTAGAATACGATCCTGACCGATTGCTGGCCGGATTCAGGGAGAATAGGGGATTGGCACCGAAGGCGGAAAAGTACCCCGGTTGGGAAAATACCGAAATTCGGGGCCATACGCTCGGGCATTATTTGACGGCATGCGCCCAAGCGTACACCCAGACCAGAGATTCTGTGCTATCGGACAGACTATCCTATATCATTTCCGAATTATCGCAGTGCCAGTTTGAAACTGGCTATCTCTCGGCGTTTCCAGAAGCGCTAATCGACAACGTCGAAAATAGGCAGCCGGCATGGGTGCCTTGGTATACGATGCATAAAATCATTGCGGGCTTGATCTCGGTGTACTATGCTACCCGTTCGCGAGAGGTGTTTGATACGGTCATGCGGTTAGGCGATTGGGCCGCATCCCGGACGGAGCGCTGGACGGACGAGCTTCAAGCGGTCGTCCTTTCGGTCGAATATGGCGGAATGAATGACTGTCTCTACGACTTATATAAAATTTCCGGCCGCCAAAGGCATTTGGATGCGGCTCATCGGTTCGACGAGCTCCCCTTGTTCGAAGCGATCAGAGAAGGCCGGGACATCCTGAGAGGGAAGCATGCCAACACGACGATCCCGAAATTTATCGGGGCACTGAACCGGTATTTGGTGCTTGGGGAGAGCGAGCGGTTTTACCTTGAGGCCGCGATGAAGTTTTGGGACATCGTCGTTGGCCATCACAGCTATATGACGGGCGGAAATAGTGAATCGGAGCATTTTGGAGAACCGGACTCGCTGAACGCAAGACGCACCGATATTACCTGCGAAACTTGCAATAGCTATAACATGCTGATATTGACCCGTGAACTGTTCAAGCTCACGAGAGACAAGAAGTACGCGGACTTTTACGAGAGGACTTATATGAACGCAATTCTCTCGTCGCAGCACCCGGAAACGGGGATGACGATGTATTTCCAGCCGATGGCGACGGGCTATTTCAAAATCTACAGCTCGCCGTTCGAGCATTTCTGGTGCTGTACGGGCACGGGAATGGAAAGCTTTACGAAGCTTAACGATAGCATTTACTTTCACAAGGATAACCGGCTTTACGTGACGCAGTACGCAAACTCTATCCTGGACTGGCAGCAGCAGCAAGTGATGATTACTCAGAGCTCCGGCATCCCCGATCACCATCAAGTTACATTGAAGATTGAAACCGCTGACCGGCAGGCCAGATCGCTGGAGCTTTATCTTCGGATCCCTTATTGGGTCAGCGGAACAATCGAAGCGAGCATAAACGGCGAACCGATTCGCTTTGACCGTCAAGACGATTACTTGGCAATCCATCGACGGTGGCAGCATGGCGAGACGCTGGAATTGACGTTGCCGATGAAGATCAAGGTTTCCCGTCTGCCGGATAACCGGAACGTGGCGGGATTCCAGTATGGTCCCGTCGTGCTGAGCGCCGCTCTAGGAACGGAGGATTTAAGCATTGCCCAGACGGGCGTTATCGTCAGTGTGCCCACCCGTAAAATGCTCGTCAAAGATTTTCTCATTCCTGTAGGGAAAAGTCCTGAGCAGTGGCTCGAAGGGATTGAGAACCATCTTGTGAAGGACGGCAGCGAGCTTGCCTTTCGATTGATCAATACGGACGAGGACGATCGGCTTGTCTTTACTCCCCATTACAGGCAGCATCAAGAACGTTACGGCATTTACTGGAGCATTGTAGACGCGGAATCCGAGGAATTAAAACAGCATTTGAACAAAACGAGATTGGAGCGTTTAATCCAAGAGGCTACAATCGACAGCGTTCAGGTCGGCAACGATCAATACGAGCTGCAGCATGCGATTGTGGGGGAAGCGACGGTCGGAGGAGCTTGGGACGGACAGAACGGTAGAATCGTATATCCCGGAGGATGGTTCAGCTATCGGCTGAAAATCGTCCCGGGAGAGCGAAACCTGCTTCAAGTGACCTACTTCTCCGTCAACCACGACCGTGTCATGCATATTTATGCAAACGGCGAGCTATTCGTCAGCGAACGATCGTCTTCCCATTTCAAACGCGAATTCGTCACGAAACTTTATCCGATTCCCGATGAACTCATTAACGGACAAGACCATGTCGAGTTTATGTTCAAGCCCGATGATAAAATAAACGGTATTTACGGTATACTGCGGACGATGAGACCGATTGAATAAAAAGAAGCCTGTTGAGAAATCTCAGCAGGCTTTTAACATGCCCGCATTCAAAAAATCTAGAACTTCCCGGGTAATGAAACAGCAATCGGCAGGTTGTTGCCCCTAGCCGTGAGCGTTACACTTTGATCATGTCGGAAAAGGATTAACACTTAATCGGGAGTTGATAGAAGCGATGAATGAAGAAACGAAAACGAGTTTTGCGCCCCCTGCCAAGGTGATCGGCAAGCTTCCTCCAAGCGGCAACCCGGTTGTCTCCCATAAATTCGGCGCCGATCCCTATGCGTTGGTATTTAACGATCGCGTATACCTGTACAATACGAACGACGTGCTGGAATACGATGGGGAAGGCAATGTTAAAGACAATACTTACGGCAATATTAACAAGCTGTCAGTCATTTCCTCTGACGACCTGATGAACTGGACGGATCACGGCGAAATCGTCGCAGCCGGACCGGATGGCGCGGCCAAATGGGCGACGCAATCGTGGGCGCCCGCAGCCGCCCATAAAGTCATTGACGGAAAAGACAAGTTTTTCTTGTACTTCGCCAATAATGCCAGCGGCATCGGTGTTTTGACAAGCGACAGTCCGACCGGCCCGTGGGTAGACCCGATCGGGAAGCCGCTCATCTCGAGAGAAATGCCTGCCGCGGCTGAGGTGACTTGGCTCTTCGACCCTGCAGTGCTGGTTGACGACGACGGCAAAGCGTATATCTACTATGGCGGCGGCGTTCCGGATGGGAAGGATGAATGGCCGAATACCGCGCGCGCGATGCAGCTGGGCGACGATATGATCAGCGTCGTCGGGGAAGCGGCCGCCATACCGGCGCCCTTTATGTTCGAGGATGCCGGTATCAACAAATACAACGGCGTTTACTACTTTACTTATTGTTCGAACTTTTATAACGGCGTGCGTCCGGAGGGAAGCCCACCAGCCGGGGAGATTGCTTATATGACGAGCGACAATCCGATGGGGCCATGGACCTACGGGGGTACGATATTAAAAAATCCCGGACACTTCTTTGGAGTCGGCGGCAATAACCATCACGCCATGTTCCAATTTCATGATGCTTGGTACATGGCCTACCACGCGCAGACGTTATCCAAAGCGATGGGGGTTCCGAAGGGCTACCGTTCGACTCATCTAAACCGGGTTTTCTTTAACGAAAACGGTTCGATCGGGGAAATTGCGGCAGATCTAAATGGCGTAAAGCAAATCAAGCCTTTCAATCCGTATGCCCTCGTAGAAGCGGCGACGATGGCGTGGAACGCAGGGGCTAACACTTCATTGGTAGTCGCGGAGATGGCTGTCGCCGGCATTCATGAAGGGACTTGGACCGCAGTTGCGAAAGCGGACTTCGGCAGCGGGGCATCCTCTTTCACGGCATGGGTATCGAGCACGAAGGACGGCGGCACCCTGGAGCTGCGCCTTGGTGATCCGGAGGGCAAGCTGATCGGGACGCTTACCGTGCCTTCACCGAACAGTGAGAATCAATGGGTCGAAGCCAATGCGGAAGTCACGGGAGCCGAGGGCGTTCACGATCTCTATTTCGTGTTTAATGGAAAACCCGGCACGGAGCCATTTAAAATCAAATCCTGGCAGTTTAAGCATTAATCTGCCCGGTGAACTGCACCCCGTCAAGTAGACAGTACAAATAATAAAAATGAGTTAAGCGGCCTTAGTCCTGAATTCCATCGGACTGAGGCCGTTTAATTTCGCCTGTAATCATTCGTAATGGTAAAAGTGGATATAGGCCTCATTGTCCTTATTATGTGTCGGACAATATTGAACAATCTCCAGTCGTTCCTGCCAGGGAGGAAACGCTAAACCCTATCCTTCAACAGGTATTTTACAATTAATCGACAGGTTGTATTTTCGGTCTGAAAACGTAAAATGAATGTCCTAAGACAGCATTACTTATTATAAATACGATAGTTTCCGCTTAAGCCCAGTAAGCTGAAAAAGTACAGGCAATTGTCGTAATAACGGCGGACGCCCCTGCGAAGAGGTGTATTCCAAATAAGATGAACGAAATGGGCAGCATCCGAGCCGTCTGCGGCCAGGGAGGACATGGCATTCGTTGCCAGGAGCCCGATCGGATGCAAAGCCGGCTCCTCAAAAGGTTTTCCGTCAATGGTATATCGGCGGTAATCGGACACTTCAATATCACGGAAAAAATGTTGAAGACGATTCGACTGCTCTACCTGCCATGGATCCATCCGAAACCATTCCCAATCTAAACCTATGTTTGCCGCTACCCGGTAAGCGTCGCTGAAGAAATGCCGAAATTCCCCGTGGGGCTGCGGTTCTGCCGGCGTTCCATCGTAATTCGCATATTCAGGAGAGAGCCCGGTTACCGGATGGCAAGCGGTATGCAGATAAGCCCGGCTAGCTGCTGCGGCTTCCCTCCAGAACGATCTGTCCTGCTCGTCCGCCTGCAGAGCGAACAAGTCATAGAAATGGGGAAGATGGTAGGATGGATCGCTAAAAGGAGATTCCGGTATAAATTTGATCAATTTCGTTGCCGGGTCCCACATCGGATCGCCATCGCCGTGCTCGCCCTGATGCACGCATGCGCGAAGGATCGTTCTCGCCTGATCGGAATAGTTGTACGGTTCGGCACCGTCTCCCCACCGGTTGGAGGCGAAGAACAGCGCCATCGCGAAAAATTCTTCCCCGTCGGGGGCGGGCCCTTGGGATATGCGGGTGCCGTCAGGCTTGCAGTGCCAGGCAAAGTAATGCTTATAACGGCCTTCCGTATGCTGCATGAAGGTGTTCGAGAAATTCCACAGCCGGTCGAATTCCTCCTTCTTGTTCATTTGTACGGCCATCATCATTCCGTAGGACATGCCTTCAGACCGCACGTCCAAATTGCCGGTGTCGAGTATATAGCCTTTATCGTCGCCGAGCGGGTAGTAGATTCGGACTTCCGGATCGCCATAAAACAAGTCAGACCATGCCCGTTCAAGCTTTTCGTTGATCGCTTTTTCGGTATAGCCTAGCTCCTTGAACAGGTTTCTGTATTCACCCGTATAAAAAGCGCCTTTTTTTAAGTTCGTCATTTAGATAACCTCCATTATCTGTGATTTCGCATTCATCATATCATCAAAGACATTTAAGGAATTATAGTATTTTCATGAAAAAATATAGCTTATTCGATTTAGTCCAGAAAGAGGGTTGCCTCCATGTACTCTGTGATCGTTGTTGACGACGAATTATTTGTGCGCAAGGGATTGATAGGGATGATTGACTGGGAAAGCAGCGGATATCAAGTCATCGATGAGGCTGACAATGGGGAGGATGCCCTTGCCTTGATACGAGCGAAAAAGCCGGATCTGGTCGTAACCGACATTCGCATGCCCGTCCTGGACGGGATCGGGCTCATTCAATCCGCTGCCGAGGAAAAGCTTGAGTCGGAATTTATCATTATTAGCGGATATAACGATTTTCGGTACGCTCAACAGGCTATGCGTTTTGGTGTGTTTGATTATGTTTTGAAGCCTATTGACGAGGATGACATTCTACAAGCGCTTGCGAAACTTCGTGACAAGTTATCGGCGAAGAAACAGCTGCAGGAAAGAAGGCATATCCAAATGGGGGAAAGTCAGATCGAAGCCTTGATACGGGGGGAGCTTGGCGAGATGGCGCTGGGGGAATGGGAGGGCCCTTGGACGGCAGCTGGCGCTAACTCGTTCACCTACGTATTAATCGAGTTGAATAATGTGCTTCCTTGGAATGCTATTACGATGCCTGCTAAGAACGTGCTTAAGGCGGGCATACAGGAAGCCATTCAGAAGGCTGCTTTTGCTTCGTCGATGCCTATCGTTTACGAACATCGCAGGGCATACGGCTTCATCGTTCCGGACCGTTACTTAACCTCTTATGATGGAAACATTCGCAAATTCATCGAGGCCGTACTGCTGCTGCTGCTGGGCGGCCGGTTTGATTTGGAGTTTCGAGTCTATGCGGGCGAATCCGTAAACGTTCTTGAGGAGCTCAAGCTTTCTTACATGAGCGCGAAGGAAGCGCTATCTTACAAGTTTTTGAAATATACGGAGAAAATCATTCTCTATTCGGACATCGCAAAATTGGACTTGAATTATAGGCATTTGGATGATGATGTGTACCGTAAACTGATCGATGCGGTTGAAGAGAACGAAATCAATGAGATCAATCAGGCAACAAACCGGATGTTTGCGGATTTTTTGGAGAAACGCTTCTCTCCGGAGGCGATAAAAACGGCGATCGTTCAATGCGTACTTGCAATCGGAAAATCCGTCAGGAGCATCGAAGGCGATGAAAACGAGCTTAAAAGCATCGAGCCTGTCATCGGCTGGCATGATCATAACGTCACGCTGGAAGAGCTGCGGCGATTATTTGAAGCTTTTGTTTTCGAGGCCGCGGACACGATTCATAAACTTTATAAGACCTATGGCAAGGGCGGAATTAATAAAATCAAATGTTACGTGGATCGAAATTTTCACAAAAATATGAATTTAAAGAGCATCGCCGCCCAATTTTATATGAACTCCGCCTATCTTGGACAGCTCTTTAAGAAAACCTATGGCGTTTATTTTAACGACTATTTACAGCAGCTTCGCATTGCCGAGGCTAAGAAGCTGCTAAGACAGAAGGACATGCGCATTTATGAAATTGCGGAGCGGGTCGGGTTCAATAATGCCGATTATTTTGTCACCCAGTTTGAAAAACTGGAGAAAATGACTCCGACGGAGTACCGGAATCGATGGAGCAACCGATCATGAGTTCCGGAAAAGGGGGTTCCATGAATCGATTGCTGAACAATATAAGGCTACGAAACAAGATGCTTTTTGTTTATTTTCTTTGCGTATTCGCGCCGATAATTCTGACGAACGTCATCTTCTATCATGTCATTACGGGCAATGTAAAGGATCAGAGAATCAAGGATATCGGCCGGGCCGTCGAACAGATCCAGAATGAATTCCGATTGCAGGTTGACGATGCGGTCGGATTATCTTCTTTTTTTTATGCGGATTACAACACGAACGAGATCCTTGACCGGAATTTTACGAAAACGGAAGATTATGTAGAGGCTTATGATGCGTACCTGAGGCGCGCGTTGAACAGCTACATTCCCGTTTCCTTGTCTCTCCAAAACATTATGATTTACGCAGATAACCAGACTTTGCTGCATTCCGGCAATATTGGTTTTTTGTCCGACAAGATCAGGGCTCAGAATTGGTATAAAACGGGGACGAGCAGCGCACGGTCACAACCCGTGTTCGTTCGAACGGAAACGATGAATGGACGGTTTGATTGTTTTTCGCTGCTCCGGAAGTTGGATTACTTCTCGGATAGGATGCATAAGGAAAAGCTGTTGAAAATCGATTTTAAAACGATCGATTTGGAAGAAATTTTCTCTAATTTAAACATGGAAGGTGATATGTATTTACTAAATCCCGCCGGTGAGATTGAATATACGACGAATCGCGAAATAGACTGGCAGGATAGCCATAAAGCGGCATACGCATCGCTTAAGTCGATCAATTCGATCGAGTTCGATAAAGAATACCGGGGAGTTAGCTATTTGAACGGCTGGCGGATCGTTGGAACCATCAATGAAGACGAGGTCGTGAAGGAAGTACGGAAATCACGCGTCTTTATTTTGTGGTCCGCCTGCCTGATGATGATCATACCGACCATTATTATTGTTATTATTACCCGCTCGATTAATAAACGGATCGTAAAAATTTTGAAGCATATGAAAAAAGTTAAAAGCCAGAGCTTTGAAATCATTCAGGATGCGGAGTCTCGGGACGAGATCGGGCAGTTGACGCTGGAATTCAACAGGATGACCTTGCAGGTTAAGTCCTTGATCGATGACGTCTACGTTGCGGATATCCAAAAGAAATCGCTCGAGCTTGAACGCCGTAAGGCGCAATTGAATGCGCTGCAAAGCCAAATTAATCCGCACTTTCTGTTTAATGCCCTGGAAACGATTCGTATGCGCAGCTTGCTCAAGAATGAGAGTGAAACGGCAAAAATTATTCATAGTATGGCCAAAATCTTCCGCAGTTCCCTGACCTGGAACAGAGACCGGGTAACCGTGAACGAGGAACTGGGCTTTATCCATTGCTTTCTTGATATTCAGAAATACCGGTTTGAAGACAAGCTGGACTATCGTATTGATGTCGCCTTAGAGGCCTATACATCCGAAGTGCCCAAAATGGTATTTCTTCCCTTTGTCGAAAACGCCTGTATTCATGGGATTGAACCGTTGAAGCAAGGAGGAGGGATTGACATCCGGATATTCGTAGCAGATCGCGAGTTAGTGTTTTCGATCCGCGATAACGGGGTCGGAATGGATAAAGAGAAGGTAGACGAGCTGTATCGTTATGTAAATTCGGATGAAATAATGGGCGATCGGATCGGGATTCAGAACGTCATTTATCGCGCCAAAATGATCTATGGCGACAAGTTCCGATTTACCGTGGATAGCCATCCCGGCAAGGGAACCTTCATCGAGCTTAGGATCCCGAATGAATCGGGCTAAAGATATAATTTTCAAAGAAGAGACCATAATTACACGGGTAATCGAAAAATGGAATCGCTTTTATACTAAAGGTGCACGACAAAATAGATTACGAGAGGGGTAAGTAAAACAGTGAAGAAAATGAAAGTTTTGCTTCTCGGCCTAGCCGCTGCCTTGTTGTTGTCCGTTGTAACCGCATGTTCCGGAAACAACAACGAGAAGCCTGCCGAAACGAACGGCAGCGGCTCCGGAGCGACGCAGGAGAAAGTAACCTTTACGATTTACAATGGCGTGGCCGGGTCTAAGGACGGCAACACGAACGAAACGACCATCGGCAAGATGCTCGAGGATCAGACCGGCGTTAACTTCAAACTGGAGTTTCTTGTCGGAGACTTGAACACCAAGATCGGCACGATGATTGCTTCAGGCGAATATCCGGACGTCCTGATTCCGGATGCGGCGATGGAAGAAGTGCTGAATGCGGGCGCGTTCTTACCGCTTGACGATCTAATCGAGCAATACGGCCCGAATATCAAGCGGGTGTTCGGCCCGTATTTGAACCAAATGAAAGCAAAGGACGGAAAGCTGTATGTTCTACCGATGGCCGTCCAGGTTGGCGACTTCGTTCCCGATCCGGAACCGGGAGGCGCCTTTTGGGTGCAGCGCCGCGTACTGGAAGAAGCAGGCTATCCGAAAATCAAAACACTGGACCAATATATAGAGCTGATCTCGAACTTCAAGGAAAAGCATAAGGATGAAAATCTGACAGGCATGGTTGCCTTGACGCACGACTGGCGATTTTTCGCAACCTCCAACCCGCCAATGCATTTGATGGGCTATCCGAATGACGGCGGCGTCACGGTTGATCCGAACACGCTGGAGGCAAAGACGTATGCAGCTGCCGACGCTACAAAAAAATGGTTGAAGGCGTTAAACGATCTGAATGCGAGAGACTTATTCGACAAGGCTTCATTCGTAGACAATTATGACCAATATACTGCCAAATTGACGTCCCACAACGTTCTCGGTTTCTTTGATTACAGATGGCAAGTGCAAAATGCGCTCAACGTACTGAAGGATGCGGCCCGCAAGGATCCTTCCCTGGACGGCTACAATTACTTCCCGCTGCCGGTTACATTTGACGAGAATACGCCTGACGCTTATATCGATCCGCAAGGCGGCCTCGTGACGAACCGGGGGATCGGGATTACGGTCAGCGCCAAAGATCCGGTGCGGATTATCAAATACTTCGACAACATGCTGACGGAAGAGAACCAGACCTTGATGTCTTGGGGGATCAAAGGCGAAACGTACGTAGTGAACGAAGAGGGCCGCTTCTATCGTACAAAGGAGCAAATCGACAAAATCGACGAGACCTTCAACGAGAAATTCGGCTTCAAATATTACAGCTGGAACTGGCCGATGTACAGCGGCAACTCTACGCTTGCCAGCGGCAATGCCAAGGGCGTAGGTTATCAGCCTGAAGTATTCCAAATGAGTTTGACACAGAAGGATAAAGATATTTTGGGTAAATACGGGGTGCAGACCTACAGCCAAATGTTCGCAACGCCTGTATACCGTCCTTGGTATCCGGCTTGGGGATTCACCAAGGAACAGAATTCTCCGGAGCAGCTGTGGGAAGCAAGCAAGGATGAACTGACGAAGAAGTACTTCCCGAAACTGGTGCTTGCTTCTCCCGACAAGTTTGATTCGGTCTGGGACGAATACTTGAAAGATTTCGGCAAGCTCGATACGGCCGGCTACGAGAAGTGGACGACGGAACAAGTCAAGCTGAAGGTCGAAGCCGCTAAATAATGAACACGGAGGTAGGCCGGACAATACCCATAGCTAAACCCCCGGCCTATCCTTTTTTCGTTCAGATGATTCGGTACCGGAAGGAGAGAAAATGATGGAGACCAATACTTTACAGACAACGTCCCGGCCAGCCTTGAACAAGAAACCGAAAGGGATCAAACCGTTTTTATTAAAGCTGATTCAGCAGCGCGCACTCGTATTGATGTCCGTACCCTTTCTGATCTGGCTCGTTATTTTTAAATATGTTCCGATATGGGGATGGACCATCGCTTTTCAGGACTACAAGCCAGCGCTCGGGTTCTGGAAACAAACGTGGATCGGACTTGACCATTTCAAGTTTCTATTCGGAGACGAACGATTTTTGCGGGTGCTGCGAAATACGCTGGCGATGAGCTCCATTAATCTGATCTTCGGATTTGTAACGGCGATTACGCTTGCGCTTCTTCTTAACGAAATACGAAGGGTCGCCTTCAAGCGGCTCGTGCAGACGGTTAGTTATTTGCCGCATTTTATTTCCTGGGTCGTAGCGGCCAGCATTGTGCAAATCACCCTGGCCCCTGACGGCATCATCAATCAATTGCTGATTTGGCTTGGATTAGTGAATATAGGACACGAGATTTTATTTCTGGGCATTCCTGAATACTTCTGGACGATTTTCGGAGCAAGCTCGATATGGAAGGATATCGGCTGGAATACGATCGTTTATCTGGCCGCCATGACCACGATAGATCCCGCGCAGTACGAAGCGGCGGAGATCGACGGCGCGAACCGGTTCAAGCGGATGTTCTATATTACGCTGCCGGGCATCAAATCGGTCGTCGTCGTATTGTTAATCATGAACATCGGATACTTGTTGGAATCGGGATTCGAGCCGCAATACTTGCTTGGCAACGGCATGAACGTGGACTATTCCGAGAACATTGATATATTCGTCTTGAAATACGGCATTGCGCAAAGCAACTTTTCCCTTTCCATCGCGGCAGGCATGTTTAAGACGCTGGTCAGCTTCATCCTGCTGTTCGTAGCGAACAATGCCGCGAAACGCATGGGCGAATCCAGACTTTTCTAGAACGGGAGGAACATTAAGATGGCTGCAAGCGATGCGAAAATAACTAAGAAGTATAAGATTAAAGCTTCAATTGGCGATCGTATTTTCGATTGTTGTAACTATATTTTTTTGATTCTGCTTATGATCGTAACTCTCTATCCGTTTATCAACGTACTGGCGGTCTCGCTAAACGACGCCCAAGACTCGATTAAAGGCGGGATCTACCTGCTTCCCAGAGTTTGGACGCTGGATAACTACGATTATATTTTGAAAGAAGCAACGATCTTCCACGCCACGCTCATTTCGATCCTGCGCACGGTCATCGGAACGGTAACGACGGTGTTCTGCTCGGCCATGGTGGCGTTTACGATCAGCAGGCAGGATTACGTGCTGCGCAAATTCATCACAGTCGCTTTTATTTTGACGATGTATTTTAACGGCGGTTTAATCCCTAACTACCTGCTCATAAGAGACTTGCATCTCGTAGGCAGCTTCTGGGTCTATATATGGCCGGGTTTGATCGGCGTATTCAACCTGATCATTATTCGATCCTTTATCGAGAATTTGCCTGAAAGCATTCTGGAATCGGGCAAGATCGACGGAGCCGGCGAATTCAGGACGTTTTTCAATATCGTGCTGCCGTTGACCGCGCCCGTGCTTGCCACGGTAGCTTTGTTCTCGGGTGTCTATCAATGGAATTCCTGGTTCGACGTATTCTTGTACAATTCCTCGCATATTGAACTGAGCACGCTGCAGTACGAGCTGCAGAAGATTTTGCAAAATTCCAATACGACTTCCGGCACATCGAGCCTGGACGGAATGATTAACGGCGCCAGCGGAGCGCAGCAGAGTACGGTTACGCCGCTGTCCGTCCGCGCTACGATGACGATCGTGGCCTCCTTGCCGATCATCATGGTCTATCCGTTCCTTCAGAAATATTTCGTCAAAGGGATGATGGTCGGCGGAGTCAAGGGCTAATCAGGGTAAAGTAGATAGCCGAAATTGCGACAACGGCAGTCACAGGCGCCGAAGGCATCCATGACCTGTATTTCGTGTTAGCGTAACGTTCGGCGCACCAAAAGGAGACACAGCTTTTAGCTGGGTCTCTTTTCTGTTTAGGCTGCTTATTCTCAAAGGACTACGACAGAAGTTCTTCTTAGTAAACCTATCTTTTGTAAGGTGAATAAACAAGAAACGAACGGGTATTGTTCGCGAAATGAAAGCGCTAAAATTATGAATGATAGAACCGGATCGGCTTCTAATACCTGCTGATATGACTTTACAGCATCAACAATTAGATGAACTGGAGGGGGATCGCGATGTCGGCGAAAGAAGGAAGACTGAAAGAAGCAAGCGGCGAAACGATTCTGAAGGCAACCGGCATTAAACGGGTCTTTGGCAGAGGAAATGCCGCCGTCACCGCGCTGGCTGACATCCATTTGGCCATACCGGCCGGGTCTATGGTGGCGCTCAAAGGCCGGTCGGGTTCCGGCAAGACGACCCTGCTGAATATTCTCAGCACGCTTGACGATCCGACGGAGGGTCAGGTGTTCCTCCGTGAACGTGAGATCACCGGACTTTCCGGAGCTCAGCGCAGCGCGCTGCGGCGCAAGGAGATCGGCCTGGTGTTCCAGTCGTTCGGTCTGATTCCGCTGATGTCCGCTTACGAGAACGTAGAGTTCGGGCTTCGGATCGCGGGTACTCCGGTCAAAGGAAACCGCGAGGCCGCGGAGCGGGCGCTGGAGCGCGTCGGCATGCGGGAGAGGATGAAACATCGGCCGACGGAGCTGTCCGGCGGCGAACAGCAGCGCGTGGCGATCGCCCGCGCGATCGCCCACGAGCCTGCCCTGCTCATCGCGGACGAGCCGACCGCGGAGCTGGACAGCAAGATGGGCCTGCAGGTCATCCGCGTATTCCGCGATCTGGTGAATCGGTCCGGCATGACGATCGTGATGACGACGCATGACCCGGGTATTATGGAGCTTGCCGATTACGTTATCGCATTGGAGGATGGAAAAATTGTATCGCAAACGACTCATGAATCACATGTTGTTTAAACTGATTCCCCGCGCCAAGCACGCTGCCGTCATGCTCGCCGCGTCGCTGGCGCTTACCGGCTGCTCGCTGCTCCCCTTTGAGGAGGAGGCGCTTCAGCCGCCGCTCGTCCAGCCGGCTAAGGAAGAATTAGACATCGTGGACGCAGCCAAGGGGAACATTCAGACATTCCTCAAAGGAACGGCGAATTTCGTGTCCGCCAGCATGGATACGCTCTCATTCAAGGAATCCGGCGGGCGGTTGAAATCCATCAACGTGACGGTCGGCCAAGAGGTGAGGGCCGGCGACCTGCTCGCCCGGCTGGAGACAGGTGACCTGGACCTTCAGATTCGCCTGCAGCGGCTGAGCGTGGAGCGCGCTCGTCTGCTGTACGACCAGACGCGCGCTTCCGGCGCGAACGCAACCGATCTGCGCCTGCGGGAGATCGACTTGGAGCGGGAGTCGATGCTGTTGGAATCCATGGAGAGCCGACTCGATCAATCGCAGCTGTATTCGCCGATCACGGGGATCGTCACCTTCGTTGAAACGTTGAATGCGGGCGACTTTATCAACGCCTACCAATCGATTGTAACCGTTGCGGATCCGTCAAAGATGCAGCTGACTTATGCAGCGGCAAATACGAAGGACCTGCTTCCGGTAGAAGCGGGCATGCCCGTCAGCTTGAAGTATAAGGGCAAGGATTATAAAGGGAAAGTGCTGCAATCCCCTTCCAATGTGCCCCTCGCCGCTGACGGTGCGAAGGCCGAACGCAATTCGGTGACCCTCATTATCGGCATGGACGATGAGCCGGACGGGATCCAGATCGGTCATAGCGCGGAACTCAGTATCGAGCTCCAGAAGCGCGAGAACGTCATCGTGCTTCCGCGTTCGGCGATCCGCTCCTATATAGGCCGCAGCTACGTGCAGGTCGCAGAAGGTGATCGACGCAAGGAGGTCGACGTCGAGGTAGGCTTGGCGACGCCGACCGAGGTGGAGATCGTCCGCGGGCTGGAAGAAGGCCAGAAGGTCATCCTTAATAATTGAACAGAAATGCCCGGATTGTCCGGGCGCAAGAATGGGGTGTACGTATGGCATTATGGACGATGATCCTCCGCAAAATGGCAAAAAACAAATGGCTGCAGCTGAATCTGTGGTTTGGCCTTACCGTATGCGTGGCCCTGTTCAGCTCCATGCCGCTCTATTCCGAAGCCATCCTGCAGCGGACATTGTTGAAGGAGCTCCAGCTGGTACAGAGTCAGAGCGCCGTTTACCCGGGGTTCGTCCGGATCGGTACGACCGTTTCTTCATCAAAGATGGACAAGGAGACGGCGGAGGCGATTGCGCGGGCTGACCGGTTCGTGCAGACGATTCCAGGCCGGACGGGACTCGCGGCGCTGTCGTTCTACCAGCAGCGGTTCACGCAAAAAATGAAGGTGTACGGCGCCGACGCTTCGGAGCAGGAGAAGCAGTCGCAGAAAACGGCGGGCAGCTTTAAATCCTTGTCCGATATGGAGAAGCGCGTAAGACTGATCGACGGCCGGATGCCGGTTGACCGAACGGACGGCGTCTTCGAAGCGCTCGTGACGCAGAAATTTCTGTTTGCGACGAAACGGGATTTAGGGGAAGAACTGGTCGCAGAATCGCCGGAAGGGGACAGGCAACGCTTCCGCGTCGTACCGGTCGGCGTCATCGAGACCGATCCGGACGCTGACCCGTATCTGCCGTATTTGACGACGGAGGTCGAAGACGGCTTCATCATCCCGTTCAAGCAGTTCGAGCGGGAATTTACGAAAGGCGGCAAAGCGAGGCTAACCGACCTGGATTGGCGCTTCGCCCTGAATTATAAACAGTTGAACGTCGACAATATTGGCCAATTCACCGATACCAATACGGGCATCCGGCGCTATTTCCGGGGACGGCTCGGGGTGGAGGAGGTTAACGTCCCGGCGATCGAGACGGTCGCATCTTATCAGGGAAAACAAGCGAAGCTCGACGTTATGATGTTGTCCCTCTATTCTCCGGTTATGCTGATGCTGGCTTTCTATTTGTATATGGCCGCCAATCTCATTATTGAACGGCAAAAGACGGAGATTTCCGTTCTCCGTAGCCGTGGAGCCAGCCGACTGCAGATCATGACGGCATACACGCTGGAGAGCCTGTTTCTCGGACTGAGCGCGCTGGCCGTTGGACCGTTCCTCGGCGTTTCATTCACCAAGGTGCTTGGCGCCTCGGGCGGCTTCCTGGAATTCGTCCAGCGTTCGGCGCTTGAAGTCAGCCTGACCAGCGCCGCCTATAAGGTGGCGGCGATTGCGGTGGGCGTGGCGATCGTACTTATTCTGATTCCGGCTTTCCTGGCGACAAGGACGAGCATCGTGAGCCATAAGCAGCAGATGGCGCGTTTGACCAAAATGTCGTTCTGGCACAAGACTGGGCTCGATATCATTCTCGTCAGTCTGGCGGTCTATCTTCTGTACAATTTCAACAAACGGCAGGAGGATCTGAAGCGGCTGGCGCTCGATTCGGACGCCTTGCAGCTTGATCCCCTGCTGTTCCTGATGCCGGCGCTGTTCGCGCTCGGCGGCGGTCTGCTGGTGCTTCGCGTGTACCCGTGGTTCATCCGCCTCATATACTCTGCAGGCCGCAGATGGTGGTCGCCGGCGCTTTACAATACGCTGGTTCAAATCAGCCGCTCGTCCGGGCAGTATTTGACCATCAAGGTTTTTCTGATCATGACGGTCGCAACCGGCCTCTTCAGCGCGAATGCAGCCCGGACGATCAATGACAACATAGAGAGCAAGATCCAGTACGCCGTCGGCGCTGACATCGCGCTGACAACGCGGTGGGAGAGTGATGCGCCGCCTCCGCTGCTATCCGGCTCCCCGCAGCAGTCGCAGACCGATGCGGGATTTGAGGAAACGAGGAGGATCCAATATACCGAGCCGCCAATTCAGCCGTTTCAGGAGCTGGAAGGAGTAGAAGCGATCGCCAAAGTGTTCAAGAAGGAAAAGGTCAGATTCAGTGCAGGCGGCAGCGGTAAGACCGGCGAGACCTCGCTAATCGGTATCGATACGATGGATTTCGGAAAGTCGGCCTGGATGAAGAACGGGCTGCTCGAATACCCCATCAACAGCTATTTGAATCTGATGGCGCCGAATCCGAAAGCGGTGCTGATCTCTCGCTCGCTCGCAGATGCGGCAAAGATCAAGCCGGGCGATCCGATGCTTATCTCCTGGGACGGTCTCGACCAGGTACAATTTACCGTCTACGGCATTATCGACTACTGGCCGAGCTGGAATCCGCTTCCGGCCGGCGAGTCGAAAGACGGGCAGGCCGCGGAGCCTCATCTGATCGTCGGCCATCTGGGCACGATCCAGAACCGGCTTGCGGTTGAACCCTATGAGGTATGGCTTAAGTTGAAGGATGGCGTTTCCAGCCAGCTCGTTTACGACCAATTGGCAGAGAGAAAGGTGCCGGTCACCAGCCTTCGCGACGCGAAACAGGAGCTGATCCTGTCCAAGAACGATCCATTCCGGCTGGCGATCAACGGCGTCATGACGCTGGGCTTCGTGATCTCCATGCTGATCAGCTTCTTCGGCTTCTTGCTCTACTGGGTGCTGACCCTGTCGGGAAGGACGCTCCAATACGGGGTGCTGAGGGCCATGGGCATTCCATTCCAACAGATTATCGGCATGCTCGTCAGCGAGCAGCTGTTTACCTCAGGAGCAGCTGTCATCATCGGCGTGATTATCGGCAACTTGATTAGCGAAATGTTTGTTCCCCTGTTCGAATTGTCGTTCCAGACCACCGAGCAGGTGCCGCCGTTCGAGATCACCTATCAGCTCAGCGATTATGTCCAGCTTTACAGCATCGTCGGGATCATGCTGACGATCGGCCTGCTGATTCTCGGCTGCCGCCTGTCGCGGACCCGGATTGCCCAAGCGCTGAAGCTGGGAGAGGAGTAACCTATGATTCAATGTGAAGGACTCGTCAAAATCTATAAAACGGCGGATCTCGAGGTCGTCGCCTTGCAAGGGCTCGATATGAAGGTCGAAGACGGCGAGCTGATGGCCATCATCGGCAATTCCGGCAGCGGCAAGTCAACGCTGCTCAACATGCTGGGCGGACTGGACAAGCCGTCCGCCGGCAAGCTGCTTGTGGACGGCAAGGATCTGCTGACGTTTGGCGAGAAGGATCTGGTGAAGTACAAGCGGGATACGGTCGGGTTCGTATGGCAGAACAATGCGCGCAACCTGATCCCGTACCTGACCGCACGGGAGAATGTCGAGCTGCCGATGCTGCTGCGCGGCAACCGCCGCCGGGCGCGTGCGATCGAGCTGCTGGAAGCGGTGGGACTCGGCAACCGGATGATGAACCGGCTAAGCGAGCTCTCCGGCGGGGAGCAGCAGCGGGTGGCGATCGCCATCGCCCTTGCGAACGAGCCGCGGCTGCTGCTCGCCGATGAGCCGACTGGCTCGCTGGACACGAATACGTCCAATCAGGTGCTGGATCTGTTCCGTTCGCTGAACCGGACGATCGGCATTACGATTGTCATCGTCACGCACGATCCGCTGCTGGCGCGCAAGGTGGACCGAGTCGTCCAAATCCGTGACGGCAAGACGTCTGCGGAGATGATCCGCCGGGTCTCGTATGCGGAAGAGCTTGCGCTGCTGGACGAAGAGAGCGCCCGGCACGGGGCTGAGAGCCATATTGAGTATGCCGTTGTCGATAAGGCGGGCCGGCTGCAGATTCCGGCCGGCTACCTCGACCTGGAAGGCTTCAAGAACAGCGACAAAGTGCGCGTAGAGATGGAGGATGGCCGCATCATTCTTTACCCGCCGGAGGCCCGGAAGACGGGCTAACGCCCGCTTGGCGTTCGGCGGCATCACGACGCATTAAAGTTTTATCGGGTGAAGGTGATTACCCGACCCCGACCATTTGAGAGAAAACGAAGGAGTGGCGAACACCAAGATCGACAGAAGCTGATGATGCCATGCGAAACGTCCCCGAAAGGGGCGTTTTTATGGAATATAAATTTCTAAGGCGAGGTGTATTGATGAAGACAGATCTACTGAAACGCAGCATTTCAAAGGTAATGGCCGCCATGCTTGTATTTATGTCCTTAACGCTGGTCCCGTTGCCGAAGGTTTCTTATGCGGAGGAGCCGTTATCGGTTTCCACCGACTTCGAGGACGGAACGACGCAGGGCTGGTACGGCCGCGGCGGCAATGAAATATTGACGGTCTCCGCCCCGGCAGCCTATTCGGGGGCATACGGCCTTCAAGTGACGGGAAGAACGCAAGGCTGGAACGGCCCGCAGCGCGATTTGACATCGTTTATGCAGACCGGCAGCAACTACGTGATTTCCGCCTGGATTCGCCTGCCCGCAGGGACGGCCGATGCTCCCGTATCGATGTTGGTCCAGCGGACGACAGAAGGTACGGCCTATTATGAGCAGGTCACGGCCAAAACGGCAAACGAAAACGGCTGGGTGAAGCTGTCGGGCGAGTACAAGCTGCTCCATCCTGCAGAGAACATTGCCGTTTATTTCGAATCGTTTGACAACCCGACGCTTGCTTTTTATATGGATGATTTCCGGATTGATCAGGCTCCGGATCCGGTTCCGGTCGAAATTGAACAGGATATACCGAATTTAAAGGATGTATTTGCCGACCAATTTCTCCTCGGATCTTCCTTGCTTGTGGGTGAGATCGAAGATCCCGAAGGGCCGGATGCGCAACTGCTTAATAAGCATTTCAACAGCCTGACGGCAGGCAACGAGCTGAAATGGGACGCCACCGAGCCGGTTGAAGGCCAGTTCGACTTTACGCGTGCGGATAAAATCGTCGATTTCGCCGTGGAGAACGGTATCGCAGCCCGTGGCCATACGTTGATCTGGCATTCGCAGACGCCGAACTGGGTGTTCTACGACGAGAATGGCAATCTGGCAAGCAAGGAGTTGCTGTTTGCGCGGATGAAGAGGCATATCGACGAGGTCGTCGGCCGTTACAAAGGAAAAATTTATGCTTGGGACGTCGTGAACGAGGTCATCGAGCCTGGCGATCAGCAGCCGAATGGCCTGCGAAACAGCCTCTGGTACCAAATCGCGGGGGAGGAATTCATCGAGAAGGCGTTTGAATACGCGCATGCGGCGGACCCCGACGCGAAGCTGTTCATCAACGACTACAACACCCATATTCCCGATAAGCGGCAATTCTTGTACGATTTAATTGCGCGTCTGCAGGCTAAGGGCATACCAGTGCAGGGCATCGGACATCAGACGCACATCGGCATTGAGTACCCGGCAGTGCAGGAGCTTGATGATATGCTCCAGGCTTTCCGCGATCTTGGCATCGAACAGCAGATTACCGAGCTGGACATGAGCATTTATACGGATGATTCCCAATCCTACGAGACGTTCCCGCTCGAGCTGCAGATTAAGCAAGCGAACCGTTACAAGGCTATATTCGACGTGTTCAAGAAGCATTCGGATCAAATCACAGCAGTCATCTTCTGGGGCAAGGATGATTTGAACACCTGGCTCCGGACCTTCCCGGTCACGCGTAATAACTGGCCGTTGCTGTTTGATGAAAGGCTTCAGGCGAAATACGCGTACTGGGCACTCGTAGATCCGACCAAGGTGCCGGTCGAAACGAAAGCGGAGAAGGCTGCCGCCGGCAGCGTGAAGGTCGACGGCAATATGGACATAGCGTGGAATTGGGCAAAATCGGTTTCGATTCCGAAGGCTGGCGGTGAAACCGCAGCGGCCTTTAAGACGCTGTGGAGCGCGGGACGTCTGCATGTATGGATCGACGTGCACGATACGACTGTGAGCGACAATGATGCGGTCGAGATTTTTATCGACGGCAATAACGGTAAAACGGATACGTACGAGACGGACGACAAGAAATATACGTTCCGGCGCAGCGGGGTGATCACGGATAAGCAGGCCAAGTACAAAGCGGTCAAAACCGGAACCGGCTATCGGATCGAAGTGTCGATTCCGGTGAACGATGCGGCGCTCGGCAAAACGATTGGCTTCGATGTGCGTATCGTAGACCGCTCCGGCGATGCGGTGACGAAGACGTCGTGGAACGACATCCACAATGGTCAGGATACCGATACGACCAGGTTCGGCGTTCTGACACTCATCGAGGGCCCACGCACGGCAAAGGCTGTGAAGGGAACGCCAGTCATCGATGGAAGCATTGATGCGGTGTGGAGCGGTGCGAAAGAGCTTGTAACCGACCGCTGGGTGCTAGGATCGTCCGGTTCAACTGCAAAAGTACGGACGCTCTGGGACGGCAGCCGCTTGTACGTGCTGGCCGAGGTGACCGATTCGCTGCTGACGAAACGCAGCGCCAATGTATGGGAGCAGGATTCGGTAGAAATTTTCGTCGATCAGAACAATGCGAGGACCAGCTCTTACGATTCGGACGACGGGCAATTCCGGATTAATTTTGACAACGAACACTCCGTCAGCCCGGCATCATCAAGCGGCAAGCTGCTCTCCGCTGCGCAGCGCACGGCTGCCGGCTACGTAATTGAAGCGTCCATCGCCTGGACGGGCACGCCGCCGAAGGCTGGCAGTCTGACCGGCTTTGACGTACAGGTCAACAACGACGAGAATGACGACGGGGTTCGCGACAGCGTCGCCATCTGGAACGATTCGTCGGGCTTGTCGTGGATGAACATGTCCGGAATCGGGATTCTGGAGCTTGAGGGATCGAATTAATGCGAATGCTTCAATAAGGATTGAAATAAAAGGATTGAAATAAAACGGCCGCATGCTTCGAATCGAAGCATGCGGCTTTTTCCATAACTGATTAATTTAAGTATTCATCGTACGAATTAACTTATGCCGTTACCGTAAGAAATTACTGATTATGCCGTAATCGAGTACATCTTCCTATATTCGTTAGCGCTTACACCGGTATACGTTTTGAATTTTTTATAAAACCAGTCCATTTCGGTGTATCCGATCTCGTTAGCAATTTCATAAACCTTCATATCGGTATGCTCGAGCAAGGACTTGGCTTTCTCCATGCGCTGTTGAAGCAGGTATTCGTTGAAGGTCATGTTCTCGTGATATTTGAATTTTTGTCCCAGGTAAGAGCAGTTAAAGTGCAATATATTGGATATTTCTTTCAAGGTGATATTCTGATGCAAAGCTTCCTCCACATATACCTTCACTTTATCGATAACGTTGGCCTGCGGGGTAGAATCATTTTCGGATAAGGACAATGAATGCGCATAATGATCCGCTTGCAGGGCGGAATCGAGCTTCCGTTTAACGTTCTGCAAGCTTGCCGTTAATTCATAGGCCGACAAGGGATCGGGCAAATAGTCACTGACTTGATAGTGCATCGCCTTTCTTGCAAGCTGGAAGTCCTTGCCCCCGCCGATGAGAATAATCGGTACGCGGCTTTTGCTGCGGATCTGGCCGCACAGCTCCAGCCCGTCTTCGTGAGCGCCATTCATATTGATCGCGATAAGCGAGAAACGCTGCTTGGCGAATAAAGATATGGCGGCTGCGGAAGCGTCGGCATATCCTTCCAAGGCAAAGCCTATACTGTTCCAATCAAGCGTATAGCGTGTCTTATCTCCTGGATGAGTATCCAGATCGACAAACAGTACCTTATACACAATGCTTACCTCCCATTGTATTCGCGGCACGCCGGACCCCCTCATGCCTGCAAAAGATTACGCTTTCATTATGTAAAATACACGAATGATTAACAATGTGCTTTTCTTTATATCGCTAGCAGTTCTTTACTACTTGTCATTCTTTGTAGTTTCGAAGTCGAAATGTCGGCTCTCAACCTATAATTAGACGGGTGGAAAAGCTCGTTTTCGACAGGTTGTTGCTGCAAAATGTAAGCGCTAAACTTTGATTGTGTTCACAAATCATAAGGGGGATTAAGTATGCGGATTCGCAAAATGATGATTCTGTTATGCGCATTGGTTCTGGTTCTCACAGCATGCAGCAGCGGTTCTAACAGCGGCACCAATGCCGGCACCAACAAGGGAAACAACGCCGGAACGAACAGCGGCGCGACCGAGACGCCGGACAATAACAATGCGGAGGAAGTGTCCGGCACGCCGGAGATGGATTTCGACATGGGCGGCAGAACGATCAAAATCGTATCGTGGTGGGATATGACGATTCCGGAAGACAATCCGGACAATATTCAACGCAAGAAAAACCTGGAAGCCTTGATGAAGAAGCATAATTTCAAAGTGGAATATATTGCTATCGATTACGGCGAATACCAGCAGAAAGTCACCGCTTCCTTGCTGGCGGGCGAGCCGATCGGCGATATTGTCCGACTGGGCAAAACGTACACGGTTCCAACGCTTGTGAAGCAAGATCTGTTGTGGCCGATCGACGAGTATACGAAGAACCCTAGGGCTTTCAACCAGAAGGTCACGAATGAATATTACACGTATGAGGGCAGAGGCTATGGATTCTCCGAAGGCCAGGCCAATCTCGTTCAAGGTATTTTCTATAACCGCACGCTTATGAATCAACTTGGCGTGAAAGCGCTTCAAGACTATGTGAACGAAGACAACTGGAATTGGGAAACGTTCATTCAAGTTGCCAAAGAGGCTAACAAGGATACGAATAACGACGGCAAGCTGGATACATGGGGGCTAGCAAATCCATCGCTTCTAGATCACGCTCTGTATTCCAACAATACGGGCATCACCAAAGGAGATAAGCAAAATCTGGACGATCCTGCGACGCTTGATGCGCTTAATTTCGTTTCCCGCTTGGCAACCGAGCAAGTAGCCAGACCGACGGAGGGCGGCGATTGGACGGAGCCTGGACAATTCTTCCGTCAAGGCAACACGCTGATGTATGCAGGCGCTCTGTGGGAGCTTGGCGGCTTCCAGACGGATATGCCCGATTATGAGCTCGGTTTCATTCCGTTTCCGAAGGGACCGAATGCTACGACCTATCATTCCGCCGAAGCGCTCTTCCAAGCTTTGACGATTCCGAAATCGGTCGAGCATCCGGAGCAGCTTATGTATATATGGGAAAAGATTAACGATATCGATTCCATGTACGATTATCCGGATCAGGGCTGGTATGAGACTTTGTTTACAAATGAGGATGACATCAACAATGCCAAGATGGTTGCGCCTAACATGATTGTCCTCGACCACAATACGTTCCCGAATCTGAAATTCTATGATTTCGTCGGCGAGCTGAACAGCGGGGTTTCGGTATCCACCGTCGTCGAGAAATATAAGTCGGCGTTCCAGGCGGCGATTGACGAAGTGTTTGGCTCGTAACATTTAATAGCGATTGCCTTGCAGTCCCCATTTAGAAATTTTCTACAATGGGGACTGCTATTGGAATTAAATACTTCTTGCTGCAGGAGGGGAGAAAAGTTGAACTTCAGAAAGAAGAACAATGTCATTATCATACTAGTTCTCGCCATACTGGTATCGTCGATTTGGGCTTTTTACCCTTCGGATTCGTCGGATAACAGCCGCGCCATGGCAATGGCGGATTTCACCGCCGTTACGGCATCGGCAGGAGAAGACAGCTATGATGCGTATTTGAATAGCCACTCGGCTGCGGAGAGGCCGGGAGAGGTCATCCGTATCGAGGGCGAGAGCTTCTCGGGAACGACCGGCGACGGATTCGAAATCTCGGATCGCTTGGAAGGGCTGGACGGAAAAGCGGTAATCACGCCGGAAACCGGGGCAATCCGCTGGGATGTGCAAGTAGAGAATGCAGGTCTGTACAATGTAAGGATTCATTATTTGCCGATTGAAGGCAAGAGTTCTGCAATTGAAAGGCAATTTGCCATTAATGAGAAAATCCCTTTTAAGGGCGCAGACATCCTTTTATTTGACCGGGTTTGGGGAAATCGGCAGGAAGAGATCGAGAAAGACGATCGCGGCAACGAAATTCGTCCTAGACAGGTGGAGAAGCCGGCATGGCAGCTCGCCGCTTTTACCGATCGCAACGGTTATTATGACGAGCCTTATTCCTTTTATTTCGAGAGCGGTCAGCAATCGATTTCCTTGACGGCCTTAAGGGAACCGATGGCGATTGATTATATTGAGCTGTACCAGGACCAGGCATTGAAGACGTACCAGGATTTGAAGAGCGAGTATGAGGCCGATGGAATCAAGCCCGTCCAGGATCAGTATATTCTCATCCAAGCGGAAGATGCCGTTTCCAAGTCTTCGCCTACCTTGTATCCGCTATCAGACAGATCGAGTCCAACCGTTGTTCCGTACGACGTATCGAAGCTCAGAATCAATACGATCGGCGGATTGAACTGGAAGCTCCCCGGACAGTGGATCGAGTGGGAGTTCGAGACCTTGGAGGACGGCTTGTATCAGATCGCGCTCAAGCAGAAGCAGGATCAGCTGCGCGGCGTCTACGCCACGCGAAGCTTTACGATCGACGGACAAGTGCCGTTCCAGGAAATGAAGCGTCTTCGCTTTAATTTCGACATGGATTGGAAGATGAACGTGCTCGGCGGAGACGAGCCGTACCTGTTCCACTTGACGAAGGGGACGCATCGCATTCGCATGATGGTCTCGCTTGGCGACATCGCGCCGCTGCTGCGAACGATCGAATCGAGCGTGCTGCAGCTGAACGAAATGTACAGAAAAATACTGATGATCACATCGAATACACCGGATCCGTTCCGCGATTATCAATTGGAGAAGCGGATTCCGGATATGGTCAAGACTTTCGAGGAACAAGCCGTCATCATCCAGAGCGTGGCCGATTATTTGGAGCAATCGACGGGGGAGCTAAGCGACAAGGTGGCCGTTCTTCATACGATGGTCGGTCAATTGAAAGAAATGGCGGAAAGTCCGGAGACGGTCGGCAACCGCCTGAACGCGTTCAAAGTCAACGTCGGCGGTCTCGGCACATGGATTCTTACCGTGCGCGAGCAGCCGCTTGCCCTTGATTATCTGATCGTATCCTCGCCTGACCATAAGCTTCCTAGAGCGGAAGCGACGTTCTTCGAGGAGGCCAAGCATGAGCTTGGCGCATACTTTGCCTCCTATTCCGAGGATTACGACAGCATCGGCAATACGAGCGGGAAGCAAGACAGCAAGATCACGGTTTGGATCACAACGGGCCGCGATCAAGCGCAAGTGCTCAAGAGCTTGATCGATGACTCTTTTACACCGGAATCGAATATCGCGGTAGACCTGAGGCTCGTGCCGGGCAACATCCTTCTGCCGGCTACACTGGCCAGCGAAGGGCCTGACGTCGCCATGCAGATCGGCGAAGACGTTCCCGTGAACTACGCCATGAGGGACGCCGCGGCGGATTTGACGCAATTTGCCGATTTCGATGAAGTCGCATCCCGTTTCCATGACAGCGGACTCGTTCCGTATAAGTACGATGATGGCGTCTATGCTCTGCCGGAGCAGCAGTCGTTCCCGATGCTGTTCTATCGCAAAGACATTCTTGAGGAGCTTGGCCTTACGCCGCCAAAGACATGGCAGGATATCTATAATATGATATCTGTTCTTCAGAAGCATAACATGGAATTTTGGCTGCCGATCGAGGCTACGAACGCGAGTCTTGTTCCGAACGCGACCTTCTCCATGCTGCTCTACCAGAACGGCGGCGAGTTTTATCGGGACGGCGATAAGAAGAGCGCGCTCGATACCGATACGTCCATGGAAATGTTCAAAAAGTGGACGCAATTTTATACGAGCTACAAATTCCCGGTGCTGGCGGATTTCCCTAACCGGTTCCGTACGGGCGAGATGCCGATCGGCATCGCGGATTACACGACGTACAACATGCTGACGGTTATGGCGCCGGAAATCAAAGGCCTTTGGGATTTTACCCTAGTCCCAGGCACGGAGAAGGAAGGCGGAACTGTGAATCACGAGGTGGCCAGCCATACGACAGGCGTCATGATGATGGAAAACGCCGATAACAAAGATGCAGCATGGGCGTTCATGAAATGGTGGACCAGCAAGGATACGCAGATCGCGTACGGACGCGAGATGGAAGGCCTGATGGGCGAAGCGGCGCGCTATCCGACGGCTAACGTCGAAGCGCTTCAGGAATTGCCTTGGCCGGTTAAGGATTACAAGAATTTGGCGAGCCAGTGGGAGTGGGTCAGAGGCATTCCGCAAGTACCGGGCGGCTACTTCACCGGTCGGCATCTGGACAATGCCTTCCGCAAAGTCGTCAACGCGAGCGAGAACGCTCGGGAAGCATTGAACGATTACGTGCTGTACATTAACGACGAAATCGAGATCAAGCGGAAAGAATTCAAATTACCGTATTAGTTTGGGGGTGGAATCCATTGCAAGCCGAAACAACCAGTCAAGCCGTGCCTAACCTTATCCATCCGAAGAAAAAATCGAGATTGGCCCATGTGTGGACGGAGCTGAAGAAGAACAAGCATTACTATATTCTGATGAGCCCGTATATGCTTATTTTCTTTACCTTTACGGTCATTCCGGTCGTCTTCTCGCTCATTCTTAGCTTCTTTTATTTCAACATGCTCGAATTCCCGCGGTTCGTCGGATGGCAGAACTACTCGAGACTGTTTCTGAACGACGACATCTTCATGATTGCTCTGAAGAACACGTTTATGTTTGCAGTGATTACCGGACCGGTCAGCTACATTGCCTGTTTTATTTTTGCATGGATTATCAATGAGCTGTCGCCGAAGGTAAGGGCATTCATGACGTTGATTTTTTATGCACCGGCGATTTCGGGGAACGTATTTTTTATTTGGCTAATCGTATTCTCCGGCGACCGGTACGGCTACTTGAACGGTTTCTTGATTAAATTCGGATTTATATTGGAACCGATCCAATGGCTGACGAATGAGAAGTATATTCTCGCCATCGTCATCATCGTGCAGCTCTGGCTTAGCCTTGGAACCAGCTTCCTGGCTTTTATCGCAGGCCTGCAGACGATTGACAGGTCATTGATCGAAGCGGGAGCGGTAGACGGAATCAAGAACCGTTGGCAGGAGCTGTGGTTCATCACGCTTCCTTCGATGAGACCCCAGCTGCTGTTCGGCGCCGTCTTGCAAATTACGGGATCGCTGGCTGTTGCCGACATTACGGTCGCGCTCGCGGGCTTCCCGAGCGTTAACTATGCAGCGCATACGATCGTTACGCACCTGATGGACTATGGAACGATTCGATTCGAGATGGGCTACGCGTCCGCTATCGCAACCGTGCTCTTCGGCATTATGATCGGAACGAACATGGTGACGCAAAAAATGCTCAGAAGGGTAGGTGAGTGACGTTGGTCGTTAAATTGATGGCGGCTTTCCGAACGCCTAAGAGGCTGAACCGTTCTTTTACCGTCAGCTTCATCCTGTTCGCGTTTCTATCCGTGTTCGGCGCCTTCATGGCGCTGCCGTTGCTCTATGCGGTGAACAATGCCTTTAAGCCGCTTGACGAATTGTTCATCTTTCCTCCGCGTTTCTTTGTGAACAATCCGACGATGGATAATTTCTACGACCTGGTAGCGTTGATGGGCAATTCCTGGGTACCGCTGACCCGCTATTTCGCCAATACTGTGCTTATTACGGTGATCGGGACTGCCGGACATATATTGCTTGCTTCTGCGGCGGCATATCCGCTGGCGAAATATCAATTTCTAGGCTCGAAGACGTTGTTCTCAATCGTCGTGCTGTCCTTAATGTTCTCGGGACATGTCACGGCCATTCCGAACTATATGGTCATGTCTTGGCTTGGTTGGATCAACACCCATGCTTCGATTATTGTGCCGTCGCTCGCCTTTCCGTTAGGGCTGTTCCTGATGAAGCAATTCATGGAGCAAATTCCGACGGCCCTGCTGGAAGCGGCTAAGATTGATGGAGCGAACGAATACCGGATTTATTGGACGATCGTCATGCCGAATGTAAAACCCGCATGGCTGACGCTCATGATATTGCAGTTCCCTGCGTTATGGGGAACCGATGGGGGCAGCTTCATCTACAGCGAGAACTTAAAGACGCTTCATTATGCGCTTGGCCAGATTACGGCGGGGGGGATTGCCCGCGCTGGCGTCGGAGCGGCAGTAGCGCTGATTCTGATGATTGTTCCGATCACGCTCTTCGTCATCTCGCAGAGCAGTGTCATTCAGACGATGGCGACCTCCGGGATGAAAGAGTAGAAGGGGGACTTGCACGATGTTCAAGAGCAAATCAAAACTTAGAGTATATCTTCTCACGGTGCTTTGTTGCTTGTTTGGCTTAAACGCGGGAGGAACTCTAGCGCATGCTGAGGCTTCCTATAATTATTCCGTCTGGGGTGAAACCGTCGTAACGCCGTCCGCATACGAAGCGACGACCCTGTTGAACGGCACTGGCCTAGGGGTAGGGGCGTTCAACAATCCAAGCGATCTCCATGTCACGGCGGACAATGAAATTTACGTGCTGGATACCGGTAATAACCGGATCGTTGTACTGGACCGGCAATATCGGAAGGTCGCCGTTATCGATTCCTTCGATCACAACGGGCAAGCGGATACGTTTCTTAATCCGCAAGGCATCTTCGTAACGGAACAGAAGCATGTGGTGGTAGCCGATACGGGCCATAAACGCGTCGTTCATCTCGACCAAAATCATCAATTGGTGAAAATTGTCGAGAAACCCGAGTCCGAGCTGCTGCAAGACAACTTCGATTTTCAGCCGGTTCGGGTCGTCATGGACAAGGCGCAGCGGATTTATGTCATGGTGGTAGGCGTATTCGACGGCTTAATGGAATTTAACACAGAAGGGGCGTTCACGTCATTCATCGGTGCGAATCGCGTTATGGTCGATCCGGTCGAGTTGTTCTGGAAGAGGCTGTCAACGAAGGCGCAGCGAAGCCAGATGATTATGTTTACGCCAACGGAATTTACGAACCTGGATATTAACGACGAAGGATTCATATACGCGACGAGCGGGGAATTTGGCGACAATATCCGGAAGCTGAATGCGCAGGGCAGCGATATTTTGCGGAGAACCGGTTACTTCAAACCGCAAGGAGACATTCGCTACACAGACGCAATCGGGCCATCCAGGCTTATCGATATCGATATCACGGACAGCGAGATTTATTCCGTCCTCGATTCGAAGAGAGGCCGGATCTTCACTTACAACGGCGACGGCCACTTCATGTACGTGTTCGGAGGGATGGGTAACCAGCTCGGAGAATTCAACACACCGGCCGCCATTGAACGGGTAGGGGACGATATCCTAGTTCTGGACAAGGCGTTCGGCGAGATCACGGTATTTCAAACGACGGAATACGGCCGGACCCTAAATGATGCGGTCAGAAGCTACTACAGAGGCGAAGAGGAAAAGGCGTTTCGGCTTTATGAACAGACCATTAACATGAATGCGAACCTGGATTTCGCTTATTCCGGCATCGGCAAGGCGATTCTTCGGCAAGGCGATTACGACGAGGCGATGCGGTATTTCAAGCAAAGCCTGGATCAAGGCAACTATTCGAAGGCATTCCTGCTCTATCGCAAGCAAGTGCTGAGAGAACACTTCGGCACGATTATGACCGTGATTATTGCGTTAGCCGCCATCGCCCTGCTTATAAGAGCATACCGGAAACTGACGGATAGAAAGAGGGGCGTTTTGATTGAATAGAGAGATCATTAAATACCCGTTTTACTTCATCATGCATCCTTTTAACGGCTATTGGGATCTGAAATACGAACGAAGCAAGAAAATGAACCTGATTCTATCCTTCGCGATCTTGCTGCTGCTGATCTTAACCAATGTCCTGAGCAGCCAGTACAGCGGGTTTCTGGTTAATATCTATAATCCCGACGACATGAACAGCCTTATGGAAATCACGTACGTGATCGTGCCGGTCCTGTTCTGGTGCGTGGCCAATTGGTCGCTGACGACGCTGATGGACGGAGAAGGGAAGTTTGTCGAAATATTCACTTCGACCTGCTTTGCGCTCATCCCGATGGTCATCATTAACTTTCCATGGATTTGGTTAAGCAACGTCATTTCGATGCAAGAGACGACTTTTTACTATTTTTGCAGCAGCTTTGCCGTCTTATGGTCCATGTACTTGTTGTTTGTCGGGAATATGACCGTGCACCAATTCACGCCGAGCAAGACGATCGGGACTATCCTGCTGACGATTGTGGCAATGGGATTCATGGCTTTCATCTGTTTATTGTTCTTTAGCCTGATCCAACAAATTATGTCTTTCATCTCCGGAATTTATCAAGAAATCGTCATGAGGAACTAGGGAAGGAGGAATGGAGATGCGTATGGCCAGAAATACTCTTTTGTCTGCTTTCTTGCTCGCCGGGCTTCTAATTGCCGGATGCTCCGGCACAGCGGGCACGAATCAAGCGGATGAAGGCGAACAGCTTGCTGCTGCATTCACGCAAGGCAAGGCATTGAACGCTTCCTTCACGGATTCTCGCGCCGCCGGCATGAAGGGAATCGCCGAGAATGATCGTCTGCAGCTGTTGATTGATGATCAAACGGGTGCCATTGCCGTGCTCAATAAGCAAAGCGGTGAAATATGGCGCAGCAATCCGCAGGGTGGAGACGCCGATCCGATTGCGACCGGGGTTAATAAGGGCTTGCTGACTTCACAATTAAAGATCGATTACTATAATAGTTTTGGCCAGATCAATTCGATCAATACCTTCTTGGACAGCGTCGCATACAAGCAGATTAAATTCGAAGCCATTCCGGACGGAGTCAAGGTGACCTACCAGTTCGGCAAGGAGGAAAAAACGGCTTTGGATTTGCCGTTGATGCTAAGCGTTGCCCGTTTCGAGGAAATATCGGGCAAGCTGGACAAGGCGGGACAACGCGCCTTGCGTATCGCTTATACCGAAGATCCGGAGAAGTCGGCCTATGTCCGGAACGACAAAGCGCTGAACGGGCTTCAGCTGGAACGTGCGTTCAAAGCGTTCGAGGATGCCGGTTACACGGATGAAGATTTGGAGAAGGATATGGCTGCGCTGAACTTCACGCAGGAGAAGCCGGCGCCGAGAATTTTCCTGGCATCGATCGAATACACGCTCGATGCCGACAGCCTCGTCGTCAAAGTGCCGGTTGCCGGAATCCAGGCACCCGGAGAATATCCGGTCAGCAATGTGTCGGTCCTAAGCTTCTTCGGCGCAGGAGGGACGGGCGAGAAAGGCTCGATCTTCGTGCCGGACGGCTCTGGCGCGCTCATTGAATTTAACAACGGCAAAACCAAATATCCGGCTTATCAGCAATCGGTATATGGGGCTGATCTGACGATGGAGGCGGTAGAGGATGCCGTGAACGAGCAGACCGTGCGTTTGCCGGTATTTGGCATCATTAGGGAGGGCAGCGCCTTCCTGGGCATTATCGAAGATGGCGCGCCTGCCGCCACCATCAATGCGGATATTAGCGGCAAATTAAACAGCTATAATTACGTGTACCCGACCTTCAACGTCATTAACAAGGGGGCGTTGACGCTCCAAGCGAACGGAGCAGAGCGCACGCTGCCGAAGTTCCAGGAGCATCCGATGAAGAGCGACTTTACGGTCCGCTATGCCTTCCTTAGCGGAGAGGACGCGACGTATCAAGGCATGGCCGAGTATTACCGTCAATATTTGGAGGGCAAGGGCGGACTGCCCGCGACGAAGACGGAGAACGGGGAAGAAGAGCTTCCGTTCTATCTTCAGGTCGTCGGAAGTATAGCCAAGCATAAGCACTTTGTAGGCGTACCTTATGAAACGCTGGAGCCGCTTACGACGTTCGAACAGGCACAGCAAATCATAAGCCGGATGAAAGAACGAGATATCGCTAATATCAAGCTGAAGTATGCGGGCTGGTTTAATGGCGGTCTCGATCATCAGGTTCCGGACAACATCACGGTGGACCGGGCGATCGGCGGCAGCAAAGGCTTGCGCAGCTTGGTATCGTTTGCTAAGGAACAAGGTATTGACATCTATCCGGACGTGGCTGTCTTGACTGCCCATACAGGAAAAGGGCTCGACGAGAAAGAGGAAGCTTCGCGCACGCTCAGAGGATTGCCTTCAACGATCTATCCACTTGACCTTGCGTTGAACCGTCGCGATTTTAACAAATCACCGTCCCATGTTGTGTCGCCGCGGCGCGTCGGCTCGTACGTGGAAGCGATGCTGAAGGATTTGAAGGGCTATGAAACGGGAGGCATTTCGCTCCGGGATATGGCCGACCAGTTAAACAGCGACTTCCGGAAGAACAATCAAATCGACCGGACGGAGTCCGAGGAGATCTCGATTCAGGCTCTGAACGACATTCGCGATGCGGATATGAAGATTTTGGCTGACGGCGGTAACGCGTATGCCCTTCCTTATTTGTCGGATATTACGAATGCTCCTCTGTCTAATAGCAAATACAAGCTCGAGGATGAAGAAATTCCGTTCTATCAGATGGTGATTCGCGGACATATCGGCTATACCGGGACGCCGTATAATTTAACGGCCTACACGAATGTCCGGCAATATATTCTGAAATGCCTGGAATACGGCTCTGGCGTCTATTTCGAATGGATTCATGAGCCGAATTACAAGGTGAAGGATACGGAGTTCAGTAATCTGTACGCCGTCAATTACGAGCTGTGGCTGGACCAGGCCGCGGAAATCTATAAAGAAGTAAATGCGGTACTGAAGAACGTCCAGAACGAGCGAATCATCGCGCACGAGAAGCTCGGTGATGGCTTGTTCAAAACCGTCTATGAAAGCGGGATGTACGTCATCGTGAACTATACGGGTAAGCAAGCGACAGTCGAAGGGATGACGGTGGATGCCGAGAGCTATGTGACGGGTGGTGAGCAATCTTGAAGCCGATAATGAAATTTAGCCATAAACCAAGGACGTACAGCGAGCAGAAGGCACTCTGGGGGTTTCTCTATGTATTGCCTTGGCTGCTTGGATTTCTGTTTTTCTTCCTGATTCCGTTAATCTATTCCTTGCAATACAGCTTTAGCTCAATTAAAGCTAATGCAAGCGGCATGTCGATCGAGTTTATCGGCTTTGCTAATTACGTGGAGGCCTTAACGGTTAACACGAGCTTTAACCGCACGCTGACGGAATCGATTGTGAATATGGTCATTAACGTGCCGTTAATCGTCATCTTCAGCTTGTTCCTAGCCGTGCTGCTGAACCAAAAGTTCTTCGGCAGAGCGATTGCCAGATCGATCTTTTTCCTTCCGGTTATATTGGCATCCGGCATTATCGCGAATCTGGAAACGTCCAGCTTGGTGCAAGCGATCAACGAGCAAAATGCCACCGGTGGCGTTTTCTCTACGGGCACGATCGAAATGGCAAGGATTATGATAAGATCCGGCGTGAATGAAGATATTGTCTTTTATCTTATGGATGCGGTAGACCGGATCTACCAGATCGTAAGCCAATCGGGCGTGCAAATCTTGATCTTCCTGGCGGGGATTCAGACGATCTCTCCACAGCTCTACGAAGCGTCCAAGATCGAAGGAGCTACCGGGTACGAAGCGTTCTGGAAGATCACGTTCCCGATGGTTAGCCCGCTTATTCTCGTCAATGTGGTCTACACGATTATTGACTCGTTCTCCAGAAACAACATGACGACGCTCATCAAAGAAACAGGCTTTACGAGCTTCAACTTCGGGCTCAGCTCGGCGATGGCGTGGATCTATTTCTTGGCAATCATGATCATCTTGCTGATCAGTACGTATTTCATATCCAAACGGGTCTTCTACCAGGAATAGAAGGAGAGTGAAAGCTTTGATAATGGCCCGATTCTTATCGCTCGAAAGTTGGAAGCGGTGGCTGTGGACAATCGTTCGGCTGGTGTTGATCGTAGGATTGTCGTTCGTCATCCTGTACCCGATCATTCAAAAAATTTCGACATCGATCAAAGATAAAGCCGACTTGTATTCGCCGATCGTCGTATTCATTCCCGAGCATTATACGCTCGATAATATCAAGCAAGCGATTGCTATCATGGATTATTGGGAGACGCTGCTCAACACGTTCGCGTTAACGAGTATGACAACGATATTGACTGCCGTATCGTGCGCCCTTGCGGGCTACGCATTCGCCCGTCTTAAATTCAAGGGAAGCAATCTGCTCTTCGCGGGCGTTATCCTGACCATTCTGGTTCCGCCTACGACGATCCTGATTCCGATCTATATGAACTTGAAGGACTTCACCTTGATGGGCTTGATTCCGCTATTGACCGGCAAGTCGCTAAACCTGCTGGATTCGTACTGGCCGTTCATCCTGACTTCCATTACGGCGAACTCGCTTAAAGCAGGTCTCTATATTTTTATTTTCAGGCAGTTCTTCCGGGGCATTCCGAAGGAGGTCGAGGAAGCGGCCTATATCGACGGTGCGGGAGTCGGTTCAACGTTCCTGCGGATCATGCTGCCGAACGCCGTTCCGTCTATCATCACCGTGCTGCTCTTCTCATTCGTATGGCAATGGAATGACAGCTTTTTCACGACAACGTATTTGACGTCTAGCAAGGTAATGTCTACGCAACTTGCGTCCCTACCGTACAATCTGGCGATTCTTCTTGAAGGCGGCGCAACGACCAACAAGGATCCGTTCTACATGAGTATGGTGCAGGACACCGGCATCCTGCTCGCGATCCTGCCGCTTGTTATTCTTTATTTGTTCGTTCAACGGTACTTCGTCGAAAGCATCGAGCGAACAGGGATCGTCGGTTAAGCTTCGCCTATCTTAGCGGAAAGCGCTATGCGTAAACCTAAGGTTATCGCATGGCGCTTTCAATTTTACGGTGCGAATAATTAACTTTTATACGTAGGAAGGGGGACTCTTTTGACCGATCTAGGCGAATCCGATCGCGATCGCCGGGAACTATCGTTTACCGGGTAATAAGCGAGAGATAGACAGGTTATTGCATTGTCAAGGTCGAGCTACACTGTTGGGGATGATCGACCAATCTAGGGATACGAAGGAGAATTAGGAATGAACAAGACGATGATATCGAACCCGATTATCTGGGCGGATGTCCCGGATCCGAGCGTCATTCGAGTAGGCAAGACTTTCTATATGGTCAGCACGAGCATGCATTCGATGCCAGGCTGCCCGATCATGAAGTCGGAGAATCTGATGAATTGGGAGCTCGTCAATTACGTGTACGATACGTTCGAGGACAACGATGCGCATAATCTGCTCGACGGCAAGGGCATTTACGGCAGCGGTTCGTGGGCTGCAAGCCTGCGATATCATAACGGTTTATTTTATGTGTGTTTCTCAAGTAACGACATGAAGCGCTTCTACGTCTACAAGACGGATGATATCGAGAACGGACGATGGGAACGCAGCGTCATGCAAGGGCTTCACCACGATCCAAGCATGCTGTTCGACGACGGACGCGTTTTTGTCTTTCATGGCAACGGCGATATTCGAATTACGGAGCTGACGGAAGATGCGACCGCCTTGAAGCCGGACGGCATCAATCAGCTGCTGCTCGAAACGGATCGGGAAGGGATCATGCTCCGTGCCGAGGGCTGTCACGCCCATAAAATCAACGGGTATTACTATCTGTTCTTTATCGATTGGCCGAACACCGGCAATAAACGCCGTAGAGTATTATGTTATCGTTCGCGCGATATTCTAGGCCCTTACGAACGCAAGCTGCTGCTGGACGACAACATGGACTACCGCAACAACGGCGTAGCGCAAGGCGGCATCGTTGATACCGAGGCGGGCGAATGGTTTACCGTGCTATTCCAGGATCACGGTGCGGTAGGCCGTATTCCATGCGTACTGCCGGTCGCCTGGAAGAACGAATGGCCGGTGATCGGCGCAGGCGGCAGGGAGCCTAATACGTTCGAAGCGCCGCTGCCAAGCACGACGCCGAAGCCGCTCGTCATCAGCGACGAGTTCGAATACGGCGAGAATCGCTTGGCGCTGAACTGGCAATGGAATCATAACCCGGACCAAGCAAGATGGTCTGTTACGGAACGCCCGGGTTATTTGCGCCTAACGACGGGTCATGTGACGAACAGCGTCGAATTTGCCCGCAATACGCTGACGCAGCGGACGGAAGGTCCGGCATGCGTCGGAACGACTGTTCTGGACATTGCCAATATGAAGCCGGGAGACTGTGCAGGCCTGGTCGCGCTGCAGTATGTGTTCGGCTCAATCGGCATTCAGGTTGAGGAGAACGGCGACCGTTATGCGTCGATGTCCATCAACGGTAGGGCGGAAGGCGGCGAAGGAGAGATCGCGGTCGAACGCGTTCGGTACGATGGTGACCGGATTTATCTGCAAATCGAGTGCCGGTTTGACAACGGCGACAGCGAGGACCTTGCCCATTTCCGCTATTCTTCAGACGGTGACACGTGGTATTCGATCGGCAAGCCGCTGCAGATGCAATACAAGCTGGAGCATTTTATGGGCTACCGATTCGGACTTTATAATTACGCAACGAAGCAGACGGGCGGATACGTTGATTACGATTATTTCCGCTATGAGAAGCTTGTCTAATCTATGATTTGAAGCAAAGGAGAGTGACCTGCATGAATTACAAAAATCCGGTTATCAGCGGATTTCACCCGGACCCTAGCGTGTGCCGGGCAGGAGAGGATTATTATCTGGTAACCAGCTCCTTCGAATATTTTCCTGGCGTTCCACTCTTTCACAGTAAGGATCTCGTAAACTGGACGCAGCTAGGCCATGTGCTGACCCGGCCGGAGCAGCTCGATTTATGCCGCGCGCCAAGTTCAGGCGGCATATTCGCGCCGACGATCCGCGAACATAAGGGAACGTTCTATATGGTAACCACGAACGTTACAGCCGGCGGCAACTTCTTCGTGTACACGAACGATCCGCGGGGGGAATGGTCGAATCCAATATTCATCGATCATCCCGGCATCGATCCCGATCTGTTCTTCGACGAGGACGGGACGGTCTATTTCACGTCGGCCGCTCATGGCGCCGAGGGCCCAGGTATTTATCAGAGCCGAATCGACTTGAAGACCGGCAAAAGAATCTCCGACGTGACCTTCCTGTGGACGGGAACCGGTGGCCAATATCCGGAGGCTCCGCATATTTATCGGATAGGCAAGTGGTATTATCTGATGATCGCCGAAGGCGGGACCGAGTATGGCCATATGGAAACGGTGGCAAGGAGCGAGAGACCTGACGGGTCGTTCGAGAGCTGCCCGCACAATCCGATCTTGACCCATCGCAGCCAATCTAAGTCCATTCATGCGACAGGACATGCAGACCTCGTCCAGACGCCGGACGGAGATTGGTGGGCCGTATTTCTGGGTATCCGGCCTCATGGTTATCCGAATCGCCACCACCTTGGCAGAGAAACGTTCCTTGCGCCTGTCACATGGACGGAGGACGGCTGGCCGGTCATTGGCGATAACGGGACCGTAAGCGAGACGATGCCGGCAGGCAATCTCCTGCTGCGGCCGGCAGCCGCTGCTCCTATTCGGGACGACTTTGCTGCTTCGACGCTTGCGCCCTATTGGAATTTCATGCGTACGCCTAATCCGGAGAACTGGTCTCTGGCGGAGAAGGAGAGCTGCCTGACGCTTCGCGGCAACGAGACGAGCTTGAATGAAATCGGCGCGCCTTCGTTCGTTGCGAGAAGACAGCAGCATTTTGATTGCAATGTGTCTGCGCATATGACGTATGCGCCGCAGCGGAACGGTGAAGAAGCGGGCATTGCCGTGTACATGAACGAACGCTTCCATTACGAGCTTGCGGTGGCCCGCATCGCCGGCGAGCGAAAGATTATCTTCCGGAGAAGAATCGGCAGCTTGCAGAAAATCGAGAATGAAGAACCTTGGACTTCCGATTCGATCGTCCTGCACATGAAAGCGAATAAGGATCAATACGCGTTCGGGTTCTCCGACGGCAGCGGAGCGCCGTTCTGGTTCGGACGCGGCGAGACCTCTCTTCTTGCGACGGAAGTAGCCGGCGGGTTCACTGGTGTGCTTATCGCCTTGTATGCGACGGGCAACGGCGCCAGGTCCGAATCGCCAGCTCATTTTGACTGGTTCGATTATGAAGCTGTTGAGTAGGAAATAGGAGTACAATTCATTCCACAAGAACAGGGCTGTCCCTGAGGTCATTTTAGACCTTATGGGAGAGCCCTTTTGGCCATGCTCAGGAGCGCGAAGCAACCGACTGGCGGAAGGCACGAGGCGTGCATCCGGCGATCCGGCGAAATTGCCTCGAGAAATGCTCTACATTCGCGTAACCGCATTGAGCGCCGATGTCAGCGATCCGCAGCTGGCCTTGAATAAGCTTTTCCTTGGCGAGACGAATGCGGCACTGAATGACATCGTCCATGCAGGAGATGCCGAACGTGGTTTTATATAAGGTTTGCAAATAGCCGGGACTTAGATGGAGATAATCGGCCATTGCAGGAACGGTCCATGGATGGCCGGGATTATGGTAAATCTTTTTGCGCAAGTCCAGAAGCTGTTGGTAATGCGGCGTTTTTTCCTTCGATTGGGAAGCTTCCAGAAGCTTGTTGAATAATAGTCTGAGCAAGTAGTCAATCGAAAGCTCCCGATAATCGCAGCTAAAAAAATTTTCGGTTGCAAGCAGCTGGAACAATTGACGGCAGTAGCCGGGATCCGGCAACGGGATGGGAACGCCGAGCGGCAGCGCGGTTTCCGTCACGTAGGACTCCGCAGACTCGAACCGGACCCAATCGTTGACGAATTTGTCCGTACAGGCGCGGTACAAAATCTTTTGGTGAGGAGGAAATAACACGGCACAGTTGGCCGGGTATTCCTTCATTCCTCCCTGCACCCAGAACTCGGCTGACGTGAGCGTGAGAATGAGCACCCAGAAGTCATGGCCTTCCGGTACGTCATACACAAAATCTCCGGGATGGGCGGTATCGTTACCGACGTAATAGATCGTAGTCATTCGATTCTCCAATCGTAGAATATATCAAATTTCTGTCAGCATAGATCATTGTTTGGCTAATGCCGCTATTTTATAATTTCATTGTAAAATCAATAAAAATGCCAATACTCGAGTGGGCTGGCCAAAGCGCCGCATGCGCAATAATAGTCGAAATTATCAATAAAGGGTGAGCTGACTACCATGATAGCAGAATCGAAAAATGAAGGGAACTATGTCCTATGCTATACGAGGGTGCCGCAGGAGGACATTATTTATGCCGCGAGGCTGGCGTACAGCATGCATCTTGCGTATAGCGAAGACGGAACGCAATACCGGTCTTTGAATCACAATTCCGGCGTTTTGTTTGCCAAAGCGACGGATAACGAGAACGGGACGATGAACGCAAAAAGCCTGAAAAATCCGTATCTCTTCCCTATGGAAGGCGGCGCTTATGGCGTGGTTGCCGTACGTACGGAAGCGGATGGTCAAAAAGACGAACAAAGCAGAGGGTCGGTTCTTTTCTTTACGACATCTGATCTGCTGCAGTATAAAGAAATCGGGCTCATTGACCTAAAGGGCGATGCCTATGTCCATGACGTGTCCTGTGAGTATGACGAAACGGAAAAAGCTTATGCGATCCGCTGGAGCGATGAATATGGGGGCTGCTATCGGAACGTTGTCACGGATATGTTCGACTTGGATGCAGCGTCGGCGCCGGAAAAAGCGGAAGCGCTTGCTCTGGATCTCATATCTGCGGACATCGAAGGAATCATGCCCCGCAATGCGATCCGCGTCCCGCGGGAACTGGCTCGCCGTCTTGTGTGCAAGCTAACAGTTCCTACGAATGTCGCAATCGAAGTTCCGGACTCCGTCGCAGCGGCATCAGCAGAAGATTTGAAGAAAATCCGGGCGACCGCGGTTTATAGTGACGGAACGACGGCTTCCAAGCGAGTAGACTGGAATACGGAAGCGGTTAATTGGAATAATGCAGGAACTTATCGGATTACCGGAACGGTTCATCAGGATCATTACGAATTTCCGATTGCGGTCAACCGCGCGGATCCTTGTATTGCCAAATGGAACGGTAAATATTATTTCATCGCGACCAACGATGCCGACCACAATCAAACCCTTTATATAAGGGAAGCGGATACGATACCCGGTCTCGCAAATGCCGAGGAATCGTTAATCCTTGACACGAAGACCTACGACCATATTAAAGGTCTTCTATGGGCGCCGGAAATTCATATGATTGAGGATGACCTGTACATCTTTCACGCGGCAACGACAGGCGAATTTCTATATGAAGAGTGCCATGTGATGAAGCTGAGCAAAGAGGGCAGCCCAACCTGCGCGGCAGACTGGTCGATGCCTCGGCGTGTGGTCAGGAAAGACGGTACCGATTTATGCGAAGCGGGCAAGGTCATCTCCCTCGATATGACCGTTATTCAGCTGAACGGAGAGTATTATGCAGCCTGGTCGGAGCGTCAGTTTATGCCGGTTGATCTTGGCGCATGGATATATATCGCCAAATTGGATCCGAAGGAGCCATGGAAGCTTACTAGCGATCCGTTGCTGCTGACGAAGCCCGAGTACGGCTGGGCCAATAACCACACCTTTGTCGATGAAGGGCCGTTTGCATTGATCAGGAATGATAAGCTGTTTCTAACCTTCGCCAGCGCTGCCGTAGATGCCACGTATGTCGTGGGACTCCTGACCGCCGATACGGACGCGGATTTGTTGAATTCCGCCAGCTGGACGAAGGGGAATTATCCGCTGCTCACATCCAGAAGCGTTACGGGCGAATACGGTCCCGGCCATAACTCTTACGTTATGGACGAGGACGGAATGATATGGAATACTTACCACGCCAGACCAGGCGTTGATGCGCCTAGAGGCTCCGGCTTGCGCCGCGTACACTTCGACATTGACGGATACCCCGTGCTGGATTTGACGGAGGATAAGGACCTCAATAGTGAATTGGCCAATGTATCCACTAATGTCCTTGTAAAACAGGTTTAGGGAAGGAGCGGAAACGAAATGAATCCAAATCCGATTATTTGGTGATGCTTGCCAGAGGCACCGACGATAAATCGATAGGCGGAAATCTGGTGGACAATAAGCCGGGAACCGAGCATGCCAGGATTCCTGTGAATGGAGATAAAATTACTCTGAAGGCATATGGCAATTTCGTAAACAATGCGGACGAGTGCATGTTTGATTATCTGGACGGCGAGGAATGGACGCGGCTCGGCATTACGCACCATATGGTGTACAAGCTGGATCATTTTATGGGCTGCCGCATTGGGTTGTTTTTATTTTCTACAAAGGGAATCGGCGGGACGGCCTCGTTCTCGGGCTTCGAATACAAGGTGTTGGAGTAACCGGATGCTGATCCATGAATAACGATAGAGAGGCAGTTCCGAAGGCTGATCCAGCTAAGAAGGATGCCTCTCTTTTTCTGTGAAAGGGTCGAAGGTGCTTATTCCTTTTTCGTAATTTTTGGTTTGTGTAGCTCGATCGAGGATTTTATCTATGAATCGACAGGTTGTTTTCGCAAATGGCAGGCCCTACACTTTATATATCCGACATCCACAAGAAAAGGAGAATTCGCATGAATCAAATACCGAAACCGAATCAACCGCTTGTTACCCATATCTTTACGGCCGATCCTTCCGCGCATGTATTCGAGGGCAAAATTTATATTTACCCGTCGCATGACCTTGACCACGACAGACTCTCCAATGACAATGGGGACCAATACGCTATGGAGGATTACCATGTGCTGTCCATGGACAATCCCGCGTCTCCAGTCGTCGATCACGGCCAAGTTCTTCATCTTAACGATATTCCGTGGGCATCCAAGCAGCTTTGGGCGCCGGACGCCGCGTTTAAGAACGGCATCTATTACTTGTTTTTCCCTGCGCGGGACCATGACGGCATATTCCGTATCGGCGTAGCGACCAGCCCTTCGCCGGCAGGACCTTTTAAACCGGAGCCGACTTACATGGAGGGCAGCTTCAGCATTGATCCGGCCGTATTGGTAGACGAGGACGGCAAGTCTTATATCTACTTCGGAGGGCTATGGGGCGGCCAGCTGGAAAAATGGCAGAACGGCGTCTTCGATCCGGAAGGAAAGGAGCCTGCTGAGGAAGCTCCGGCGCTTGGCCCGCAGGTCGCGCTGCTGAGTGAGGATATGCTCTCGCTCCAGGGGGCTCCGCTGGAAATCTCGATTGTCGACGAAGAAGGCAAGCCGATTGCGGCCGGCGACGAGGAACGGCGCTATTTCGAAGGACCGTGGGTGCACAAGCATAACGGCTGGTACTACCTCTCTTACTCTACAGGGACCACGCATAAGCTCGTCTACGCCGTCAGCCGGAATCCGATGGGCCCGTACACCTTCAAAGGAACGATTCTTACGCCGGTCATCGGCTGGACGACCCATCACTCCATCGTCCAGTTTGAAGACAAATGGTACTTGTTCTATCATGACTGCTCCCTGTCCGGCGGCGTCAACCACAAGCGGTGCGTCAAATATACGGAACTGCAATATAACGAGGACGGAACGATCCGGACGATCGATCCTTATGCGTAAAATCTATTACTTGCCGGGTAAATAAACAAACAATCGACAGGTTGCTGCCGCTGCATATGGGCGATACACTTTTGGTGTAAAGAACTTGCCTATGGTTGTTTTGCTTGAAGCGATGAATAGGAAGAGGAGGCGCGTAGACGTGGTAGATTCACGCATAGACGGTTCAACTAAGCTGCACGAAGCGTTCGGGCAGCAGTTCTTAATAGGAGCGGCCGTCAATCCCAAGACGTTAGTGACGCAGCGCGAGCTGCTGACGAATCATTTCAATAGCGTAACGGCGGAGAACGAAATGAAGTTCGTGAGCCTGCATCCTGCCGAAGACCGGTATACGTTCGAGGATGCGGACCGCTTGATGGCGTTCGCGAAAGCAAACGGCATGGCGGTTAGGGGCCACACGCTCGTATGGCACAATCAAACGCCTGATTGGGTGTTCGAGGATCGCTCCGGCGGCGCAGTTGATCGCGAAACGCTGCTGGCAAGGATGAAATCGCATATCGACACGGTCGTTACTCGATATAAGGGAAACATTTATGCGTGGGATGTCGTGAACGAAGCGGTATCAGACAGCGGCGGGGAGCTGCTCCGACCGTCGAAGTGGCTTGACATTGCCGGCGAGGATTTTATTGTGAAAGCGTTCGAATACGCGCATGCGGCGGACCCGGGAGCGCTGCTGTTTTACAACGATTATAACGAATCGGTACCCGAGAAGAGAGAAAAAATCTATACCTTGGTGAAGTCGTTGAAGGAAAAGGACGTGCCGATTCACGGCATCGGGCTTCAGGCGCACTGGAACCTGGAACATCCGACCCTTGACGATATCCGCCATGCTATCGAAAGGTATGCGAGCCTCGGCATGAAGCTGCATATTACGGAGCTGGACGTATCCGTATTTCAGCATGACGACCGCCGAACCGATCTGTTGGCGCCGACCAAAGAGATGCTTGTGCGGCAAGCGGAACGTTACAAGCAATTTTTCCAACTGTTTAAGGAATACAGCGAATGGATTACGTCCGTGACTTTCTGGGGAGCGGCCGATGATTATACGTGGTTGGATAACTTTCCGGTGAAAGGCAGAAAAAACTGGCCATTCCTCTTTGATAGGGGGCATAACCCCAAGCCCTCCTATTGGGATGTTCTAGACATCGCGCGACCGTGAATTCGGTAAATAAAACGCTCAACCCCAGAAGAAAGATATGAACAATATTCAATCAGCTAATGAAACTAAGGATTACGTGTAATTATTAGGCTATAACAAGGAGAACTGGATCGAGCAGGGCGCGCCCGCTGCGATTAGCGTTTTTTTACATCGAATCTTGTTCACAATATCAAAAAGTTCGACAATACTGGGAAAGATCTCGAGGATCGCTCATTTCGTTGTATCTTAGGCGGGAAATTCTCTAATGAGGTCAGGGGTTCGGTCCCCCTGGTCTCCACCAAGTACAAACTGTCAAAACCCTTGATAATTAAGGGTTTTTTTTATTTTTCAATGTCCTAAGCAGAAATTAGAGAATTAAGTTTTGAGCTTTGGATTGGGTTCGGGGACAAGATCGAAAATGTGTTTGCTGCCGCATGATCAACAGAAATTAAATGGTGTTCGCTTGTAAAAAATTCCATAGCACACTATAATAATGACCATGGTCATTTATTGACTGTAGTCATTAATGAGAGGGGCTTATGTAATGCTTCGATCCTCCCGGAAGCAAGAGCTGAAGGAAAACATATATTTGAAGGCCATGCAGCTATACATGGCCAAAGGGTTTGATAATGTCACGGTAGATGAAATTACAGCAGCCTGCGGAATCGCAAAGGGAACTTTTTATAATTATTTTGCGAAAAAGGAAGCCGTGCTTCTTCACCTGGGTCATTCGCAAATGGAAGTGCTCAGACAGAGCCTTGCCGCTCATAGCGGGGTTCCTCTGATTAAGGACAAAATTGCCGCTTTGTTTTGTGATTTAGCGGAACGCTATACGACTCATCCGGAGCTGCTGCGCATAACTTTAGCGGAAATGGTTCGCTCCCCGGAGATGCTTGGGGAGGAAGTGACGATCATGCACAGCTTTAAGGAGGCGCTAGTACCACTTCTCGAAGAAGCTAAACAGCTGGGGCAAATGTCCCGGGAGTGCCGGACAGAGCTCGCAGCCCGCGTCTTGGCAGGCCTTTATTTTCAAGTGCTTGTGAGCTTCGCAGGAGGTGTAATTCAAGTCGCTGAGCTGAAGTCAAGCTTGATTGATCAGGTCGAGCTCGTATGGCACGGGATGTCCAGCAGCTCTAAAGGAGGGTAAGTAAGGATGAATAAAATATGGACCATCGCTGGAGGAGGCATTTCCGGATTGTCTGCCGCCATTGCGCTTCATCAGCACGGCCACCAAGTGAAGGTTTTTGAGCGCTACGCGGAGATGAAGCCGGCCGGTGCGGGTATCATCCTCGCTCCTAACGCGCTCGAAGCATTAAACAGGCTTCATCCTAAACTCCGCCAGCGGGTTCTGGAGCTTGGTCATAGAGCTGGTGAAATGCGTATTTTTTCAGGAAACGGCGGCATATTAACACGCACCGCCACGAACAGTGCCTTAGGTCCGCTGGTTTCCCTCACCCGAGCGGAGCTGTATTCTCTTCTATTGGAATTCTTACCGCAGGGCACCGTACATTTCGGCCAAAGAGCAAGCAGCGTGAAATTAACAGAGACATTAAACAAGCCCGTGCTTGTGCTTGAAGACGGAACAGAGTGGGAATCGGAAGCGGTGCTCGGCTGCGACGGCATCCATTCCGTGATTCGTAAACAACTGGGAGCAGCCTCTGCAATACGCTATGCAGGCTATACCTGCTGGAGAGGCATAACGAAGGCAGAGCTCACGCAATCGTATTTTAGTGAAACGTGGAGTCCGCTCGGCCGATTCGGAGTAGTGCCGCTCAGTGGAGGAAGGGTATATTGGTATGCGCTGCTTAAAGCCACAGAGCGCGACCGTAAGCTGGCAGCAATAACCGTTGAAGAACTGCGAGCCCGATTTTCCAACCTCCATTCCCCAATTTCTCAGATTCTGAACAGCGTTCAAGCTGCTAACGTACTCCAAAGTGATATCATCGATACTCCGCCGCTGAACAATTTTGCATATGGACGACTGCTGCTAATGGGAGATGCCGCGCACGCGATGACCCCGAACCTTGGACAGGGTGCCTGCCAAGCATTGGAGGATACAGCGGTATTGTCCGAAGTCTTGCGCCAAACGAGCAGCCCAGAGCAGGCGTTCCAGCTATATGAGCGAATTCGAATGCCCAGGGTGCAGCAAATTGCTGCGAATTCTTATGCATTGGGCCGCATCGCCCAGCTCAGCAGTCCTATGCTCAGCCGGATTCGCAATATCGCGATGCGTCTAACGCCAGCATGGGCAAATCAAAGACAGCTGCATAGACTTTATCGAATGCCATAACACAAAAATTCGTACTATAGCTTGATATAACCAAAAACAAGGTATTTGCCTAAATGGCTTGACCGCATTCTCCCTAATCTGGACATTGAAGGCGAGTCCGTAATGGAAGAACTTAAAATCAAGGAAAAAGCGGCTCGTTCAAGAACGGATAACTTAAAGCTCTCTCCTGAGCAATAATTCTGTATGAATCAAATTTCGGATGGAATTGGAGAGCAAACTTAATCACGGATTGTTCCGATGAACGACAATGGCAGACCCGTTAGGCCTTATGCTTATGAGGGATCGATTCTCTGCTTCGGCATGCTGCATCAAATCGCGAATACATGGAGAAACTTTCATCTTGAGCAGCCCAAATGGAAAGAGCTGGTTCCCAGGGTGCTGAACTATATCGAGGTATTGCTGAGAACAATGCAAGAAAGACAAGAACATATCATTGACTTTCACAGCCTGTCGCGGATCAGCTCCAATGAGAATCATATGATGATGGATAAGAACATGATTGCCAATGATTTGCAAACATTTAATCGATCCGTTCAAAAATCGAAAGAACCTGTCAAAACAAAGGAAATGACAAGAGGGCTTCTTTCTTTGGTTCTTCAAGACGAGTTGAACATTTCTCTGATTGACGTCGTGTTACAGGCATTTCAAAAGGAGTTTGAATTAAGCGCATTTCGTTCGGAAGCAAGAAGGATCGCAAAAGCATGTTGGTGGTATTTGGAACAAATGAAGCATAACTAGACGGCCGGCAGCGATGCCAGGCTGTTTTTTTTGACTTGCCGGAGAAAAATGAACTATTCGTATGCCGGTAATATTTTGTTATTGTTTGGTCTTGATGGACAACTTCGCGCTTGATGGCCGCTGATTTAAAATTTTCACAAGCTGCTCCTGCATATAAGAAGGGGAGTGGATAAACCCGCTCTCGATCCAGTGAAAGATCAGCCCAAGCAGCGCGTGAAGCGAATAGATGACAAGCAATTCTTGATCAACATCGGAGTCCTCGGAAACTAACTCCTCCTTTAATATTTGCTTCAACGAAACAAATATCTTTTCCTTTAGAATAGGAAGCACTTCACTTCTTGCGAGAATGGTGTAAATATTTGAGTGCTGGGCAATATGTTCGAAAATCATGATCGAATTCGCATGCAGCTCGTGGGGGAAAAATACATTTACTTTCTCATAAGGCGCTCGAAAGGATTGCAGCAGATCCTTAATTAATTCGGAGATCATATCGCCCAGGAGATCCTCTTTATTCACATAATTAGCATAAAACGTCCCTCTGTTATACTTTGCTTGTTTGACAATATCGGTTATCGAAATGGAGGCAAACGGTTTTTGGGCCATAAGTTGAAGCAAGGCTTCCCTTAAAGCCTTTTTGCTGCGAATGATTCTTGGATCACTTTTAGAGGTGGTTTGATTCATTTCGATCGAACTTCCTTTTCATCTAATATACATATCAATTATGTTTGTTGTTTAGTCATCAATTAAACGTTTTTTATTGATTGCAAGCCTTTTCAGTGATTCATTATACTGATTATAACAGATGTTCGTTATTCAACACTGTGTTTATTATAACATTAAAATTGGAGGTAAGTTGAATGAAGCTTTCCGGAAAAGTCGCGATTGTTACAGGGGCTGCATCGGGTATGGGTAAAGCGATCGCAGAGCTCTTTGCCGAAGAAGGAGCAAAGGTAGTTATTTCGGATTTAAATCTTGAGAATGCAAATAAAGTTGTTATGGGAATCGAAGCAAAAGGCGGGAGTGCGATTGCGGTAGCAGCCAATGTTGCCGTTGAAGAGGATGTGCAGCAGCTGATTGATCGTGCGGCGGGCGAATTCGGAACGGTGGATATATTGGTAAACAACGCAGGAATTATGGACAATTTCGTTCCTGCCGGGGAATTGACGGATGAGCTTTGGGAAAAGGTTTTTGCAGTCAACACGACCGGTCCAATGCGAACAACGCGTAAAGTGCTTCCAATCTTTACGGAAAAGAAGAGAGGCGTCATCGTGAATATCGCCTCGAATGGCGGACTGTTCGGTTCACGTGCGGGTGCTGCATATACCGCATCTAAGCATGCCGTCGTCGGATTTACGAAGAATGTCGGCTTTCAGTATGCCGGGCTCGGTATTCGGTGCAACGCTATTGCGCCAGGCGCTGTGAAAACGAATATCAGCACGTCTATTAATGCACCAAATCCATTCGGTGCCGAACGTGCATCGAGCGGTATGGGGATTAACCCGCGTCTGGGTGAGCCGGAAGAGATCGCGCGAGTTGCTCTGTTCCTGGCCTCTGATGAAGCAAGCTTCGTCAACGGCACCACGATTACGGCAGATGCCGGCTGGACAGCCTATTAACGAAGCAAAAAGACGCTAATCAGTTAATGACTAGCGTCTTTTTATTTAGCCAATAAGTCATATGCTCTTGCGTAGCTCCTTTTGCTCCTCCTGCCGTCATCACGGTCAAATGACCATTCCGATGATGGAAAGCCATTTCGCCCCAAACCGGTCGAACAGTTTTCCGGCGACCGGCATCAGGAAGCCCATCAGAAGCGCGCCGGGGAGCAACAGCAAGCCGGACTCCAGAGCGGTATAGCCGCGGGCACTCTGAAGGTACAGAGGAAGCAGCATCATATCCGCATACATAACCATGGTAACATTGATTCGGAGTCCCGTAAGCTGTCTCTTTTTTTCTTCAAATGAAAGGTCCGTCAGTCTGAGGAAGATTTTTAAGCAGCAAAATGGCATGCACTAGCCGCAACGGGGAAATAGCTCCGGGATCCAGTTGGATTCCTGGGCTATTCGTTTTATTTGGTTAACCTTCATTTCGGGCTGATCGGATAGGTGTTTGCATACGCCTTCCGGCTCAAACCACCTGAAACACCGGATTAACCGGTATAAAGTGAACGGGCAGACCGGGATACGATTCCTTCAGCCGTTCTGCCAAATCACGCATGCCGGGCTCTTCGCTCTCTGCATGTCCCATGACAAGCAGCGATTTCGGAACGCCCTGATAGGCAGAGTCCCTAGCATATTCGGGTGTTTCCCACTCAGGTCCTTCGCCGGCAATAATCAGGTCGAGCCCCTTCTCGCGGTAGAGAGGAATGGCGTTTATGCCTCCGCCTCTGTAGCCCACAAGAATTCCAATGCGGCTGCACGTCATGTACGGATCGCCAGCGATCCGTATATAGGGGATGGATAGCTGTGTTTTGATGTATTCCGCGATTTCCGTCGCACGCATTTCAGGTAAACGAAGCACTGCCGCCGCAGGCAGCATTTCCTCCACGCATGCTTCCCAATTCAGACTCTTGAGCAAACCGGACATGATGGGATCGGGCTCCGTCCTGTGGCAATAATCATGATGCCGGTAGATGGCGATGCCGGATTGCTGAAGAAGGTTTTGCTTGTTCTGATAGACCGGATCGCCGGGCGGCAGGCCGCTCGTCGTCCGGTGGCTGTAATAGGCGGCTTCATGGGAAATAAGCAAATTCACGCCCAAGGACAAAGCTTGCTCGATGACCTGCTGCGTTGCCATAAACGTCGTCGCGATTCCACGGACTTCGGTATCCGGGCTGCCCGGATCCAAATTGTCGACCGTGTTCTCAATCGGCTGAACGGACGAGCGCAGCCGATCGATTACATTTTGAATAGTTAGCGTCATTGATCCTATTCCTTTCTGTATGAGCGGATTCATCCCCTTACACTTCGCTGCATAGAGGCATACTCCTTGTTTTCATCATCATTATGTGCTCCCCAAATACAAACAAAGTATCTGAGCTTTCAAATAATTGTATTCCGCCTATAATTATGATAAACTCGCATAGTAATTAAAGATCTTTAATAAGTTAGGGGGGTGAATTCAGTCAAACTGCCGTTTGTTAATCCCAAAATGATGGGCGAAATGATTCGTCAACAAATTCGTAAGACTCTCTACAATCATCATGAGTCGACCAAGGTTGAAATAGCGCAAAAAACGGGAATCAGCTTTCCCACAATCAGCAAAGCAGTTGAAGAAATGAAGGAACAGGGAGAGATTTTACTTACAGGGTTAGGAGAATCCAGTGGCGGCAGGCGTCCGCAAAAATATAAATTAAATCCTTCCCATATGCTGGGGCTGGCCGTATATCTAGAGAAAGATCATTCGACCTATACACTCCTTAATTATATTGGTGAAGTAATCGTTCAGGAGCCGCAACCGGGAGTTTTACAGGATGGGCCCGAAGCATTGAACAAACAAATTGCGGCATGGTTAGAACGCTACCCTAATATACGCGCTCTTACATTCGGAGTCCCGGGTGCAGTTAATAATGGGCGTGTCTTTCACATTCCCGATTATGAAAAGTTTAAGGACTTTGATTTTAAAGCTTTTTATCAAGAACGTTATTCTATTCAGGTTCAAGTGGAAAATGATATGAATGCAACTGTGCTTGGATATCATGACAGCTTAGGCAATGATAAGAGTCTTTCTCTTGTATACCTATACTTAGGTATAAATGGACCAGGTGCCGGGATTATCGTTAACGGTGATCTTGTGAGAGGAAAAACCTTTTTTTCAGGTGAAGTTTCATTTATTCCCATTTATGATACGCGTAACTTTGATCAGGCTGTCAAAGATCGTTCTGTCAAACAGGAGACTTATCAGAACCATCCCAAGCTGATAGATGCCATGGGTCGTTTGGTCGCCGTTTTTGTTGCAACGCTTAATCCTCATAAGATCATTTTTTGCAGTACGGATATGACCGAGCATGATCTTAGCAATATCATGACCCAAAGTGCTCTCTATGTTCCGAAAGATAATTTGCCGACGCTTATCGTCAGGGACTGGGAGGCAGATTATAGCAATGGATTACATCAACTTACGATAAGGAATATGTTAGGCATCGGGATCAATTGAAAGTGAAACGAGATGAATAGATTCGTAAAGCGCTTTTAGGGGAAATTGCAGGATCAGCTGTGGCAATGGCCAACATTGCGATAGGCTCAGCGAATGAGTGGCTTCCGTTAATTATGGCGGATGGCTGCAATGCTGATCCTATGATTGTATACCGACTTTAAATGTAAGTTCGCATACTAATTAAAGATCTTTAATAAGTGAACGGTGAAGAGGAGATTCGAATGGAAAAGTCATTAAATGTCCGGCAAATTAAACTATGGCGTATCGCCATCTATGTCATTTTTGCTCTACCCGGTTTTGCCCTTGCATCATGGGTATCGCGTACACCTGCGATCCGGGATACATTGGGGGCTACTACGGCTCAGATGGGGTGGATTATTTTCGGATTTGCTGCAGGTTCCATTATTGGGCTGCTTTGCGCCAGTCATCTCATTGCACGCAGAGGCGGGCGCTATGTCATGGCAGCTGGTGTAATAGTCAGCACGATGGGACTTATCAATGTGGGTATAGGCGGTTCATGGCTTCAACATAGCATCGTTGTTTTCCTGGGGCTGGCTGTTTTAGGTTTTGGAAGTGCGATATGCGACGTAGCCATGAATGTAGAAGGGACGGCTGTCGAGCATGCCGTCAAAAAAACGCTGCTGACGGGTTTTCACGCCTCATTTAGCATGGGGGCTCTTCTAGGGGCGATGACAGGATCAGCTGTGGCAAAGGCAGACATTCCAGTTATTGTTCACTTGGCGCTAGTGGCGATTATTGTGATTTTGTCCGGGATCTTTGTGTACAGATTTGTACCCGCAGGTACAGGCCAAGACAGTAAGGCCGATGCAGCTGCGCCGCCAATGACTGCTTTGGAGCGCATGGCCGTTTGGAAAGAGCCGAGGACGATCTTCATCGGAATCATCGTGATGGGAATGGCTTTTGCGGAAGGCTCTGCCAATGATTGGCTGCCGTTAATTATGGTGGATGGCTACAATGTCACACCGGCCACGGGATCTTTTGCTTATGGTCTGTTTGTAGCCGCGATGACCATAGGCCGCATAGTTGGCGGTGTACTGCTCGACAGGTTCGGGAGAGTAACCGTTTTGCGGGCCTCTGCTTTATTAGCCGTCATTGGATTGCTCATTGTCATGCTGGGGTCAAATTATACATTTGCTGTCATAGGGGTTGTGTTTTGGGGACTCGGGGCTGCATTTGGATTTCCAGTGGGTTTGTCTGCCGCTGGAGACGATCCGCGTGGAGTGGCTGCAAGGGTAGGAGCTGTCTCTACGGCTGGTTATATCGCTTTTCTTGTCGGTCCGCCGATCTTGGGTATGATCGGCGAGTCCGTAGGACTGCTTAGCGCTTTAATTGTCGTGCTCATCGGCGTAACTATTGCAGGGTTGTTGTCTCAAGCTGCAAAACCTATTGGAGCAAGAGAGCGGGATCTGAAGATAAAATCTTCTGCGTCGCGAAACTCGACCTAGGCGCTGTACAATTATGCGGTCCAAGCAATACGGAGAACACCCGAAGTGGGATCTCAGGGAAGCGTTTCTGCCTATATCCTTAAAAAACCGTACATTATGCTGAAATAAGTACATATCCCTGCTTGCAGCTGCATGCTAACCTTATTTGGAGTACAAGTAAAAGGGATGTGTGGTCAAAACGATGACACAAGTAAAACCAAGCGAACATTTAATAGAGCTGGTAAAAAGGGCAAAGTTTCTGCTATCAGCCCAGAGCGATTATTATACGGACGGGGCAAAGCTGGCTCTGACCGATATGGTTGAGGCTGCCGAAGCGGCACTGGAAGGCAGTGAGCATATTCCATTCGTCAGAAACCGCGAATTTATGGCGCCGGAAACCGATGGCGCGATCCGATTTGCAACGCGGCGCTTCACGATGGTCCCGTCCTATAACGAAGGGCGCGTGTACCATGAATACGGCTTGGAGCCTGCGCTGTCGTGGTTCGAGCAGCAGGACATACGCTGTGGAGGCGAACGGGAGCTTCCCGTCAAAGCCGATTTTGTCATCGCCAAAGCCGAAGCTCTGCTTGCTGGAGCTGAAATCGGACGTGAGATCGGGAGCTATGATGCCGATGCTCGAGACGAGCTCGTCCGGTCCGTCGAATGCGTGAAGGCGGCTCGGGCTGCTGCTGCAGGGGATGATCGCAGTGACTTGTTGGCCCGCGCAATCGTAAAGTGCTTTAACCGGATAAGAGACTTCCGCTATTCCAAAGTGCTGCGGACGGATAACGATTACTCCTCAATGCTCTATTTGACGAAAGACGAGCTGCAAGAGGTGAAGGAAAACGCGGAGAAGGACGAATTGATAAGGGCGCAGCGGGAACAAATTAAGCGGATCGCGGACAGCTGCGGTTTGGCTTATATTGAGCAGGCTGCGGCTTTATTCATGAACGAAGAGACGGATTACGGCGAAATCAACAAGCAATTCTACGTCTGGAGTTCGACGGATAAAATCGTCAACTTCGCCGCCCCGGAGAAAGCGGTTAAGGCGGAGCTTTCTTTTATTCTTCCTTCTGAAGAAAACGAACTGGACGGGCTCGGCCATGTGTGGATTGACAATTTGGACATTCTATCCGCTAGCGGGGGCAGCCTGGACGTTCGCAATGGCGGCTTTGATGAAGGAGAGGGCACGCCGTTTCATTGGAAACCGGAATCGCGAAAGGGCAGTCCGGTACTGAAATGGGAGGATGCCTATCCTTTCAGCGGAGGCGGCGACAGGTCCGGCGCGAATACGGTGAATCCCTCCTCGCAGATGTCCTTTTCCTACAAGGAGGGGGTGCTGAACCGGTCGATTTATTTATGCAATCCGACGCGTGAGGATGAAGGTGCGTGGACGTATGACGAAGAGTTTGCCGTTGACGGTGGAAGCGGATATACGCTCACGTTTGCCGCAAAAATAGACGGTAAGCTGAAGAAGGGCGTAAAGACTGTCATCGTCTTCAAGGACGAGGAGGGTCAAGTCGTCGGCCAGTTCGAGTATCTGTTCAACCGGAAATCATCGCTCGCCAACTCCTGTTTTCAACTGACGATGCAGTGCGATGCGATCCAATATGCCTTTACGGAAGACCGAACTTATGCCTTGAAAGCAAAACATGAAATATTATATACGATGAACGATTTTTGCCAGGGTGCCGAGCATTGGCTCGTGACCAATACGCGGCCCCAGGGCAGCGACTCTTACGGAGCCGTGCAGGGCGGCCGCTTGCTGTGCAGCGCGGCCGTGACGTATTCCTTAATCAAGGAAGCGGGCGTGTTCACTGTAGAGGAGAAGCATCGCTTGTATGCCATGGTTGAATATTTGCTGCGCTACATGCTTGATCTTAGGGACCGGACGGAGCTTTCGCCTCAGTCGGCCCAGCACGGAAGCGGCAACTGGCAGACCGATATGTGCGCAGGGACGGCCTATATGATGCTTGTACTCGACGATTTTCCGAATCGGAAAGCATGGCTGTACAACGCGCATATGGTTCTGCATTCCCAATTGAGTCTGACCGTCAATCCCGATAATTCCTGGCCGGAATCTATCCGCTACCATCATGCGGCGCTGGAGAGGTTTGCCGGTTACGCCAAAGTGGTTGCGCACGTCATGGGAGAAAACTGGTTCGAGACTACGCCGCTGGCCGGCATGTTCGGATTCAGCCTGCGGACGCAAACGCCGTCGTACCGTTATTTCGGCGGGTGCATCGCAACACCGCCGTTCGGCGATCACTCATTAAGCGGAGGCTCGGAATTCGGCAGCTTCGGCACGTATTTGGGCGATATCGAACGAATCGACAAGCCGCTCGCGGACAGGATGTACCATACTTGGCGTTTGGCAGGCAAGCCGTTCAAGCATCTTTGGGGCGAAGGAATCGTCCTGGATAATATGCTAGGCAAAGGCGATTCGTATATACCGGAGAGCCCGCTTGTAATGGGTTCCGCGAACGATTTGACCCATGCTGGCATTTATATATTCCGCAATAACTTCGGCAGCATGGAACAGAGTTATTTCGCTATTATGTCCAGTCCTCAACCGATTGGCCACGGCCATCTCGATCAAGGCTCGTTTATCATCTACAAGGACTCCATTCCGATCGTTATGGATTCTGGAATCGAAGGCTATTTCGACAGCAGCACGAGCTGGCATATCAGTTCGTATTCGCATGCGTGCATGCAGTTTTCGACGAAGCGGACGCATATCGAGAAGAGCGGGCTCGGAGAGATTAATTTAAGTGCGGGCACCTACAGCCTGGAGCGCGGCTGGGTCGACGTCCCTCGAACCAGCAAGGTTATCGAATGCAGCATTGGCGGCGACGTGGAGACGATTACGATCGAGATCCTGAACCCGGAAGGAAGCGGCAGACATATCCGTCACGTGCGGTATTTTAAATGGGTGGATTTGTATCTCATTCGCGACACCGTGGACGATTTTGACGGTGAGGTGTTGTTCAACTTGCCCGTCGCTGCTAAACAATCCGACGTCGTTGACGGCAGCCGGGTGTACTCGGAAGGCGTATATAATGTGGATTTGGAAACGGTGTTTATTAGTCCAATCAACGGGATCCAGCTGGAAAAAGGCCGCTCGACGCCATTCTTCGAGAGCGGGCATAAGCAGGTAAGCATGATGGATTATATTAGGGCTACTGCGGATGCAAAGGACGGATTTACAGTGCTGCTCTATCCGAAACGGCCATCGGGCCGCCGGCTTCAGGTTACGATAAAAGATAAGCGTACGGCGATCATTTCCTTAGAAAATGAGACGCTGGAAATCGAGTTATTTGAGAAAAGCATTGGCGGATATAGAGGTAGAGATACTGATTGACCGGAGATGCCAATCCGCGGTATCAATCAGTTAAGGTCCATTACAGCGGCAGTCTAGAACATGAGTTATGTGTTCAGGAAGCCGCTGTTTTATTTTCGGCCCATATTGGAATCCCCCCTTCAGAATAAGTTATCGTACCCCTCAAACGAACGTACAGTGAGGAAAAAGAGGCCGTCGGCTGGGTTATATTCGTAGACTAATGATCAGGATAGGGTACTTTTTTATGCACTGGATGTATGAACAAATTGAACTTATATGAACATTTCAACTCCAAATCAGCCGTTATACTGCGGAAAGACGGCAGTTCATTCCAGTCCATATTGTTCAGTTGATGATACGATGTAACTCCGTTATCATTCGGAGTGACCTTCTAGTCAGCCAGGGTTGGAAACGCATACATTCGAACGGTCAAAGATGTATATTAATTAAACTTTCTTGAGGAGGAGTACTATTGTTATTTCCACTTTCGAAGAAATGGGTATCTGCAGCACTTGGTTGTATGCTGGCATTGTCAGCACCGTTATCCATCCCTTTAGCCCATGCTTCTGAGGCAGCGGTGAATGCGATTAACCCCAATCTGCCGTTCACGAATGAAGAGCTCAAAAATAATGACTACATTCTTTACTTCGTGAATGCAGGCGACCCGACACCGGCAACGGTAGAAGGCACTGATAAGTTTGGTCTGCTGTCGTCTGTAACAGAACAGGCGTACGGTGCTGATCCAGTGTCCGGCAAGTATTGGGGCTTAAATAATCCGGCCACAAGCAAGACTTCTGTAAGCGATTCGAGCAGTAAGTCCGGTTCTCTACGGTATTACAGCGGTACTCAAGTAAGAGATAAAGCTTTGAAGTATAGCTTCGAGCTGCCTGAAGGCGACTATGATGTAACTTTCGGTTACAAGAATCCTTGGAGCGGCAGAAACGTAAACATGATTGCTGAAGGTACTAATCTCTCCGGTGATTATGCGATCGGAGCGTACAATGCAGAGACTGAAGTTACTTACAATAAAATCCATGTCTCCGATAGACAGTTAAACGTGGCCATTCAAGGGCCGGCAACTGCATCCTTGTCAAGCTACAATGATCCTTTGATTAACTACTTGATTATCCGCCAGAACGTGACGATTCCATTGTCCGATCTGGAAGACAAGATCGCAGAGGCGCTTGTTTATTCGGCAAATACAACCTACACGAAGTACAGCGTTGATTCTTTAAATACTGTTATTGATGCTGTCAAGAAAGTCGCACAGACGCTTTCTGCAAGCGGAACAGACATTTCCACCGAGAGTAATCAAAAGCAAATTCGCAGCAGTATTACGAGTTTAAATGAGGCAATAGCGTCTCTTATTGTGTACAAAGTAAATTCGTCTTTCAACCCGGGCGATGTATGGACGGATACGAATGGTGCGCCTATCCAAGCTCATGGCGGGGGTATCATGTACGACGAAAAAACTTCGAAGTACTACTGGTACGGAGAGGATAAAACAGACGGCTACCTTCCTGCCCGCGGGGTGCATGTCTATTCTTCCACAGATCTTTATAACTGGACGGATGAGGGGTTAGCTCTTAGGGCAATTGCTTCACTGGAGTCCTTCGAGACAGACCCGCAGTTCTCTCAGCTTTATGCCGGACGAGACGACAAGGCAGACATTCTGAATGATATCGGTACGAATCGTATTATTGAGCGTCCGAAAGTGATCTACAACGATGCAACCGGCAAGTACGTGATGTGGATGCACACAGACGGACCTACTGCAACATCGACGGCTAATTACGCAAAAGCTGAGGCTGGTTATGCGCTTAGCGACTCTCCGACGGGACCGTTTGTTTATGGAGAGAGCTTCCGTATGGACCGTGCTCCTAAAGATGCAACCTATAACGGGCAGCCGAATCAGCCGGGGATGGCACGGGACATGACGTTATTCAAGGATGATGACGGTACAGCTTACCTCATTTATTCAAGCGAAGAAAACCTGACCATGTACATTTCCAAGTTAAACGACACTTACACAGACGTTGTTGGTTGGCACAAAGATGGTAATGTTGAGCGCGACACGGAGTATAAAGCCGTGTATGGAGAGGATTACGTTCGCGTTTTCCCTGGTGCTCAACGTGAAGCGCCTCAAGTATTTAAGTACGAAGGCAAGTATTACATGGTATCATCGGGAGCAACAGGCTGGGACCCGAATGCTGCAAAGTATACGGTAGCTGACGATATTTTTGGAGAATGGAAAGCATTGCGTTACTTTGCGCCTAGCAGTTCTACGACATTCAGTTCTCAAGGAACAGCGATCATCCCTGTCGATGCAGAGGAAGGAAAATTCATCTACATGGGTGACAGATGGAAGTCAGCTGATTTGGCGGATTCCCGCTACATTTGGCTGCCGATTGAATTTGGAAACGATGATGAAATTGTACTGAACTGGTACGATGAGTGGGAATTATCCGAATTAGACCGCATGGGTAAAATTACTGTAAATACAGAATTGCCTAATCAGACTATTTTGGGTGAGCAGCCTCAATTTCCTTCCACTGTTAACGTTACAAAGTCAAATGGAGAGGTAATTAATTCCCCTGTAAATTGGAATATAACAGCTGCTACTTTTGCTAATCCGGGAGTAGTTCAAGTAACAGGCACACTTTCTGGCTTGGCGGATAAAGTCATCAACACGACGGTCTACGTTGTGCCGGATACCTACTCTTACTTTGTACATGCCGGCGGAGCAGCAACAAGTGATTATCAGGCGATGACATCCTATATGCAGGATGTGTTGTTGAATCCGGATACTATCGATCAAGCATACGATCCGGCAAAGGGACAAACATGGGGGTACGTAGGTACGGGTACAAATTCTTCCGGATCGGCAGGCGATGATCTGTATTCTGCACTCCGTTATCTGAAAAGCAACAGCGGCGATGATTTAACTTACCAGTTCGATCTGGAAAATGGTGTTTACAATGTTTATACCGGACTTTATGATCCTTGGTATCAGTACACGAATGGAAGCCGTAAAGCGAATATTGTGATCAACGGCGAAACGAAAACCAGCAATTATGTATTTACGACTGCAAAAGACACGCTTGGTTATACGAACGTTAAAGTTACAGACGGCAAATTGACGGTTACTGTGCATCGAGTAACAGGAGCGCCAGAACCGCAAATCAGCTGGATTATGGTTTCAAATGCTGAGAAAACGGCGGGTCAGGCAGCAAACACGGTAACAAATGTTGACGCACCTGCCCAAGATGCAACAGCTTTGACTTTGCCGGCTGTTGAAGATGGTTTTGAAATCGCCATAAAGAGCTCTGACAGCGAGGTTATTGCTGCTGATGGAACAATTGCTCCGCCTAAAGCCGATACAACGGTAACATTGGTATTTACTGTGACGAGAACATCCGATGGTTCCGTGGCGGATACCCGCGAGATTCAAGTGGTTGTGCCTGCAAGAACGGTAACAGCAGCAGATGTAGCTGAGACAATCACAAGCATTGCAAAACCTGAGAGAAAAGCTGTGCAGTTGACCTTACCAGCTGTTCCTGAAGGCTTCACAATTGCGATTAAAAGTTCCGACAGCGCAGTTGTTACCACGGATGGGGTAATTGATCCTCCTAAGCTCGATACCGTTGTTCATTTCGTTTTAGAGGTTACCCGTTTGTCGGATGGAACAACATCCACTGTGTCTATTGCGGTTACGATCCCGTCTAAAAATAACGGCAACCACAACGGGATTGTTAAGGGTAACAGCAATGAGAATAGTATCTAAGTTGTAAGTTTCAGGAAACGAACGAAGCAGAAACCTGATTATAAGATACTCGACAAAGCCCCGATTTCGGGGCTTTGTTTGTTTTTAATAGACCCATATTTTTCTTTTCTTACATGCCGTAAAAATCTCTTTTAGAGGAAGCTCGCTATCGTATATGATAGATTTATTGACATATGCCGAAATGTAAAAGGAGGGGGACATCGCCAAATGCCAAATGAAACGGTCATCCGCTTCACGAACGTCACCAAGCGATACGATACCGATACGCCCGTGCTGGACAATGTCAGCTTTGACATTGAGAGGGGGAAGTTTTACACGCTGCTCGGGCCTTCGGGCTGCGGGAAAACGACGATTCTCCGCCTAATCGCAGGATTTATTGAGCCATCCGAAGGAAGCATTCATTTTAACGGCCGGGTTATAAACGACGTGCCGGCAAACAAGCGTCAGGTGAATACGGTGTTTCAGGATTACGCCTTATTCCCGCACCTGAACGTGTTCGAAAATGTCGCCTTCGGCCTTCGCGTCAAAAAGCTGCCGAAAGCCGAAATTCATTCGAAAGTGAATGAAGCGCTGCGATTTGTCAATCTCGCCGGCTACGAAACGCGTGAGGTTGCCGAGATGTCGGGCGGTCAGCGCCAGCGAGTGGCAATTGCCCGGGCAATTGTCAATGAGCCGGAGATCGTCCTTCTCGATGAGCCGCTCTCTGCCCTCGATCTGAAGCTCCGAACGGAAATGCAGTATGAGCTGCGCGAGCTGCAGCGGCGGCTCGGCATTACTTTTATTTTTGTTACACATGATCAGGAGGAGGCGCTTGCGATGTCGGACGAAATTTTCGTCCTCCACGAGGGCCGCATCCAGCAAACCGGGACACCGACGGATATTTACGACGAACCGATAAACCGCTTCGTCGCCGATTTTATCGGCGAGTCGAATATTGTCCCGGGCCGAATGCTCCGCGATTTCACTGTAGCGTTTGCCGGCCATACTTTTGAATGTGTCGATAAAGGGCTGCAGCCGAACGAACCGGTCGATATTGTCATTCGTCCGGAAGACCTCGAAATTACGGGGCCCGCGCATGGCAAACTCCAAATCCGAGTCGACTCGCAGCTGTTCCGCGGCGTGCATTATGAAATTCACGGCAGCGACAACGCTGGGAACAAGTGGCTCGTACACTCGACGAAAAAGGCGGTTGTCGGCGAAGAGGTTGGACTTCGTTTCGATCCCGAGGCGATACACGTTATGCGCTTTGACGAAACGGAAGAGGAATACGACATGCGGTTGGAGTCGTATAACGGCGGTGATGCTCATGGCAGCTAAGACCCGCAATCTGTATCTGATTCCGTATGCAGCCTGGATTGCGCTGTTCGTTATCGCGCCGATCGTGCTGATCGTCTACTATTCATTCTTCGATGTGGACAGGACGTTTACGCTGAGCAATTATGCGACCTTTTTCACGCCGGTATATATGCGCATGACGATTAGCTCGTTCTGGTACGCGTTCCTCATCACACTGTTTTCGCTGCTTATCGCTTACCCGACGGCGCTGCTTCTGACACGGACGAAGCATAAGCAGCTGTGGCTGCTGCTTATCATCCTACCGAGCTGGATCAACCTGCTGCTGAAAACTTACGCCTTCCTCGGCCTGTTCGGTACATATGGCTTCGTGAACGCGTTGTTGGAGACAGCTGGTATCGGCACGCAGCAAATTTTGTTTACCGATTTTAGCTTTATATTCGTATCGGTTTATATTTTCATTCCATTCATGATCCTGCCGATTTACAATGCGCTTGAGAAATTGAATCCGACGCTTGTATTTGCGGCGCGCGACCTGGGCGCATCGCCCTGGACAACGTTTCGCCGCGTCGTCTTCCCGCTTACGCTGGACGGTGTAAAAGCGGGATGCCAAGCCGTATTTATTCCCGCGCTGTCGCTGTTTATGATTACAAGGCTTATTGCCGGCAACCAGGTCATCACGCTCGGCACGGCCATTGAGCAGCATTTTCTCGTCACGCAGGACTGGGGCATGGGGGCGACGATCGCCGTCTTCCTGATCATTGCGATGGCGATCATCATGATAGCGACCGGAAATAGGAGGCGAGAACGGTTATGAACAAACGGTACCGATGGTCCAACCTTTATCTGGTCGCGGTATTCGTCATTTTGTACGCGCCAATCATATACCTGATGGGTTACTCCTTCAACAGCGGCGGCACGATGCATGGGTTTGAGGGCTTCACGCTCGAGTGGTACCAGGAAGTGTTCCAGGACACGCGGCTGCTTATTATCGTGCTGAACACTTTTGTCATCGCGCTGTTGTCGTCTGCACTCTCGACGATGCTTGGCGTCGCAGGGGCGCTTGCCATCCACCGCGTCCGCCGGAGACAGCCGCGCAGTACTCTGCTGACGCTGAACAACGTTCTGATCGTCAGCCCGGATGTGATCATTGGCGCGTCATACCTCATTTTGTTCACGATGATCGGCATTCAGCTCGGCTTTGCGTCGGTGCTGCTGTCGCACATCGCATTCAGCGTTCCAATCGTCGTCCTTATGGTGCTGCCGAAGCTGCAGGAGATGAGCCCGTCGCTAATTGACGCCGCGCGGGATCTTGGGGCAGGCGAATGGGTGGTGCTGACGAAGGTGGTGCTGCCGTACATCAAACCCGGTATTTTCGCCGGCTTCTTCATGGCGCTGACCTACTCGCTTGACGATTTCGCCGTCACCTTCTTCGTGACGGGGAACGGCTTCTCGACGCTGTCCGTGGAAATTTATTCGCGGGCCAGGCAGGGTGTCTCGCTGTCGATAAACGCGCTGTCGACGCTGCTTTTCCTGTTCACGGCACTGCTCATCATCGGCTACTACTTCGTAAACCGTCTGGACAGCCGGCCAGCCAAAGGCAGGAGGGTGGCACGATGAAGCAGCTTATCCGGCTGTTCGCCGCCGTGTTTGCCGCTGCCCTGGCGCTGATGGTTTTGACGAATTATTTGAATGCGTCTCAAGGGTATACGGGCGGCAATACACTGACGATCTACAATTGGGGCGACTATATCGATCCCGAGCTGGTCACGGCATTCGAGGAGGAGACGGGGATCAAGGTCATTTACCAGACATTCGATTCCAACGAAGCGATGATGACGAAGATCGAGCAGGGAGGCACGACATTTGACATCAGCGTCCCTTCGGAATATGCGATTAGTAAAATGAAAGAAGAAGGGCTGCTGCTCCCGATCGACCACAGCAAGCTGCCGAATTTGAAGCATATCGATCCGAGATTTATGAATCTCTCGTTCGATCCAGGCAACGCATATTCTATTCCGTATTTCTGGGGAACGGTCGGCATCGTCTATAATTCCGAGCTGCTCGGCGGCAGGACGATCACGAGCTGGAATGATCTTTGGGACCCTTCGCTGCGCAATCAAATATTGCTGCTGGACGGAGCCCGGGAAGTGGTCGGAATGGGGCTGAACAGTTTGGGATACTCGCTTAATGATACGAATGAGGAGCATCTCCAGGAGGCGAAACGGAAGCTCGAAGAGCTGTCGCCGAACGTAAAGGCGATCGTGGGCGACGAGATCAAAATGCTGCTCGCGAACGAGGAAGCGGCGGTAGGACTCGTTTGGTCAGGCGATGCGTCAGAAATTATGGGCGAGAACGGAAAGCTCGATTACGTCGTGCCGAAGGAAGGTTCGAACTTGTGGTTCGACAATATGGTCATACCGAAGTCAGCGCGGAACATCGAAGGCGCTTATAAGTTCATGAACTTCATGCTCGATCCTGAGCATGCGGCTCAGAACGCCGAATACGTCGGCTACTCGACTCCGAATAAGGAGGCGCTCGCACTGCTGTCTGAAGACGTATCCGGCGACGAACGCTTCTACCCGAATCCGGAGTTAACGGAGAAGCTGGAGGTGTATGACAACCTCGGCAAGCGGATGCTGGTACATTACAACGAGCTGTTCCTCGAGTTCAAAATGCATAGGAAGTAACAATCGGCAACATGGCAGCAGGATGCCCGCTTGGACGCGAATGAGACGCGCCCGGCGGGCATTTTGATATTGATCGTCGTCGAATATGACCGAATAGAACTGGAAGTTTATCGTTGTGTTCGGGCGAGCCATGCCCTCATTAGGCAAACTACCGGTTTTTCCTATACTCATTAGGTGTACAATCCATTTCCTGTTTAAAGAGCTTAGTAAAGTAGGAGTAATTGGAATAGCCAACCTTGCCCGCAATGGTATTCACAGATAGTTGTGTTGTTTCTAGCAAATGCTTTGCAACCTTGATGCGGGCTTGAATGATATAGCTCCCTAATGAAATGCCCGTTTCTTTTTTAAACAGGCGCGCCAAGTAATCAGGATTGAGATAGACGATTTCCGCCAGACTGGTTCTTGTCAGTTCATCGCCGCAATGCGTGCGGATATGATGCTTTATTTCTTCTACAACAGACTTTGGCTGTTCTGTGAATTTACGATATTCTGTTGCGGTGTTCACTAAATAGCTGAGATATTTCTCCATATCCTCGATAGAGTTCAGAGATTGCATAAATAATTGGTCGTTTGTTCTTCCCGTATACATTTTATGAGCTTGTATCTCCTTGCCTTTGAGATAGGAGTAAACAAGCTGAACCATATCCAAGCGAAACAGGCTTAGGACAGACGCATTCAATATCTGATTAAAAACAATGTTTTGCAAATATTTGTTCGTTTCTTCAAGAAAAGCGGAGGGGTTGTTCTGGTCCAGCAACTGCTCCAAAAGGGCCAAATTTGGCGGAGAGTAGGATGTTTCCGTCTGTTGATAATGTTCCAATAAAAAGGTCTGGTTACGGTACTTGATCATTTTCTCGTTCATGCTCAGCAGATCTTTAATGATCGGATGAATGTCTTCCAGTTTTCCGGAGACGGCAATATTGCTGCAGGTGTCGCATTTGAGATATCTATTCGCCTTTTGGATAAAGGAAGAGCTGATGTCTTCGATGATACAGGAATCAGGTGCGTCAATCCATTTGAGTACAGCTATCCAATTGAAGTCCTTGTATTCCAAAATGGCTTCCATGGAAAAGCGGGTATCCTGAAAACATTCAAAAAGCACATTTATAAGGGCAAAATCAAAAAGGTCTTTATCTTTTTTTCCCAAGCTTTCATCATAAGGAAAAATGTTGATAAGAACGGGCAAAAACTGATCTGTCATCACATAGGGAAGATTTTGCTCCGCAATCGAATGGGCGATGCTGACGGGATTGGAGTAGGAGGTTTTCCCGGTTATCAGTTCACGCCAGAAATGCTCTTGCACTTTTTTTTGATTTTTTTTCCAATAGTATCCTTCCTGTATGGCGGCTGCTTGATGCTGTTGTTCTTTTGCTTTATCAACCGCTTTTTGGATAATAAGCGTCAGCTTATCGAACGCGATCGGTTTCAAAAAATAATCAAAGCTTTGCAATTCTATCGCTTTTTGCGCGTAGTTGAAATCGGCGTAATTCGTCAGGAATATGGCTTGAACGTTGTATTGCTCCTCTCGGATCCATGCCAGAAGCTCGAGTCCGCTTCCCTGCGGCATTTCGATATCGCAAATGAGAATGTGGACATCGTGCTTTTTTAGTATTTCCTGTGCTTGAGCGATATTAAAAGCGGTATAAATATGTTCGATGGAGAGCGCTTTCCAATTCATTTTTTTCTCCAGTGCTGTCACAACAAAATAGTCGTCATCAACAAGCAGTACATTCATCATCTATTGCTCCTTTACACCGATGCCTGAGGAGGATGCGGAAGGTATATGGTGATACAAGCGCCGCCGTTTTCGGAATTGGAAAAATGAACTTTGGCTTTATGTTGGTATAGCAATTCCAGCCGCTCCAGCGTATTCATAATGCCGATATGGTTGCCCTTTGATTGATCCAGCGGTTGTCCACTTACTAGTTTTTCCAATATTTCCTGATCAAACCCGGGACCGGTATCGGTAATGCGGATTACGGCCTGCTCTTCATCTGCTTCCAGCAAACGCTCGACAACAAGATGAATGTGCACTTCGCTTTCTCTTGAAACCGCATATTTAACCGAATTTTCGATAAAAGTTTGGAGAACCAGCGGCGGAATCATCATATTGTCCATGCCGTCAGCCTGTTCAAAGCGATACGAAAAGGCATCCCGGTAGCGGTGCTTTTGAATTTCCAGGTAAATGCGGACATGATCGATTTCATCATTCAGCCTAACAAAGTCCTGCCCGTTCTGAAAAATATAGCGGAAATAATTTGAGGTCGATATCGCCATGCTTTGAATTTCCTCGAACATTTGCATCTGGGCCATACTATAAATGTTCGTAAGGCAATTTAGGAAAAAGTGCGGCTTAATTTGTAATTTCATATAGTCAAGCTGGATTCTCTGTTTTTCCAATTCGCGTTCATAAATGTCAATTTTAAAAATTTTAATTTGTTCCAGCAGGTTTTTAAACAGTTTATTCGCATGCTCCAATTCAACTATTTTGTTCATTTTGCTATCGAATGGCTTGCTGTCCGCATTAAATTGCTTCAAGTTAAACGAAAAGTTTTTAATAGGCCTTAATATGAGAATATTGAAATAGAGCATGACGCCGCATAATGAACAAGCGACGATGACGGCTAAGAGCATAATCAGCAATTGGGCAATCATAATTTTTTCAAACGTCCCGAATTTGATGAGCAGTTTAACGCCGAATGTCGCATTTGAAAATTTTCCGCTGACGATCGTACTTTTCTTTGCGAGCTTTAGAAGAGATGAGTTTGCTGTGTTCTTATGGACGGTCGTTTCTTCGTCTGATTTCGGATAAAGAAGTTCATGCCCGTTCTGATTGACCAAGGATACAAGTCCATTCTCTCCGAGATTAAGCTGCTGCAGGGGACGGATTAAGTCATCGGCGGATATGAGGCAAATCAGGTAACTATCATAATAAGGTACGATATTAATGGTGTAATACTTATCTTTGATAACAATTAGCGTCCAATTCGAATAAAATTTTTTAAACAGATTTTTATCCTGCGCATAGGAAAAAATCTGTTTTTTTAATTCCACATAATTTGAATAATTTAAGGTAGCAGGTGCGGCATTCATAAAATATTGCTGATTTTTTAAATAGACGAAAAAGTTATATTCTTGTCCGTAATTTCTTTGGAGCTCGGAGAAGCGTTTGTACAGATCATGATTTGCTTTTAAAAACTCGCTGTCGACGGGACGGAAACGGTTCATCGTCTTTATGCTCGCATCGTTTGCGAGCGTCCATCCCATATAGTGTTTAATGTAGGCAAAATCATGATCGATTTGGTTCATATACATATTAGCCGTATCCTGCAAATAGCGGGTAGATTGCTGCTTGACGATAGATATTGCGGCAAAGCTGATCATGCAGTCCAGGATGAGTACGGAAACGAGTATCGCAAACATGATTTTAACGTAGTGCCGGATGGAATACGATTTGCCTATTATGCGATTTGCCATATGGTTCATTCAAAATCCTTTCTTGTCATTTCTGTTAATGGAACAGATTTGTAATGGATAGTAAAGCCTATTATAAGACTAACGCCTAACATTAAAATATACCGTTGTGCCGCTTTCCGCTCTAAAGTCCGAAAACAACTATAGAAAGTCCGGATAGTGTTATTGCTGCTCAGTTGTTCTCATATTATTTCTCGCTGTATGCAAAATCATGAAACAGATAGGTCTGAATAACGGTTTGTAACGTCCGCATTTGCAAAAAAGGACGAACTATAATGAAGAGGCAAGAGAGAGTGGACACAATAGTATAACAAAAGCAAGAAGGATGGGGGAATCGCTTTGAAAACGAGCCAAGTAAGCATCGAAATGCAGCGTACAATCGGCCGGATAGGAAAGAACTGGGGTCTGTATTTACTGCTGCTGCCTGCAGTGACGCTGCTCCTTTGTTTTTCGTACAAGCCCATGTACGGTGTATTGATAGCCTTTAAAGATTACAGTCCGGCTCTAGGCATTATGGAAAGCCCATGGGCGGGATTCAAGTACTTTGAAAAGTTTTTTAAATCTTATCAATTTTCGATAACGATTAAAAACACGCTGATCTTAAGCCTTTACAGCATAGCCACTTTTCCAATCCCGATTATGCTTGCGCTGATGATCAATCAAATGCGTGTTAACCGGTTTAGACGTTTCTTCCAAACGGTGACCTACATGCCGCACTTTATTTCAACCGTCGTCATGGTTGGCTTAATCCTGATTCTATTTTCTCCCGGCAACGGTCTGGTCGGAAATATTTATCGTCTGTTTGGGGCTGAGGCGCCTAACTTGATGGGTTCAGCCGACTTGTTCAGCAGTATGTTTGTATGGTCCGATGTGTGGCAGCACGCCGGGTGGGACAGTATTATCTACCTTGCGGCGCTCGCGGCGGTTGATCCGAGCCTCTACGAGGCGGCAAAGGTGGATGGGGCGAACCGCTGGCAGAGAATACGGTTTATCGATATGCCGTTGCTGCTGCCGACGGTAATCACTTTGCTGATCCTGCGGATCGGCGGGCTCCTCGGTGTCGGATTCGAGAAGGTTTATCTTATGCAAAATAATTTGAATATCTCGGCAAGCGAGGTGCTTGCTACCTATGTGTATAAAATCGGGCTGCTCAGCAGCCAGTACAGCTTTTCCGCGGCTATCAGCCTGTTTAACACCATCATTAATTTCATTTTGCTGATCCTCGTAAACCGGGCGGCGAAAAAGTTTAGCGGCAGCAGCCTGTGGTAACAGAAAGGAAGGATATTATGGACGTTACGGAAGCAATGATAAAACCAGCAGCACGGCACAAAAGAAAGCGTTCCTTAGACGTAATGGAAATCGGGATATATGTATTTGCGGTTATGATGCTGATTGTCTTAATTTACCCGATTTACTTTATTATCATCGCGTCTTTCAGTGAGCCGTCTGCAGTTGCAAACGGGCAGATGTGGTTTTACCCCGTAGGCTTTACGCTCGCAGGCTATAAGGAGCTGCTGAGTCATTCTAATATATGGATGGGCTACAAAAATACGATTTTGTATACGGCTATCGGTACAATCATCGGTTTAACGGTCAATATTTCAGCAGCTTACGCGCTTTCCAGAAAAGACCTAACCGGGCGCAAATTTTTCATTTTATTTTTTATCTTTACGATGTTTTTTAATGGCGGTCTAATCCCTACCTTCCTGACGATCCGGGATTTTCATTTGTACGACACGGTTCTCGTCATGGTGCTGCCCTTCTCCGTCTCCGTTTTCAATATCATCGTTGCCCGGACTTTTTTCCAGTCCAGTATCCCCGGCGATTTATGGGAAGCGGCGCAGATCGACGGCTGCGGCAACCTGCGGTATTATGTTCAAATCGTGCTGCCGCTGTCTAAAGCGGTTATATCGGTTCTGGCGCTGTGGACGGCCGTCGGTTATTGGAATTCCTATTTCGATGCCTTGATTTATTTGAAAAACCAGGATCTGTATCCGCTGCAGCTCATCTTGCGGAACATCCTGATTACGAACCAGATGCAGTCTGGCATGGGTACGGGCGAGGCGGCAGCCGTCGCAATGCGTCTGGCCAATCTGATGCGCTATTCCGTTATTATTGTCGCCACATTGCCTATTATGTGCATTTATCCGTTCGTACAAAAGTATTTCAACCAGGGGGTGATGATTGGCGCCGTGAAGTAATCCAGCATTCTGCAGTTAAAATGATATTCAGGGGGAACTTTCGTATGGGAAACAAATCAACATGGATCAGAAAAAGACTAGTGGTTGTAATGGTTCTGAGCTTTACCCTGTTATTCAATCTTATTGGGTGCGCTAGTAAATCTGAAGATGCCCCGGCCGATAAAAGCGCCGTTTTTAACAAAGAAGGCCTGCCCATTGCAGCGGAACCGATTACGCTGAACGTGTTGACCGTACGTTGGGGCAATATGGGGGATACGTTTAAAAACAATAAATGGCTGCAGGACCTTGAAAAAGAAACGAATGTAAAAATCAATTGGCAGGTGATGTCCTCCAATGACTGGGGCGAGCAAAAATCGATTATGCTGGCCAGCGGAACGCTACCGGATATCATTTTTGGCGACAATGCTTTCTCCGATTCCGATATTGTCAATAACTTATCGTATTTCCGTCCGCTCGATGATTATATTGATGAGTACATGCCAAATCTCAAGGCCGCTATGGATGAATCGCCGGAAATGAAAAAAATCAGCACGTTTCCGGACGGTAAAATGTATTCGTTGCCAACAAGGCTGCCGTCGCGTCCTGTATCGGCGATACAGCCAGTGATCAACAAGGTTTGGCTTGACCGCCTGGGCCTGGAAATTCCTAATAACATCGATGATTTGTACAATGTGTTCAAAGCCTTTAAAGAAAAAGATCCAAACGGGAATGGAAAACAGGATGAAATTCCTTTTAGCGGCTCGGCAGATATTGGCTCGGATTTCTTTAGTCCATTCGGCATCACGGACCTGTACGGCAACAGCATGATGCTTAAGGACGGTGAGCCGGTATTCTATCCAGCTGTAAATGAATACAAAGAGGCGGTGAAGTGGGCGCATAAATTGTATGCGGAGGGCTTGATCGATCAAGAGCTTTTTACACAGGATAATACGATGGTTACGGCAAAACAGCAAAATCCCGATGCTCCGATTATAGGCTTCTCCAATCAGTGGATACCGGACGCCGTATTCGGCAAATGGAAAGATGAATATGTGGCTATTCCGCCGATTGCGGGACTGGACGGTAATAGGTACCAAAGCGGCGATCCGGTCGGTTTAAGCCTAAGACGCAACGAATTGCTGATTACAACCACATGTAAGTATCCGGAAATTGCTGCGCGTTGGGCGGACCAGTTCTACACCAATGAAGCCAGTATCCAAAATTTCTGGGGCGCAGTCGGAACGGTCATTCAGAAGAACGATGACGGCACTTACGCATTGATGTCTCCTCCGGAAGGCAGCAGCGCGGATGCCTGGTACTGGGAGCAGTCGCTTCGGGATTTCGGTCCAAAATACGTAAGTCCGAGCTTTGAGAAAAATATCACTCTTGATGAGACTACCGGTGACGGTCTGAAGCTTGTCATTGATAAGATCGGCAGTGAATATGTGTCAACGCCGTTCCCGAATGTTATGTATAGCGCGGAAGAATTCCAGGAGCTGCCAACGCTTACTACCGATATTGACAGCTATGTCAGAACGACACGTGCTCAGTGGATCACAAAAGGTAACATCGATAAAGAGTGGGATGCTTATTTGAAGCAGCTTAATGATATGGGGCTTAAACGGCTCGTTGAGATCCGTACCGACGCTTATAAGCGCTACACGAGCGTGAAGTAAAAACGGGGTTGACCGGCAATATGCCCCTTCGTTTCAAGGAACAAAGGGGCATATGTCTGATGAATATGAAATTAAGTCGGGGCATTCGTATTTTGCTGCACGGCTTCCATGGAAACTTTGGACTCGCTTCGCATGCGCAGTTTGAATTCTCTGGGAGAGCACTGGTTATGGCGTTTGAACAGCTTATAGAACTGGGCCATGTTGGAGATGCCGACTTCAAAGCTCACATCCATAATGCTAAGCTCGCTCGTCAGCAGTAAAAGCTCGGACCGCTTGATCCTTTTATAATTGATGTAGTCCACGAAGGAGACGCCCATTGTTTTCTTAAAATATTTGATAAAGTAATGGTAGCTCAAATTAAGCAATTGACAAGCATCCTCTACGCACAGCTTATCGTTAAGATTGGCGTTTATATAGTCAAGCACCGGTCTTAACCGATTTAATTCGGCTTCCTCTGTATAGTTCAGTACGTTGCGGCTATCTCTTCTTAACAGCAGCAGCAGCAGTCTTTTGATGGTGGAGCTGATAGCAATTTCGTAGCCTCTCGTCCGTGTTTGAGATTCTTTAAAGATATCCATAATGAAAGCATACGTTTCCCGGTTTGCCGACTCGTTCATGTCAAAAATATAGTTTAGTTCATCCAGCGGCTGAGTCAGTTCCGAGAAGCAGTATAAATACGGCATGGTGCTTTGGTCAAAATGCTTGACCAGATCGATCTGAAACACCACATAGTGCAGCGCCTCCGTAAGAGGCTTATGGGTACGGTGCGGCTGGGAAGCTCCGAAAATCATCACGTCGCCGGGACCGAGCACAACGTATTCGCGCTTGTTTTGTACGCCTAAGTGGCCTTCAATGATAGCAAGAAATTCTACTTCTTTATGATAATGCCACCGATGTTTCTCCAACATGCTGGTTTGTTGATCCTTGATCTCCCATATTTTTAGAAACAGCAGCGGATTCTGATAGATGACTTCTTCGTTGATGGCATCGGAATGCGTATCAATTGTCGTTTCTGTTACGGGCATGTGTATCATCTCCTTTTGGGAGTATACCACTTTTGGAAATACGGGTTCAACACACACATCTATACGCCGTGTCTTTTGGAGGAGTCCGGAAACGGAGGACACTTTTGAATATAAAAGGGGCATGATTTAGCATTCCCTTAATGGCACCGCTTTCTTATACTGAGAATAGTTAAATCACGAAGGAGTGTTCATAAAAATGGCTAAGGTAACGGTATGGAACGAAAATCGTCATGAGAAAAAAAATCCGGTAGTAAGTGAAATATATCCAAATGGCATACATGGTGCGATTGCAGCATTTTTAACGGAAGCGGGCTTTGAAGCAGGTACGGCTACTTTGGATGAGCCAGAACACGGTTTGACTGATGAAGTATTAAACAATACGGATGTATTAATTTGGTGGGGACATCTTGCGCATGGAGAAGTTAAGGATGAAGTTGTCCAAAAAGTGCAGCAGCGCGTGCTTGACGGCATGGGTCTGATTGTTCTTCACTCGGGTCATTTCTCCAAAATCTTTAAAGCATTAATGGGTACAAGCTGCGATTTGAAATGGCGCGAAGCAGATGAGAAAGAGCGTCTGTGGGTTGTAGCGCCAAGTCATCCAATCGTGGAAGGAATTGGGGAATATATCGAGCTGGAGAAAGAAGAGATGTACGGCGAGCATTTTGATATCCCGGCACCGGATGAGCTTATTTTTACAAGCTGGTTTGAAGGCGGAGAAGTGTTCCGCAGCGGATGCACCTTTATGCGCGGAAACGGCAAAGTGTTTTATTTCAGACCGGGGCATGAAACGTATCCGACTTATCATAACAAGAACATTCAACGCGTCATTGTGAATGCCGTGAAATGGGCACAGCCGGTAGACCGCAATCGTCCTGTTTACGGAAATGCACAACCGCTGGAAAAAATAGCTGTAAAGTAAACTAATAAACGACTCAAAGGGGAATAATCGATGGGCACTTTAAAAGTTGGCGTCATTGGCTGCGGCAGTATTGCACAGTATCGTCATTTACCGGAATATGCGTTAAATCCAAATGTGGAGCTTGTTGCTGTATGCGACATTGCCAAGGAACGCGCAGAAGAAGTAGCTGAAAAGTATGGCGTTAAGGCGTATACGAGCTATGAAGAGCTATTACAAAGCGGTGCGGTGGAAGCGGTAAGCGTTTGTACGCCAAACTACCTGCATGCCCCGATCACGATTGCGGCTTTAAATGCCGGCATACATGTTTTATGTGAAAAGCCAATGGCAACTTCAGAGCAAGAAGCGAAGGAAATGATTGCAGCAGCGGAGCTAAGCGGCAAAAAATTAATGATTGCTCACAATCAACGCTTTGTACCGTCTCACCAGAAAGCGCGCCAGCTCATTGAAAGCGGAGAAATCGGAAAGATCTTCAGCTTCCGCACAGCATTCGGACACGGTGGTCCGGAAGCATGGAGTGTAGAAGGGAAGGAAGGCTGGTTTTTCCAGAAAGAAAAAGCGTTCGTTGGCGCGATGGGCGATTTAGGCGTGCATAAAACAGACCTGCTCCGTTTTCTGCTTGGGGAAGAAATTACAGAGGTTGGAGCTTTTGTTGAAACAAGCGCCAAAGAATTCGCCGATGTGGATGATAATGCCGTTTGCGTCTTGAAAACGGAAAGCGGCATTATCGGTACGCTTGCGGCAAGCTGGGCGTATGTGGCCAAGGAAGATAATTCAACGATCATTTACGGCAGCAAAGCAATTATTCGTTTGGAGGACAATCCGGCGTATTCCCTAGTCGTGCAGTATGCAACCGGAGAAGTTGTGAATTATGAGCTTGGCAAAATTCAGTCCAATGGAGAAGGCGGGCAAGCAAACTCGCATATCGTTGAGAAATTTGTTGATTCTGTTGTTAACGATACCGAGCCGCCAGTTAGCGGCGAGGAAGGCATGAAATCATTGGCGGTTATTTTGGCAGCGCTCAAGTCGAAAGAAACCAAACAAATTGCACGCGTGTAATTTAAAAGGCGGGAATGCACGTCTTGATGGAACAAGAGGCTGTCTGATAGAGGTAAGCTCTTTGGAGAGACGGCTCGTTTTGATCAACAATGACGCGTAAGATGAGGAAATGGCGGTACAGGAGGGTAGTCCTGTACCGCTTTTTTGATTTCGATTGCTTGCTGCTTTTTTCAGCTAATGATGGTACAAGCGTAGGCGATTTATTAGTTCAATTTCACAAAACTAAATCGCGTCCGGGGTGCGAGAACGGCGGATTAGCTCTATTTTGCAAACGTAATCGACCATTTTTAGAAAGCTGCTCTCTTCATCCACTGTTTAATTAGGCAAAACCAAACTAAATCGCCGTTATCGGATAAAGACCTTCCATTAGTTTCAGAAAATCGAATTAAACTGCCGGGCGGTGAACGATGCTTAGTGAAAAGAGTCCGAGCCGCCATTTGACTTCTGAGACAGCACCTTCTTGATGATCTGCAGGAAGTGTTAAGCGACGATGTCAATAAGGATTGATTGTGTGTTTTATTGTTTTTAGTTGTTTTTATGTTGACTTTGTAAAGGGCGGTAAGTATGATAAATAAGGTAAATAACGAATCCGTCGAAGGAGGGATAGGCGATTTCCTTTGCTATCATACTTGTTTTATGCTCGGGATTGACGCATGCCATTTGGAATTTGTTTACCAAAACAAGCAACAATAAAAGTGTTTTTCTGTGGTCTATTCATATTACGTCATTTGTGCTGCTTCTTCCCTATTTCATTGCTGATATCTCAAGCAGATCTATTTCATTAAGCGGTTACTTGTTCATGCTACTGTCGATGGGTTTCCAGATGGGATACTTTTTTCTGCTGCCGATCGTTTACCGCCAAGGCGAAATGTCGCAAATGTATCCGGTCATGCGCGGCATGGGAGCGCTATTCGTTCCGCTGTTCAGCGTATGGATTTACGACGAAGCGTTAACGCCTGCCGGATGGGCCGGTGTGAGCTGTATCGTTCTTGGTCTGTTTGCCATTAGCGGTTTAATGAAAAAGCAGCAGAGGTCATCGATCCTTTTCCGAAATATATTTCCTGCACTGATGGTCGGTTTATGTATTACTGGATACGTCATGACAGATAAGATGGTGCTCCAATCGTTGTCGCCCATATCGATTATCGAACTAAGCAATATCGCCTATGTCATCGTGCTAAGCCCTGCTGCTATCCGCTCCAGACGGCAAATCAAGGAGGAATGGCGGGCAAATAAAGCGGCGATTTTATGGGGGACGATCCTTTCCCCCGGCTCATACCTGTTGTTCCTCTTTGCTATGGAGCTTGCGCCGTTGTCGCATCTGGCTCCCATTCGCGAAATAGGCACCGTGTTCGGTACAATGCTTGGCATTTTCATGTTGAAGGAGTCGAATGGCATGAACCGGATTCTGTTATCAGCGGTCATTACAGCGGGAGTGATCATGATAGGGATCTGGGGAAGCCCATAATTCATACATAAGAGGAGCTGCGAATCATGGAAAAAATAGCAAGGGTGTTCATTATTGGTTGGGATGGAGCGGGCAACTTTGTACAAACCGCCCATACACCGAATTTGGACCGGTTAATCCGCAGGGGTGCTTTCTGTTTTGATGCCCAAACCGTTTCACCGACGATTAGCGCGCAATGCTGGGGGGCGCTTCTGCATGGAGTAGGACCGGATAAGCATGGTTTGACGAATGAAATAGTCAGCGAGAATAAGTACCCGGACCATTCACCTTATCCTTCCATTTTCCAAGTCGTCCGAAACAGTATTCCTGACGCCAAAATGGCAGCGTTTAGCGTCTGGAACCCGATCAATCACGGCATTATCGAGTCGTCCATCGGTGTGCATAAAGTATCCATGAACGACCGGGACCTTCCGCTTGCCGCAGCTGCATACATCCGGGAAAACCCCGATTTGAAGCTGATGTTTATCGGATTAGATTTGCCCGATGCAGCAGGGCATCAATTCGGGTACAATACAACCGAGCAGCTGCATGCTATTGAAGAGACGGATGAAAGCACGGGAACGATTATAAAAGCTATCGAAGAAAGCGGCCTTCTGGAAGACAGCTTGATCATTGTCGTGTCCGATCATGGAGGAGGAGGAGAGCATTCTCATGATCATGGCAGCGATCACCCGTTTGACAAAACAATCTTCTGGGGATGCGCCGGTCCGGGAATCAAGCCGGGCACATTGCTTCAAGGAGACTTAATCATCACGGACACGGCGGAAGTCGTTATCCGCTCGCTCGGTCTTACTGCGCCTAGTACATGGGAAGCGAAGCTGCCGGAAGGTCTGTTCAATACGAAGCAGTAACATAAGGTCAGGACCTCATCGCTCGAAGTGATGAGGTCCTGTTTTTTCATCAATTATCCAATAGGATTCCCCTTATCCAACTATTTTCTCCTGCGCTTTCATTCCCAACAGAATGAGTAAACGCTACAATAAGAAGAGATGATTGTTTCGCAATACATCTAAGGGGATGTTTATATGATTTCAAATAAAATGGAGATCCTGGTGGTCGACGATGAGCCCAAGCAGCGGCGCGGCTTGGCCGCAATGGTTCGCTCGCTGCGGCCGGAATATAAGGTTCATGAGGCGAAGAATGGGAAAGAAGCGCTAGAGTTTGCGCAGAAACGCGTGCTGGATATTGTTTTTACGGATATCCAGATGCCAATCGTTAACGGAATTGATTTCCTGAAAGCACTGAACAACGCGGGTCCAAAGATTCCAAAAGTTGTTTTTGTAAGCGTATTCCATGAATTTGATTATGCACAGCAAGCACTTCGGCTCGGAGCGAAGGATTATCTGGTTAAGCCGGTTATGACCGAGCAGCTGGAACCGATTATTTCCGATTTGGAGATGCAGCTTAAGCGGGAGAGCACTCTTCAATTGGAAACGAAGAGCCTGAGCGATCAGCTTTCACATACGAAACCTGTTTATATGGAACACCTGCTGTACAAATGGATGACGGAAGTGCTGCAGCCGGGTGAATGGAGCGAGGTGAGGCGTCATTTTTCGTTCAATGGGCACGGAACGGTGCTTATTCTCGAAACGAAGTCCGGTGACCGGAAGGAACATGAGCTTGAGTGGAAGAGCATCTTGAAGCGGGCTATTTCGCAAACGAATTCGAATGGCGCAGAGGCAGCGGTTGTTGCTCCCGAGCATGAGAAAGACCTGCTTTATGTCATTATGGTATGGAGGCAGGAGGAGGCTTGTTCGGAATTTGTGGACAAACTTCGGAAGACGCTGTTCCAGTTGGAGAGCGTATACAGCCGTTCCATTAGTGCAGTGATAGGGAAGGAATCCGCCAACATCGAAACCGATATTCGCGAGTGCTGCGAGAGCGCAAAGAATGCGCTGCAATTCTTGTACTATTTTCCCGAGGGCAAGTGGCTTTCCGCAATTGAGCTGCAAAACCTGTTGAAGAACGACGCGAACACTCCGGTCACTACGAAAGATACCGATGCCTTGGAGAAGGCAGTTACAGAGAACCAGCTAGAGATTGCTGTCCCGATGCTTGCTTCCATATTGGATCAGATGGCGGGAGCCTATCCAACGCCTTTTCGGTTGAAGTGCAGTGCCATTCAGCTGCTGTTAAATTGCCTGAAGCGCGTCGAATTAGTCATTGACGATGACGTATACCGCGTTCTCACTAACCGGATCGAACAGGAGCTGTTTGCGTCCAAATCCTTTCGGGGCACCCAAGACACCGCGGCGCTGCTGCTTACTGATATCGTAAAGCAGATGAAGAAAGATAAGTCTTCGCGCAGTGAGATGATTATGCAGAAATGCCGGGAGTTTGTCGAGGATAATCTGCATGAGGATTTAGGTCTGGAATTGATTGCGCAGCGATTTTTTTATAATCCGTCTTACTTTAGCATTTTGTTCAAAAATAATTTTGGCATTTCATTTACCGATTTTCTTGTGAAAACGCGGATGCAGAAGGCTCGCAGTCTGTTGCTGCAATCGGATTTAAAAGTTGTCGATATCGCAAGGCAAGTCGGCTATAAGGACATCAAGTATTTCAACAAGGTTTTCAAAAAAATGTTTTTATATTCACCGGAAGAATTTCGTAGAATGTTCTCATCCTGATTAAACGAGGCCAAACCGATGCGCATCCTGAGAAAAATGGCTGATATGGCCGCCAATGCAAAATTCCGGATCAAACTGCTCGCCACCTATTTTTTGCTGGTAAGCTTTATCATTTTAATACTTGGTTTTGCATACTACCAGATCAGTGCACGAAATATGCTTTCAAATGTCAGGGAAAGCCTGGGGAATGTACTCATCAACAATAACCAGCTATTGGACGAGAAGCTCCAGGCGATCCGCGATAAAAGCGAAATGCTCCCTATCAACAATGAATTGTACCAGACGATTACCGAAGTGGATCCGTCCGATAATGAATCCCTGTTGAAAGCAGATCGGCGAATTACGCAGATCTTGTTCCAATATTTCGGCGGCGATACAGACATTTATGCTTCATTTATCTTGACGCCCGAATACAACTTTGGGAACACGGCGAGAATGTTCGTTATGCCTGACGGTTTTTTTAAATCCTCCTTATATAACAAGTCGCTATCAGGTCAAGGGGATCTGGTGTGGATTCCGACTTACCGGTTTGCTGAAACCTTGGGCGAAAAAGATATGTCCAACCTGAGCTTTGAGTTTAGCAAGCTGGTGTCGGCAGTAAAGCTGCTGAATTTAACCTATGTCGACGAGAAAGGTATTTTCCACACGCTTCCAAATACGATGACGAAGCCTATATTGATGGTCAATTTGACTACCGATTATGTGGGAAGACTGTTTGCCGACTATGCTCGGAAAAGCGAGTTTCATCATTTGTCATACGGGATTGTCGATGAGGACGGAACTGTCGTCATTGATTCCGATCCGAACCGGGTCGCTAGGCGCGAACCGCCTCCATGGCTTAACGAAGCGATGACGATGAAGTATGGCAGCATCCAGAAAGTGATTGACGGACGCAGTATGGTGATCAGCTTTCACCGGATGCAAAGCACCGGCTGGATGTCTTATATTGAAATCCCTGTGGAAGATGCCTTGCAGGATCTGAATGCGCTGCGCTTATATTCTAATCTTTTTCTGGTTGTCATGCTGATGGTATCTATCCTCCTCGCATACGTCATGTCGGTATTTATTACGAAGCCGATCAGCCGGATTAAGAAGGCTATGAAGCTGATGGAGCGCGGCAATTTTCACATTCATATTCCAGAGCGTGGCCGTGATGAATTCGGCCACTTAATCCGAATGTTCAATCATATGAACGGTCGTATCCAGACGCTGATTGAAGAAAACTATGCTTCGCGCCTAAGAGAAAAGGAAGCTGAGCTGATGGCGCTGAATCTTCAGCTCAATCCCCATTTTCTCTACAATACGCTAACGACGCTGTACTGGATTGCGCTTGAGAATAACCAGCGGGAGATGAGCCTGATTATCCGCAATCTGGCGGATATGCTGCAGACATCGACGAGAAACAAGAAAGAAACATGGCCGCTCCGCACAGATTTGGATTGGCTGAACAAGTACATTTATATTATGTCGAGCCGATTCGAGAATTTGTTCCATGTCCAGATCGATGTTGATGAAGAGCTTCAGGATATGGAAGTGCCTAAGCTGTTCTTGCAGCCGTTTGTTGAAAATGCGATCATTCACGGGCTTGCCGAGAAGGAGCATGGCGGAACAATTACGATCAAAGGGTGGAAGGATGGCGACATGGTCCTGTTCTCCGTCGCGGATAACGGGATAGGTATCGGCAAAGAGCAGATCGATAATATGAAGACGGGTAGGGTTCACTCAACAGGCATGCCTAACGTGGAGAAACGGATCAAGCTGCTTTATGGCCCTCAATATGGATTTGATATTAATTGTTCCGAAGGCAGCGGCACGACGATTCTGATTCGCATGGGCATGCGCCCCGGCCATCAGGACAAAACTGAAATCGAATGATCGATGAGAGGAGGGAGACTGCGGGTGAAGAGAGACAAGCGCGGAATGACGGTGATGCTCATCATTTGCGCGTTGCTGCTGCTGGCCGGATGCCGGGAAGCAGGCAGCACACCTTCTAGTGACGCGGCAGAACATGTAACTTCTGATGGTAAGAGAGATAAAGTCGTCTTGACCTATGCTTCTTGGGGTTCTCCGAACGAGAAGGAGGCCAAGGAACGGATGATTGCGAAATTCATGGAGAAGTATCCTTGGATTACCGTCCAGTATGTGTATGAGCCCGGCGACTATATAACGAAGCTCACGACGATGTATGCCAGCAACAAAGCGCCTGATGTGTTTATGCTGTACAAGCATACTGCGCTTCAATGGGCGGAACAGGGTAAACTTTATAATTTAAAACATTTTTTGGCCACCGATACGGAGATTAATGAGGATTCTCTGATCCCTAATGCGGTGATGTATTGGGAGCAGGGGAAAGTAGCAGGAGTCAAGGTAGCCGAAGAATCGTTCGCTCTCTATTATAATGCCGATCTGCTTCATGAAGCCGGTGTCGAGCTGCCGCCGGTGAAAGCCAAGGATGCCTGGTCATGGGATCAATTCCTGTTGGCGGCGAAGAAGCTGACGATTGACCGTAACGGACATAACGCTTTGAGCCGGGATTTCGATCCCCAGCATATTACGCAATTCGGTGTTCGCTTCAATACGTGGATGTGGCACTTAATGGTGCCTTCCAATGATACGAGCGTCATCGCGCCTGACGGCAGCAGGATGAATCTGGATGATCCTGCCGTAATCGATGCCGTCCAAAAGCTGGCCGACCTGATTTACGTCCATCATGTTGCGCCATCCCCGATTCAAGAGAAGAACCTGCCGCAGCCTGCGCTTGCCCTGCAAAGCAGGAAAGTCGCCATGGATCTCGACGGCCAATGGGTTCAGCTTGATCTTGGCGCAGCGGGCGTAAACTACGGCGTCGGCATACTGCCGAAGTTAAAGACAAGCAGGACAATTCAGTTCGGAGAACCATTGGTCATGTCTAAGGCAACCAAACATCCGAACGAAGCATGGCTGTTTTACAAGTGGCAGCTCGATTCCGAGAATGCAATCGATTTGCATGCCAGCGGCTTGTGGATGCCGCTGCTTAAGGACTATTACACGAAGCCTGCGCTGATCGCGCGCTGGGCGGATGTGAAGCCGGGGCATCCGGACGGCTACCAGGATGCAGTGATGCGTCAGACGATTGAGAACGGGGTTAATTCGTACGATTACTATATCAAAAATAATGAAAACATAACTGCGATTCTTCAGCCGGCACTCGATCAAATATGGCTAGGCAAGAAAAACGTCAAAGAAGCGTTCCAAAGCGTTTCAACGAAGCTCGATGCTGCTTTTAGAGGAACGTATCCGTAAAGAGCTGACTAAAGAGGCCCTCGGCATAGCCGGGGCCTCTTCTTTTTGCTGCGCATTCCAGGGAATAGATAATCGTTTTCCCTACAAGGCTGAGTACCTAATGAAAATCACCGGAATCCAATGATTTTCCGTATTGTCCCTTATGTAACCGCTTGCTAAGATAGAGCCAGTCAAGCGCTGCAGCCGAGACAACCGAGACTCAACCATAACGGGGGCAAAAAAAATAAGGTCCTGTTAATTGAAATGAAAGCGATATCAATATAAAAAAGGGAGGCGAATGTAATATGAAAAAAGCGTTGAAGCTTGTTCTTACAGCATGTTTGTGCACGGCACTAATGGCGGGGTGCAGTAATAACGGCGGCAATGAGCAATCCACTGGTGCAGGAAACGCAGGCGGCAATACTGGCGGTGCTAAGGTTAAATTAACAGCCATCATTTCAAAACATCCATTGACGAAACCGCTGGCTGAAATGGAATGGCTGCAAAAGGCGGAGGATGCTGCCGGGGTGGATATCGAGTGGCAAGAGATCACAGCGGATTGGGGCCAGAAAAAAGGGACCATGCTGGCAAGCGGTGATACGCCGGATTTATTCGTCGGACCCAATGTCATTACGGACGCTGATTTTGCGCAATTCCAAGGCCTGTTCCAGGATTTGACCGGGCTGCTCGACCAAGCGCCAAATGTGCAAGAGATGTTCGCCTCAAAGCCGGAAACGAAAATAATTGCGACGCAGCCCGATGGCAAAATCTACGGCTTGCCTAAATATCAAAGATTTTGGCCGGCGTCCGCAACGAGACAATATATTAACCAAACATGGCTGGACAACCTGGGACTCGCTATGCCGACGACCTGGGACGAATTATATGACGTGTTAGTCGCGTTCAAAGAGAAGGATGCGAACGGGAACGGTGATCCGAATGATGAAATCCCGATGGACTGGCCGGGCGGCATTGGCGGATTTTTTAATCCTGCTGTTCTTCTAGGCGGGCTTGGCATTACGTTATCAGACGGAAGCGGGCAAGGTTATTTTGTGGAAGACGGCAAAGTGAAAAACTTCTTAACCGACGAACGCTATGAAAAAATGGTCATTTTTCTCAACAAGCTTTATAAAGCCGGTTTGATTAATCCGGAGGTCTTTACCCATGACTATTCGAAATTTCAGTCTGTTGCCCGCGGTGAAGGAGATAAGGCGAAGGTCGGCTTTACTTGGGGCTGGGTCGCGTCTGACAGATTTGGCGAGCAGCTCGCGCCGCAATATACTTCGATGTCTCCGCTCAGAGAGTCGGCCGGTTTTTCAGGGAAATTATCGTGGAGCTATGATTTCTCCACTTTGAACTACGGCGTAAATCAAATCGTAATGTCGGCGAAAACAAAAAATAAAGTAGCGGCGATGAGATTCATTAATGAATTGTACAAACAAGAAGTCAGTATGCAGGTTTTATTCGGCTCGCTGGGCACGAATATCAAGGACAATGGTGACGGTTCATACATCGTGCTGCCGCCGGCTGATTCAAAAATGGATCCGGGTACATGGAAATGGACATCCACCTGGGCAGATAATGGACCGATGTATATTGCCGATTCATTAAATTTGACGCTAGGTAAAGATATGCAAGAGGTTCTCGTGCAGTCCGAGCCGTTAAAAGATGCTTTAAGTGTCGATACGGAGAAAGATGTGTTCCCGGGCATGTTTATCAAGTATACGACGGCAGACAATAACGCGATGAGCCTCAGCAACACGAACGTGATGAATTTGGCTAATACCAATTTTGCCAAATGGGTGACCAAAGGCGGAGTGGAAGCGCAGTGGGACGAATACGTAAAACAAAGCAAAAAAGCAGGTTTGGACCAAAATCTTGAGATCATGCAAAAATACTATGATGACTACATGAGCAAGAAGTAAAACAAATCACTTGATGGAAGGAGCTATGCCGCTCTTAGGCAGGTTATAGCTTCTTTCTCAAAAAAAGGGAGAATTTCTTATGGGCTCTCGGACGATACTAGGCACCTTCAAACGAGATATTCAATTATGGATCATGATATTTCCGGCAATTGCCGTGATCTTCGTATTTAACTACATTCCGATGTACGGCATCCAATTAGCTTTCAGAGATTTCGATTTCAGCAAGGGGCTTACTGGAGGGGAATGGAGAGGCTTATTTTATTTCAAACAATTTATCGAGAGCTTTTTATTTACTGATTTATTGACAAATACGTTTCTAATTAGTTTCACAACGATTATAGTCGGTTTTCCAGCACCGATTATATTGGCATTAGTCCTCAATCAAATTCAAAGAAAAAAAATGAAGCAGCTGATGCAAACGACGGTTTATTTGCCTCACTTTATATCGATAATCGTACTGGTGGGAATGCTGAATGTCCTGTTATCGCCGGAAACAGGCATAGTCGGATATTTGATGAAATCCATCGGTTTTGGGGATATCAACTTACTCGCTTCTACCTCTACCTTTATACCAGTTAATATCATATCTGACATTTGGCAGCATTGCGGCTGGAACAGCATTATCTATCTGGCTGCGCTCTCGACTGTCGACCCTCAGCTGTATGATTCGGCAAAAATGGATGGGGCGAGCAGATGGCAAACGATTCGCTATATCGACTTTCCTGCACTTGTCCCGACTATCGTAATTCTGTTTATTCTTAGTATGGGGAACATACTCAGCACGGGCTTCGAGAAAATTTTCTTAATGCAGAATTCATTAAACCTGCCTGTTTCAGAGGTTATCGCCACATACGTGTACAAGATCGGTATTGTATCCAATCAGTTCAGTTATGCTTCGGCCATTGGCTTGTTCAATACTGTCATTAATTTTATCTTCTTGTTTGCCATGAATGCGATTTCAAAGAAAGCTTCCAATACGAGCTTATTCTAGTTAGCTGTCGAAGGAGGATTGGTTATGGGCGGTACCCGTTTAAACGGAAGTGAAATATTATTTAAGCTCATTTTATTTGTCATGTGCGCACTGATCTTCTTATCAATTGTTTATCCGCTGTATTTTATTGTGATTGCCTCCATTAGTGACTCTACGCTTGTATCGACCGGAAAAGTGTTCTTTATGCCGAAAAATATTAGCATGTTCGGATATAATCAAATTTTTCAGGATGACCGGATTTGGACCGGCTATCGCAATACTGTTTTTTATACGTTTGCCGGAACGCTAGTCAATTTATTAATCACATTGCCTGCAGCCTATGTGCTTTCAAGACGCGAATTTCGGGCAAGACGCTTCATCATGTTCGCCTTTGTCATCACCATGTTCTTTAACGGCGGCTTGATTCCGACTTATTTGCTGATGAAGGATCTGCACTTTACAAATTCGATGTGGATGTTTATCCTGCCGTTTTGCGTGAATGTGTTTTATCTGATTATCGCACGAACGTTTTTTGAATCGTCTTTGCCGTCTGAATTGTATGAAGCGGCCGCAATCGACGGCTGCTCTCATTTCGGTTTTTTTATTAAAGTTGCGCTGCCCTTGTCAAAAGCGTTGATCTCAGTTGTCGGACTTTATTACTTGGTCGGTCATTGGAATGATTTCTTTACGGGATTGATTTATATACGCGATAATCAATTGCAGCCGCTGCAAATCGTCCTAAGAGATATTTTATTGTCAAACCAGGTATTTCAGAATGGGGCGGGCACTGGCGGAGATGCGGGAGGCTATGCGCAAAAATATGCGGACCAAATCAAATACGGCGTTATTATCGTGTCTACTCTGCCGATTTTAGTTCTCTATCCGTTCTTGCAAAAATATTTTGAGAAAGGGGTTATGATCGGCTCTGTAAAAGGCTGACTATACCTTTTGTACAATTGGGCTCGGTGATACGTTTACGGCGGGGTTATTGCTGGCAGCGCCCATTATGTAAGGGAAAGCAAAATGTTATTCATTATGAATAATCTTTAATAGAAAAATACTCATATTTCTAATATACTATTCTATAAGCGTACTATTGGATATGGGGGGGTTGTTACATGGCGTTTAAAAAAGTACTTTACAAGCTTAAAGGTATCTACAAATTCGGGAAAGTAGCAAAGCTGCGGGGGAAAGTGTTTGTTAACAAATTTGGGGAAATCCATGTTGGAAAAAATCTTTCCATCGTCGGACATCCATGGGCCGTTCAAATAACGAGCACTAAGGGCGCCAACTTGACATTTGGGGATAATGTATACGTTAATGCTGGCGTGGGGATTGCGGCTAATAAAGAAATCATTATTGGAGATAACGTCAAGATCGGTCCGAGAACGAGTATTTTTGATAGCAACTACCACCGAATAGATTCTGCCGACAAAGGTGAACTCAGTAGAAAAATAACAATCGGCAATAACGTTTGGATTGGAGCGGATTGCACGATTCTTCCGGGCGTCACCATTGGAGATAATTCCGTAATTGCGGCTAAGAGTACCGTGAATAAGAATGTTCCGAACAATGTATTGGTCGGGGGAAGCCCTGCAAAGGTCATTCGTGAACTGGAAATCGAAGACGGTTGGGTCAGGGAGTAAAGAAAGACGGATGATTAGAATAGGGAAGCGGCTGTTAACGCCGCTTCCCTATTTTTTATGAAGTTACATGACAAGCATAAGCTAAGCGTTGTAATTGCTTCCGGTTGTTATTACATTAGTCGAAAAGTTCTCAACCGTATTTTTCTTCTCGAAGAAATGTACAGCCTGAGCTTGAATGCCTGCTCTCGTGTAAAAAGGGTCCTGCGGGCTAATCGGAAGCTGCACTTTCACCCCGAGGCTGGCGGACTTGTAAATGCCAACGATCAGCTCCAACGTATCACGTCCGCTCACGCCGTCGACAAGCACAGGCGAACCGGTTTCAATCGCGCTCAGAACATTATCGATTTGGCCGGCATGACCTTCATGCTTAACCGCCGGCAAATGATCATAGATGTTTTGAATTTCTTCCTCCAGCGATTCATTGGGTGCAGGGAAGCCGTTAGCCGTAGAAAGAGATGCCTTTACACGCCATGGCGCAGAAATTCTCGCTTTCGAGCCTTGGAAGATGAGCTGCTGCTCCTCGCCGTGATGAACGACGGAGCTCGTAATTTGTGCCAGCGCGCCATCGGGATAACGCAGTATTGCAACGGATAAATCTTCCACCTCAGCGTTATCATGCGACACATTGGTCATAAAGGACTGCAATTCCTTCGGCTTGCCCATCATCCACAGCAGCGCATCGATATGATGAACCGCATGGTTTAAGGTACACCCTCCGCCTTCCTTCTCCCACGTGCCGCGCCACCACAAATCGTAATAGCAGTGGCCGCGCCACCAGAAGGAGTCCACCTGCGCATGAACGATTTTGCCGATAAGATCACGGTCCAGCATCATTTTAAGATTCATCATTGGCGTTTTAAATCGGTTTTGAGCGACAACGGATAGGATGCTGCCGCTGCGCTTTGCAGCTTCATTCATTTGATCGCATTCTTCAAGCGAAGAGGCCATCGGCTTCTCGACGATGACATGCTTGCCGGCTTCAAGAAATTCCACGGCAATTGGGGCGTGTGTGTAAGGCGGCGTGCAGACCGATACCAGATCGATATCCTCTTGAAGCAGCTCGTGATATTCTTTCACCGTTTTCGCACTCAGCTTGAAGCGCTCGATAAGCTGCTGTGCTTTCTCCAGGTAAATGTCTGAAACCGCAACGATTTCACAGCGGTCCCCGAATTTCAAATAAGCTTCAATATGCGCGCCCGAAATAGCGCCCGCGCCGATAATCGCAACTTTCAACATAAATTAAATCCTCCAATACCGAGTTTTTGTAATCAGCCGTAGAGGCGGTCATTTCATTGCATTGTTGTTCTAACTATACCTATAATTGGAGTGGTAATGTCGCTTTCTATTGTGGGAAAAATAACGCTGCATTGCGGTAATGGCAGTGTGATGAACGGAGTGGTAACGTGGTTCGAATGGCCAGCCAGAATCAAACGGACAGCAGTGATGTTCCTCTATATTTCGCATACAAGAGGACCAGCGAGCATAACGGATACATGGAAACCTTTCACTATCACCAAGGGATTGAAATATTGCTCATTCACCAGGGAAGCGGAACAATGGTTGTCAATCACAAGAGATACGAAATTACTCCAGGCATGCTTTGCGTGTTCCAACCGTATCAGCTTCATCATCTTCAGCTCAATTACTCGGATAACGAGCCGTATGAGCGTTCTATTGCGATTTTTGAACCGACGATGTTTGAAGCGTATTTTGAACAATGGCCGGGCTTGCATGCTTTCTACAAACATATCTACTTAAGCAGGCTGGCATTCCCATGCATCTATGGGCTGGAAGACGCTGCGGATCTATCTAACGTATTCCACAGCATGGAAGAGCGGCTCGGGTGTTTGTCTAAGAAGGATCAGGTCGAGGAAATCTCGCTGTTTCTCGTCGCGTTGTTTCGTGCTCTCAAACCGGTCTGGCAGAAGCGGGAAGGGCAGGCTGTTCCGTCCGATAACCGGAAAACCCATCAAGCGGAACGGATTTTAAAGTGGATTGAAACGCATTATGCAGAACCTTTCCGGTTAGAAATGATGGCGAAGGACCTCCACTTGTCGCCTTATCATCTGTCCCATTTATTTAAGGAAGCTATCGGCGTCAGCATTACCGAATATATAGCGGCGCGAAGAGTACATCAAGCCGTCATGCTGTTGACCACGACGAGTAAACCGATCTCCCTCATTGCGGAAGAGATCGGCATTACGAACAGCTCTTATTTTTGCTCGTTCTTCAAAGCTCAAATGGGCATAACGCCTCATCAATACCGTAAAAAGTGGCGCCGGTAAGGTCTGCCCGATTTTTCCGGGGATGTTCAAATAAATTCGCGGAATGAAGTTAATAGTTTAGTTATTTGTAATTTAGTTTAGTTTATTTTATATAAAAATGCCTAAAACACATTGACTATTAGGATTAAACGGTGATACGATGGCTTGTATAGATAAACAGTTTAGTTGTTTATAAGGAGGCTGACATTGTGGCATTTACCGAGAATACTAAAGTTGGCGAAATTTGGGCGAATGAGAACGCCCGGGACGTTCTGCTCGCTTATGTTCCGCATCTTGCGGATTCCCCTTATCTTTCGTTTATGAAAATGTATACGCTGCCACAGCTGGCCGCCGCGAATCAGACCTGGTCTTGGACGCCGGAGATGCTGGAGGCTGCGCTTAGCGAGCTTGCTCAAATTCCGGATGACAAGCCTGCTGAGATTGAAGCAGAACCTTCTACTGATTACGAAAGCGAGGCTGTGGCAGTCGGCTCGGCTGGAGCTGAAGTGCCTGAACAAGCTGAAAAATGGGGCATATATGAGCTGGTCCTGCACGGACCAGCTCACGGCAACCCGTTTGTTGATGTATCGCTCAGCGCCATATTTACACATGAAGGAAAAGAGCGGCAGGCGCTTGGCTTCTATGACGGGGATGGTATTTACCGCATTAGGTTTATGCCGGACGCAGAGGGTACATGGACGTTTCGCACGAAGAGCACGGCGCGTTCGCTCGACAACATTAAGGGATCATTTACATGTACAGCGCCATCTGCAGGCAATCATGGTCCTGTTCGAGTGAAAAATACGTTTCATTTTGCTTATGAGGATGGCACGCCATATTACCCGATCGGAACAACCTGTTACGTTTGGTCCCATCAAGAGACGGAGTTGCAGGAGCAGACGCTTAAGACATTAGAAGCGTCGCCTTTCAACAAGCTTCGCATGTGTGTTTTTCCGAAATCATACCAATTCAATACGAATGAACCGATTCTTTATCCGTTTGAAGGTTCTTTGGACAAGGGTTGGGACTACAGCCAGTTCAATCCGGCTTTTTTCCGGCATTTAGAGAATCGAATCTCGGACCTCGGAAAGCTGGGCATTGAAGCGGATCTTATTTTGTTCCACGCTTACGACCGCTGGGGATTTTCAGAGATGAACAAATCCGCCGATGACCGGTACTTGCGATACCTCGCCGCCAGATTGTCTGCTTACCGCAACGTCTGGTGGTCGCTGGCCAACGAGTATGACTTGATGTGGTCGAAGGAACAGGCGGACTGGGAGCGTTTTGCCCAGATTGTCACGGAGAACGATCCGGACCGGCATTTGATCTCGATTCATAACTGCCATGGCTTTTACGATTACTCCCGTCCGTGGGTGACGCACTGCAGCGTGCAGAGAGTCGATGTGTACAAGACTGCGGAGAACACGAATGACTGGCGGAACGAGTGGAACAAGCCAATCGTTATTGATGAATGCGCCTACGAGGGTGACATTGACATGGGATGGGGAAACATCACCGGTCAGGAGATGGTGCGCAGGTTTTGGGAAGGGGCCATTCGCGGCGGTTATGTTGGACACGGTGAAACTTATTTGCATCCCGAGGATATTTTATGGTGGTCCAAGGGGGGCAAGCTGTACGGAAGCAGTCCGGAACGTATTGCCTTCCTTCGTAAAATACTGGAAGAGGGTCCCGCAGGCGGGCTGAATCCGCTGAAATCAGAGTGGGATGTGCCATCTGCCGGGATTCAAGATGAATATTATTTGTTCTACTACGGCTTCAATCAGCCGCGCTACAGACACTTCAACATGAAGCCGGGAATTCGCTATAAGGCGGAAGTGATCGATACGTGGAATATGACCATTGAGGAGCGGGAAGGCACCTTCGAGGGAGCATTCCGAGTTGAGCTGCCTGGTCGTCAATATATGGCTGTTAGGTTGAAGAAGGCTTAAACATGCTTAACTGGTGAGAAATGAATAGCTTAAACAAAGTGGACTTGTTATTGAAGTCCGCTTTTTTTTGTGTAAATAAAAGCGGCTGCTAAAGAAATCTATTAGAATTACGCGAAATTTGTAGATTAATATTATAAGTTTTATTTAATTATGGTAAAATATTCTCGGGTATTTAGACCTAACTTCTTTTGGCGCTGCATCAGATCTTCTTACTCAAATTTATTTCCTTAATATGGGCCAATACATACCGAAGGGATTTGATCTCGTGTTTATTCAGAAGAGTAGAGTTAGTCTTATTGCTGTATGTTTCTTTTTGGTTATGAGCTCGTTTCCATGGATGCTGCCGCAAATCGCGCATGCAACAGATGGAACGCCGTTTTCGACGATTAATCTGCCAGGGACGTTTGAAGCGGAGGATTTCAATTCGGGTGCGATTAATGATGTTTATTTTGCGCACCCGTCCACGCAAATTACTCGCGATACGACTTATCGGGATGTGCAAAATATTGATATTTTTAAAGAAGTGATAGATTCGGTGACTTATCGTTACGTGGTTAGCTCTAACGATCAGGCCGGCGGTTCGCCGACAGCAGGGTATGTAAGCGAATATTTGAAATATACGTTGAATGTCAGCAGCGGGAATGCAGGCTGGTACGATATGAAATTCCGTGCAAAAATGGGCGGCTCAACGACGAAATCGACGATAACCGCGCTAGTCGACGGGATTCAGCTCGGCGCAACACCTGCGATTACGGGAACGGCTTTTCAGGACTACACGGTGCCGATGCCCGTTAATTTGAGCGCAGGGACGCATGTGCTGACGATTGAATTTAGCGGTCCTGATCCGGCGGCGTATTTGGACAACATTACGTTTACAAAGCGGGGGAGTGAGCCATCGTATCCTTCTCCAGCGATTAAAACCGGCTTATTAACCTCAGACGAGGTCGTTGTAGCCAATGTGACGGTAAGCGCAGATACAACGGGAACGACGGATGCGACGTCAACCATTCAAGCGGCTCTAGATCAAGCCAGGGAAATGGGCGGCGGTGTCGTTTTTCTGCCGGCAGGTACTTATCGCTTGAACGGAGGCTTGTCGATCCCGACCAATGTTACGCTGCGCGGTGATTGGAAAAGTCCGCTGGACGGAACGCCTGCTGCGGGTACGATACTCGCTGCGTACAGCACGACGGCGTCCGCGATTTCTCTAAATGCGCCGAATACGACCGTGCGTAATCTCAGTATTTGGTATCCGAATCAAGGCAGCTATGCGGGCGGCGTGTTTACGCCTACCACTTACCCGTACACGATCGATTCGAATTCTTTTGCGGCGAATGTAGCGAATGTGACGTTCTACAACTCTTTTAAAGGCATCAATCTAGCATCAGCCAGCGGCACGAATATTAATAATGTTTACGGGACCTTTTTATTTCAAGGCATTACGATGAATGGCAATTATGAATATTCTTATGTGACGAATGTGTTTATGGATACGGGGATATGGAAAAATGCGCCTTCCGCGATTACCAATAAACCGGACAGCACGCAAACCGGCTATATAAAAAATTACACGAACTCCTATTTATACGGGATTAAGCTGTGGAAGAATGACGGGTTAACGATGTACGATATTAGCGTCAACGATGCGAAAATGGGAATTTTGATGGAGCAAGGTCCGCCTGCCTCTAACGGTTCTTATGGGGCGATGTCAAAAATAAACGCTTCCGTGCAGCAGGATTATTTGCGTCCGGAGGTAGGCGAATTTCTTAATTCCGACCAGGTGTGGCAAGCACGCGGACAGCATTATTCGTTTGCGCCGGCGAAGAAGCCTTCAATCGATACGAATTTTTATAATGTAAAAAATGCGCCTTACAACGCGGCGGGGAACGGGATTGCCGACGACCGCACTGCGATTCAAACCGCATTAACAGACGCAGGCAACGCCGGCGGCGGAACGGTCTTTCTCCCTCCGGGCTCTTATAAAATTTCCACAACGTTGAACGTTCCAAGCGGCGTTGAACTGCGGGGCAGCTACGACTACTTACATGCGCATGAAAATTTAGATACAACGGTGCTGCTCGCATATGACGGCAAGGATACAGCTTCACCGGATACGGCGACGGCCTTCATTACGCTGAACGCGAACGCGGGAATTCGCGGCTTCACGGTCTTTCATCCTGAACAAGGGTTTGTGAACGGCAGCGATGCGTCTGTTCCGTCCGATCTAAGAACGCTTTATCCGATTCACACGTATCCGTATGCTGTGCGCAGCGCAGGTTCAGGAACTTGGATGAAATATGTCGAGCTCGAAAATAGCTACAACGGCGCGGATTTCGCGACGAATGCTTCAAATGATTTTGTCGTTTCCGGCAATTGGATCAATGCGGCCAAAAAAGCGGTTTATGTAGGCGGCGGAACGCAGCGCGGCTGGGTGGAGCAGACGGTCGTCACCTTCGGGACGCATTTTCAATCCAAGCATAACAACAGTCCTCATACGTACGGCTTTACACATGCTTTTAACTATACGCTAGCTAATACGGATGCCCTGACTGTCGGCAACGGCAATGATCTCAAAACATTCGCTGTCGATTCCTTCGGTGTGAAGTCAGGGATTCGTACGATCAAGGAAGGTGCAGGTACCGGACCGCAAAATTTAAAGCTGTATTTACCTTCAGTCGATACTTCTTCCGGCCCTAACGTCTCCGTGGAGGGCGGCGGAACGATCGGGATAATCGGGCTGCAAGCGGGCAGCAGCACAACGCAAAACTATGCGCGGACGACTTCTGCTTTTGGCGGCACTTTAAATATCTATGATTCACTGCTTTGGGGAAATATTGTGAAAAGCGTAAGCAATGGCGGAGGCAGCGTTAATGTCTATGACAAGGATTTGAGCACTTATTCGCTTCCTATTTCACAGAATAAGACGGCAACAAGCAACAGCTCTTCGGGCGGGGATACAGCTAATCACGCAGTAGACGGCATGGGCACATCCAAATGGGTTTCGACTGCGGCAGCGCCTAATTGGCTGCAGGTCGATTTGGGAGCTGCCCATGATATAAGCCGCTGGGTTGTCAAGCATGCGGGATATAACGGTGAATCTGCCTCTTATAATACGAAAGATTACAAGCTGCAAATCAGCAGTGACGGCACGAATTTTAGCGACGTTGATGCTGTAACGGGAAATACGGCCAATCTCACGGACCGGAGTGTATCTGTATACGGCAGATATGTTCGTCTCTATGTATCGGCGGGACAGCAGGATGGATCAAGCGCTACGCGAATTGTCGATTTCGAGGTTTACGGTTTGACGAACATCGCGCTGAATCGAACCGCTGCAGCAAATGCGTATAATTTGCCGGGCGAAGCGCCGCAGTATGCTGCCGATGGTTCGGCGGGCACGAAATGGACATCTGTTGCGGCGTCGCCCAACTGGTTGAAAATCGATTTAGGCCAGTCCTATCATTTGAAGCGTTGGGTCGTTAAACACGCGGGATCGGGCGGCGAATCAACGATATACAATACGAGGGATTTCAAGCTCCAGGTAAGCAACGATGGCATCAATTTTACAGATATCGACACAGTAACAGGAAATTCGACAAATATCACGGATCGCAACATTAATACCAATGCCAGATATGTTAGACTATTTATTACGCAAGGCACTCAAGTAGGATATGACGGATATGCTAGAGTACCTGAATTTGAAGTATACGGTACAGCGAGCGGGAATGCAGCGCTCAACAAGACCGCTTCTGCCAACGCGTACAATTTGCCTAGTGAAGCGCCGCAATATGCGAATGACGGATCGACGGGTACGAAATGGGCTTCTATTGCGGCGTCCCCGAATTGGCTGAAGATTGACCTTGGCTATGTGACGAACATTAGCCGCTGGGTCGTGAAGCATGCTGCTGTGAACGGAGAGTCCGTCAATTTCAATACGAAGGATTACAAATTGCAGGTAAGCAATGACGGGATTAATTTCACCGATGCCGACACCGTGACGGGGAATACAGCGAATGCAACGGATCGCAATGTGAATGCAACAGGAAGGTACGTCAGACTTTACATAACGCAAGGTACACAGACGGGATCTGACGGTTATGCCAGAATTTATGAGTTCGAGGTTTATAATTAATCATGAGGAGTGAGCAGATGCGTAAATGGATCATTGTTCTGGCGGTATTGTGCTTATCAATCACAACGGCCGGGTGCAGCCTGACGGAGAACAAGCCAAGTTCTGCTAATGGGCAAGCTGCTCAGATGCAAGAAGATCAAACCGATGAGGCGTTTACGCTGCGCGTCTCCTATTGGGCCCAAGATAAAAACGGATACTTCGACGCGGTTGAAAAGAAATTTAAAGAGAAGTATCCGAACGCGACGATTAAGTGGGATAAATTAGATGAGAAGGATTTTGCCGAGGTTACCGAAAACCAGTTAAAATCAGGCCAAGCTGCTGATATTTTATTTAATCAGAAGATTAAAGAATATGCCAAAGCAGGTTATCTGCTGGATTTATCCGATCAGCCATGGACCCAGCGAATGATTGATTCTGCGAAAAAGACGGTTGCTTACAAAGGGAAAACCTATGGCGCTGCACTGGATGTGAGCACCTTTGGCGCTTATTACAACAAAACTATTTTTGAGCGGCTGCAACTGCAGCCGCCCAAAAATTGGGATGAGTTTATAGCGTTGTGCGCCAAAATTAAAGAGGCTGGTATATCACCAATTCTAGGCGGCTTTAAAGACTCATGGACGATTCAGGGCGCTTATCTGCCGATTGCCGCGACATCGGAGTTTCTCGAAAACCCAAATTTTGAATGGGATGTATATAAGGGTAAGGCAAAAATTGACGGTCCTGAAGTGAATGCCGCCATGCAGAAATTTCAAGAGCTCGCTCACAATGGTTTTTTTAACACGGATGCGATGCGAATAGGCTATGAAGAGTCCACTCAGCAATTTATTGACGGAAAAGGCGCCATGCAGCTGATGGGAAGTTGGACGCCGGGAGTAGTAGACAGTAAAACTTCCGATTTTAAGATGGGTTTTTTCGCGCTGCCCGATCAGAATGGAAATACGGTAATGGCTGCAGCGCCGGACAAGCAGGTGGCTATTAATGCGAAGACTTTATACGCGGTGAAAGCTAAATATTTATTATCCCTTCTGCTCGATAAAGACATGCTGGAGATTTATAGCAAAAACGTGGCTTTATCTGCTTTTAAAGATGTGATTGCCGAGTACGGCAATCCGGCGATGAAGGATGTGCAGAAAGCGCTCCAGCTTTATCCAACATCGATTAATCCGGGACATCTGTTTACGGGTTCAGCGAATGCCTCTATTAATGAAGCGTTAAATCATATTTTGTCAGGAAAAGAGCTGCAGGATGAATTGAAAGTAGCGGATGAGAATTACATCAAAGACAAGGCGACCCTTATTCTGGATTGATGGTGAGAAACCAATGAACTTCTTTTTACGATTGTTTCGGCTTCAAAGCCTAAAAGCGCGAATGCGGTTTTTAGGGATTTCCTTGGTGCTCATGGTTGGGCTGCTGACGATATCGTCTTATTCCTTTTTACAATATCAACAAACTAAAAATGACCAGATTGATTCGATGCGTAAGGATAGTAAGATTCAGCAAACGGCAATAGACAGTTGGGTAGCGGCCAGAGCTACTGAAATTCGGAATCTGGCTCATTTGCAATCGACGATGGAGCTTGAAATGGACGATATTGAAAGTAATCTAAAATTTTTTGCTTCACATCAACAGGAGTTTGAGGCGGTCTCTTTCGCAAATGAAGAAGGGATTGTAGAATTTAGCACCATGAACCAAATCGGAGCCTATTTCACGGAACGAATCTTTTTGGAAGAAGCTGCCAAAGGCCGTGAATATGTTTCGAATGTGCTGCTCGGCAAGGTTACCAAGCAGCCGATGATTTTATTCTCGGCACCTGTTATGAGCAGCAGCATGCAATTTGAGGGTGTTATTTACGGAACGGTTACGTTAAAGACAATCGATCAGCTCTTGGAACAATTTCAGAGAGGCGACAGCGGCGAATCGTACTTAATTGACCGGAACGGCTATCTGATTACCGAGTCGCGCTTCGCAGGGAATTGGAAAAGATTAGAATTCAAATTAAACAGCGATATTTTGGATCGGGCCATGCAAGGGGAGAATTCGACCGCGACTTATGATAGCTACCGCGGCAAGCAGGTTTTCGGTACTTATCAACTGGTGAATAACGGAAAATGGATTGTGGTTAACGAAATTGAGCGCAATGAAGTGTATCGAACCTTTAATCAGCAATTGATTGTTATGATTATCATTAATTGCATCGTGCTCACGATTGGGTTTGTCGTAATGCTGCGAATTTCGTATCACATCGAACATCCTGTTCAACATTTATTAAAAGGGGTACAGCGTCTGAAGCGAGGCGATTATCATTATAAAATCGACTACAGCGGGATGAAGTACGCTCCTGTCGAGCTGCTGCAGCTATGCGAGGCATTTAACCAAATGTCGCAAAATATTAGGGATAATGAGCTTGAGCTGAAGCGGCAGAAAGAAGAACTGGCCAGCTCGAATGCGGAGCTGGAGCAATTTGCTTATGTCGCTTCGCATGATTTGCAAGAGCCCCTGCGGATGGTAGCCAGCTATGTGCAGCTGTTAGCGAAGCGGTACAAAGGGAAACTAGATCAGGACGCGGATGATTTTATTTATTATGCGGTGGACGGTTCGCAGCGCATGCAAAATTTAATTAATGATTTATTAGTTTTTTCCAGGGTGGGTACGAAGGGAAAAGAGCTGAGGTCTGTTGACTTTGAAGTAGTGCTTCATCATGTACTGGCGAATCTGCAGCAAGCTATTCAAGAAAGCGATGCGCAAATCACGCATGATCCGCTGCCAACCTTGATGGCGGATTCTACACAAATGGTGCAGCTATTGCAAAATTTAGTCGGCAATGCCATTAAGTTTCGAGATGCCACCCGGGCACCCATCATTCATATCGGCGTCAAACAGCAGGGGCATGAGTGGTTATTTTCAGTTCACGATAACGGGATTGGATTCGATCCGAAGTATCGGGACCGGATTTTCCTCATTTTTCAAAGGCTTCATAATAAAACAAAATATAAGGGCACCGGTATTGGGTTGTCCATTTGCAAAAAAATTGTTGAACGACATGGCGGGAAAATAGGCGTTGAGTCGGAAGCGGGTCATGCAACAACCTTCTACTTCACGCTGCCGGATAGAGGAGAACATTTAATATGATAGATAATAGTCTCGGACAAAATGTAGAAATTCTTTTAGTGGAAGATAATCCTGGAGATATCCGTTTGATTGTCGAAGTGCTGAAGGAAGGGAAAATAAATAATAATTTGAGCGTAGTTGAAGATGGCGAGCAGGCTTTGGCTTATCTAAGGCGTGAAGGCGACTATCAGCATTCAATTGTACCGGACATCATATTATTAGACTTAAATCTTCCCAAAATTAATGGGACTGAAGTTCTTGCCGAAATTAAAAAGGATCCGCTGCTTAAATATATTCCAGTCATTATTTTAACGACTTCCGAAGCGGAGCAGGATATTTTAAAAGCGTATGATCTGCATGCAAATTGTTATATTACCAAGCCTGTCAACTTAGAGCAGTTTTTAACAGTCGTAAGATCGATTGAAAATTTTTGGCTTACGATCGTTAAGCTGCCTAGGAGGTAAACCTATTGATAAAGGTTCTATTAATTGAAGATAATCCGGGAGACGCCCGGCTAATTCGAGAAGTATTGTCGGATGCACATAATCTGAATTTTGAGCTGATATGGGTCGATCAATTAGAAACGGGCATTGAACTGATAACGAAGGAAGTGTTTAACGTTGTTTTGCTCGATCTTTCACTTCCCGACAGCCATGGCATGGAAACCATCATCGCCTTTCGGGAGCAAGCGCCTGCAATTCCTATCGTAGTACTGACCGGACTAGATGATGAAGAGGTTGCGATAAACGCCGTGCAGCACGGTGCTCAGGATTATTTGATTAAAGGACAGGTCAACAGCTCGGTCATTATGCGTTCCATGCGTTATGCCATAGAAAGGCATCGTCTTCAAGGCGAGCTGTATAACTTATCTATTGTTGATGAACTGACGAGTCTTTACAACCGTCGCGGCTTCTTTAATCAGGCCCAGCAGTACATGAACGCGCATGTTCAGGAAGGCAAAGGCTTTTATTTGATTGTTGCCGACTTGGACGGAATGAAACAAATCAACGATTCCTTTGGTCATCACATGGGGGATTTGGCATTAATGGATACGGCGAATATATTGAAAGAAGTTTTCGGAGACTCTGATATTATTGCCCGCATGGGTGGAGATGAGTTCACCGTTATTTTGCCTGATTCGCTTGGACAAGCATTGCACTTAGAAGTAATTGAGCAGGAGATTATTTCGAAAATTCAGCAAAGGCTGTTTCATTTCAATTTGGAGGCCGGCCGAATCTATCATCTATCGATTAGTCTCGGTATCTATTATTTCAATCCCGCTATGCCGCTCACCCTAGGCGAATTAATTATTCAGGCGGATCAACGGATGTACACCCGTAAAAAAGAGAAAGTCCTATGATATTCATATCATAGGGCTTTCTTTTTTACAGATGGGGAAATTTAAATGTATAGATAGTAAAACGAAAGGCAAAATAAACAAAAAGAAAGGGGACAGTATGATGTCAAAAAACAAAATGGCCGTAAAAATTTTGATGGTTGCCACCACGAGCTTATTTTTAATGACAACAGGCTGCACGAACACTCCGAATAAACAGGTACGGCAACAAGCCGTCAGAGACATTAATCGCGAACCTCAAGTGCTGGTCGATCGAAACCTCGATAATCGCGGACCGAGAGCGCTGCGCGATCAAAACGATGTCGATAATCGTATCGAGGTTGCCGACAAGGCAGCCGAAAAAATCACGAAAGTGAAGGGCGTCGATCGAGCTAATGTGCTTATTACCCGGCGAAACGCTTATGTTGCTGCCGTGCTTGATAGTAATCAAAATCAGCTGACCAAACAGATTGAGGATCAGATTGCACAGCAAGTAAGAGCAGTTGATCCTAATATCCAAAATGTTTATGTATCGACCAATCCGGAATTTATTGACCGGATTAACGGATATGTCAATGATGTTCGACAAGGAAGACCCGTTACAGGTTTTATCGAACAGTTTAATGAAATGGTCGAGCGAATATTTCCTAATGCAAGATAGCTGAAAATCAGTTGATAAAACCCATCTTGATTGTGAAGATGGGTTTTATTTTACGGCAGACACAGCTTTTAGAGCATGTGTCTATTTTCTGTTTAATGAGATCGGAATCAAGTTCAACTCGCAATTATATAGTGTGTACTATATACTATATATGATGTACTACATCCTGCTTTTTGGGTGATAAAATTTTATATATCATGCAATAAAAAATAAGTATTGTACATAAATCGGAAAATGTTGTACGATTTTCACATAGGACGAAGGGGGAATGCTAATATGATTCGGGGCGTAGGCATAAGCGGAATGGGAAGAATCGGGCGGCTGTTGGTTAGAAAAATTTTTTCGGATCCTAAACCATCTATTTCATTGAAAGCCATTAACTGCACTTATCCGATTGAAACAATCGCTCATCTCTTGAAGTATGACTCCTTACACGGAAGATGGGATGCGGATATTGCTATTCGCGGTAACCATCTCGTTATTAACGGGCATCAGGTCGCAGTTGTATTCGAAAGAGAGCCGGAAAATATTTTATGGAGCCGATACGATGTCGATCTTGCCATCGATGCGACGGGGAAATTCAACAACAGAGAGGGATCGCTCAAGCATGTTGCTTCTGGCGCATCAAGCGTATTGATTACGGCACCCGGAGAGCAAATGGATCTGACCGTCGTCATGGGCGTAAACGATCATCTATATGACCCGAAAAAACATAAACTGCTGTCGGCGGCATCGTGCACCACGAATTGTCTTTCTCCGGTTCTTCAAATTTTGGACAAGACGTTTGGCGTGCAGTCGGGCTGGCTAACTACAGTACATTCTTATACTTCAGATCAAAATCATCTGGATAATCCGCACAAAGATTTACGAAGAGCAAGAGCTTGCACGGAATCGATTGTTCCTACGACGACAGGAGTCGGGAAAGCGCTCGCGGATGTGCTGCCGCATCTGGCATCCCGCATTCAGGGATTGTCCCTGCGGGTTCCGACACAGGATGTATCTCTGATAGACTTGAATGTCAAAGTGTCCAGAAATACAAATGTGAAGGAAGTGAATGCCGCCCTACAAGCCGCAGCCGAAGAAAGCTGCAACCCTTATATTGGATTTTCGACTGAGCCGCTCGTCTCCTCCGACTATATCGGCTGCACCAAATCAGCTGTTGTAGATGGACTTTCGACAATGGTGATGAACGATGAAATTAAGGTTCTGGCATGGTATGACAACGAGTGGGCGTATGCTTGCCGCGTAGTGGACGTTGCAAATATGGTACAAGAAAGGGTGAACAGCACATGCAAAATAAGTGTATAGATTTGGGGGTTATTCTTTGTAAGCATTGCATGTCGGTCATCGATACTCTCCCAACGGAGAGAGTAACGACCTATTACTCGGAATGCAAGGAACATGACTGCTTAGAAACGAGAGGGATGAATGATCTCCAATTTGGAAGCGGTATCAATCTGGTGCCTGTAACGGGCGGGAGGGAATGAATAGTATGGAGACAAAGGTGCAGCTGGCTTCGAACGTACACTATAATTTGCCGGTATCTGCTTTGATTGAAAGATCGATGCTGCGGAATGAAGCGGTTCAAACTGCAACGGGAGCTCTGCAGGTTTTTACAGGAAATTTCACCGGACGCTCTCCTAAAGATAAATATGTCGTAAACGAACCGTCTGTCTCTGAACACATTGCATGGGGGAACGTGAATCAGCCTATATCCCAAGAACATTTTCAACAGTTGTATCAAAAGGCGAAAAGGTATATGGAGGAACGTGAGCTGTTCGTATTCGACGGGTTTGCCGGGGCTGATCCGCAGTACCGTTTGCCGATTCGAGTCGTGAACGAGTATGCATGGCATAACCTGTTTGTCCACCAGCTGTTTATCCGTCCGACAGAGGACGAATTGGCTGCTCACGTACCTGAATTTAACTTAATCGCCCTCCCTGGATTGAAGGCTGATCCTGAAACAGACGGTACGCATTCGGAAACGTTCATCTGCATTTCATTCGAAGAGAAGGTTGTGCTTATCGGCGGTACAGAATATGCAGGGGAAATGAAAAAATCGATCTTTAGCGTACTGAATTATATACTGCCGTTCAAAGGCGTTCTCCCTATGCATTGCTCTGCTAATGTTGGCGAGAACGGCGATACATCACTCTTCTTCGGATTATCGGGCACGGGCAAAACAACGCTTTCCGCCGACCCTGACCGCAGTTTAATTGGGGACGATGAGCACGGCTGGTCAGAGCAGGGCATTTTCAATTTTGAGGGCGGCTGCTATGCCAAGTGTATCGGTCTGAGCGAGGAGAAAGAACCGCAAATATGGCAGGCGATACGGTACGGAACCCTATTGGAGAATGTCGTGCTGGATGCAGCGACAGGAGTTCCCGATTATAACGATAACCGGATTACCGAAAACACGCGGGCTGCTTATCCGATCGAGAACATTCCGGGAGCTGTCCTGCCTTCGATAGCAGGCCATCCGAATGTGATTCTTTTTCTGACGGCTGACGCATGCGGCGTTCTTCCCCCAATCTCGAGGCTTACCAAGGAGCAGGCGATGTATCACTTCTTGTCGGGGTATACATCAAAGCTGGCCGGTACGGAGAGAGGGGTCCTGCAACCGGAGTCAACATTCTCCGCCTGCTTCGGCGCTCCGTTTCTGCCGCTCCCGCCTTCCGTATATGCGGAAATGCTGGGCAGCAAAATCGAGCAGTTCCAGGCTAAAGTATACTTGGTTAACACAGGCTGGTTCGGGGGTCCGTACGGAGTGGGACAACGAATGAATCTAACTCATACGAGAGCAATGGTAACGGCTGCTATTAACGGAACCATTGAGGACTCAGGATTTACAGTCGATCCTATCTTCGGTTTGCATTGCCCGGAAACAGTAGAGGGAGTTCCAAGCGAATTGCTGTTTCCGCGGAACGCATGGCAGGACAAGGAATCGTACGATGAAAAAGCGGCGGACTTGGCAAATCTGTTTAAGCGGAATTTCAGTAAATTTAAGGATGTAAGCAAGCAGATTGCAGAAGCCGGCCCGCTGGTTTAACTATTTATACGGAAAGCGGCAGCGATATAAATGAAAAGGATTGATGGGTGCTCCCATCAATCCTTTTTGTTTTACTCTCCGCCTGAGGCGCTAAGAGGGACGAACAGCAGCGCAAGATTTACATATTTTGATAGTTGTTTAGGCAATTGTTTCGATTGGTATCTATTCATATTTCAACGATCTAACTTGCGTTTATATGGAATGTGCAGTACATTGTTAAATAGCTAAATGAATAGTGTTTTAATAAATTTGGATGGAAAAGGCCGGATGAGGAAAGGGGAAATCATCTTGCACAAAGAGCTGCTACTAAAAGTTGATTCTCGCTTATCTTTCAGCGTAAATACTCAAATTAAAGAACAACTCAAATGGTTGATCGGTATCGGTCAAATTTTGCCGGGCGACATGCTGCCGTCAGCAAACCAGCTGGCTGACCAGCTTGGATTAAACCGAAACACCGTAAATTTAGTTTATAATCAATTGCGTGACGAAGGTTTCGTTTCCATGCAAAAGGGTCGCGGAACGCAAGTGATGGATAACAAAAAAATAGAGGAATTGCAGATGCATCGCGAGCCCATGCATCAATTAGTGACGAAGACGATTGCGGAAGCAGCAGAAAAAGGGATACCTCTTGAACAATTTTTCACTGCGGGTTTGGCCTATATGTTGCTGCATCATACAAATGAACCTGATCGTTTGCGAATAGTTTTTGTAGAGTGCAAAGAGCATGACCATCACTTTTATCGCAATGAAATTGAACGGATCACAAATGCTGAAGTTAAATCCGTCTTCTTGGAGGATCTTTTATCTGCAGAGAGCATGAAGGTTGAAGCGCTTGAATATTCTGACGTGATCATAACGACGTTGAATCATGCAGATGAAGTAAAAAAATTGTTTTCCCGAGATGAGAAGAAAGTTATTGTGCTTGGAGCTACGATCGAAATGTCCCTGCTCCTGGAAGTTTCGAAGCTCCAACCAGGCAGTGAGGTAAGTTTTGTATGTCTTGGAAAAGCAGGCGGGCAATGGATGGCAGAAAGTCTGCAGGATGCCGGCATTACTCAGATTCAATCCCATTCCATAGGTATCGGGAACCGGGAACAACTCATTGAAACAATCGGGAAGTCCGACAAAGTTTACGCATCTGCTGCTGTATATAAGGAGTTAAAGGCATTAGCTCCAGAAAAAGTAGCGTTTTATCCGATGGTTTTAGAAAAAAGCAGTGAAAATCTTCTAAAGGAATTTTCTGAACAGGACAGCTGAATCATTTTAAGAGGTTGTCGCAACAATAAGTAAGCCGCCTTAGAAACAGCCCATTTTCAGAAAACTATTGTATACCGATTGGCATTCGCTACAACTTCCCATTAACATAATCGATGTTCAATCATGCTTCCCGGTCGCGATTTGATTTAGATTCATTTCGTCGAACTAATCCGCAGCCGGCTTGTGAAAAGCACGATTTTAGTTCATTTCGTTGAACTAATCGCCGTTTTTTTAGGGATGCAAAAAAAATGACTGGATTAGTTTCGCAAAATCGAACTAAGAGGTCTATTTTGCTTGACTGTGTTCATTTAAGTTGACGGAATGTAACTAAATTGAAGAAACCAGCCTGAATTGCAAAATCCTAACTGATTATACAAACCTAACTGATTATACAAACTTAACTGATTTAGACAAACCGAAGGAAATAACATAATTCGCATAATCTCCCTGCTCTTCGAATTCCCCCAAGGTTTAATAGCTCCTGCTGCGCATACGAAAAAGAGGCTGTCTCAGGTCTTTGACCTTATGAGACAGCCTCTTTTCTATTTCAAATATAACTATTTAACTAGTCATTATAGATTTGATATTAATTGCTACCCCTTCTGATGCTATAACCAAAAGTTAGGATAATGACGTTTGTTGTCCAGATTGTTGACGAACAGGGCTACCAATACAATGATAACGGCTCCTGCCAATACAGGGGTTATCAGGAAGGACCAACTGCTGCCCGCCATAATAACAACAAGCGGGTTCGCGCCGGCAGGGGGGTGAGTCGTTCTCGTCAGCATCATCAAGCCTATGGCCAGTCCGACACCGAGCGCCATACTGACCGTTCCGCTGCCTAATAGGTGGTAAACGCATAACCCCACTAAAGTCGATACCAGATGACCGCCGATAATATTACGAGGCTGGGACAGCGGCGATTCCCATACTCCGAAAGCAAGCACGCAGCTTGCGCCGAAAGGAGCCATAATCCATGTTTCAGCTGTAAAATCCGTCATGAAGGATAGAATTGCAATAGCGAGAAAACCGCCGATAAAACCAATTGCCGCATGTTTGGGAACCATTTTCAGCGGACTTTGTCCGCTTCCTCTCATTTTTGAAAAATAGCCCGCCATATTATAGTTGTTTCTCATATTCCGCCTCCATAATTAATAGTTAACTAGTAATATGGTTATATAATAAGCGTTAATAGTTAAATCAGTCAACTGATTTTAATGGAATGATATAAGTACATATTTTATGGTCATAAATGGCACTCTAAATAAATCCAATTCCAGGCAAAGGAGGTCATTATGGAACGTCATCAGAAGCATGAAAGGAATCTAATCATACTGTGCGCGGTTATTGCGCTTATCTTGCTTTTGTCCATGTCACGACATTTATTCACTTGAGATAAAGCAGTCAGATGAATCAACGAAAGGAGAATTGCATTCATGCTGGAATATGATCCGGTTTTATACAGCCGCGCACTTATGACACTCACCTTTGTATTTCATATTATTTTCGCGACCATTGGGGTGGGAGTTCCCGTCATGATAGCCTTTGCGGAATGGACCGGCATCCGTCGAAATGACTCGCATTACACGCTGATGGCACGAAGATGGACTCGGGGGTATGTCATAACGGTAGCTGTAGGAGTTGTTACCGGCACAGCTCTTGGTTTACAAATTAACCTTCTTTGGCCCAATTTCATGCGTATTGCCGGGCAAGCTATTGGACTGCCTATGTTTTTGGAAATATTCGCCTTCTTTTTTGAAGCGATATTTCTGGGCATCTATATGTATACATGGGGACGATTTAAGCCTATTGTTCATTTTTTGTTCATCATCCCAGTGGTAATAGGAGCTTCAGCTTCTGCGCTTTTTATTACTTTAGTCAATTCTTTTATGAATGCGCCGCAGGGATTTGAATTTGTAAACGGGATAATCAGTAATGTTAAGCCGCTCTCTATTATGTTTAATCCGGCAAGCTCTACAAAAGTGTCGCATGTGTTGGTTTCAGCTTACTTAACCTCGGCGTTTTTACTTGCGGCTAATGCTGCGTATGCGATGCTTAGAGGGAAACGCCACATTTATTATAAGAAAGCGCTGAAGATGACCTTATTTGCTGCACTGGTATTCGCATTTTCAACTTTCGCAATAGGAGACTTGTCCGGAAAATATTTAGCTAAATACCAGCCGGAAAAACTGGCTGCTGGGGAATGGCATTTCGAAACGTCGAGACAAGTACCTCTTGTTGTGGGAGGGATCTTAACGGATCATAATGAAATCAAATACGCGTTAACATTACCTTTTGCTTTAAGCGTATTGGCTCATGGAGATCCTAATGCGGAAGTTGTGGGCTTAAATGATTTTCCTGCGGATGAAATTCCGCCGCTCTGGATTCACTATACATTCGATGCTATGGTTGGCATCGGAATGTACCTAACAATCATTCCTTTATTGTTTTTCCTTGCTTACCTGCTTCGGAATGGGAACCCTTACAGCAAGCTTATACTTTGGGCCATTGTTATTGGTGGTCCGCTAGCGTTGTTCGCTATTGAATACGGATGGATTTACGCGGAGGTTGGCAGACAACCGTGGATATTGCGGGGATACATGAGAACACCTGAGGGGGCAACCACCTCAGAGCATGTAGATGTTTTATTCTATGTATTCGTGTTGTTATATGCGGTTCTGGGAATAACGTGTATACGGGTTATAACAAAAATGTTTAAAAGCAACTCTGCTGAAGACGAGCTCAGGATAATCGAATCGGAAGGTGGCTTCAAGTGAGTATAGAGGTTGTAGGGATAACGGTCCTATGGACATTTTTGTATGGATATCTGCTCGTGGCATCCATTGACTTTGGAGCTGGTTTTTTCAGCTATTACAGCTATAGAACGGGAAAAGAGCATCTTATTCAAAATATGATTAAACGTTATTTGTCGCCCGTCTGGGAGGTGACCAATGTTTTCCTTATCTTTTTTATAGTTGGCATGGTCGGTTTTTTTCCGGATACCGCGTATTATTACGGAACAGCCTTATTGCTCCCGGGAAGTGTTGCGATTATATTGCTTGCTGTTCGCGGATCATATTATGCATTTAGCACATATGGGGCAAGAAGCAGCAAAGTATATATTTTTTTGTATGGTGCGACAGGGCTTCTTATTCCTGCATCTCTGTCAACGGTGCTTACTATATCCGAAGGCGGATTTATTGCGATGAATGGCGGAAAAGTCGTTTTTTTATATAACAGGCTGTTTACCAGTGTGTATTCCTGGTCAGTCGTTTTGTTGGCTATCGTGAGCGTTCTCTATATTTCTGCCATGTTTCTTACCTTCTATGCCGCCAAAGCGAGAGACAATCCTGCGCTTGAAATCATACGAAAGTGGGCGCTGACTTGGAGCGCCCCGACCATCATTTGCAGCGTAACCGTATTTTATGCGATTGATCTGCATAATCCGGATCATTTTCAGAAGATGCTGGAGCTATCCTGGATGTTTGTTCTTTCATTTTTGTTTTTTCTAGGCGCGGTCTATTTGGTCTGGCGCAAAAAATATTACGGGTTGTCTTTTGTTTTCGTGATGTGTCAATTTGCATTTGCTTTTTATGGATATGGGGCGGCACATATTCCTTATTTGCTATACCCCTATCTAACGATGTATGAGCATTTTACGAACCCGGCTATGGGTGTTTCCATGATTGTAGCCTTTATAGCGGGATTACTGCTTTTAGTGCCCTCACTCGTTTTGTTAATGAGATTGTTTCTGTTTAACGCCAAATATGTTGAAGGAAGGTAGTTCGGAAGGAGTCTAGAGCATGGAGTTCTTTTTAATTTCGGTATTTCCGCCAATCATTGTAATCGCTTCTCTCGCTGTCGTTTTTGCTTGGGGGGCGTTTGGTAAAGAAAGAGGCTAACCATTGCATTCGGATAACCGGGTGCAGTTAGCCCGATATTGATGCGATCACTCCCCGATTGGATATCGAGAAGCGATCGTATTTTTATTTAAGCGTAATTGACGCTTTCTTTTAAAGAGGCGCGTGATGACAGTCGCTCGATGAACTGCGTATCTACAGTAATTTTCGTTTTTACAAGCTCGTCAGTTTCGATAGCTTGAATAATTAAATCAACGGCTAAGTGAGCCATACGCTCTTTCTCGACATGAACGGTCGTCAGTTCGGGAGTTACGATAACGGCTTCGGATATGTTATCAAAACCGACTACGGATACGTCTTCCGGAACGCGGTAACCAAGCTCGCTTAATGTTTTAATCGCGCTGATGGCGATATAGTCACACTCGCAGAACAAAGCGGTAGGCAAGGAATTTCCGGCATCCAAATAGGCGGCCAGCTGACTTTTTAACGCTTCCTGCGAAGAAAGAATGGTAGGCGCTACCGAGAATACACATTGTTCGTTAACTTCAATATCTCTTTCGCGCAGTGCAGTCGTAAATCCGCGTTTTCTCTCATCGAAATTGTGAATTCTTACTTTTGAGGCGATGTATCCGATATTTCGGTGTCCAAGCGCACATAAGTGAGAACCCGCCTGGTATGCCCCCATCACATTATTGATTTCAACAAAATGGACCGGCAGTGTTTCAAAACAATTGTCGAGTACGACAAGCGGTGTTGTAAGCTGCTCTGCTACAGCAGCGATCTGTGAATGATTCAGATTGGTTCCGAGCAGAATGACGCCGTCACTTCGCTTTTCCTCCGCTAAGGCTTTAATATTCTCATGAAAATGGTCCATCTCAACCGAAGTGAAAATGAGCGAGAAACCATTAGTCCGGCATCTTTCCTCGATGTAATGAATCAGCTCCCGAAAAAATGGCTGTTGGTAATATTGTTCCAGCACGATCCCTGAATTGGCGAATGCAAGAAAGGTAAGAGATTTCATCGCCGTCTCCGTAACCGCCGCTCTGGACTTTGGCATGTAGCCGTTTTCTTTTGCAATCTGCAATATTCGATCGCGAGTTTCGGAACTGATGCCTTGCTTCCCGCTGAAAGCAAACGATACAGCAGATTTTGAAACTCCCGCAATTCTAGCGATATCCTCCATTTTCACGATTAAGAATCCCTCTTCCCGTTTAAGATCAGTTTAGTAAGTTTAGTTTACACGTAGTGGAGTATAGAAGCAAGTTTAAATGGCGGCAATGCTAAACTTTTAGTCTTTTAAAACTAAATTTTAAGATAAAATCATATAAACTGATTGACCAATCGTCATTATGGTGTTAAATTTATGTTCGTAAGGACGTAATTGAGTGAAAATGTTAAGTTAGTTTAGTTTATTTATAATTCATTTAGTTTAGTTATTTAAGTGTACGCTGGAGGAGAGGGTTCAGATGAAAAAATTTAAATTAGGATATGCGCCAACACGCCGTTTCGTATTTAGCGCTGAGGATGCCTTTAAGTATAAGGTATTGATTAAAGAGAAAATCGAAAGCTTTGGTATGGATATCGACATCGTTGACCTTGAAGGCATCAACAATGAAGGACTGCTTTACGACGACAATATTAATGCTGATCTTATTGCAGATCGTTTCAGGAAGGAAAACGTGGATGCCGTGTTTTTCCCTCATTGCAACTTCGGCACGGAGGATACCGTCGCCCGCGTAGGCAAGGCGCTTGGGAAGCCGGTGCTTCTGTGGGGCCCGCGTGATGAATCGCCGCTCGAAGACGGGATGCGGTTACGCGATACCCAATGCGGATTATTCGCTACAGGTAAAGTGCTTCGCCGATTTAACGTGCCTTTCACCTATGTAACGAACAGCCGGGTGGACGATCCCGTATTCGAGCGGGGATTCACGAACTTTATTGCGGCATCTAATGTAGTAAAACAGTTCCGCAGCCTGCGAATTTTGCAGATCGGGCCGCGTCCTTCATCCTTCTGGACCATGATGTGTAACGAAGGGGAGCTGCTGGAGAGATTCGGTATCGAAATTCATCCGATTACGCTTGTTGACATCCAGAGAGCTTCGAAACGAATCGAGAACGGGAACAGCTCAGAGCTTACGGAGGCCATCGATTATATTAAAGAAAAGCTGGACTGGTCGGAAGTAACGGAGGCTGATGTAAAGCGCATCGCCGCTTTGAAAGTAGCAATGAAGCAGTATGCCGTTCAAACAGGCAGCTCCGCAATCGCGATTCAATGCTGGTCATCCCTGCAGGAAGCGATGGGCATTATGCCATGTCTCGCAAATGCGATCTTAACCGATGAACAAATTCCGGTTACTTGTGAAACGGATATTCATGGAGCGATCACCTCTGTCATGGTGCAGGCGGCGACGATGAATCAGCATCCTACTTTTTTTGCCGATCTCACGGTCCGGCATCCGGAAAATCCGAACGGCGAGCTGCTCTTCCACTGCGGCAATTTCCCTGTATCGCTATCGGTGGAAAACAAACCAAAGCTGCGCAAGCACTTTCTGTTTGATGATCACGCTCCGGGCACGCACGAAGGCGAAATCAAAGGCGGCAATATGACGCTTGCGCGTTTTGACGGCGACCACGGCGAATATCAGCTGTTCCTCGGCAAAGCCCGCGGCATTGAAGGGCCTTATACTCGCGGTTCTTATGTGTGGGTTGAGGTGAACGATTGGCCGCTCTGGGAAGAAAAGTTAGTGAAGGGGCCTTACGTGCATCACTCCGTAGGCATCCATGCCAATGCTATACCTGCTTTGTACGAAGCATGCAATTATATTCCGGGTCTTACACCGGATGCTGTTGATCCGACTGAACGTGAAATTCAGGCTTGGCTGCGCGGCGCAGGCCTATAAATGAGGAGGAGTTTAGAGATGGAAACGATGGCATTGAAAGCTAAAGCGGCTCAAATCCGGATGGATCTGCTTCGCATGATTCACGGCGCGAAGACAGGTCATACCGGCGGATCGCTAAGCAACACGGACATTCTGACTGCATTGTATTACCGGGTAATGAACATCGATCCGCAAAACCCGAAATGGGAAAAGCGCGACCGGTTTATTGCCAGCAAGGGACATTCTGTAGAATCGTTGTGGTGTGTACTCGCTGATCTCGGATTTTTCCCGAAAGAGGAGCTGGAGACGTTCAGCCAATTCGGAACAAGACTAATCGGTCACCCTAACAACAAAGTAGCGGGCATTGAGATGAATACAGGGGCACTTGGTCACGGGCTGGCGATATCGGTCGGTATGGCTTTGGCTTCCAAGCGGGATTCAAATGGCTACCGGGTTTTCTGCCTGATGGGGGACGGCGAACAAGCAGAAGGGTCGGTATGGGAAGCGGCAATGGCGGGCGCGCACTATAAGCTGGACAATTTGGTTGGGATTATCGATCGCAACCGTCTGCAGATAAGCGGTTCGACTGAAGAAGTTATGGGTCTTGATCCGCTGGAGGATAAGTGGGCTTCGTTCGGCTGGAACGTTGTATCGATTGACGGAAACGATATGGATTCGCTCGTAGAAGCGCTGGAAGCCGTACCGTCCGTTAAGAACAAACCGACTCTCATTATGGCGAATACCGTCAAAGGCAAAGGCGTTTCTTTTGCGGAAAACGTACCGCACTGGCATCATCATGTACCGAATGACGAACAGCTGGAGATGGCTTTAAACGAGCTTACAGCATTGATAGAAAGCTATAATCAGGAAGGGCAGGTGCGATAATATATGGCTAACAAAATTCCAAACCGGCAAGTGATTTGCGACACGCTTCTGGAACTGGCAAAAGACGACAGCGGCATCATGGTGCTGGCCAGCGATTCGCGCGGTTCGGCGGCTATGGCTCCATTCGCAAGTACGTATCCTGAGCAATTCGTCGAGGTGGGCATTGCCGAGCAAAATATTGTCGGCATTTCCGCCGGTCTGGCGCACAGCGGCAAGAAGCCTTTCGTCACTTCGCCAGCTTGCTTCTTAAGCATGCGGAGCATTGAACAGATCAAGGTAGACGTTGCCTATTCCGCAACGAATGTTAAATTGGTCGGAATCAGCGGCGGCGTAAGCTATGGCGCACTCGGCATGTCGCATCACTCCGTTCAGGATTTGGCGGTTATGCGGGCTATCCCCGGACTTGCGGTCGTCCTGCCTGCCGACCGGCATGAAACGAAAAAAATGACCGAAGCGCTTGTGAAGCATGAGGGTGGCGCCTATATCCGAATCGGAAGAAATCCTGTTGAGGATGTATATGAATCCGATGACTACGAATTCGTGATCGGCAAAGCGGTCACGATGCGCGAAGGATCGGATATTACGATCATCGCGGCAGGTGAAACGGTGCGGGTTGCGCTTGACGCGGAAGCTGCACTCAAAGAGACTGGCGTGTCCTGCAGAGTAATCAACATGCATACGATCAAGCCTCTTGACGAAGCGGCGATCGTTAAGGCCGCACGTGAAACCGGACGCATCATTACGATTGAAGAGCACAGCATTCACGGCGGGCTTGGCGCCGCCGTTGCAGAAGTGGTCGTTCAGGAGCATCCGGTACCCGTAAAAATTGTTGGCATTCCCGATGAACCGGCTATTGCCGGCAAGACGTCGGATGTGTTTGACCATTACGGAATCAGCGCAGACAACATCAAGAAGATTGCCTTGGAGATGCTGGGCGGATAAGGACGGCAAACGATGGAAAAATATATACTGGCGATCGATCAAAGCACATCGGGGACGAAAGCGCTTATTGTTAATCGGAACGGAAGCGTGGTCGCAAGGAGCTCGGCGGAGCATAAGCAGTCGTACCCGGCACCCGGCTGGGTAGAGCATGATCCGCTTGAAATTTACAATAACGTAATGGAAGCTGCTCTTGATGTACTCGAAAAAACAGGTATCTCACCTGGCAGCCTCGCCGCTTTAACGGTAACGAACCAGCGTGAAACGGCTGTCATGTGGGATAGGGAAACCGGTATTCCTGTGTACGATGCGATTGTGTGGCAGTGTCAACGAACGGCTGAACAGTGCGCCGGAATGAAAGCGGCTGGACATGAGGAGATCGTAAGGGAGAAAACGGGGTTGATGCTTGACCCCTATTTCTCAGCGGCCAAGTGGAGATGGATGCTGGAGCATGCGGATGGCGCAGCCAAAAAGCTGGATGAAGGGAAGCTGCTAGCCGGAACGATCGACAGCTGGCTCATTTGGAAGCTTACCGGGGGACGGGTTCATGCTACCGATTACACGAATGCGAGCCGAACGTCGCTGTTTAATATCCACACGCTGGAATGGGATGAGGAGATGTGTTCCTTATTCGGGGTGCCTTCAGCGCTGCTTCCGGAAGTAAAGTCCTCCGATGACTTGTTTGGTTACACGGAAGAGTCCGGCTGGCTGGGAGCCCGCGTTCCGGTATCAGGTATTATTGGCGATTCTCAAGCGGCGCTGTTCGGCAACCTGTGCTTGGAAGAAGGATCTGCCAAAGCGACATATGGAACGGGAACATCGGTGCTTATGAATGTCGGCAGTAAGCCGGCATTTTCCGGTAACGGGCTCGTTCAAGCGATTGCCTGGGGAAGAGGCGGAGAAATAACTTATGCACTCGAGGCTGTCATTCGCACTTCCGGCGATAGTATAAAATGGATTCGGGATAATTTGGGCCTATTTGATACCTTTGACGAAATGGAGCGGTTGCTGGAGAACGTCCAGGGCAATGAAGGCGTTTATCTCATTCCGGCTTTCGTCGGTCTTGGAGCGCCGTATTGGCAGCCTAACGCAAGAGCCGCTATTACAGGAATGAACCGGGGAACCGGCAAGGCGCATATTATCCGTGCGGCTCTGGAAAGCATAGCTTACCAAGTGCGGGATGCAGTCGAGGTTCTTCAAGCCGCATCTGGCATTACGCTGCGTGAGCTGCGTGCGGACGGCGGAGCGGCGGATAATAGCTTCCTGATGCAGTTCCAATCCGACATGCTCAGCAAAAAGGTTGTAAGGTCTGGCGTTGCGGAGCTTTCGGCTATGGGATCTGTGTATATGGGCGGCCTTTCGGTCGGCTTCTGGTCATCGCTTGAGGATATTGTTAAGCAGCAAACGACGCCTCGCAGCTATGAACCCCAAATGGAACCTGATGAGGTCGAGCGTTATTACACGGGATGGAAACAAGCGGTAGCATCCGTTCTGGTTCAACTGGTGTGATAAAGACGATAATGGAATAGTCTTTAAAAAATCTCAATCTGCGGCAGCGTCCGAATGATTGAGATTTTTTATAATACGAGGTGTAACGATGTCTTATTGGAAAAATATCCGCTTTCAAACGAAGCTGTTTGCCCTGTTTATTTTATTGAGCAGCATCCCGACGCTGCTTCTTGGGACTGTTGCGTATCAAAAATCATCCGAAATGTTCCAAGATCAGATGGAACAGGATTTAAATGTTATACTCGCACAGGTAAATACCTCAATTGAACGACAAATCAGCGACTTCGACAGGTTCACCATGCTGCCGTACTATTTGCCCGACATTTTTTCATTTCTTAATAAACCTTACGTTTCATCGGAACAATGGGGATCAGAGGAGATTGATGCGCAAAGAACGATGGCTAGGCTGATGAGCGCATATCCTTCGATCAATTCATCGATAAACGGATTGATGATCTTTGGCATGAACGGATCGATTAACGGCTATCGGATTAGCGGAAATTCTTCGATCAATCTGAAGGAAAATGTAAAAGGCGACAAATGGTACAAGGAAGTTATTGCGAATCAAGGCGGCTTCGTCATAACCGGTGTGAAAGAGGTGAAGCAATTCAACGGCGAACCTTTTAAAGCTATCATCGGATCGAGGCTCTTAATGGACGAGGATTATCACCCGCTCGCCGTTATGGCTATCTTTATATCGCCGAATTTCATCCCGAAGATCGTTCGCTCGTTAGAGCTTCCAACCGTACAAGTAACGGTGCTCGACCGGGATCGGAATCTCATTTATGCTTCTGATCCCAAGCTTGCGGAGCAGCTGGGTTCGGCCATATCAGATCAGAGAAAAGGAAGCTGGGAAATCCAAGCCTCGCCTGATCGCGGCGGTACGAAGTACAGCGGTGTTTTTCTGCAGAGCGACTATTTAGGCTGGAAAATCTATATGGGCGTGAATCAGGACGAAATGCTGAAGGGGAGCCGTTCTATCCGCAATTTCACCATTATTATTGTAGTCGCGCTCTTTTTCCTTGCTGCGGCCGTCTCCTGGCTTCTGGCAAGAGGACTTTCGAAGCCGATCTATCGGCTGATAAGGTCTATGCGGGCAGTTGAGAAGGGTGACTTCTCCATACCTGCCGCTCAGGAGCGGGAAGATGAAATCGGCCGGCTTGAATCGAGCTACGGGAGAATGGTTTATCGGATGGGTGAATTGATTCTGTCGATTGAAGAGAAGGAACGGCAGAAGCGGCATGCGGAGCTCTACGCGCTTCGTGCCCGGATTCAGCCGCATTTTTTGTACAATACGTTGAACTCCATTCGTATGCTGGCTATTCTGCAGCAGTCAACGCAAATCGCAAAGCTGATTCAATCGCTTAATAAGCTGCTGCATGCCAATATGAAATTGGATAGCGAGCTCGTTTCATTAGAAGACGAGATTCGGATGCTGAAGGATTACACCATATTAATGGATTTGCGCTATACGAATGTGTTTGAGGTGGAATGGCAAATTCCGGAGGCCGTTCTAAATGCGTCCGTGCCTCCCATGCTGCTCCAACCGATACTTGAAAATGCGATTTTCCACGGGGCAAAAGGGCTCGAGAGAAAACTGTACATTGCCGTGTCGGCCAGCCTAACGTCTGATAACCGCATGCTGATCATCGAGATTCGAGATGACGGCGCCGGGTTCCAGGATGGCATGCTTGCTCTGCAAAGCGATAACGAAGACGATGCGAATTCATCTCATATCGGCCTGCGAAACGTTCGGGACCGAATCCGTCTCAGGTTCGGCGAGGAATATGGTTTGTCCGCCAAGCGGCATGAAGGGCAAACCTCTGTTATTCTCAAGATGCCTTATAAACCAATGGACAAGGAGGGGTAGGCGATGTGGAATCTGCTCGTCGTTGAGGATGAATCCATCGTTCGGCTCGGACTTCGCTACATGATCAATTGGGAAAGCTGCGGTATTTGCTGGAAGGCTGAGGCATCTAATGGCGAAGAAGCGATACGGATCATGGAGAAGGAAGACATCCATATTGTCATGACGGATATAAGAATGCCCGGGATGGACGGCCTTGAGCTTGCCAAGCGGATCAAACAATGGAAGCCCGAAGTACAAGTTATTATTTTGAGCAGCTATGACACTTTTTCTTATGTTAAGGAAGCGCTGCGGCTCGGGGCGGCTGATTACTTGCACAAGCCGACGATGGATGAAGACGAGATTGCAGCGACGCTTCGCAAGGTCGTTGGACGCCTAGAGGAAACGGTGGAAACGAAGCCCGAGTTGACTGAAGAAGAAAAAAATGATTACTACCTGTCGTTATTGGATAAATATACTTTTCCGGAGCAGCCCGTCATGTCCGAGCTTGAGAGCGGACGGTTCGATTCCGGCTATTGGCTGACGGTTTTTCGGAAGCGGGATGATGCGATACTGGACAGCGAGGATGAAGATAATTTGCGGTTTCTGTCCATCCAATACCTCATTGAGGAGTATGTAGCCAAGGAATGGGGAGGTATCGTCTTTCACCGCAGCTTTCGCGAAATTATTTGGATCGCTCCGGCTGTAACGAAAGACGGGCAAGTAGAGAAGAGCAAATACTTGGAGAACCTGCGGCAAAAGGTGCTGGAGCTGCTTAATGTGGCGTTGATCTATTCGGTAAGCTCCTGCTACGACCAGATGATTCAATTGCCGGAAGCCTATATGGAAGCGCTTCTCAGGTTTCCTGTAAACGAACAAAGCGATAATCTTATCGTCCGCAAGGCAAAGGAGTTTATGGATAAAAATTTGCTGGAGGACATCACATTAGCAAAAGTAGCAGCGGCGATTCACGTAAGCCCCGGATACTTAAGCCGGGTATTCTTGAAAGAAATTGGTGAAAACTTCATTGAATACATCACCCGCAACAAGCTGGAATATGCGCAGAAGCTGCTGCGGGAAACGAATCGTAAAGTGTATGAAATCGCTGCAGATATCGGGTATACAAACCCTCATTACTTCAGTAAGTTGTTCAAAGAGCGTATCGGCGTAAGTCCGCTAGAGTACCGCAATCAATAAGCTTTATACAGGCGATGAGAAACCCTTATGTCCTTTACGCAGAACTCAGCGGGCATAAGGGATTTTTTATGTCAGTCAAACGCCAGAACAAAAAAACGTAGGAAATGTCATCGATCGTCTAGTTGCCCATATGAACAGGATATGCCGTCAGAAAAAACGTAAAATTAACGAACAAAACAGCCGTTTACAGCGCTACCGGGCAACGTGCCGAGTCCTTAGAATAAGGAGTAAGAAATAAATGAAAGAAAGGAAATTAAATCGATGGGACGCAATCTGGATCACGAATTTGTGATGGAAAGATGGGGAAGATTTGAGCTTCGGCTTGACGGGCCGGCCGGAGGTAATCCTTATAAAGAAGTGACGCTAACAGCACGATTCCATTACCGTCATCGAACGGTTGAAGCGGATGGCTTCTATGACGGAAACGGACAATATTGTATCCGTTTCATGCCCGATACCGAGGGCATGTGGACCTTTGAAACCGTGAGTAACGCGGCGGAATTGGACGGGCTCGAAGGCAGGTTAACATGCACGGAGCCGGGGGCCGGCAATCATGGGCCCGTAGGAGTCGATAAACAGGTTCATTTCGCATATGCGGACGGAACACCTTATTATCCTTTTGGAACGACAAGTTATGTTTGGAACCATCAAAGTGAACAATTGGAAGAGCAAACGTTAGCGAGCTTGAGGGAATCGGCGGCATTTAACAAAATTCGCATGTGCGTTTTCCCTAAGCATTATGACTATAATTTGGGTGAACCTGAGCGGTATCCGTTCGAGGGCTCGCTTCAGACGGGATGGGATTACACGGCTTTTAATCCGGCCTACTGGCAGCACCTGGAACGCCGCATTGAGGATCTGCAGAACTTGGGGATTGAGGCGGATCTGATCCTTTTCCACCCTTACGACCGCTGGGGCTTTGCCGAGATGAGCCCGGAAACGGATGATTTTTACTTGCGTTACGCCATAGCCAGACTGTCCGCTTTCCGCAATATCTGGTGGTCATTGGCGAACGAGTTCGATTTGATGCATGCGAAGTCGATGCGGGATTGGGACCGGTTTTTCCATATCATTCAGCAAAATGATCATTATCAGCATCTGCGCTCGATTCATAACTGGCATCATCCCGGCATTCATTACCGAAGCAATCTGCATTGGTACGATCACGGCAAACCGTGGGTGACGCATGCAAGCATCCAGCATCATGATCTGCAATTCGTACCGGAATGGCTCGACGATTATAAAAAGCCGGTTGTTATCGACGAATGCAGGTATGAAGGCGACCTGAACCATGGATGGGGCAATATCTCAGGCGAATTGATGCTTGAATTGTTCTGGCGAGGAGCAGTCCAAGGCGGCTACGTGACGCACGGGGAAACCTTCCTCAATCAAGACGAAATTATATGGTGGTCGCACGGCGGAACGCTGCACGGGGAAAGCCCGGAAAAAATCCGTTTTCTGCGGACGATCATCGAGGAAGGGCCTCAGCTTGGACAAACTTCCGTTGATTTTCAGTGGGATGCTGCCTCAGGCGGCGTAGACGGCGAATATTACCTCGTTTATTTCGGAGGAAGCAGGCCCGCATACCGTATGCTGAATTTGCCTGCGGGTACGAAGTTTGCGATTGATTTAATCGATACTTGGGAAATGACGGTTACCTTATTGGAAGGCGAATATGAAGGTCAATGCCGTGTCGATTTGCCGGCTAAACCATACCAAGCTTTACGGATAAAAAGAGTGAACTAGAAAAAGGGGGAAATAAGAATGAAAAAACTGATTTCTGTATTGATGAGTGTACTGCTTGTGACAATCATTGCCGCAGGCTGCGGGTCCAGCAGCAACGGTAACAGCAGCGGTAATGAAAACGTATCAGCAGGCGGCAACAAAGCGGGTTCTGCCGAGAAAGTAACCATCTCGTTTTGGGCAATCAATCAGGGCTGGGAATGGTTGAAGCCGGCTATCGAAGATTTTAAGAGCGAAAACCCGAATATCAACGTTGAATTTACCCAGTATGAAGTGGACCCGATTAAGGAAGCGCTGAAAGTAGCCGCGAGCTCCAAAACACTTCCGGAAATGTGGTTTACCTGGGGAGGTACGCTCGGCTCCTTCTATCCGGAAAACGGCATGACGATGGATTTGACGCAAGTGGCCGAGGATCATAAGTGGTCCGAGATCTATAATAAAGCAGCGATTGATATGACCACATATGGAGGGAAAATATCCGGTATTCCGGTACACTTGAATGTGCTTGGCATGTGGTATCCGAAGAGTGTATACGAGAAGGCTAATCTGACGCCGCCTGCAACCTTTGCCGAGTTTGAAGCGCAATTGAAAACATTGAAAGAAAACGGCGTAACGCCGCTTGCGTTCGGCAGCAAAGGCGGATGGCACACGATGCGTTTGACGGAGCAGCTGCTTGAGCACTTCGCAGGTCCTGAACTGCATGATAAGTTGAACGCTCTCGAAGCTTCGTGGAACGATCCATCCGTTGTCAAAACGTTCGAGAAAATCAAGGAGTATACGGATAATGGTTACTTCCCGAAAGGCTACTCCTTATTGGATGCGCAGGAAGCGGAGAATTTAATGTATCAGGAGCAGGCCGGGATGATCAATGAAGGCACTTGGTTTGACGGCGTTATTTCCGGTCAAGGCTTCGACAATACCAAGTATGACGTATTCAAATTCCCTTCCGACCAAACGCCGCAAAGAGCGTCGGTCTTTGCTGAAATGTTCCAGATTAACGGAGGGTCAGACCCTGCGAAGCAGGAAGCGGCAGTCAAGCTGGGTGAATATTTGACGAGCGTCAATGTCGTAAATAAATACATTGAACAATACGGTACGCCGGCAACGCTTAACGTGAATATTTCCGATAAAACGCCGCATCTGAAAACGCTTCTGGACACGGCAAACGATGGAGGCTTCCTCATTACAGACCAGGCGCTTCCGCAGGAAGTCGCGCAGAAACTGTTCGAGGCGCAGGACAAAGTCGCCCTCAATGAATGGACGCCGGCGCAAGCTGCCGAAGAATTGGGCAAAGCGGCCGAAGCCTATAAAAGCAAGCAGAAATAATGAATTCCTAAAAGTAAGGATGGGCGCGGGGCGGTCGAATGACCGCTCTGCGTCCACATTAGAAAGGAGAATGGCTAGTGGCAAATAGGGTACTGAAACCGTGGCTGTTTATAATGCCGGCCCTATTGATTTATCTGACGGTTATTTTCTTTCCGGCCATTTATACGTTCTACTTAAGTTTTTTCAGCTGGAACGGGGTAGCTCCGCATAAAGATTTTGTCGGAATCCAAAATTATACCGATCTGATTATGAATGACTCCGTATTTTTGAGGGCGTTAAAGAACAATTTGCAGTGGACGGTCGGCTCACTCGTTTTCATCATGGGAACCGGATTGATTTTGGCACTCATGTTGAACAAAAAAATGAAGGGCCGCGTTCTGTTCCGGGGCGTGTTTTATTTCCCGTATGTGTTATCCGGCATCGTCGTCGCTTCGGGCTGGGCTTGGATGTACAATCCGACTCAAGGTTTTATCAATAAAGTACTGGAATCGCTGGGACTGGACAGCTGGACGCACGCATGGCTGGCGGAACCGAAGACCGCTCTATACGCTGTGTTCGTTGCGGCCTTATGGCAGGGAGTCGGCCAGCCGATGGTCCTGTTTCTGGCAGGGCTTCAGACCATACCTGCGGACCCGTATGAAGCTGCCATCATTGACGGCGCGAAGCAGTATCAGTCCTTCTGGTATATTACGCTTCCGCTGCTCCGGGAAACGTTCATTATTGTCATTGCAACGACAATGATTGCATCGATGAAAGTATATGACATTATTTACGGAATGACGGGTGGAGGTCCGGCTGAAAGCACGCAGGTTTTGTCCTCCTGGATGTATTACCAAACCTTCCGATTCGCCAATATCGGCTCGGGATCGGCTATATCATTATTTCTCGTTCTCATTACGATGATTGTAATCATTCCGTATGTATTTTACACAACAAGGAAATCGCATCTGTAAACGGTAAAAGGATGGTGAATAAACATTATGGAAGAAATACGCGTTCATCCGGCTTGGAGCGCCCTCAGATACACCTTTTTGATTTTGCTGGCTGCACTCTTTTTAATCCCGGTTATATTTATCGCTTTCACGGCGCTTAAATCAAAGCCTGAATTGTTGACCAGCCCGTTCTATGCCCTGCCGAAGCAATTTCAATGGAGCAACTTCGCCAAAGCTTGGGATCAAGGAAATCTGAGCATGTATATGAGAAACACGGTATTCATTTGTTTGGTCAAAGTGCCCTTAGGGATCATAATAGAAGCTCTTGCCGCTTATGCTCTTACAAGACTGAATTTCAAGTGGAGCAACGCGATGTTCGCCTTTTTCTTAGTGGGCATGATGATTCCGATGCAGGCGACGCTTGTTCCGCTGAACATATTTTTGAACAAAACGCATTTGGTCAGCACGTATCCCGGCATTTTCCTCGTTTATGTCGGATTCGGGATTCCATTCGGCATATTGATTCTCCGCGGATTTTTCCGTACGATTCCAAAGGAGATTGATGAGGCGGCATTGATTGACGGATGCGGAGATATGAGCAAGTTTTTCCGGATTATACTTCCGCTATCCATACCTGCAATTGCAACGCTTGTTATATTCGATTTTATGGCGACGTGGAACGAGTTTCTGCTCGCGCAAATATTTATTACCAAAGATACAATGAAAACGATCACAACCGGCTTGATGTCATTCCGGGGCGAGCATTCAACGGACTATACGCTGTTAAACGCCGGTGTGTTGATTTCCATTATTCCGACTTTGCTGGTTTACCTGCTGTTTCAGAAATATTTTGTTTCCGGTCTGGCTGGATCGGTGAAGGGATAATCAAACCGGGTACCGTTAATTTGTTCCAATTAATCTTCCTCTAATGTTTGTCCGCTATAATCAGTATATCTTTTGCCAACTGAGAATAGAGGTGACACCATGAGAGGTTTGCAAGCGGAAATGGAACGGCAAGCGCCTGAGCCGGAGGTTCGCCACAAAAAAGAGCGGATCGAAGAAGTGACGCTGCTTCGCGCGTTTGCCTTTTTGGCGGTGGCGCTTCAGCACTGCATTGCGGAGTATATTTATCGGCCCGACATCCTGCCGGCTGACTCGATCATGCTGGCGATGCTGTTTCATTTCACCCGATTCGGCACGCCGACGTTCGTGTTTCTGTCCGGTCTGATTTTGTTTTACAATTACAGCGGGAAGCTGCATTACCGTTCGTTTATCCAAAAAAGGTTTGGCGATATTTTTATTCCTTTTCTAAGCTGGACGATCATTTACTGGATAGCGGTGGAAGGGATATTCGGCGGAAAGCTCATGCAGCCATCGGCTTGGTCGAGTATATTTCAGCAGCTGATCAAGCCGACATACGGCTACCATCTGTGGTTTATCCTTATGATTTTTCAATTTTATTTGTTATTCCCGTTGTTTTCCCGGATGGTAGGATCGTTCCGGTCGCGGCTGCAGCCCAAATCGGAAGGTGAATTATTTCCCAGGGTTGCGGGGATATCCCTGACGCTTGGTCTGCTTCATGGAGCATTGATGTGGCTGTCCTATTACAAAATGCCGGACTGGGCCGCTTCCGCAGGCGGTTTTTGGGCGGAGCTGATCGCAAACCGTTCTTATTATTTTATCATGTACTTATTTTACTTCCTGATGGGGAGCGTATGCGCCTTCGGCTTGAACCGGTTTCGGAAGTTCGTAGGAGATGCTATGGGCTGGACGATGATAGCGTTCATCGGGGCATATATTTGGCTCGGCTATGATGTTTTGCGCTTCTCGTCGGAGCGGATCAATTTGAATCTTTCCACCTATTTGAAGCCTACCACTTTCGCGATCATCGTCTCCCAGCTGTTGTTGCTGTATGGAGCCGCGCTGCTGCTGCAAAAAAGGAAAGGCGCGTTTTACCGCATCCTGCGGTTTATCGGACGGCATTCGTTCGGCGGTTTTCTGGCTCACGCGTTTGTGCTCATGCTGGTGAGCGGGGTAACTCGGTCCCTGCATCTCACCGGGTATCATCTGCCCGCGACGTTGATTACATTTATATTGGTTGCAGCAGGAGCGATCGGATTAGCGAGTTTGCTGGAAAAATTGCCGTTCGGACGATGGCTGGTCGGTCCAACGGGCCGCCGAAAGCCGAAGGGGCCTGAGGCAAGCCGGTCCGTTATGCAAAACAAACGCCGGCTGAATTTGGAGAAATAGTCGAATCTGGAAGGGACGTCATTTACTGATGTCCCTTTTTTGACGTTACTAATTCTGTTACTTTCTTACTATTTAGCGTGATTTTTGCTGGATGCTCATCTTGTGGGAAATGATAATGACTGGTAAAATACGGTTAGACCGAAAGGAGGACTCCAATGGATCAAATTCCGAACGAGCCGCATAATCCATATTATCAACCGATGCAGCAGCCGCCGAAAACAAACAGTAAATCGATTGTGGCGCTTGTTCTTGGTATTCTTGCTATAGTTGTACCCTATCTTGGATTTTTTATCGGTATTGTTTCTATCGTGTACGCAAGTTTATCTTTTAAAGAAATCAAAAGAACCGGCGAACAAGGCCGCGGCTTGGCGATTGCCGGACTTGTATGCGGGATTATAGGGACTGCTTTCTATGCCATTTTTTTACTAATCGCCATAATTGCTTTAATCTTTATCGGAAGCACCGGCACAGATATGAATTATTCTTCGATCTAGCCCACTTATTAGAAGGACGGACCGGCCAGCTAGACACTTGAATAAAGTGGCATACTGTCCGGTCTATTGTTTTTATACGGCAGGTCCAAACGACTCGTTGAGTTGAGCGTCGGTTTTGGATTTTTTCCAGTCCGCATGAGCCCTCTGTACCCTGTTCCAAAATTCGTCCCTTTCTAGATTGCTGTAGTTCACGAGCTGTTCTCCAAATATATCTCCTAAAACTTCAAGCCACTGCGATTTATTAGTAATCTCCATCTTCTGAATGCCTTTAATCCCCCGTTTGCTCCAAACGCAGCCCCGGATTTCATTGCTTCCTGTCTCATGCCGATGTCTAATAAGAAACATATTAAACCAAGGAGAATCCACTGAGCGGCTGTAATGCTCATGCTTCGGTTTAAATTCATCAAAATGATGTACAACAGCAGGGTCAAAATCAACGCCGGCAAATGAAGCAAGCGGATCATGATCTAAGCGCCATCCATTTGCAACCACGCTGGATTCCGCAACTTTATAAATAAACGGGGCTTGGTCATAAATGCCGGAATGAAGCGGAAGCGGTTCAAACGGCATATCGCCTAGTCCAACATCAATAATCCATTTTTCTTCTTCGAGCTGTTCATTAACTAAGTTGACAGTAAGCCCAAGGTGAAAGGAATTTACACAAGGCTCCGCTCCGTGCGGCTGCACGCCGGCCCGATGCAAAAACACCTTGTAGCCTAAGGAACGAAGCAGTGTGCTAAACGCCCCGTTCAAGTGAAAGCAATAACCGCTTCTACGATTTAGAATAAGCTGCACCGATTGTCTAAAATCGATAGCAGCGGGTTTTCTTGCGAAAATATCAACGGTTTGCCAAGAAAGATTTTTCACATGAGCTTTATGCAGCTCAAATAAGTAGGACTCGGTAGGAGGCTGGATTTCTGAAATGCCAATTCTGCTTAAATAAGCTTTTATTTCTTCACGCGTCATAATATACATGCGCAGTCACCTCTCGTCTTCAAAAATCGCCTTTCGGAGCTGTTTCTTACCGGCAGCCACAGTAACATCGTAAACGAGAAAGTGGTAGGATACAATACGAAAAAGGTTCATCTGGATCGGTACAGATGAACCTTGAAACCGCGAAAGGAGACATCACCGTGAATGCTCAGGTGCGTTACAGATGCGGACAGCAAGTTTAGGCGATCATTACGCTGCTCAGTGGAATGGTGAGGAAGCTCTGTAAGGTGTCTGAGTTGTAGCGTATACTAATAATGACTAGTTAAGTATATAGAATTTACCAAGAGGGGAGTAAAGCGGAATGTTAGAGCTGTCGATCGATGAATCGGAGCGGTTAAGAAAAGTTGCGCACGCACTCGCTTCGGATATTCGCATTAACATTTTAAAGCTGTTGAATTACAAGCAGGAAAATATCATTGATATTGCTGAAAAATTGGATCTTCCCGTATCGACTGTCGCTTCTAATATCCGAGTGCTGGAAAATGCGGGCATTATCTTGACGGAAGTGCTGCCTGCTTCCAGAGGCACGATGAAGGTTTGCTCAAGAACGTTTGACGAAATTCATATGCATCTGAATTTAAACGACGGATACAACAATTCGACGAACGTCTACCAAATCGAAATGCCGGTCGGCTGTTACACGGATTGCGAAATCCACCCGACCTGCGGCTTGATCACGGAAACCGGAATCGTACAGCCGCTGGATGAGCCGTCCTATTTTTACCATCCGAGCAGAATTTCAGCACAATTGCTCTGGTTTAGCCGGGGATACGTCGATTATAAATTTCCGCCGTTGTCGGAGACGGACGCGGACATCAAATCCATTCAATTTTCGATGGAGCTTTGCTCTGAAGCGCCTGATTACAACCACAACTGGCCGTCGGATATTACAATATGGATCAATGATATCGAGATCGGAACATGGACTTGTCCTGGCGATTTCGGCGACAGAAGGGGAAAGCTGAACCCGCATTGGATACCCGATATCCATACACAGTACGGGCTGTTGAAAACTTGGAAGGTTGATAACGCGGGAAGCTTCCTCGACGACGTGGAAATTTCAAAAGTGAAATTGGACGAGCTTAATTTGAGTATGAATAAGTTCATCAGTTTACGAATCGGAATCAAACAGAATGCGGAGCATATCGGCGGCCTCAATATTTTCGGCAAGCAGTTCGGCGATTATAACCAAGATATCATTATGCGGATCATATACTGATCGGATGCGTGTAACGAATTTATCTTATCAGAACGGATGACCGGGCTTTCCCGATAGGGACGGCCTTCTTCGTCTGCCATACATTTTAAGATGGAGGCACTGGCAATGCCATTCATTACATAAAATCGGTAACAATCAAAAAAATGAGAAAAAACTGTTGACGAATCGATTTAACTCTTATAGAGTTTAACTTACCGGTACCGATTAACGTTAATGCTGCGAAATAGTAAGAGGGAAAGGAGCATGTTTTTGCATTTTACCAACTTTTCCAATAAGTATAGTAAGCGATAACATTCGTTTCTTATTATTTTATCGAGGGGGATTTCTATGAAACGTACTAAACTGTATACAGTTGTACTAGGGATGCTGCTTGTTTTGTCATTAATGTTAAGCGCTTGCTCGTCAGGCAACGGCGGTAATACGGATCCGAAAAATGAAAACGCTTCAAATACAACCGCTCCCGGCGAGAAGGTGACAATCACCTATTGGAATATGTTCGGTGGGGGTGACGGCGTGATCATGAACAATCTGGTTAAAAAATTTAACGAAGAACATAAGGGCCAAATCGAAGTCAAGGCTTTGACGCAGGATTGGGGCCAATTTTATACGAAGCTGCAAACAGCTGTTTCAGGCGGCAACGCGCCTGATCTTGCAATATCCCACACGTCCAAATTAAGCGAGTTGGTGGATCTTGATATCATCGAACCATTAAACCCTTACATAGATTCGATGGGGATTGATATAAGCGGATTCAATAAAAACATGCTGAACGCGACGGTGTTTGACGGCCAGCAGTATGCATTGCCGCTTGACGCTCATCCGCTCATCCTGTATTACAACAAAAAAATTCTGCGTGAGTTGAATTTGCTGGACGAGAATGAGAAACCGATCATCGAACCTGGTCCCGAAGGATTCACGAGCTTCCTGCAAAAAATCAAAGACGGCGCTCCAAAAGGCATCGTGAATATGCTGCTAAACTCTACTGGTGAAGATCCATACCGGGTATGGTGGGCGCTCTACAATCAACTGGGCGGAGAGGGAATGTTTGATGAATCAGGCCAAAAGGTGACGTTGAACAATCCGCAGGGCAAGCAGGCCGCAGAATATCTCAGCAGCATGTTCGTGAGCGGCTTGATACAGAGAAACATGCCAAAAATCGGCGAAACGTTTCAAGCGGGCAAAGGTGCCGTAATGCCGTCAGGCGTTTGGTTTACCAGCACGCTGGAGGCAACAAAAGGATTGGAGTTCGGAGCGATTCCTTTCCCGCAAATCTATGACAAGCCTGCAACATGGATTGATTCGCACAACTTCATTCTGCCGGTCCATAAGAAAGAGAAAGACGAAAACAAGGTAAGAGCTGCAATGACGTTTGCCAAATGGGTGACGGACAATGCTGCCGAGTGGTCTAAGGCCGGACATATTCCACCTTCCACGACGGCTGTAGAGTCGGAAGCATTCAAAAGTCTGCCATATCGCCAAGATTATTTGCAGGCAGGCAATGACGGCGTGTACTTGCCGAGATCTCCGAAGATGTGGCCGGCGAAAGACCAGCTCGTCCAAGCATTGGATACGATTTGGTCTGGTAAAGCTCCTGTCGATAAAGGATTGGATACGGCCGTACAAAGCATGGAAAAAATCCTAAATCGGTAATAAATCCACTCGCATCGGGGTTACGGTAACGTAACTCCGATGCACTATTGGAGGTGAATCATGAACATGAATACGGCAACGTTAACGGATGCGAAACTGGTTGATATGTCGATAGGCAAGCGCAAAAGAAAGTTGTACAACGAATTGTTGGCGACCGGTTTTCTTGCTCCTTATTTCTTTTTCTTTATCCTCTTCTCGATCATTCCGATTTTTTATGGACTGTTCGTCAGCTTTCACGATTGGACGCTTAGCGGCAAGGAAGGGTTTGTCGGGCTTCAAAATTACATTTATGCGCTTAAGGATTCGGATTTTTGGGCGTCCTTGTGGCATACGACCTATTTCGCTTTAATCTCTACACCATTTATGATCATAACGCCTTTCCTGCTCGCTTTGATTCTCGATTCTAAGGTGAAAGGCAGGACGTTCCTGCGGACCGTATTTTTTATGCCCACGATATTGTCGGTCGCGGTGGTCAGTTTTATCTGGATATTCGTCCTTGCGCCATACTCCGGCTTGGTCAATACGGTACTGCATAATTTCGGCATCCTTAGCCCGGAAACAGAAATTTTCTGGTTGAATGAACCGCATTTTGCTTGGATTTCCATCGTCATGATCACGCTTTGGTGGACGCAGGGCTTTAACATGATCGTGCTGCTCGCAGGGCTGCAGGATATTCCCGCCGATCATTACGAGGCGGCCACATTGGATGGGGCAAATGCGTGGCAAAGGCTCAAATTTATCACATTACCTGCGATGCGCGGATTAATCGTTCTAATCACCGTGCTGCAGGTTATCGCATCCTTTAAGGTTTTCGGCCAGGTGTGGCTCGTCACGCGCGGCGGACCCGGCAATGAAACCCGAACGATGATTCAATATATTTATGAAACAGGCTTTACCGCCAACGATCTTGGATTATCGTCCGCGATGTCATTTATTTTCTTTATTTTTCTGATTGTGCTTTCATTTATCCAGTTTAAAATTTTCGGTAAAAAAACGGATTAAGGGGAAGAAGAGATGAATGAATTCGCTGGATCCAAAAAGTGGACTGTTCCGAAAATTTTGTTATACATTGCGGCTTACGGTTTGGCAATCATCTTTATTGTTCCGGTTATCTATATGATATTTACTTCGCTAAAACCGCAAGGAACCGCTATGGGGGATATGATCGACCGCTTTTTACCCCCGTTTTCGCTCGAGAACTACTTTTATATTGTTGAGAATGCGCCGGTTATCAAATGGACGATGAACAGCTTGACCATCGCCGTTATCGTTCCCGTACTCAGTTTGACAATGGCTTCCTTGGCTGCGTTTGCGCTCTCCAGAATCGATTTCAGTTATAAGAAATTAGCCTTCTGGCTCATTCTCAGCGGCATGATGATTCCCGGAGAAGCGACAATCGTTTCCTTGTATATGGTTGCCAACAGCTTGAACATTCTCGACTCTTATGCGGCACTTATTCTACCCGGCCTTGCAGGACCGCTTGGCGTGCTGATCATGAAGCAATTTTTCGACGGGATGCCGAATGAGCTGGTGGAGGCCGCAAAAATGGACGGCTGCAGCCTGTTTCGGGTTTGGTGGAATATTTTTATACCGTTATCCAAGCCGGTGTTGTCTACTTTGATGATCTTCGCTTTTCTGGGAAGCTGGAACGATTTCTTATGGCCGTTTCTTTCCATTCAATCGGAAGATTTGTTTACGCTGCCGATCGGCATTCCGTTTTTCATGAGTTCCTATAACCAAGACGAAACATTGCCAATGACGGTGAATGCGTACGCTTCGGTTCCGATCATCATTATTTTTATTATTTTCCAAAAGAATATTGTAAAGGGCGTTACCTTATCCGGCATTAAAGGTTGACCATACTATTACTTATTAAGGGAGAATAAAAACAATGGCACAACATTTCAGACCCCCTGCAGTCCCGCTGGTAACGGTCGATCCATATTTCAGCGTATGGTCTGCCGCCGATAGCCTAACCGATACCCATACCACACATTGGACGGGCAAACAGAGCAGAATGACCGGCATGATTAGAATCGACGGACGAACGCGGCGGTTTATGGGGTTGACGGAGCTTGGCGAAGGAAGTGATTTCCTAGAACCGGATGCCATGAAGCAAACGAATCTGGAAGTGACCGCGACGTCCAGCAAATATACATTTGAAGGGGATGGCGTTCGACTGGAGGTTGATTTCACTACGCCGCTGCTGCTTGACGAACTGGATCTATTATCGCGGCCGGCTTCGTACGTTACGTTCCGTGTTCAATCCGCCGACGGAAAACCCCGCGATATAAAAATTTATTTGGATGTTACCGGCGAATGGTGCGTCAACACGACGGATCAGAAAGTTGTATGGTCGCGCGAAACGATTGGCAGCGGGATCGAGGCGCTGCGCATGGGGAGTGAACAACAGCCTGTGCTGCAGCGGGTTGGCGACGATGTGCGGATCGACTGGGGGTATGTTTATCTGGCCGCTTCCAAATCTGATAGAACGATAGCAGCGATCCAATCTTTCCGGATGCGCAGGCAATTTATCGAATCGGGAGCTGTAAGTCTACAGGATGACGAGCGTGAGCCGCGCGCCGTGGAAGATGATACGCCGGTAATGGCCATGCTATTCGATTTTGGCGCAGTTAATAGTACGGTGCAATCGCAATATGCGGTGCTCGCATACGACGACGTTCAGTCCATCGAATATTTCAACCGGCCGCTGGTTGCGTATTGGCGGAGGAACGGCATGTCATTCGAGGATATGCTTGCCGCCGCATTTACTCAGTACGATGAAATCATTAGCAAATGCGAAGCGTTTGACCGGGAATTGCAGCAGGAGAGCCTGGATGCGGGCGGATCGCAATATGCGGATATCCTTTCGCTTGCATATAGGCAGGCGATCTCGGCGCACAAACTGGTCGTAGACGAGAACAACAAGATTCTCTTTTTGTCCAAGGAATGCTTTAGCAACGGCTGCATCGGCACGGTGGACGTTAGTTATCCGTCGATTCCGCTGTTTTTGCGGTACAATCCCGAGCTTGTCAAAGGTATGCTGCGGCCAATTTTCCGGTACGCGTCCAGCGAACAGTGGCTGTTTGATTTTGCCCCGCACGATGTGGGCTGTTATCCAAAAGCAAACGGCCAGGTATACGGCGAGAACAAACTCGAATACCAAATGCCGATCGAGGAATGCGGCAATATGCTGATTATGGCGGCCGCCGTTTGCCTGTCCGAGCAGAGCGCGGATTTTGCGGAGAAGCATTGGGGCTTGCTGACGAAATGGGCGAATTATTTGATAGAAAACGGTCTTGATCCGAACAACCAGCTGTGTACGGACGATTTTGCCGGACATCTTGCCCATAATGCAAATCTTTCGATTAAAGCGATCATCGGCATCGGAGCGTATGCCACTTTGTGCAGGATGCACGGGAAAACGGAAGACTTGTCGCGTTATTCCGATGCGGCCAAAGAAATGGCGACACAGTGGATGGCGATGGCTGCAGCGGGCGACCATTACAAATTGACATTCGACAGTGCGGAAGATACATGGAGTTTGAAATATAATCTTGTATGGGACCGTCTTTTCGGGCTTGGCTTGTTCCCGGGCGACATAGTGGCGAAAGAAATCCCTTATTATTTTGCCAAACAAAACCGGTACGGCACGCCGCTGGACAGCAGGAACACTTACACGAAGTCGGATTGGCTAGTATGGTGCGCTTCGATGACGGAATCGAGGGAAGATTTTGCGAAAATGATCGCGCCGCTCTGGGATTCGCTGCATGAATCGCCCAGCCGTGTTCCCCTCACCGACTGGTACGATACGGTCACGGGCGAGCAAGTGGGCTTCCAGAACCGGACGGTTGTCGGCGGGTTTTATATGCAGCTGTTACATCCGTTTTAACGGGAGATCGTGCATTTGATGCAGGATCGGGAAGCGGCGGAGATACTTAAGGATAAGCTATTGTTGGCATACTCTCATGAAGAAGGAGAATACGTTTGTCATCACGAAAGAAGCAGCACAAGGAATAATCTTTAGGAGGGCATGTATGGCGAATGATAGGGGTGGAATGAAAACGCCTAAGGGTATTAAAATGCTAGAGCAGGTACGCAGCATCAGTAAGGCGCTGCCTGAGGTCGTTGAGTTGATTGACGGACATGGGCATAATACGTTTAAAGTAAAAGACAAGTCGTTTATTATTATGAGCGACCACGGAATCACCTTCAAGTCGGATCTGGAGAACCAGGAGATTTTATTGCAGCAGGATCGGTTTTTCAAGCCGGCCTACATCGGTCATCGTGGCTGGGTGTCTATTAGTGATCCTAAGGACTGGGAAGAGATGGGCGTCCTGCTTAAAGAAGCATATATGCGTGCTGCGCCCAAACGTCTGATGATGCAGTTAAAGGCAAACGAATAGTAGAAGGATGCTGCTTTATTGATTTCCTTGAGTAGTTATTTACAATAGTTTTATTAAGAGGGTGACATTTATGTTACCCTCTTTTGTTGTAAGACGTCACGATCCTCCAAAATAACGTATAATTATACTCCTTTGCGAAGAAGATCGGCGAAGGCTTGAGGAGAATCACATAAGAAGTCCGGTTTTGCTGCAGCCAGTAAATGGACAGAATCAAATCCCCACGTCACCGCAACGCTCTTCACACCAATTTTTTTACAAGCTTGAACGTCTCGCAGCTCATCGCCAACGTAAAGCATTTGATTACGATCAATCTGAAACCTTCGAGCCATATTTGTAATAGCTTTATGTTTTCCAAAAAGATTAGTGGCTGAATGGATGAAGTCGAAGACGGTTAATTCGTGAACATCAAGAAACATCTGAATATTTTCAGTTGTGTTTGATGAAAGAATCCCTAACGAATAACCATTGTCTTTAAGTTCAAAAAGAATTCCCCGTATTCCTGCCACCGGTTGAAGGCCAACGACTCTTTTTTTATACTCGCGTTTCGCTTCAATAATTAAAGCCGGAAGCTTATGCAGGGGGACGTTTAAAGCTCGTAAACGAGCAGGAATCGATAAGTCCGATAGATGGGCAATATCTTTTTGGTCGATCTTTCGACCGCCATACTTTCCGGAAAGCTCATTAAAAAGTTGGATAGCCAATAATTTCGATTGCACAATCGTCCCGTCGAAGTCAAAGATTAGATATGGTTTTATAATTACTCACCCAATTTCCTTTATGTGGATACTGTAGGGGATCCATAATAAATAAGCGTCGACTGCCACAGGTCAACGCTTATTTATTCGATCGGATCAAGATCACCCTTTAGGTGCTATGATCCGGCAGCAGCGAGCCGACAAGCAAAGACAATGTTTGCCTGTATACTGCATGGGCCGATTGTACATCCCCCAAGTGTCCGCCCATGTAAAGATGAATAACGCCGTGGAGCGAGGCCCAGACTATACGCACAACGGATTCCGCGTCATACTGGCCGGGAATCAGTCTTTGCTCTTGCGCATGGCTGATTAAGGTCAATAATTGCCGCATGGCTGTAACGGTGCCATGCAGGCTTTCCTCATCCGGTTTGAAATCTGCGAAGGCTCCTCCGAACATCAGCTTATAATAGCTGGAGTAACGCTGCCCGAAATCCCAATAGGTTTCGCCTATATTCAGCAAATATTGTACCGGATTAGCAGCCTGCGGCGTCCGCTCGAATTCGTTAGCGAGAATCTTACAACCCTCCAGATACAATTGCTGAGCCAGCCCCTCTTTATTGACAAATAAGCTGTAGATGATTTTTGTCGAGCAATCCATTTTCTGCGCTACTTTACGTACCGTAACGGCTTCCGGGCCCTCTTCCTGCAAGAGTGTTGCCGCAGCATCAACAACGAGCCTGCGGAGATTTTCAATATTTTGCAAGCGAGCCTCTTGGTAAGTTTTCAAAATTCGTGTATTCGCATTGGAGGAGATATCCTGCTCGCTCATAATCATCACCTTCGGTTATTATGTTTTCGTCAGGAAACAAAGTTTCTTGCTCTCTTATCAGGAATTTTATACAGTTGATGGGCAGTTGTCAACGAGACATCGGCTGTTCAAAGATCGTATTGACTTTCCAGAAAAGGGATATTACAATGAACCTCAACAGAAACAGTGTTACCGAAGTGGAATAACGATTCCCTAATTTCTTAGGTATTGTGGATTGTTTTCGGACATTTGGCAACATTGTTTCTTCGATATAACATTGTATCCGAAAAGGAGAGTTGTTCTATGACAAGGCAAGGAAAATGGGCGCTCGTCACGGGAGCATCTTCTGGTATTGGCGAGCAATTCGCGAGACAATTGGCCAAACAAGGCAGCCATTTGGTACTCGTGGCAAGGTCGAAGAGCAAGCTTGAGAGCCTGGCATCAGAGCTCAGAAAGAGGCATGGCATCAAAGCCGAGGTGATCGCGATGGATCTTGCGAAAGAGGGTGCACCCAGCGATTTGTATCAACAATGTCAACTTTTGAAAGTGGATATCGAACTGCTGATCAACAATGCAGGTTTTGCTACACATGGTTTGTTTGAACAAGTATCAGGTGAGCGTCAGCATGAAGAGGTAATGCTCAATGTCGCCGCTGTTGTCGATATGACCCACTTGTTCTTGCCGGACATGCTGCGCAAAAGCTCAGGTGCAGTTATCAATGTTGCTTCAACCGCCGGATTTCAACCACTTCCCTATATGGCCGTATATGGGGCGACGAAAGCTTTCGTCTTGTCGTTTACTCAAGCATTATGGTGGGAAAACCGCAACCGCGGCATAAAATTTTTTGCACTTTGCCCCGGATCGACGGATACCAGTTTCTTTAATGTCGTAGGGGCGGAAGAAGCTTCCGTCGGAAAGAAAGACACTCCGGAAAGAGTTGTAGAGGTTGCGCTTCGCGCATTGAAGGAAGGGAAGCTGTATGTCGTTCCGGGTGTTCAAAATTATTTAGGGGCACAGCTATCACGATTCATGACGCGAAAGCAGGGTCTTCGGCTTGTTGGAAGCATGCTTCGTCCGCGCGTAGGGTCCGGCAATTATAAGAATACGGGTAATCAATCTGATCTTACAGGGAGGACAATTCGATGAGAGCTATACACTGACAAACTTCGAACTAATGAGCACAAAGCGGAACGGTGAAAACAAACTTATAAAATATTACAAGAACCGTTGATAACTGCCTAGCACATATACTTGTTTGCCTTAATAGGATGTTGTGGGTCACAAAATGTATTGTGGGTCACGTAATCATTAGGAGGCATGCAATGGATGTATAGGAAAAAAACGGGATTAAGGAAGAAAACGAGAAGCTGCAAAAAAGTACAGCGGCACGTGCATGAATTTGAAGGCAGTACTCAACTGGCTGAAGAAGGCGATGACCGGCATAACCATCGCTTTGCAGGCGTTACAGGTCAAGCGATTCGAGTAGGGAAAAGCCATGTCCATGAAATTGATCTAACGAACACGGATTTCTTTAACCATTTTCATAAACTGAAAAAGATTCGAACAGGGCCGGCTATTCCGGTCGGAAATGGCAAACATGTACATTTTGTAACAGGCCAAACGACATTTAATGATGGTCATGTTCACCCATTTAAGTTCACAACATTGATTCAAGCACCGCTTGTTTAATCATCAGGAAAAGGCAGCCAGTTTTGGCTGTCTTTTCTCCGCTATAATGCGTTAGTATAGATTTAACATCGTTTAGAGAATAGGAGACGTGGATCTGATGAAACAAAACAAATATGATGATTCAAATTTCTTTTCGGCCTATAAGCAAATGCCGCGTTCCATCCATGGACTTGAAGCTGCGGGAGAATGGCATGTGTTTAAATCATTATTGCCGGAGCTGCGAAATAAACATGTTCTTGACTTAGGCTGCGGTTATGGCTGGCATTGTCGATTTGCGCGCGGGCAGCAAGCAAGTTCAGTCGTAGGAGTTGATATTTCTGCAAACATGCTTCAAAAGGCGCGTGAACAAACAGATGACCCTGCCATTTCATACATACAATTGCCGATTGAGGACATTGATTTCTCTGATTCACCATTTGATATAGTTATCAGTTCATTAGCTTTTCACTATATTGAATCATTCCAAGCAATTTGCAAGAAGGTACATAATTGTCTAAAGCCGGGTGGAGCTTTCGTTTTTTCCGTAGAGCATCCAATATTTACTTCCCGAAAGGAACAGGATTGGCATCTCGATGAGCAAGGAAACCGCCTGCATTGGCCGGTCGATCATTATCAGTCGGAGGGAATGCGAAAAACTTCGTTTTTAACAGATAATGTAATGAAATATCATCGTACAATCTCAACCTATATGAATGACTTAATCGGTGCTGGATTTGCGTTGAAAGCCATTAAGGAACCAATGCCATCCGATAAGATGTTGGCAAATGATCCGGCGATGAAAGATGAAATTCGAAGACCGATGTTCTTGATTATTTCAGCAGAAAAAGTCACGTGAGCTTAGCAAGCATGGAGGCAAAGGAATCTTAGGAAGATGAAGCTACTTCTTCTTATGTCGGTATTTATTGGAGGATTTGGCCGAAACAGTACCGGTTTCCGAAGCTTTATTCGCATTCTGTGCCGGCCCGGCGCACTCGACAGTACTTGATTCGCTAGTAGAGCCGTCAGCTCCGGTGGTAGAAGTAGTGATTATTTTTATATTTAAGTTTGCTACATCTCCAAATATAATCGTTCCTGCGTTGTTAACGATGACGACCCGTCCGATTTGGCATCCCATATAAGTTAGCATTCCTTTCTTTCGTTACGATTCGAGGCGGCATTAGCCGTGCCTGCTGCTTATTCTCTATTCTATGATCGGACGGTCTCATAGGTATTGGCACTTCATAGAGTTACAGAAGCCTTTTTATGAAAGGTTAGCTCCTACTCAGACGATAAATAAGGACAAATGTTTCGGAGGGTATTCCGTTAAACTACCCGTTACTTCAATAAAAAAGGAGCCGCATCAAAGCGAGCTCCTCTACTTTCGTTTCCCGTTAACTTAAGAATCTTACCCACCAGAACGCCGATCACACATGCAGTCATCTTTCATTTACGCAATGAGCCAGGATTACCCCAAATCGTACTATTAATGTTTTCAATGCCATCTATAAAGGGATAATAGCAAGCCCAGATGCTGCATTTCCTACTTTTATCGTCTTAATAACCTTATTATCCCTAATTCTTATAACAGAAACTGAATTTTCTCCAAAATTAGCAACATAAGCATATTTACTATCTTGTGTGATGGCTACAATACCGGGTTTGATCCCCACCGGAATGGTAGCTATCACCTTGTTATTTATTTGTTTTATGACGGAAACCGTGTTATCCCCTTCATTACCGACGTAGGCAAATTTATTGTCAGGGGTTATGGCTACACCGATCGGTTTACGTCCAACTTGAATCTTTTTTAGGATCCTTCGACTATGAATACCTATAACCAAAACATTATTATCCGTGGTGACATAAGCTAATTTGCGGTTCATCGTGAAAGCAATTTGATCCGGGCCGACGCCGGCTTTTATCGTATCGATAACCTTGTTGTTTTTCACATTGAAAATAGAAATCGTATTGCTGTCGTGATTACTTACAAATCCTAAAGTTCTTAAGCCGCACTTCTTAGGAGTAATGGTTACTCCTACCGGGTTTTTTCCAACCTTTATCGTTTTAACGACTCTTTGTTTCTTTATACAAATTACTGAAACGGTATTGTCAGCCGAGTTCGTAACATAGACGAAGTTTCGCGATGTACCTACATCCGATGGAGCGTTTCCGACCCGGATGGTGCGGATAATTGTATTTGATTTTCTTTTAATTACTTGAGCGGTGTTATCGCTTTTATTGACAACATAAGCATACTTCCTATCGGGTGTAACAGCAATCTCAAAAGGTCCACGACCGGTCTTGATTGTTGCCTTGACCTTTTTTGTCCGGGTATCAATCACCGACACGGTATCATCGTTAAAATTCGTGACATAAGCGAAATGAAATGATGGCGAAGGTCTACATGCGGTCAAAGGATTAACCCTCCTTTTTTATGGCTTAATCTAAGCTATTAATTTGCTTAAAAGAGTGGCACGGCCATTTTATAGATATTTGCTCCTACGCTTGAGCGCGGGGATGGTAATGTGCGATCCGTCAGGATGTGGCTTCATCCAGGGAAGCGTAAAAAGAGACTATCACCGGTCATAGACCTTCTGTGATAGCCTCTTCACTATGAGCTAGCTCCGGCCTCCGCCGTCACGCTCACTTCTTCAACCGGAATTCGTTAGGGGTCATGCCGAATTGCTTCTGAAATACTTTGGCAAAATACTTCGGATCGACATAGCCGACCTGTTCGCATATTTCGTATATTTTGAGACCCGAATGCTTAAGAAGTTCACACGCTTTCTCCATCCTAACCTGAGTCAAATACGAGTTGAAGAGCAGACCGCTCTCACTTTTGAAAATTTGTCCGAAGTAGTGTGCCGTCAAATGGACGGTCGCTGCCACATCGGAGAGCGAGAGCGGAGTATGCAGATTATCTTGGATAAAATGTTTCGCTTTGCGTACGATTTCCTTATGATACGTCAGCGGGAGCTCGGGCTCAATGGCATCGCTGTCGGCTCCGTTTTTTGGACGGCTTGGTGCTAAAAGACGATCTACGTTCTCGAGAAGCTCATCGGTGTCGATAGGCTTCAAAATATATCCTTTGGCCCCGTATCTCAGCGCTGTTCTTACATAGGTGAAATCTTCATACCCGCTAATCAGGATAACCTCAGTATTTGGCATTTCTTCGTAAATGTATTGAAGCAGCTGCAGTCCGTCCATATCCGGCATGCGGATATCGGATATGACGAGCTGGATCGGCTCCGCCTCCAAATAACGAATAGCGTCGTATCCGTTGTGGGCGATGCCGACGACCTCGATATGCCTCTCGTCCCATTCTTCCATCGAGCTTAAACTGTCCGCAATGATCCATTCATCATCGACGATCAATAGTTTTATTTTCTTCATGTCGGCCCCTTCCTCGGCAGCTTGAACGTCACGGTCATGCCTTGCCCTCGTTCGCTTTTCACGTGTATGCCGTAATTCGGCCCAAAATACAGCTTAATGCGCGATTGTACATTAAATAAACCTACTTTTCCATGATGCTTAGCCATCTCGACCGCCCGGTGCTCCAGATCGTTATTCAGTTGCCCAATTGCCCCCGCATGCATGCCGACGCCTTGGTCGCTGACGCTGATGTAAACGTCATCGCCGTCCCGCCAGCCCTTCACCTCAATTTTCCCTGCATGCTGCTTCGGATCGAGTCCATGAATGACGGCGTTCTCAATGACGGGCTGCAAAATCCATTTGATCGTATACAGCTCAAGCAGCAGCGGATCGATCTGAATGTCGTACTCAAAGCCTTCCTTCATCCGCAGCTTGTGAATTTCGAGATATTGGCGCGCGTAAGCGACCTCTTTCTCGATCGGAATCATATCTTCGAAGGTGCTGATGCTCATCCGCAGCAGCTTGCCGAGCAGAACGATCATCCGGCTGATTTCCTGCTGCTTTGTTTTGCGGGCCAGCGAATTAATCGATTCCAGCGTGTTGTACAGAAAATGCGGATTGATCTGCGACTGCATCGCGGTCACCTCGGCGCGGCGCTTCTGATCCTGCTCTTCGTACACCTGTGCAACCAAATCTTGAATACGGCTCACCATCGTGTTGAAGCCGTGGCCTAGCGCGCCGATCTCATCCCGTGATCTGCCTTGATAATGAACGTCGAAGTCGCCCCGGCCAACCTTTCTCATCAGATTGCGGAGCTGCAAAATAGGCTTGGAAATTCTGTCCGATAAAATGAGCGAAACGATCACGCATACGACAATGCTGCCGATCGTAATCGAGTGCGCAACCTGACGGAGGCCGTAAATCGGCTTGTAGAGCTCGCTTTTTAAAAAATAGGCTGTAAAATTCCAATCCGTCGTTTTGTCGTAGCGCTGAATGAGAAAGTAATTATGCTCCAGACGTTTGTAATCTTCCTCTACAAAGAGACCGGCGGGATACGGGTATAGGATTTCTCCGACCCGGTCGGTAATAATAACACCGGAAGCGTAATCGTTGTATATGTCGCCCATCAGGAAAATGTTTTTCAACAAATCCCGCAGCACTTCGATTTTAAAATCGATGATCAAAATACCATGAGCTTCGGACTCTGGGTTACCGATGCTGCGGATGAATGAAAAGACGGGTTGAGCCGGCTCGCGAGCGCTATAGGAACGGTCGTGCATCTGGGAAATTGAATACAAACCCGTCTTGTCCTCGCTAGCAGCAAGCCATTGAAAGTCGCTTTGCCGGGTGGCGTCACGACGTAATTCATAGCCGTAAGCATGGATGAGACCGCGGTCGTTAATCAGCGTCATCCCGATATTTTCCGGGCGAATCGCATGTGTAGCCGACAACAACCGATCCAAATCGGGGACTAATGCTTGTCCGGCTGCGGCGTCCGGCGCGATTAAGAAAGCCGAAACGTTCGGATCCAGGGCGATCGCATCTCCCATGCGCCGCATATCGGCAATGTAAAAAGATAACGTTTTCAGCTTTTGATCAAGTATATTGATCGTTTCCCTTTGGAGCTTCTCATTCAGCGTACGTTCGGAGCCTGATAGCGTAAATAAGCCCGACAGCATAAGCGGTATGGTCGAAAGCAGCAGGAACGATAAAAGGAGCTTGGCAAAAATCGAGTTCCTGAACATCTGGTGCGATACCTCCAGCCTGCAACAAGGCTTATCTAGTAATGTAAGTATACCTTAGCAAAACATGCTCAATTCAGGCAACTCGAAAAAACGTGCATGATTTTTACACCCTAATTCGACGGTCTGTCTGTTTTTTCAGCAGGATATGCATGATAAATTTGTATTGTAATCGCTTGCAGAGTACAAACTGATAAACGAAACAATGGCAGACAACAGTTAAGGGGGAGCGGTAATGAGACAGAAAAAAGGAATATGTGTCATGATGGCTGCCATCTTCTTATCGGCAGTGGTTGGCTGCAGCGGCGCCGATTCGCCCAAGCGGCAGGAGCCGGCAAAAGCGGACACATCGGATAATACGCCCGCTCATCATGAATACCTCAAGGTCGTGCATTATGTCAGCGGCAAGCTGGGAGACAAGGGCTTCTTCGATTCAGCCGACCGGGGACTTAAAAAAGCCGAATACGTATTCGGCTTCGAAACATCAAGCGTCGAAGGAGGCGAGGATTCCGCTGCCTGGGAGCCCGGTCTTGAGAAGCTGGCCGCCTCCGGATTATACGATGTCATCATAGCCGGCACGTCGAAAATGAGAGAAGTGGTTAAGGAGCTGGCAGTTCGTTATCCCGAGCAGCAATTTGTATTCTATGACGATACGATTCAAGGAATACCGAACGTGTACGCGATGATCTGCTCGCAGAGCGAGGGCTCGTTCCTCGCCGGCGCATTCGCGGCGATGGTTACAACAAGCCCGGAGCTGAGCGGGGCAAATTCCGATAAAAAAATCGGCTTCATCGGAGGCGAGGACGACGAAATCATTAACGATTTCAAGTCCGGTTACGAGCAGGGCGCTTTGTATATCGATCCGGAGGTGCAGGTGGCTGCGTCTTATGTCGGCGATTTTGTAAACCAAGGCAAGGCGGAGGAATTGGCGGCGAAGCAGTACTTGTCGCAGGTCGACATCATTTACAACGTAGCCGGCGCGGCGGGATTTGGGCTGCTGAAAGCGGGGAATGAAGCCGGTAAATACACGATCGGAGTCGACAGCAACCAAAATCCGCTGTATCCGGGCAGTGTGCTCACCTCGATGCTCAAAAATCTGGATGAGTCCGTATTCCGAGCTTTAAGCAAAATCCGCGGCGGTTCGCTTCCTTTCGGTACGACGGAGGTGCTCGGCGTGAAGGAGATCGGGATCGGAATTGCCCGGGACGAGCTGTATGAGAAGTACGTCCCAAACGATATCAAGGAAAAGATGAAAGATATTGAAAGCAAGATTGCCAGCGGGGAAATCGTAGTGAAGTCCTCCTTGAATGGCGCTGCTCAGAATTGAAAGGGGTGAGGAAGGCAAACCATCATTTGGAGCACAAGCATGAGCTGCTGGAAGCTGCATGGGTTATGGAAACGCGGTAGAGCTTTGCAACTATTTAAAGGGGGAATTTTGAATGAAAAACAATAAACGTTGGTCGATTGGCGTATTGCTGCTCGCTTTTCTGCTTGTATTGGCAGCCTGTGGAAAGGAGTCGGATACCCCGACAAGTGCGGGGAATGATCCGGAAAAAAACAAAGCTGTCTTTTACGTTAACGGTACATTAGGAGACAAAGGTTTCTTCGATTCCACGGAACGAGGCATGCAAAAAGCGGGCAAAGAGCTTGGCATCGAGGTGAAGACAGTACAAGGCGGATCTAACCAGGCCGACTGGGCAGCAGGATTGGAATCGCTCGTCTCCAGCAAAAAATATGATGTAGTCGTTGCCGGTACGAGCCAAATGATTGATATCGTCAAAGATATTGCGGGCAGGTACCCGGATGAAAAGTTCATTTTCTTCGATGAGGTCGTTAAAGATGTTCCGAATATTTACTCGATGCTATACTCCCAAAGCGAAGGCTCCTTTTTGGCGGGTGCATTCGCATCGCTAGTAACGACAAACACGGAGCTGAAAGCGTCAAACCCTGAAAGAGTGATTGGATTTGTAGGCGGTATGGACGTTCCTATTATTAATGATTTTAAAGCGGGCTACGAGCAAGGCGCGCAGTACGTCGATCCGGCCGTGAAAATTGTCGCTTCTTACATCGGAGATTTTGCCAACGCGCCTAAAGGCAAGGAGCTTGCGATTTCGCAATTTAATGCGCAAAAAGTCGATGTGGTTTACCAGGTTGCCGGTGGAGGCGGACTTGGCGTGCTGGAAGCGGGTAAAGCTGCAGGGAAATACACGATTGGCGTCGACGGCAACCAAAACCCGCTTTATCCTGGAAGCGTTCTAACTTCGATGATGAAAAATATCGATGCTTCCGTTTTCCGAGCGCTGGATTTGTATAAACAAGGCAAATTGCCTTTTGGCACAAATGAGGTGCTTGGCATTAAAGAAGGCGGAGTTGGTCTTGCCAAGGACGATCTTTTCAACAGTAATGTTCCAAAAACGATTCAGGACAAAATGATCGATATCGAGCAGAAAATGAAGAGCGGAGAGATTCAGGTTAAATCGATCTTGAAATAACGGAGGTCATTATGTCAATCTTACTTCAGATGAAAGATATTCATAAAGTTTATCCCAATGGAACAGCAGCCAATCGCGGCGTTGACCTCACGATACACGAAGGCGAAATACATGCATTGGTCGGAGAAAATGGGGCAGGCAAATCAACGCTCATGAAAATCATGTTCGGATTGGAAGCGCCTACAAGCGGGACGATCGAATATAAGGGCGCTCCGGTTACTTTTCATGGGCCAAAGGACGCTATCAAGTACGGGATGGGCATGGTTCATCAGCACTTTATGCTCGCTCCGTCGCTTACCGTATCGGAAAATATCGTTCTTGGCGAGGAGCCGAGAAAAGGTCCGTTTTCATTGTTCAGAGACCGTATCAAGGAAAGTGAGGAAATTGAAAAACTGATTCGGACTTATGGACTTAAGGTCGATCCTCACTCGAAAGTAGATACTATCCCGGTTGGCCAGAAACAGCGTGTTGAAATATTGAAAGTACTCTATAAGGGTGCCCGGCTCATTATTTTGGACGAGCCGACAGCCGTATTAACACCGCAAGAAACGGACGAGCTGTTTGACTCGATTAAGGCGCTAATCAAGCAAGGCTATACGATTATTCTCATCACTCATAAATTACGCGAAGTAATGGAAATATCAGACCGGGTAACGGTGCTTAAGGCAGGGAAAACGATCGCCACTTTGTTGACCAAGGATACGAATCCCGAAGAAATATCCAGACTCATGGTGGGCAGGGAAATATTGTTTCGCGTCGACAAGCAGCCATCCGTACCCCAAGATGTCGTATTGTCCGTAAAGGAGCTTTGCGCTTCCGACGATAAAGGCGCACCGGTACTATGCGGCATTACGCTCGACATTCGGGCTGGCGAGGTTGTGGGAATTGCCGGCGTAGAAGGAAACGGACAAACGGAGCTGGTCGAAACGATTACTGGTCTGCGAAAAGCAACTTCCGGTGAAATACGCTATTTCAACGAGGAGTTGATTGGAAAAAGCATTGCCCAAATCCGCGCCATGAAAATTGGACATGTTCCGGAAGACCGGCAAACGACAGGGGCCAGCTTAACGTCTACCATTGCTGAAAACTTAATTCTAGACCATTACCGGAATCCGGAATTTAAATGGGGTCCGTTCCAGAGCAAAAAGAAAATCAAGCAGTTTACGAAAATTATGATGGATGTTTACGATGTTCGTGCACAGAACGAAGATGTGATGGCCGGATCTTTATCCGGAGGCAACTTGCAAAAAGTAGTAATCGCCCGCGAGCTTTCGAAAAATCCGAAGCTGCTGATCGCTTCGCAGCCAACCCGGGGTGTAGATATCGGAGCCATCGAATTTATCCATCGCGAGATCATCAAAAAACGGGATGGTGGAGCGGCAGTGCTGCTCGTTTCAGCCGAATTATCGGAGGTTATGGCCTTAAGCGACCGAATTGCCGTTGTGTACGAAGGCGAAATCGTTGCTGTACTGGAAAATACGAGCGAGTTGACAGAGGCAGAAATCGGGTATTATATGCTGGGACTGGGCATCAAGAAACAAAAAGAGGAGGTGGCGGCTCAATGAAAAAGGGAAACGCAACGATTTTGGAGTTTGCCGGCATTGCTGTAGCTGTCATACTAGCGCTCCTTTGCGGTTTTGCGGTCATATTGGTTACAAGCGACGAACCGTTAAGCGCACTTACGTCATTGCTGCTTGACCCGGTTTCCAATTTATTTAATATCGGGACGGTGCTTAATAAAGCGGTCCCACTCATATTTACAGGCTTGGCGCTTTCCGTCGTATTTCAATCGGGCGTATTCAGCATGGGCGCGGAAGGGCAGCTTTACGCCGGCGGATTTTTGGGCGCGCTTGCCGGCGTTTATATTCACGGTCTTACGCCATGGCTTCATCTTCCGCTAGTTCTGATTTGTGCGATGGCAGGCGGTGCTTTATTCGCAGCTATTGCCGGTTTATTGAAAACATATGCGAACGCCAATGAAATTGTAACGACGCTTATGTTGAACTTTGTGGCGATCTTAGCGACCTCCTATTTTGTTAATAATGTATTCAAGGATCCGAGCAGCGGAGGATATGCGCGTATGCCGTATGTAAACCCGGGAATCCTGCTTGGAAAGCTATTTCCCGGATTACCGGCGCATGCCGGAATCGCGATCGCCTTGCTAGCGGTCGTGGTTGTTTATCTCATGCTGTATAAAACGAAAGTCGGTTATGAGCTTCGTATTGTCGGAAAAAGCGGCCAATTTGCCAGATACGGCGGAATCGCCACCAATAGAGTTGTTTTAACCAGCATTATGATCAGCGGCGCCCTTGCGGGGCTTGCCGGCATTGTAGAAATCCTAGGTGTTCATGGCACGTATAAAGATAATTTTTCGGCCGGACTGGGCTTTGACGGTATCATTATCGCGCTGCTTGCGCGTAACCATCCTATAGGTGTTCTGATCGCATCCTTGTTATACGCTTATATTCAGGTCGGAGCGCAAACGATGCAGGTCGGCAGCGACATGCCGCGCGAGGTGGCGGTTATCATTCAAGTTATGCTGGTGCTGCTCGTTTCTTCCCAGGCGATATTCGTCTATCTGAAGCAAAAATATGGATTAAAGGCGGTGAAATAAAATGTGGCAAGCGCTTTGGTCACAGATCATGGATTTAACCCTTGTCGTCGTGCTGCTGCGTTTTATGACGCCGATTCTATTATCCGCTTTAGGAGGGCTTATTTCCGAAATCGCCGGCGTTATCAATATCGGTTTGGAAGGATTGATGCTGATTTCGGCCTTTGCCTCCATCGCAGTCGGATCCGCAACGGGAAGCTGGGTTCTTGGAACGCTTGCCGGTGTGGCAGCCTCCGTCATTATTTGTTACGGAATGGGCTTTTTCTCGATAAAGCTGAAAGTAGATATTATCATAGCGGGTTTTGCTGTTAACATTTTCGGATCAGGCTTTACGATTTTCATGATGAGCAGAATTTACGGAGTTGCAGGCAACTATTCTCCGAGCGATCTGAAAAACATTCCTACCATCAACATTCCTTTTATTCAGCAAATACCGGTTCTCGGCAAGCTGCTAAGCGGACATAGCTTGATGGTATGGTTAGCCTTGATTGCTGTCATTTTCTGTATGCTGATGTTATACCGGACGCCTTACGGAGTTCATCTGCGTTCGGTAGGCGAAGCGCCTGAAGCAGCTAAGTCGTTAGGCATTCCGGTAAACCGTATACAGTATTCTGCGCTCGCTTGGAGCGGAGTGTTTGCCGGGCTGGCCGGGGCTTATTTATCGATGGGCATGACGAGCATGTTTGTCAAAGATATGACAGCCGGCACAGGCTTTCTTGCACTCGCCGTCGTGCTGCTCGGCAATCGAAACCCGGTAGGCATCTTGTTCGGATCCGTCATTTTCGGATTGGCCAGCGCTGTAACGACTCTTGTACAGACAACGCCGGGAAGCCCGATTCCGAGCCAGTTCATTCAAATGATTCCGTATGTCGTTACAATTATTGCGCTAGTCTTCTTCGCCGTTCGCAAAAAAAGAAGGCGGATGGTGCTGGCGCAAGGTTAAACGAGTCGTACAGGCTCATAAATGCTTTTTAAAAATACGCATAGAAGGTGGAAGCGATGACCAAATCCCGAATGATTATTGACGTTGATACAGGTATCGACGACGCATTAGCTTTACTGTTTGCAGTGAAGTCGGATGATATTCAGCTTGAAGGAATCACCACTGTCTTCGGAAATGTAAGTGTGGAGCAAGCGACACAGAACACGCTGCAGGTTCTTGAGCTTGCGGGAGCACCTGCCGATATTCCGGTTACCGTGGGCGCAGGACGCCCGCTGTTTCGCGAATGGCTCGGCCCGGTTGAACACATTCACGGCAACAATGGAATAGGCGGCTATAAGCTGCCCGAGCCAAAACGTAAGCCGATCGAAGAGCACGCTGCCGATTTTATCGTACGTAAAGTGAACGAGCATAAACAGGAATTAACGCTTGTATTCGTTGGCAGATTGACCAATTTGGCGATCGCACTTGCCAAAGACCCGTCCATCGCCCAAAAAGTAAAACGTCTCGTACTGATGGGCGGCGCGCTGCGGGTGCCTGGGAATGTAACCCCGGTTTCGGAAGCGAATATATGGGGAGACCCTGAAGCGGCCCATCGCGTGTTTGAGTCGGGCATGCCGATTACGATGGTCGGACTCGACGTGACGATGAAAACGATTTTGCGGGAAGAGCATGTGGAGCAATTGAAGCGGCAGGTATCGGCTAACGATGAACCAATGGTCTCATTTGTGGAACAGATACTGGAATACTATTTTAAGGCGTATAAGGAGCATAACGGGTTTTACGGCTCTCCGCTTCACGATCCGATGGCTGTTGCGGTTGCAGTCGATCCGACGCTTGTAGAAACGGAAGATCATTTGATTAAGATTGAAACCAAAGGGGAATTAAGCGCAGGAGCTACGTTAGGCGATTTGAGACGAGCACAGGCAGTAACCAATGCTTCCGTATGCGTACGTGTCGATTCGGAACGCTTCATAAATAAATTCATTGATGTCCTTGCAGGGCAATCGCGGATATACAGTTAGGAGATAAAGATGCGTTCGATTGTTATTTTATTGTTCGGAGCACTCAGCTATGGGCTTTTGTCAACCTTTGTGAAATTAGCTTATCGTTCGGGATTTTCGACTAATGATGTAGTAGGCAGCCAGCTGATATTCGGGATCGCCATGATGTCGCTGCTTCTGCTGGTTGTCGGGCGGCTAAAAAATGTTCCGGTAATGAAGGGTGTTTCGGTAAAGTCGTTGATTGCGCTTCTTCCAGTTGGCATTACGGTGGGAGCGACAAGCATTTTATATTACAGCGCCTTGCAATACATCCCCGCATCCATCGCTATCGTCTTGTTATTTCAGTTCACTTGGATGGGGGTGCTGATCGAAGCCGTCGTAGAGCGCAAACGCCCGGGGAAGGAAAAGATGACCGCCTTAGTACTGGTTTTGGCCGGAACGGTAATGGCAGGCGGGCTGGTTGACGGGGGCTGGAAGCAATTTACGCTGGCAGGTGTCATACTGGGGCTGTTATCCGCGTTTTCTTATGCGTTATTTATTACGTTAAGCGGAAAAGCCGCTCTTCAAGTAGCTCCTCTTACAAGAAGCACGATCATTGTTTTTATTTCAGCTGTCATTATCATGTTCGTATATCCTCCGGAATTTTTCATTAACGGAGCATTGGGTGAAGGATTGTTGTTATGGGGATTTCTGCTTGCTTTGTTCGGAGCTGTCATTCCTCCGATTTGTTTTGCGATAGGAGTACCAAAGTCAGGGGGAGGACTTGCCTCCATCCTAAGTGCGGCGGAGCTGCCGGTAGCGGTGATCATGTCAGGTGTCGTCCTGCATGAGCGCGTAACCGTGCTCCAATGGACAGGTGTTGTTGTTATTTTAATTGGTGTAGCGCTGCCGGAACTGCTCATTCGGCAGAAGCGTGCACGAAGCATTCCGCTTGCCGGCGGACCAGCTAAAGGCCCGCGCATTTCATTATAAGATTGACGTAATCAGAGGAGGAAACGAATTGAAGAAGATTGTTCTGGATGTTGATACGGGAATTGACGATTCGCTGGCAATTGCCTACGCGGTTCATTCTCCCGAGCTTGAGGTTCTCGGTGTGACAACCTGCTTCGGGAACGTAACGGTGGAGGAAGCTACCCGCAATACGCTCGTCGTGCTGGAACACTTAGACAGCAACGTGCCGGTTATTCCGGGTGCGGCTAAACCGCTGTTTCGGGATCCGACGAAAGGAAATACGACTTATATTCATGGCGAAGACGGAATCGGAAATACGCTTGCCGCAGAACCGCAGCGCCAAGCCTTAAGCGATCATGCCGCTAACTTTATCGTAGAGCAAGTGAAAAGACATCCCAAGGAAGTGACTATTATTACGGTTGGAACACTGACGAATCTGGCCCTTGCCATTATGAAGGCGCCGGAGATTGTCGGTCTTGTTGACAAGGTCGTCATCATGGGTGGAGCGGTAACGGTGCACGGGAATATTACCCCTTCAGCCGAAGCAAACATTTATGCCGATCCGGAAGCGGCCGAGTACGTGTTCCGCTCCGGCATTCCGATTACACTTGTAGGTCTCGACGTGACAATGAAGACGCTGCTTCCCCTTGAGGAGCTGCAAAGCTGGCGGGATAAAAATACCCGGATCGGTCATTTGCTCGCCGATATGACGGAATTCTACATTGGCGCCTATGAAGATTTCTATCCCGGAATAGGCGGGTGCGCGCTGCACGATCCTTTGGCGGTTGGCGTAGCCATCAACACGGATTTTGTGAAAACCGTTCCGATGCATGTGCAGGTTGATGTAGAAGGGGTGCATTCGCTCGGCAGAACAGTAGGAGATCTTAGAAGCATTCCTGGTTCGGGCCCGAATATGGATGTCTGCATCGAAGTGGACGCAGACCGGTTTTTAAAGCATTTTTTAAGCCGTGTCGTTTAAAGTGAATGCCAACGTGTAAGATTTGGACAAGCTTCTCTTCCGGGAAGTTTGTCTTTTCTTTTCGCTAGGATCAATTCCGGTTTATTCGATACTCATAGTTTTTTTTGCACAACTGCAGCAAATCGTATTTGAGACCCCGTTTGGGCTGTGTGATGATCATTGGCTTTTTCCCCCTGCGATTTAAGGAAGTACTAACTTTCTTGCGGTTATCAATTGCGTTCACAATCAATTCATCTGGTTTCTCCCCGTCATATCGGGCTAATAAAAACCGGTCGCAAGCCGATTCGCCATCCGCTTGGTCAAGCTCCAGCATTTGAATATCGCATAGCATGCCTTCTTGAACCTTCGCAACCAGCACATGGGTTTCCCCGAAGTAAAGCACATCCTGATCGATAACGGCCTCGCGGTCTACGATCTGCTTGTCTGATGCCTGTTCCAGATTGCGTATGCTCAGAAGCATCCGCTGCGCCTTTTCAAACTCAAGCTGGCCGGCATAAACTTCCATTCGGGCGTATAAGGTTTCGATCAGTCCTAGCCCCCGATTAGCGAGCAGCTCCGATGCTTGACGCGTACGTTCCAAATAATCCTGCTCCGATATTTTACGTTCGCAAATTCCGCTGCATTTCCCGATATGATACAGCAGGCAAACTTGCTTGGGCATCGTCTTGCAGGTGCGGAGGCCGTAATGCTCCGTTACAAATTCAAGGAGAGCATCCCGGAAGCCGGCGCTTTTGAAAGGGCCCAAACGGTTTACTTCTTCGGTTGCGAAGCCGGTCTGTTTCCGTCTGCGATTCCGGTAATACACATCCAGTCGCGGAAAAGGCTCATTGGTAAGCTGTAAATAAGCGTAACCGCTGTTATCCCGTTTTAACGCCCGATTGTAAGGAGGTTTATGTATTTTGATGAGGTTGTTCTCAAGAAGTAGGCTCTCGGCTTCGTTATTTACGAGCACCACTTCAATGGATGAAATTTCGCCGACAAGCTGCTTAATTTTTCTGTCAGCGTGATTTCTCGTAAAATATGAGCGTAACCGGCTCCGTAAGTTTTTGGATTTGCCGACATAGAGGATGTGACCGTCTGTATTTTTCATCAAATAACAGCCGGGGCATGTCGGATAATCGCCGGCGTTGAACAAGAACGACATATGCCGTCATCCTCCTATCCTCTCGAATTCGTCTGGTTCATTCATGAATAATGACTCCCGACACTATTCGACATAGCCGGCGGCAATCCCTTGTTTCTGTAACATACATCGTAGAATTAGAGTTGAATGACTTAATTCAAAAAGGCTGGTATTACGACCAGGTTCAAGGACTAGTCGAGGTTCATCATGGGAATTATACAAAGGTAAAGTGCATGGAAAAAACCGGCATTTAAAAAATGTATTCTACATAACAAAAAAGGAGTGACACCGATGTCAAACGAAAAGGATTTGCGTATTCGCAGCAAAGTTATTAGTGAGGGTGTAAACCGTGTTCCTAACCGTGCCATGCTAAGAGCGGTCGGATTCCAGGATGAAGATTTCAAAAAGCCTATGATCGGAGTGGCAAGCACGTGGAGCGAGGTAACGCCTTGTAACGTTCATATCGATAAATTGGCTCTGCAAGCAAAAGAAGGAGTACGCACTCATGGCGGCGCTCCATTGATTTTCAACACGATTACAGTGTCTGATGGCATTTCGATGGGACATGAAGGGATGCTGTTCTCACTGCCAAGCAGGGAGGTCATTGCCGATTCGATTGAGATTGTAGTAAACGCCGAGCGCTTTGATGGCTTGGTTGCAATTGGCGGCTGTGACAAAAATACACCAGCTTGCATGATGGCGATCGGCAGAATGAATTTACCAGCTGTTTACGTCTACGGAGGAACGATCCAACCAGGAAAGCTGAACGGTAAAGATGTGGATATCGTTACGGCATTTGAGGCGGTAGGACAATATCAAGAAGGAAAATTAACGGATGAAGAGCTTCATGAAGTGGAATGCCAGGTATGTCCGGGTGCGGGCGCTTGCGGCGGGATGTATACAGCGAATACAATGGCGTCTGCGGTCGAAGCTTTAGGGATGAGCTTACCCGGATCTTCATCCACGCCTGCCATTTCTTCCTATAAAGCAGTTGAATGCGCAGAGGCGGGAAGAACCGTTATCAAGCTTCTTGAGAAAGATATACGGCCGCGCGACATTATGACAAAAAAAGCGTTCGAAAATGCAATCACCCTCATTATGGCCCTTGGGGGATCAACGAATGCTCTGCTTCATCTCATGGCAATGGCGCACTCGGTTGAGGTTGATTTAACTTTAGACGATTTTGAACGGATTCGTAAACAAGTGCCTCATCTTGCTGATTTAAAGCCAAGCGGCAAATATGTCATGCAGGATCTGAATGATAATGGCGGCGTACCGGGCGTTATGAAAATGCTGCTTGAAAAAGGTCTGCTCCATGGCGATTGTCCTACGGTCACAGGAAAAACAATTGCTGAAAACTTGGCTGAAGCACAGCCTCTGAAAGAAAATCAACAGGTCATACGTCCGTTCGAGAGTCCGCTGAAACCAACGGGTCCACTGGTTGTGCTGAGAGGCAATCTTGCTCCTGAGGGCGCAGTGGCAAAAATGTCAGGTTTAAAAAAGCTGAAATTCTCGGGCCCCGCACGCGTCTATAATAGCGAGGAAGAAGCGACAATAGCCATTTCGAATGACGAAATCGTTAAAGGGGATGTGCTGGTCATCAGGTACGCTGGACCAAAAGGCGGGCCCGGTATGCCGGAAATGCTTTCGGTAACCGCATTAATTATAGGAAAAGGCTTAGGCGGCGAGGTTGCTCTGCTTACAGACGGACGGTTCTCGGGCGGTTCGCACGGCTTTGTTGTAGGTCATGTATCGCCGGAGGCTCAGGTAGGCGGGCCGATTGCATTTTTGCAAGAAGGGGATATGATAACCATTGACAGCGAGGCGCAGGAAATACAATTTGATATCACGCCACAGGAGCTGGAAGCAAGAGCAAATCATTGGATCAAGCCTCCGCTTAAATATAAATCGGGTGTGCTTGCCAAGTATGCGAAGCTCGTATCATCGGCATCAAAAGGTGCAGTAACGGATCTTGAGATATAATCTCAAGATCCGTTACTGTGAGATGGAGCATTAGAACGATATGGAAAGATTGAACGGGATGTAAGCGTTTAATCGATTATACAAGGTGATATTTCAAATCAATTTGATTGTATCTGTTCCTTTACAACACTTTTTGGAAGGAGTATGATTCAATTCGTGATCAATCATCATATCTTGTTCAATAATTAACCTTTATCGCTGAGTTCTGAAGAAGAAACGGGGGAACCATAGAGGACAGATCAACCGATCTGATCTCAGGGGTGAATCACTTGGCTTTTGTTAAGTGTAGGGCGACTTTTGCGCCCGAATCCGACAGCTAACCTCGTAAGCGTCCAGAAGAGGAATTATTCACGACCTGCCAAACTATTTTGGTAAAGCCGTGGGAAAGTCCTTACTTTCCTGCGGCTTTTTTTTGTCCAAAATTATGATTTACTTGTGTTTAAATGGTTTAAATGGCTGATGAATAGGTGTATAACAAATGAACGGGCGAACAAGATATATGGAGAGTTTGATCACGGTGTTTAATTTTAAATATCCAGTGATAAGAAATGGGGCATCATCATGGTAAGCAGATTTAAACGATTACTAATCGGACGTCCAATGAAAAGCACAGAAATCGAAGGTGAAAAGCTAAGCAAGCTTAAAGCGCTCGCCGTATTGTCATCAGATGCGCTCTCATCGGTCGCTTACGGCACGGAGCAAATTTTGCTTGTGTTAATGGCGGTAGGATTTGCAGCCGTTTGGTATTCGATTCCGATATCGCTCGCTGTGCTCGGACTGTTATTAGTCTTAATTTTATCCTATCGTCAGACCATCTTTTCTTATCCGACGGGTGGCGGCGCTTATATCGTAGCCAAAGACAATTTGGGCGTTTCAACAGGTCTGTTAGCCGGTGGTTCGCTCCTTGTCGATTATATTCTAACGGTTGCCGTCAGCACATCTGCCGGTACAGACGCTATTACTTCAGCTTTTCCATCTCTTCATGATCATCGTGTTTTAATTGCGTTAGTGATGATCTTGGTGCTGACCATTATCAATTTGCGAGGAATTACAGAGTCCGCATCCGTGTTAGCATTTCCGGTATATTTGTTTGTAATAGCCATTTTCGTGCTTATCATTTCCGGTATTATCAAATATGCAGCCGGAGGCATTCATGCCGCTGCTCCAGAGATGGGCGCAACCGTCTCGAATATCAGCTTGTTTTTGTTATTAAAGGCATTTAGCTCAGGGTGTTCGGCCCTTACCGGCGTTGAAGCGATGTCCAATGCTATTCCTAACTTTAAACAGCCGGCTGAACGCAATGCGGCCGCTACTCTTATTATGATGGGTACGATTCTCGGTGCGATGTTTATCGGGATCAGCCTGCTTGCCTATTGGTACGGCATTACTCCGAATGAAAAAGAAACGGTTGTTTCGCAAATTGCGAATGCAACATTCGGCAGAGGGGTAATTTATTATAGTATACAGGCAGTAACCGCTCTGATTTTGTTTCTGGCAGCCAATACAGCTTATGCTGCTTTCCCATTGCTCGCCTTCATGCTGGCAAAGGATAAATACATGCCGAATATGTTTATGGCTCGCGGGGACCGTTTAGGATTTTCAAATGGCATTATTATTTTAGGCGTCTTATCGGCGCTGCTTGTTATTGCTTTCCACGGCAATACCGAAAATTTAATTCCGCTGTATGCGGTAGGTGTATTTATTCCATTCACCTTATCCCAGCTGGGGATGATGGTACGCTGGTTGAAATTGAAGCCAAAAGGCTGGATATTTCCATTCATCATTAACACGGTCGGGATGTTGACGACGCTTGCGATCACGCTGATTTTCATCTTTACGAAGTTTAGCCACGTGTGGATGGTATTTATCTTTTTGCCGATCGTTATTTTTATCTTTTTCGGTATTCACCGCCACTACCGGAACATGGCGGACGAATTGCGGATTAATATGGCAAAGGATAAGCCTGTCATAAAAGGAAGCACGATCGTAGTTCCAATTGCGGGAATTACCCGTGTCGTTAATCATTCGTTAAGCTATGCCAAATCATTGACGGAAAATGTAGTTGCCGTATACGTCGGATTTGATGATGAGGATATTGAGCGGATGGAGAAGAAATGGGAAGAGTGGAATCCCGGCGTCCGTCTTATCGTACTTCGCTCAAGTTATCGGAGCATCATTAGGCCGTTAATGAGATTTATTGATACGATTGAATGGAAAACTGCCGAAACGGATCATATCACCATTCTCATTCCGCAATTTATTACCAAGCACTGGTGGCACTATTTTCTTCACAACCAGACGAGTTTAATGCTCCGTGCATATTTATTTACACAAAAAGATGTGGTCATCGCGACAGTACCTTATCATCTTCAAAAATAACGGCCCTAGTTAGATGATTTCACAGAAATCAAGTGAATGTAAAAAACCCCTCCATGATCTTGAGATCATGAAGGGGTTTCCATTTATTAGAATTTACGCTGACCTAATTGTTGTTCTGCGATTTGAACCAGCTTCTTAGTAATATATCCCCCGATAGAACCTGCATCACGAGTCGATAAATTACCGTTGTATCCATCTTGTGAAAATGTAACACCCAGCTGTTGTGCTGCTTCAGTTTTCAATTGTGCAAGTGCTGCTTTTGCTTGCGGTACTACTAACGTGTTTGAATTTCTTCTGCTCATGTAAGTTCACTCCTTCGTTGGATGTAAGGTTATTATGTGGTGTATTTGTAAATGTATACATTCAAAGAGAAAGATTTTTCTAGCAATTTTTCCCATCTGTAAGAACATCATTTTTCGCAGAATCACGTACCTTAAATAGGTTGATCTCATTTGATTTCCTCAAGAATTGTTGGGGTATGCCCTAACTAATTATGGGGAGCTCTCCTTTAATAAAGGAGATATAATGGAAACTTCAGAGCGATACATAGGAGCGGATGGGTGCTGTCAAGTACTATGGAAACATGGTACTAGGTGGACTAAATGGATTCCTGTATAGTTACATTATCCGCAATCAACAATAGATCGTGTTTTCCGGCAGGCAGCTTGAATGTTATGGACTGCTGTCGGACAGGGGATGGCAGGAGGGTGAATAAGTGTAGTGATGAAGACAATGACCATGAAAGAAGAGCTGCAGCGGAAAGCATCCATACTAAAGCAGCACGAAGTTTATGCCTATCAAGCTGCTTATTACTTGCTTGAAAACGAAGCTTTAGCAGCCAAAGCGGTAACGCAAGCATTGCTGGCAATCTTTCAAGACGAACCATTTTTTCTCCAGCCTAAGCCGCTTCAGCAAAAGAGGATAAAGCAAACGGTGATGAAGGAAGCGCTCTTGACCAAGGCTGCCGCCTTACGGCATACGATTTAATCCGAATGATCCACATTCCAAACTCCTCAGAAACCTCTTCAATAATCGAACCCATATCAGCCTTTAAATATATGACTATACATATCCGTTGAAATAGGTTATTTTTTACATATGTAACTTTGGAGGGAGATCATGCAGTATGATCATTGATCTTACACATCTCATTCATGACGGAATGCCGGTATATCCGGGAGATGCGGAGACTGTATTGGAACAATCCAAGCGTATGAGCCAAGACGGCTACAACAATCATCAGCTTTCCATTAATATGCATGCGGGGACTCATATAGATGGACCCATGCATTTAATGGACATTCAGCGTTATATAAATGAATTTTCCGTGGAGAAATTTATCGGAGACGGCGTTTTGCTCGACGTATATGGAATAAGCGTGATTGACTATAAGGAAGAATACGAGGAGCTAATCAAAGCGGAACAAATCGTCATTTTGTATACTGGCCATGCCGAGCTGTATGGTCAGCCAGCGTATTTTACAGATTATCCGGTTTTGACTGCGGAATTTGTTGATCTGCTCATTAGAAAAAGGGTAAAAATGATAGGCTTGGATACTCCGTCACCGGATAAAGATCCTTTTGACATCCATAAACGCTTGTTCGTCAACCAAATTTTCATAATCGAGAACTTAAAGAACGTTCAACGGCTGCTGGACGTCGATGCTTTTGAAATTATAGCGCTGCCGCTTCATATTAGAGCGGATTCTTCCGTTGCTCGCGTGATTGCGCGGGTAAAGTTATAGTGTATGCGAAATTGGTCGATGATGAGGTGACGGAGAAAAAATTATAGCGGAAGGACTTGAAAAGTTATGGAGATTATTTATCACGGTCACTCTTGTATTCAAATAGCAGCAGGGGATCAGTCGCTAATTATTGATCCCTTTCTGAGAGGCAATGAATTAGCTGTATCGAAGGCGGAGGACATTAGAACGGACGCCGTTCTCTTGACGCACGCGCACACCGATCATATTTTAGACGCCGATCTGATAGCCAAAAACAATGATGCGCCAGTCGTAGCTATCGCCGAGCTTGCCGCCTATATGTCGTGGCAGGGCGTTAAAACGATCGATATGAATATTGGCGGAACGGTAGATCTGGGATTTGCGAAGGCGAAAATGGTGCAGGCGTTCCATTCTTCCGGTATCGTTCTGGCAGAGGAAAAACGTATTTTGTATGCGGGAATGCCGGCGGGGTTCATCGTTAATATAGATGGGATTAATATCCTTCATGCAGGTGACACTGCTTTGTTCAGTGATATGAAAATGATCGGAGAGCGTCATGCCATCGACATTGCGTTTCTTCCAATCGGAGACCGCTACACGATGGGGATGGAGGACGCGCTGCAAGCGGCAGAATGGTACAATGCGAAGCGGGTTGTGCCCATTCATTATAATACCTTCCCCATTATCCGGCAGGAAGCTGAAAGGTTTGTTCAGGAGCTGCACAAGAAAGGGATTGACGGCTTAGTATTAAAACCAGGCGAGAAAATGTCCGTATAAAGGCAGCCCGTCAACCTTTAAACACACAAGAGTATTCTAAAGAGCTCCATTGCAAGCATCGAATAATCTCAGATTATTCTTTGCACGCAATGGGGCTTTTTTATAGGCCGAGCTTCTTAAACTGCACGGAATGGGGCCTAAAGCGCTGGAACTAATTCGGCACTCCCTTGCCGCCAGCGGAAAATCGTTTGCCGATTGAACTAGTCATCAGTTTGAGCTGACGGGACTTCTAAACAGCAACTCCCGTCAGCTAACGGGTTCTTCCATATTGCCGCGCATAGAATACGATTCTTTGATATAATCTTTTATCCTTCATGTTTTTTAACGGATAAAATTGGGGTCTCGTATTTACCTCCAAAATCCACGGTTTCCCCTTCGGATCGAGTGCTACGTCCAAACCTAGTTCTCTGAACCCTTTCTTATGCTGATCAAAGTTGTTCCCGACAGAGACCCCGAGCTGCTTTAATTTTGCCTCTATCTGTTTAATTACCGAGTCATTGTACCCTGCCCCCGTCATTGTTTGATGGAAATAGCTGAGTTTTCCGCCTTGATGATAGTTTGTCGCAACCTTTCCAGGCTTTCCTATTTTTGTGAAAATGGCAGAGCATACCCATGTGTCTTTGTTCGACTTCTGGACCATGACACGAATATCGAAAGGGTTTCCGTTCGTTCTGGCCAAATAGATACCCTCTTGCAGTAAAAATGATCTTTTATTAGAAAAACGATTTAGCTTATTGTATAAACTTTCGATGGTTGGGAAAGAGGATTTAGCGGTGTTATATTGGGTCTGATAACCTGTCTTCTCTCTATTGATACGGATAATGTTAGCCCCGCCCGTACCGTCCGTAGGCTTAAAATAAATAGTAGAATATTCGGAAAGCATTGAAATCAAATTCTTTTTATTAAAAAGCATAGTCCGGGGGATATGTTTGCGTAAATTAGGTTGCTTTAGCAGCCAGCTGGTTTTAATCCACTTACTACTAATTGTGCTGCTCCTATATTTCATCACAAATACCAACACCTCTTTTTCTCTCAGCATATGTATTCTATTAGAAGCTTGTCACTACATGTGCCTATCAATCTAGCTTATCGTATATACTAGTTTTACAATTTGGAAATGAACAATTGACGTATCAACGGAAGCTAGCAGGAAAAAGGCCTCATCCTAACGAATAGCATTCGACAACTATTGTCGACGAGTTTGGTCATCGCGGCAGAAAGAAGGGCAAGAGCATGAAACATACGAGTATTCGCTATAGGCTGATGATACTGATGATTTGTCTGACCACGCTGCCTGTTTTGACGGTCACCTGGATTGCGACAAATAATACGCGAAATTCGGTAGAGAAAGAAATAATAGAAGCTAACCGTTCCCGTATGCTTTGGGCGGATCAGTATTTGGATGAATTAATTAGGCAAATCGACGTTCTCTTCTATTCCTTGCAAGTTAATCAGCAATTGATAGAAGGTCTTGGCACGATAGACAGTCAGGATTTGGGCGGACAATTCCGGACACAACGGTATATTCAGGAGACGTTGACCACAGCCTTTTATGCCAATTCCAAAAAAATTGACGAGCTTGCGCTGTACACTCATCAAAACCAAAAGGTTTATTCGGTCAACTACGCAAACAGCGGCCTCATATATTCTCTTGATATTCAAAAAGGCAACTGGACCCGTTTGCTGCAAAAACCCGTTAACATGTATTTCAAAGAGTCCGGCAACGGGATTTTCGCGTTTCACAGCATTAACCGCTTCGCGGACCGCCGACTGCTCGGCGGATTGTCTGTCCGTATTAATAAGGATGTCTGGAAGGAAGTAAGCGATATTTTAAAATCGGAGGACGAAAGCTCGGTATTCTTAGTCAACGATGAAGGAGAACGGTTATCGGGTTCAACGCCTGAACAAAGCTTCGATGAAGTCATTGATCAAATGAGTAGGGATCAACCCGCGCATGCCGATCTGGAAATTCAGAAAACAGATAACTATTTTCTCTTTATGAAACGTGTGGACGACGGCGAGCTCACCTTAATCAAAGCGCTGCCTATCACCGCGATAACCGAAAGCGCTAATAATACGGTCCGGGCGGGAATTGTAACCGGATTATTGTTCGCAGCCGCTTCTATCCTGCTGTCTATTACAGTGTCGCTTCGTATAACCAGACCGATCGTCAGTCTTGCAAAGACGATGAGAATGACCAAGGTTCACCAATTTGAGCTGACATCCGTGCAAAGCAAAGATGAAATCGGGCTGCTGGAGCGAGGTTATAATTCCATGATGAAGCGAATGAAGGAATTGATAGAAAACGAATATCAGAAAGAAATCGAAGTGAAAAATGCGCAGCTAATGGCATTGCAAGCGCAAATTAATCCTCATTTTTTAAACAATACGCTGAACTTGATCGGAGGAATGGCACTTGTTAAAGGCGCTCCCGAAATCTATAAAATTACGAAGGGCATAGGAGATTTGCTAAGGTATTCGATTAGCTCCGGCCACGATTCGGCGACGCTTGCGGATGAGCTGAAGCATATCCGCAACTACCTGTTTATTCAGGAGCAGCGTTTCATGGGACGGTGCACCGTTATGGTCGAAAGCGACGGTTCCGGGGAAGCGCTTAGCCTTCCAAGGTTCACGCTGCAGCCGCTTGTGGAGAATGCTTTCGAGCATGGCCTGCAGCCGAAGGAGGGGGCCTGGCAGATTGAAATACGAGTGAAGACGATTAAGGCCCATATCCTTATTTTGATTAAAGACAATGGAATAGGGGTTGATCGTAAACGCCTTTGTATGATTAGAGCTGAGCTGAAGGAAGGGATAGCGCTTAAGCCGGATCGTCCGGAAAAGGACAAGGAGAAGCCGGAAATTCGGAAGGGTATCGGTCTGCAAAATGTCGATTCGAGATTAAAGCTGCATTTTGGCGGGAAAGCAACCCTGCGGTTTTTCAGTAAACCTGAGGCAGGGACATTGATCGTACTTAAATTGCCTTTGCATAACAGGGAGGACAGCCATGAATAAAGTGCTGATTATTGATGACGAACCGTGGGCTAGAGAGGTTATAAAGGCGCTGGGAGAATGGGACTTCCTGCGGCTGACGATAGTCGGGGAGGCGGAGGACGGCAAGGAAGGGCTGCGCTTAATCAAGGAGCTTGAACCACAAATCGTACTGACGGACATGAGAATGCCCGGCGTCGACGGGGTGGAGCTGCTGCAGCAATTAACCAGTCAGTTTCCGCTGCTTAAGGTGGTGGTCATGAGCGGATATGACGATTTCCAATATTTAAAGCAAGCCATCCATTCACGGGCAGTGGATTATTTGCTGAAGCCGGTTGATCCGGACGAGCTGAATGCTGCGCTCAAGAAATGTATCGAGGAATTGGAAGTTCAAAAACAAACGGTAAACACATCCTGGAAATCGCCTCTTGTATTCCAGAGCGCGGCTCTAATGGATCGTTATATGGCGCTGCGGCAGCGCGTATTCGCCTCTCTATTTGAATTAAGCAAGCCGGGCGTCTTGCAGACGGTGAACAAACTGGAGGAGTTTTTGGCAAGCTCCTTTCCGGAAGGAATGGAACAGGCGCTGCTTGCCAAGATGGGCGACGATTTTGCGCAAATTCTCGAACAATTTATGTCTGAAAATGAAGTTGGCTTCGAGACGCAGGCCCGGGAGATGGAGGCTGCTGCGCATTGGAGCAGCGTGTCCGATACGCTGGAAACGATCCGGCGCAAATACGGGGAAGCGATCGATAAAATCGAAGCCATTCGAAAATCAAAATCCCGTCTGGTTATCGCTGAGGTGCAGAACTATATCGACCAGCATTACATCGATCCGATAACGCTCGAAACGGTCGCCCATCAGTTTTTTGTGAGCAAGGAACATTTAAGCCGCGTATTCAAAACAACCACTCACGAGAATCTTACCGAATATATTATCCGCAAGCGTATGGAAAAGGCGAGAGAGCTTCTGCTGCAGCCGCATATTTCGATAAAGCAGGCGGCGCTCATGGTCGGATACCCGGAGCAGGCCTATTTCCACCGTGTATTCAAGAAACATTTCGGCGTAACGCCCGGCGATACCCGCAGCGGAAAAGTAAAGTAATGCCGTATCAATATTGTGCAATAAAAGCTGCTAATCGGCTCTAATGCTTCCTCCTGCTTACCTCATCTATACTGAAGAAGCACCAAATCAAAAAGGGGGATGTACACGATGAAGAAAGCGCTTTATCTAGGACTTGTAGGTTTATTGTTGATGTTGTCGCTAGCTGCCTGCAGCTCTAATTCCACAGGTAACGGTGAGCAGGCGGCAGCAACCCATGCAGGAACCGCAGAGAAAACGGAGGAGCCCGCTGCGGGAGCCCAAAAAGTCGAATTGAAAATTCAGATTGGCTCGCCTAGGTTTAAGGATCAATTTGAAAAGTATTTTGAGCAGTTCAAAGCGAAGGAGCTCGCGGAGAAAAATATCGAGGTTACGATTGATCTTGAGATGCCGAATCCGGATCAATCCAAGCAAGTGCTGCAGGCCAGACTCGCATCGGACGATGCGCCGGACATCTTCGATGTTCATGCCAACGATCTCCCTACTTACTATAAAGCAGGTTATTTGGAGGATCTTACGGCACAGCCGGCGATCGCCACTTTATATGACAGCGTAAAGAGCACGGTGACGCTTGACGGTCAAGTCGTTGCGCTTCCGCTTGAGAGCTTGTCATGGGGATATTTGTACAACAAAAAAATATTCAGCGGTTTAGGAATCACGCCTCCGCAAACGCTGGACGAAATGAAAGCGGTTGTAGAAAAGCTGAACGCGAATAACACCAAGCCGTTCCTGCTTGCTTTCCAAGAGTCGTGGGTGCCGCAGCTGATGACAGCCCTATCCCTTGGCGGAATTATTTCCTCGGAGCATACGGACTGGATCGAGAAAATGAATAAAGGCGAAGCCTCGTACGCCGATGTACAAGATATTTTTAACATTATCGATCTTATTATGGCGAACGGCACCGATAAACCTTTCGAGGTTGGAAACGAAGCAGGGTCTACTGATTTTGCTAACGGTAAAGCGGCTATGTGGGTGCAAGGACCGTGGAATGCCGAAACGATTTTGAAAGTTAATCCTGAGATGGAATTCGGCGTTGCTCCGCTTCCGGTCAGCAACAATGCGGCCGGCACGATGATCAACCTGTCGACTTCGACGACGCTTGCTTTATCGAAAACCAGCAAAAATAAAGAAGTGGCGCTTGATCTACTGAACTATTTCTATGATGCCAATGATTCATCAGCATTGTTTCAGGAGCTGAAATTTAATCCGGTGTCTACTGTTCATAAGTACGAGGTGTTCCCATGGGTGAATGAAGCGTCGGAATACGTTGCGAAAGGCAAAGCCTACCAAGATTTGAAGCTCCCGAACGGAGTAACGGACGAACAGTCGAAATTGCTGCAAAGCTACTACGCCAAAGAAGTTACAAAGGAACAGTTTATCGCGAGTATGGATAAGGCTTGGGCGACTGCGATCAAAACAGCGCAATAAGGAAGGCAAATGGCTGACAAGGAGTGACGAATATGAACATAACGCGAAAAAACAAGCAAACAGTCATTCTTCTTGCCTTCGTGCTTCCGGCCTTATTGTTTTACGCTGTATTCACCATCGCCCCTACATTCGGGGGCGTGTGGTACAGCTTAACGAATTGGAATGGCCTGAATCCCGCCTATGAAATGGTGGGATTCTCCAATTATACCGAAGCGCTTGGGAATGATCCTTATTTCATCAAATCGATAGGGTTCACGCTGCAATATGTGATCTATATGGTCGTTTTGCAAAATGCTATCGCACTGCTTTTGGCTGTATTTGTGGAGTCGAGAAGGAAGAGTAAGGTGCTGTTCCGCACCGTATTTTTTACGCCCAATATGCTCAGCTTGATTATCGGCGGGTTCATGTGGGTGTTCATTTTCACGAAAGTGCTGCCTTCTATTGCGGAAAAATCAGGTTTTCTCTTCTTGGACCAATCGTGGATTGGCGATCCATCCTGGTCGTTCTACTCGATCATTATTCTCTCGTTGTGGGGCGGCGTAGGGTATCAAATGGTTATTTATATTGCGGCGTTGCAAGGAGTTCCGGAGCAATTAAGAGAAGCGGCCGCCATTGACGGCGCAAGCAGCGTGCAGACCTTCCGGCATGTCACGCTTCCGATGATCTATCCTGCGATTACGATCGGTATTTTCTTAACGCTAAGCTCTTCGTTTAAAGTGTTCGATGCCGTATATGCGTTAACCGGCGGCGGACCAGGCAGATCAACGCAGGTGATTGCGCTTAATATTGTAGAGGAAGCATTCCGCTTCAATCAGCGTTTTGGATATGCGAGCGCCAAAGCCATCATCCTGTTCGCTATTGTCCTGCTCATCACGATGATTCAATTATGGATCATGAAAAGAAGAGAGGTGGAGGCTTGATGGCGAAGCGGCAAACGGATCTTTCATCGGTCAGGCGCGGCGCCGGTAACGCTTTTATTGTTCTCTTTTTAATAATCGCCGCGATCATCACGCTATTTCCTATCTATATGGCGGTGCTGAATTCCTTGAAATCGGACGGGGAAATGCTGAATCGGGTTTTGTCGCTTCCAACCCGTCCGGCGTTCAGCAATTATGCCGACGCATACCGGAAGATTGATTTTTTAAGAAGTTTCTGGAACACGATCGTCGTGACGTTAACGGGTGTTGCGGGAATCATTTTATTCGCATCAATGGCCGGGTACAAAATGTCGCGGACACCGGGAAAGCTAAGCCATTTCTTGTTCGCATTATTCGTTTTGTCATCCTTGATCCCGTTTCATTCGATTCTGATTACGCTTGTCAAAATCTCGAAGGAGTTTAAGGTTCAAGGGACTACACTTGGTCTAGGATTGATCTATATCGGGCTTGGAGTCGCGCTGGCCATCTTTCTTTACCACGGTTTCGTTAAGTCGATTCCAAGAGATTTGGATGAAGCGGCGCTTATGGACGGATGCGGCGATTTCCGTTTGTTTTTCGTCATCATCTTTCCTCTGCTTCTGCCCATTACGGCAACGGTTGCAATATTGAATGCTTTGTGGATGTGGAATGATTTTCTGCTGCCGCTGCTTATGCTTACGGATTCGGATTATTACACGCTGCTCATTTCTACAAATATGCTATTCGGCGAGTATAACAACGACTGGTCGGCGATTCTGGCTTCTTTGGTGCTGACGATGCTTCCGATTATGGTCGTGTATTTGCTTCTGCAAAAATATATTTTGAGCGGTATAGCGGAAGGCGCGATTAAAGGTTAACCCCAGAAGGGACGAGGAGTTGGAGATGGAGCATAATCATGAAGTGCGGGGGTTTCTAAAAGCTTCCGGGAAGAAAGTGATAAACGGCGAGGGAAAAGAAATACTGCTTCGCGGCGTCGGTTTCGGCAGCTGGCTGCTGCCTGAAGGCTATATGTGGCGGTTTCCCGGTCAAGGCGACCGTCCGAGAAGGATCGAACGTTTGATGGTTGATTTGGTCGGGGAGGCGAAGGCGGCCGATTTCTGGGAGCGTTATTATGACCGCTATACGGCAGAAGCGGATATACAAAAAATCGCATCGGAGGGCTTCAATTCCGTACGCGTGCCTATTAATGCCAGATTTCTAATAGAAGAGGGGGAACCTCTGCAGGTTAAAGAAGGACGTTTGCAGCTCATAGACCGAGTCATCGAGTGGTGCCGGAAATATTCGCTTTATGTCATTCTGGATTTGCATGGCGCTCCCGGCGGGCAGACCGGTACCAATATCGACGATTCGGAGAACGACAAGCCGGAACTGTTCATGGATGAGCGCAATAAACGGTTGACGGTTGCGTTATGGAGGATGCTCGCCGACCGTTATAAAGACGAATGGATTGTGGCGGGGTATGATCTGCTGAACGAGCCGCTTCCCGATTGGTTCTCGGCGTATAATGGCGAGGTCATGCCGCTGTATAAAGAGATTGTGAACGCGATCCGGGAAGTGGATGACCGTCATATGATCATTTTGGAAGGCGCGCACTGGGCTACCGACTGGTCGATCTTCGATGAGAAGATCGATGACAATCTCATGCTGCAATTTCATAAATACTGGAACAATCCGGATACGGAGAGCATTCAGCCATTTTTGGACAAACGGGAAGAGTGGAATGTTCCGATCTTTATGGGCGAGGGCGGGGAGAACAACTGCGATTGGTTTGCTGGTGTATTCAGGCTGTACGAAGACCATGATATTTCATGGAATTTCTGGACTTGGAAGAAGCTCGAATGCACCAACTCTCCTTGTTCTGTCATCATGCCTGAGGGCTGGCAGCTTCTTATTGACTATTTAGAGGGCGGAGTCAAGCCGAATGCGAACTTGGCTGAACGCATTCTGTGGGAATATTTAGATAATCTGTTGATTGAACGCTGCTTGTACCGGCCTGAGGTCGTCAACGCTTTATTCCGCAGGCCTCCCGTCCGTATTCCGGCCATTTTTTATGGATACAAGGGGGCGGGCACCAGCTTCAGCATAGGTGAGAATGCCGTGAAAAACGCAGGTTTTCGGGTAAATGACGGTACGGCTATCCGTTTTGTGGAAGGTGGACGGGAGAAGCCGAATTTTCAACATATGAAGGGTGAGGAATGGGAGCCGGATGAGCTGATGTATGTTCAATTAGCCCCAAATGATTGGACTGCTTATGAATTTACGGTCCCCTCCTTCCAAGCTTCATTTGATTTTACGTTGGATATCCATCTTCGGGCGGAGGACAACGGCTGCCTTCATATCTTTTTAAACGGCGTCTTGCTTGGCGCGTCTGAAACGCAGGGTAACGGCTGGCAAACCTTTCGGTTACCACGGAAATTTCAGGCGAAAGAAGGCACTCACCGATTGGTGCTGACGGCTGCGGGCCATCCTGCAGCGATCCAGTGGCTGCGCATTGCTCCAGTCTAGCTTATCAACATAATCGTATCCGAAGGCACCGCTGAAAGAGGCGGTGTCTGTTCATCTATCATGCATGGAAATGGCGGGTCATAACGTCAATATAATGCAATAAAAACTGCTAAAATGCTGTAATGAAACCGGAAATTATTCCTGTTACACTCGGATTGCACACTATTGAAAACGCTTTCTAATAGAAGGAAGACTTTTATCAGCTTAATACGAAAGGCGGTGCTCTTCATCTTCCAAGGTGAAATGAGGTTTTCATAGGCTGATTGGAATTGAATACTAAAATTAGTAGGAGGTCATCATGAATAATAGACGGACATTAATGCTTACATTAGCTATCGCTCTTGTTTTGCAGGCATTTGCTTTTTCTGCAGCGCCCCAAGCTACCGATGCTGCGTTCGCATCAAGCGATTTCTTGAAGACAGACGGAAAATATATTAAAAAAAATTACGGTACCGGTGAAATTGTCAATTTACATGGCACAAACCTGGGCGGCTGGTTAGCGCAAGAGGATTGGATGTCCCCGCTCGGCGAGTTTGCGGCGGATCGTACCGGCTGGACGGCAAGCGCATCGGTGAATTCTTCCAGCGCCGGAAATGTCCTTGACGGCAGCCGCACAACAAACTGGAACACCGGCGCTAACCAGACGAACGGGCAATGGTTTCAAGTGAACCTGGGAAAGCCTACCTTATTTAACCGGATTTATGTCGATGCAGGCGGGGCGGCTTCGGACTATCCGCGCGGCTATCAAGTTCAAGTATCGAGTGATGGAACGACTTGGAGAGACGTGGCAAGCGGCACCGGAAGTACGGTGAATACGGCTCTTCGGTTTACGCCGCAAGTTGCACAGTATATCAAGGTGACTCAAACGGGAAGCGCCTCAAATTGGTGGTCGGTTTCCGAGTTTAACGTTTTCTCGGAGCCCGTGCTTAATAACAGCAGCTTTACCGCTGCGGCATCTTCTACCGGAACCGGGACAACAGCAGCGAATGCCCTTGACGGCGATGCGAATACGCGTTGGACGAGCGGCGCGGCACAAACGGGCGGCCAGTCCTTTACGATTAATCTCGGCAAAAATACGGAAGTCAGCCGCATATTGATCGATGCGGGGCCTGCGTCGACGGGGGATTACCCGCGCAGCTATGAAATAATGGGCTCGCAGGACGGCGTCAACTGGACGAAATATGCAAGCGGCTACGGAACATCCCGTATCGTATATGCGGAGTATTGGACGACAGTGTGGATGCAGTATGTCAAAATTAATCAAACCGGAACGAGCGCAAACTGGTGGTCCATTGCCGATGTGGCTATTTATTCGGGCTCGAATTTTGAGAGGACAGGCTGGAATGTTACGGCATCCTCGGGCACGCCTGGAACGGCCATAGACAATGATACGAATACGGTATGGACGACGGGAACCAATCAGGCAAACGGACAATGGTTCCAGGTCGATATGGGCGCGAACATCACATTCAACCAAATCGTTATGGATACCCCGAAAAATTCGACGTATGAACAAGATTTTCCGAAAGCCTATACGGTACATGTATCAAGTGACGGTACGAACTGGACTCAGATAATCAGCGGCCTTGGCAGAAGGAAGGCAACGCCGATCAACTTCTCCCCAGTCAGCGCAAGGTATATCAAAATAACGCAAACGGGAAGCGCTGCAAACTGGTGGTCGATCGGCGAGCTAAATGTTTATCTGAACAATGACGACTATTCCTTATTTAAGACGCTCAAACAGCGTTTTGGCGACACAACGACGGAAAGCTTGTATACGACTCATCAAGACACATGGATTCAAGAAAGTGATATAAACAACATTCAGAATATGGGAATGAATCTGGTTCGTCTGCCTATTGCCTGGTTCGAACTCGTTAATGAAGACGGAACAATTAAATCGAACGCATGGACAAAGATCGATTGGCTGGTTGAAAAAGCAGCTGAAAGGAATATCTATGTCCTGCTTGATCTTCATACGGTTCCTGGCGGAGGCTGCCCGTGGGGAAGCTGCGGCAGGGTCGGCACCAATCCGAATGAATTTTGGACGAATACAGCTTACCAGGACATGGTAGTCGATATTTGGGAAGAGATCGCAACCCGTTACGAAGCCAATCCGGCGGTAGCCGGTTATGACCTGATCAACGAGCCCTTGATCGATTACGGTGAGGACACGGATGATGTAGCACAGAAGAGCGCTTATTACGATAGGCTGTACGATGCTGTTCGCGAGATTGATCCGGATCATACGATATACATCGCGGCATTTTTTGATTGGGCGAACATTGCGGCTCCCGGGAATTACGGCTGGGAAAATGTTGTCTATGAGCTGCACCCTTACGATATGCCGGGCGGAAGAGACTGGAACGCGCAAAGCAGTCTGGTGGATACCCAATTATCGAATGTGGCAGCTAAGCTTAATGATCCGAATTACAATATTCCGGTTCTATACGGGGAATATTCTTTGTACCATTACGATGACGTATGGGCCAAGTTTATGTCAGGATTAAATGCCTTGCATGTAAACTGGACGAATTGGGCCTATAAGGTTCGAGGCGGACAATATGAAGGCGCCGGAGGGTACTGGGGCTTCTACAACAGCAACTCAAGTCCGGTGCCAGTCATTAACAATGACAGTTCCACAACAATCTCATCTAAATTGACGCAGTTTGGAACAAGCCAATTCCAAGCGAATTCAAGCTTTATCGATGTCGTCAGCAGATTTACAAAAGGCGATCCATGGATGGCTACGGTACCTCTCAATCAAACCGGCTTCACAGCATCAGCGTCGTCAACAGAAGCAGGAGGTGCGGCTTCCAATGCATTAGACTGGAACAGCGGTACCCGATGGAGCACTGGTGCAGCGCAGACAAACGGCCAATGGTTCCAAATCAATATGGGATCGAAGAAGGTATTTGACCAAATTTCCTTTGAGACTGGAGCAGCCGACAAATGGGATTACCCCCGCGGTTACCAGATTCAGGTTTCGAACGATGGCGCAAGCTGGACAACGGTGAAGAGCGGTAACGGGTTCGGCTGGAAGCAGGCCATCGTGTTCGCGCCGCAATTCGCACAATACGTGAGGATCGTTCAAACGGGCAGCGCTCCCGATTGGTGGTCGATTTCCGAGGTTCATCTATTCTCAGAGGCTGCGCTGAGCCGCTCCGGCTGGACGTCAGCCGCATCGTCGACGGATTCTGGAAGCTCATTATCCAGCGCATTGGACGGTAATACAGGAACTAGATGGAGCAGCGGCGCCGCACAAGCGAATGGCCAATATTACCAAGTGGATATGGGAAAAAATCAAACCTTCAACCGCTTACTGCTTGACACGGATGCATCGTCATCCGATTACCCGCGTGGCTATCAAGTGCAAGTATCAACGGACGGAACCACTTGGTCGACTGTAACGAGCGGCACGAACAGCAATCCAGATGTACTCGTACAATTCCCTGTTCAAGTTGCCCGCTATGTGAAAATTATCCAAACCGGCACTTCAAGCAGCTGGTGGGCCATCCATGAGCTTAACGTTTACGGTGAGCTGGAACGCAGCCGCACCGGCTTTACTGCAACGGCTTCTTCAACAGAATCGGGCGGATCGGCAGGCAACGTCACTTAGAAGCCACATCACGGACATGATTATATCTAGTCTATGGTGTGGCTCTATTAGTTGAATGGAATCGATTACAAGAGTGAACCGATGCAAAAACATGATCCATTAATTGGGATAATTTCAATCAAATGATAGTGGCTATAGTAAAAAACTCGAAAACTGTCGTTTTTCATTTGAGATTTTCCGCTCGATTATTTGACAAAACGAAAACGGCGAATCTGACTCAGCAAACTTGAAAATCGCTTAAATCCTGCATGAATACACGGATATCCAAAAAATGCTGTTCTCTCACATGCAAGTGAGAGAACAGCATCGTCTGTACGTAAAAAAAATTTTTTTCGACTTCGCACTTCGACAGAGTTTTATTTATGTTGGAGCTATACTTAATAGGTACATTACATAGACATCGGAGGGTGCTCATGAACAATTCAAATCTAAGAAAAAGAGTTATTTGGTTCATTAACAGTGAAATTGAACGTGTTCTAATGAATCTAAAAAATGGTGCAGTGAACAAAGAGCATGCCTTAGGAAGCTTTAACACACTTTATCAGATCGCCTCGTCGTTGAAAGATGCAGACTCGATGGTCAACTTATGTGAGATTATTGAGAAGGTAAGAGATTCGCATCACCGATCAGGATTATTTTATTTTACGGAAAAACGTACGGAGTTTTTCTATTAATCTATTTTATATGCGCTTTCAAAAAAAAAGACCAGTACGGTCTTTTTTGTTTACGCGAAATTAACAGGAGATTTTCCATTTAACACTAAGCCGCGTGCCTATGCCGCAGCTCTTGCGAGGAAAAACTGCCGGAGCAGTTGCTCCGGCGGTTCTTGTCCGAATAGCATGAGGTTTTCCGGCTATCCTTTTTTGGTTTGCAGACGGATCACATTCCAGGAAGCTTTGCCGAGCATCGCTTTCACATATCCGTTATCCGCTTTAGCGCTGCCGTTGTTGCGTGGAACGACGTTGCTCGGATTCGTTTTGGTATTGCATGCTTTCACATCCTCATTTTCCAGGACGATATGCTCTATAATGCTCGCTTCTCCGAAGCTGCGAACGTCGACGTCAAGCTCGAGCCCTTCCGATAAATGCCGGTTAACAGCGAAGATGGTCACCTCGCCCTGCTCCTCATTGTATACGCTGATTGCCTCCAGGTATGGAACATCAGTGAACTCCTTCGAGTCGTATTTAGGCGAAGAAGTTATCGGGTGAAGCACCGTGCCTCTGCCGTAGAGAGAAGCATGCATATAAGGGTAGTACGTCGTTTGCAACCACAGCGGACCGCCATTTTCTGTCATAATCGGTGCAATGACATTAATCAATTGCGCAATGCAAGCCATTTTCACACGGTCCGCATGCTTAAGAAGCGTAATCAAGAAACATCCTACCGCAAGAGCATCCTCCAGCGTATATACGTCCTCGAATTCAGGCGGGGCCACCTGCCAGCGTTCATCGGCACGGCTTGTTCCGATTGAATTCCAAACATTCCACTCATCCAAGGAGAGCATGAGCTTCTTCTTGCTTCTTTTCTTCGCTTTCACGTAATCGCAAATAGCGGTAACGCTGTAGATGAATTGATCCATATCAAGCGACTTCGCCAAGAAATTCGCGGAATCATTTTCATTATTGTTGTAGTACGTGTGCAGCGACAAAAAGTCCACTTGCTCGTAGGTAAGATCAAGCACAGTAGCCTCCCAGTCCGCAAAGGTACTCATGCCGCTCGATGAGCTTCCGCATGCCACGAGCTCGATGGAAGGATCTACCCAGCGCATCGCTTTGGCGGTTTCGTTCGCGAGCCTGCCGTATTCCACAGCTGTTTTTGCCCCGATTTGCCAAGGTCCGTCCATTTCATTGCCAAGGCACCATGTTTTGAATTTATGCGGATCCTTGTAGCCATGAGAAATACGCAGATCGCTGTAGTAAGAACCGGACGGATGGTTACAATATTCAACGAGATTTCTAGCCGCATCAACGCCGCGCGTACCCAGATTGACGGCCATCATGACCTCTGAGCCGACCAGCTTCGCCCAATCCGCGAATTCATTTGTCCCCACCTCATTCGTTTCCGTGGTCCACCATGCGAGATCGAGCAGTCGTTTCCGCTCCGCTTTAGGACCAACGCCATCCTCCCAATTATAGCCGGATACGAAATTTCCGCCCGGATAACGGATGATCGGAACATTCAAGGAACGAATCGCTTCCAGCGCATCGCGGCGGAAGCCGTTCTCATCTGCCGTGGGGTGACCCGGCTCGTAAATACCCCCGTAAACAGCGCGGCCCAAATGCTCGATAAAGGAGCCGTAGAGTCTAGGATCCACCGCCGAGACGGTAAAATTTTTATCGATAAGCATCGTTGATCGCATAGACATAGAATAAAATCCTCCTAATTGAATTAATGGATAAATTAATTCAAAATTGTTGAAATCATATATTATATTTATCATAATAGATAAATACATGCAACACGAAGAAAACGAAAATCGCAGAATTAACTAAATTACTAATTGTAGAAGCGGGTGTGCAAAAATGTATTTATCGACTGATGCGGAATCGCTGCGCGTATATGAGGCGCTGGCGAGTGAGGTGCGCTTGCAAATTATTGATTTATTATATACAAAGGAGATGCATATTAAAGAGCTGGCGTCTACACTATATTTAAGCAGCGCCATTGTGAGTACGCATGTGAACAAGCTGCAAAAAGCAGGGCTCGTCAGCTATAAAATGAAAAGGATCAACGGCGGAACCTATAAATTTTGTTCGCTGACTACTGAATATCTCCAAATCAAATTATCCCGTACGGCAGCTGCGGCAAGAAAGTACGTTGAGGTTTCAGTGCCTGTCGGCCACTATACCGATTTCGAAGCAGCTCCAACCTGCGGAATCGCAACGACCGAGAAGATGATCGGCCATTATGACAATCCGATTTATTTTTTGGATCCCGAACGTGTTCATGCAGGCATCTTGTGGTTTGCCAGAGGGTTTGTCGAATATAAAATACCGAACTATTTATTTAAGGATCAATCGGTGCAGGAAATCGAAATCTCCTTGGAGATCGGTTCCGAAGCGCCGCATATCGATGAAAATTGGCCTTCGGATATTCAGTTTACGATCAATGACCGGCTGCTTGGCGTATGGACAAGCCCGGGCGATTTCGGCCGGATGAGAGGCCGTTTGTCGCCAGACTGGTGGCATAGCGACGTCAATCAGTACGGTTTGATGAAGGTGCTGCGAATAAATGAAAACGGGACCTTCATTGATGGCCAGCAAATTTCAGGGATTACGATAAAGGATGTGCCTTGGAACAGCACGCAGTGGACGTTTCGTATCAGCGCGGAGGACATTGCACGCGGCCGGGGAGGGCTTACCCTGTACGGAAAAGGCTTTGGCAATTATGATCAAGACATCGTAATTCGCAGCTATTATGAGTAAGGGGTTCCTGTAGGAACATGTAAAGTATTATTATAGCGGAGGTTAAGAAATGGCAATTTCTTGTCGCGTTCTTATTGTAGATGATGAATTATTAGTCCGGCAGGGCATTAAGCATTTGCTGAACTGGGAGCATGAGGGATTTCAGATCGTGGGAGAGGCTTCAAACGGCAAGGAGGCGCTGGAGCAAATCGAGCGTTTGGAGCCGCATATCGTGATTACCGATATCGTGATGCCTGTGATGGGCGGAGAGGAGCTGACCCGTGCTGTTAAGGCGTGCTTCCCGGAGATCGAAGTGATCATTTTAAGCAGCTTCGGGGAATTTGATTACGTGAGGTCGACCTTCCAAAGCGGAGTAGTGGATTATATATTAAAGCCTAAGCTTGAAGCTGTGCAGCTGCTCGAAATTTTGAAGCGAACCGCCCGGAAAATTCCTTCCTTGAAGCTTGTCGAATCGAACGACGATGGCAGCATCTCCATTAAGCTTGTCATCGATAAGCTGATATCCGGCTATGAGGTCGATGCTGAAAGTTCAGTAATCGCAGAAGCTTTTCCCTATAGCAGCTTCTGCCTGTTTGGAGCTGATTTGAAGCAGCTGCCGGGAAAAAGCAAGGATGACCACGCCTCGTCGCAGTGGCTCGATAAAATGTCCGCAGCGCTCGATGATGGCTTGGAGCAAGCGGTTTGTTTTCCTGTTCCGACTGAACCTGGCATGGCTGCCGTCCTTGTCAACCTGGACAAAAGTGAAATGGATCGTTTGACAGGTATTGCCCGAAAGCTTGCTACAAGTTCGAAGGAGCAGCTGCCAGAGATCGGCTGGACGATCGGCGAGGCATTCACCGATTTGAGGCAGCTGGGGACGAATTTTAAGGAAAGCTTCCTGAAAATAAACGCATACCGCTACTTTCTGCCTGCATCCACTCCATTAATTGTTCATGGCGAGCTGCCTGCAGCCTCGGATGAGGAATTGAAATTTAATATGAATCGGTTTACAGAACTCATGAGCAGGCGGCAGTTCGAAGAGGCGTTTGACGAACTGCGGCAATACGTGCACCGCTCCTCCAGCCAATATAAAACGGATGTATATGCATTTAAATCTTTTTTGGGAAACATTATTTTTAATATTACGATTATGTTAGCCCGCCACGACATGGAAATGAAGAAGCTGGAGGAAGCTAAATATGCTTACTTCAAATCCATTAGTGAATCAAAGCATGTCAGCGGGGCCATATCGCTTCTCGAGACGTTTATAAATGAAGCAAACACTGTTATTGAGACGAAAAGGACAGCCGGCGGCAATCCGAATATGGCGCTGCTGCTTGATTATATCCGACAGCATTATGCCGAGCCGCTCAGCCTGACGGAAATTGCGAAACATTTTCACTTTAATCCGTCGTATTTGTCGAGCTATTTCGCTTCGCATAATCCGGAAGGGTTTAGTGAGTATTTGAACAAGATCAGGGTGGAGAAGGCAGCGGAGCTTCTGCAGCAGGAAACGGCGTCCATCTCCGAAATCAGCGGCATGGTCGGCTATTCGGATCACAGTTATTTTACGAAGGTATTCAAGAAATTAACAGGCTTGTCGCCGAGCCATTACCGAAAACAATACTTGGGCATGAAGAGGGATTAGGCAATGAGACGCATATTAGACAAATTTAAATATCACGGCCTTTTTATTAAAATGTTTATCGTCACGCTGGTAAGCATTATTTCGGTAGCGCTGCTCACGACTTTCGTCACGATTCAAATGTCGGAGAGGCTGTTCATGAATACGTTCAGCATTACGAACTCCAAGATCATCAGCCAAATTCAAGCGAATTTCGAGGCGTTTAACAATGCCATCGTTACGGCTTCGAATAATGTGCGGCAGAACGGTACGTTAAAAAGCTTTCTGACAGAGCCGGATACGGACACGCTCTCCTCGCTACACAGCTATTATGAGGCTATCCAGCAGATGAAGCGGATCCAGTCCAATGTGGCTGCCTATCCGGTAACGATTACCATAATGGGCATAAATAAGAAAAGCCACTCAACAGACAGCTATTACTGGCCGAATTCACTGGAGAAGCTGAGAGGCAGCAAGCTGACCGCAAATACGCTTAACGAGCCCAAAAGGCTTATGTATCAATTGGATAAAGAAAATATAACCGGTTCTCCCGAGGAGGATCCGGTTATTGTTGCATCCAAAGCGTTGATGGAACGAACGAGCGGAAATCAATATGGCGTTCTTTATTTTGCGATAAGGGAAAGCGACTTTAAACGGTTTTATTCAAGCTTCACAAGCAGCGGCAACGACGTCGTCATTTTGGACCGGTCGGGCGTCGTTGTATCAAGCAACCGTCATGAGCTAATCGGCAAAGAAGAGCAAGCTCTGCTAGGCTATGCCAAACAGATTGAACAACAAAAATTAAGCTTCAAAGAAGTAAGCGTAATGGGGAAAAGCAGTCTGGTGCTCTCTGAATACCTGCCAGTTTATGACTTTTACCTCGTCAATCTCATTGATAAGCAGGAAGTGCTGAGCGATATGGTCGATTTCAGTACCGTTGCGCTTATTTGTATTGCCATCGTGATTGCCGCACTTATTATCGTTTTTCTCATCTCCAGACGATTGACGAAATCATTGACTTTGTTAGCCAGACAAATGTCCCGCATTACGAAAAACAATTTCCATAACTATACAACCGTTTCGGGAAGCTATGAGATCAAGGAGCTCGGAAAGGCATACAACTATATGCTTGATGAGCTGAACGAATATATGAAGAAGCTGATTCAGACGCAGAAGGACCAGCGCAACGCAGAGCTCTCGGCCTTGCAAATGCAGATCAATCCGCATTTTCTGTACAATACGCTTGCCTCCGTCAAGATATTGGTGCAGCAGGGCAATAAGGAAAAAGCAGGGGCAACCATTAATGCGCTTATCTCGCTTCTGCAAAATACGGTAAGCAATATTAGCGAGACAATCACCGTAGCGCAGGAGCTCGTAAATTTAAAAAACTACGTTTTTATTAATCATGTTCGCTATGGAGAGCAGATTACAGTTAATTATTTTATTTCCGGCGATTGTTACGGTTATCACATTCCTAAGCTTATCATTCAGCCTTTCATTGAAAATGCCTTCTTCCATGCGTTCCAGGAACGAAATGAAGGTTATATTTATGTGCTCATATCACGTGAGGAAAATGCGCTAGTATGCGAGGTGGTCGACAACGGCGTAGGGATGAAGGGCTACGGTCTTGAAAATGCCCCTCACAGCTCGATCGGCACAAGCCATTTCTTCTCCGGAATCGGCATCCGAAACGTACATGACCGTCTAACGCTGCTTTATGGAGAGGAATTCGGCGTTACGATTGTAAGCGATGTTGGCGAGGGGACTAGAGTGAAGATCAGGCTTCCGCTGCTTCGAACCTAAAAAAAGTACCAATAAACAAATTAAGTTCTAATTACATAAAGAAAACTGGAAAGGTAACAATAGAATGACAAATCAACACAAATATATTGCTAACGAATCATTTTAACGGGTTGCTATAATGAAAAACGTTAGCAGGCAATCGCTTTCAACAAAGAGCTTACATTACTTAAGGGGGTTGAATGTTGTGAAAAAACTACTCGCTGTTATGCTGGCAAGCTTCGTGCTCCTGACGGCATGCGCAACCAAAGAAAACAATGCGCCGAATAATGGCGGCAAGGCCGCTGAAGAAACGAAGGAAATTACCGTATGGGCATGGGACAAAGTATTTAATATCGGTGCCATGGAACGTGCAAGCGAAGCTTACAAGGCAAAAAATCCGGATTCCGACTTGAAAATCAACATAGTGGAAAATGCGCAGGCTGATATTATTCAAAAATTGAACGCAGGTTTGAACGCAGGCACGACAAAAAGCTTGCCGACAATCGTATTGATCGAAGATTACCGCGCTCAAAGCTTTTTGCAGGCTTATCCGGACGCATTCTTCGAATTAACGGATTTCATTAATCCGGCTGATTTCGCCGATTACAAAATCGGACCGACAAGCGTGGACGGCAAGCAATACGGCGTACCTTTCGATTCCGGCGTAGCCGGCTTGTATGTGAGAAGAGATTACTTGGAAGAAGCAGGCTATAAGGTTGATGATCTGCAGGATATTGACTGGAAGAAGTTTATCGAAATCGGTAAAGCTGTGAAAGCTAAAACAGGCAAAGCGCTGCTTACACAAGATCCGAACGACCTTGGCCTGGTTCGAATGATGATTCAATCGGCTGGTTCTTGGTATTTGAAGGATGACGGCACAACGCCTAACCTGGCGGGTAACGAAGCGCTTAAGGAAGCGTTCGAAACGTATAAAGAGCTTATGGGCGCAGATATTGTGAAGGTTACATCTGATTGGAGCCAATTCGTGGGCGCATTCAACAGCGGAGAAGTCGCAGCTGTTCCTACCGGCAACTGGATTACGGCTTCCGTTAAAGCGGAAGCGTCGCAGTCCGGCAAATGGGCTGTCGTACCTTTCCCTAAGCTGGCGAACAACCCGAACTCAGTGCATGCATCTAATCTTGGAGGCAGCTCGTGGTATGTCATGAACGTTGACGGCAAAGAAGCGGCGGCAGATTTCCTGAAACAAACCTTCGGTTCCGACGTTGACCTTTATCAGAAACTTGTGACGGAAATCGGCGCGATCGGTACGTTAAAAGCGGCTGCTGCAGGAGATGCTTATAAGAAAGCTGATGAATTTTTCGGCGGACAAAAGGTGATTGAAGATTTCGCCAAATGGACGGAGCAAATCCCGAAAGTAAACTACGGCATGCATACGTACGCGGTTGAAGATATTCTCGTTGTAGAAATGCAGAACTATTTAGGCGGCAAAGATATCGATGCTGTGTTAAGTGACGCTCAAGCGCAAGCTGAAACACAAGTTAAATAAATCAGATTATACGGCAACTAAATAAAACCTGGGGCTTCTCCTTCTTCTGAATGGTAAGGTACATCCAACTGCAGGAGTTGGAGGAGTCTCCAAGGTTTTATTTCCGTAAAGAAAGGGGTTAGGCTACCGTGAAAGCAGCGAGGCCTGGCGTAAATATTCGCACGAGAGCTAACTTGACCGGTTGGATGTTCGTCATCCTGGCGGTTGTCATGATTGCGGCGTTCTATTTCTATCCGATGATTCAAGCGCTTCTATTATCGTTCAAATCCGGTAAGGGAATGAATTTGAAGTTTACCGGCTTAGATAACTACGTTCGGCTGTTCAGCGATAAAACGTTTCTGACTGCGGTTAAGAACACGTTTGTTTATTTGATTATCCAAGTGCCTATCATGATTGTTTTGGCAATGTTTATATCCGTACTATTGAACGACAGCAATTTGAAATTTAAAGGATTTTTCCGTACGGCGATTTTCCTGCCGGCCGTTACCTCGCTCGTTGCCTATTCCGTCATCTTTAAATATTTGTTTGCTACGGAAGGTCTCGTAAATAAACTGTTGATTAATCTTCATCTGTTATCAAGCCCGATTGAGTGGATCACCGATCCGTTCTGGGCGAAAGTGACAGTTATTATTGCAATCACATGGCGCTGGACAGGCTATAACATGATTTTCTATCTGTCCGCGCTTCAAAATATCGATCACTCGATTTACGAGGCCGCGAAGATCGACGGCGCCTCGTCTACGAGACAATTTTTCGGCATTACGGTGCCGCTGCTTAAGCCAATTATTTTGTTTACGTCGATTACATCGACAATCGGTACGCTGCAGCTGTTTGACGAAGTCGTTAACATTACGAAGGGCGGACCGGGGAATGCGTCGATGTCCATTTCGCAATATATTTACAACCTTTCCTTCAAATATTCGGCTGATTTCGGCTATGCGGCAACGGTGTCGTATTCGATCGTGATCATGATCATCATATTGGCGTTCGTACAGTTTAAAGCGGCAGGTGAAAAATAATGGATAAATTAAAACGGGTCTTTGTTTATATTTTTCTAAGCGCTGCTGCGTTCGTTTCCATATTTCCTTTTCTATGGATGATTGTCAGCGCTACGAATAAATCGGCTGACGTTACCAAAGGCAGATTGCTTCCAGGCAGCCAGCTCATCGAAAATATAAATAACTTGTTCACCACGGTAGACATTGTGCCGGCATTGCTGAACTCGGCAAAAATTTCGATTTCAACGACTGTGCTGGCCATGGTCATTGCCTCCTTAGCCGGCTACGGCTTTGAAATATATAGGAGCAAGGCGAAGGATGTTGTGTTTACCATTTTGCTGCTCTCGATGATGATCCCTTTCGCGGCTATCATGGTACCGCTCTATCAAATGTTCGGAAGTCTGTCGCAGGCGATCCCGTTTATCGGCCTCGACACGCTGTCCGGCGTTGTACTGCCGACCTTTACAACGGCGTTTCTCATTTTCTTCTTCCGTCAAAATACGAAAATGTTTCCGCGGGAGCTGCTCGAGGCAGGCCGCATTGACGGTCTGAACGAAATCAGTCTTTTCTTCCGAATATTCATGCCTACGATGAAAACGACATATGCTGCAGCCGGCATCATTACTTTCATGTCAAGCTGGAACAACTATTTATGGCCGCTCATCGTGCTGCAATCGCCGGAGAAAAAAACGATTCCGATGCTGATTTCAAACTTAGGCTCCAGCTACTCGCCGGACTATGCTCTTATCATGACGGCGATCGTTATTTCCACATTTCCGACTGCGCTGGTATTCTTCCTCATGCAGAAGCATTTTGTGGCGGGGATGACAGGCTCAGTGAAATAAGTATTAGGCAAGTCAGGTGGCTGCGCGCTTCGAGCGCAGCCACCTGACTTTTAAATAACTTTAAGGGGAATATGTAATGAATAGAATAAAGCCGAATATAAGCTGGCTCGCCGATGTGAGCATATTTGCTGTGAACCGGTTGCCTGCGCACTCCGATCACCGCTATTACGAATCATTAGAGGAAGCGGAAGCGTCTGCGCCCATGGCACTGCGCCATGACCTGAACGGAAGTTGGAAATTCAGCTATTCCGTTAAGCCTGCTGACCGTCCCGATCGGTTCCACCAGCCGGATTACGATTGTGATGGCTGGAGAGATATCGAAGTTCCCGGACATATACAGCTGCAGGGATATGGCAAGCCCCAGTACGTAAATACGATGTATCCATGGGACGGGCATAACGACATTCGTCCGCCTGCTATTCCAGAGGACCATAATCCGGTCGGCAGCTATGTCAAGTATTTTAAGGTGCCGGATAATATGCTCGGCAGACCTGTATTTGTATCATTTCAAGGCGTGGAATCGGCCTTTTATTTGTGGCTGAACGGCGAATTCGTAGGCTACAGCGAGGACAGCTTTACGCCAGCGGAATTTGATCTTTCGCCGTACTTACAGGAAGGCGAGAATAAGCTTGCTGTAGAGGTATATCAACGGAGCACGGGCAGCTGGTTGGAGGATCAGGATTTCTGGCGTTTCTCGGGCATTTTCCGCGACGTTTATTTGTATACCGTCCCGGGCGTGCACGTTCGCGACCTATTTGTGCATGCCGAACTGGATAAAGCTTATTCAAACGGCAGCCTGCGCGCGGATCTGAAGCTGGCGGGACAGCTGCCATCCAGCGTTAAGCTCGAATTGAAGGATGCCGAAGGGCAAACCGTTGCGGCTGCTGAATCGGAGCCGTCAGGTAGCGATAAATTGTCATTGTTCATCGATGCGGGCAAAGTGAAGCCATGGAGCGCAGAGAAACCCTATTTATATACGCTGTATATTACGGTCTATGATCAAGAAGGCAAGCTAGTCGAAGCGGTTCCGCAGAAGGTCGGTTTCCGTAAGTTTGAAATGATTAACAAAGTCATGCACCTCAACGGAAAGCGCATCGTATTCAAGGGCGTAAACCGTCATGAATTTAACAGCCGCAGAGGACGGGCGATAACGAAGGAAGATATGCTGTGGGACATTGCCACGCTTAAGCGCAACAATTTGAACGCTGTCCGAACATCTCATTATCCGAATCAATCGTACTGGTATGAGCTGTGCGATATTTACGGCATATACGTGATTGATGAGATGAACCTGGAAACGCACGGCTCTTGGCAGAAGATGGGGGCGGTTGAACCGTCGTGGAACATTCCGGCAAATAAGCCGGAATGGCAGCCTATTGTGATGGACCGGGCGATTTCGATGATAGAGCGCGACAAGAACCACCCATCGATTCTCATTTGGTCGGTCGGTAACGAAGCGTATGCGGGCGAAGTGCTGTTAAACGTATCGAACTATTTCCGTGAGACTGATCCCAGCCGGCTTGTTCATTATGAAGGCGTATTCCATAACCGCAAGTATAACGACACTAGCGATATGGAAAGCCGCATGTATGCTAAGCCTGCCGATATTGAGGAATATTTGAACGATAACCCGCAGAAGCCTTATATCAGCTGCGAATATATGCACGCGATGGGCAATTCGGTAGGAGGCATGCATAAGTATACGGAGCTGGAGCAGAAATACGCGATGTATCAGGGCGGCTTTATCTGGGACTATATCGATCAGGTCATTGTGAAGAAGGACCGTTACGGCAAAGAGTTTCTCGCCTACGGCGGCGATTTCGGCGATCGCGCGACCGATTACAACTTCTGTACGAACGGTATTGTTTACGCGGACCGCAAGGAATCTCCGAAGATGCAGGAGGTTAAGTACCTCTACCAGAACATCAAGCTTATTCCCGACCGCCAAGGCGTGAAGGTCATAAATGAAAACCTGTTCGAAGGTACGGATGCTTATGATCTGGTTATTGCGCTTCATCATGAGGGCAAAGAGATTTTCCGGCGCAGCACGGGCATTGATGTAGCAGCGCAAAGCGAGGCATACATGCCTCTAGCGCTTCCGGCTGTTGATGAGCCTGGCGAATATGCCCTGCATGCTTCGCTTTGTTTGAAAGAGAGCAATTTATGGGCGGCATCCGGATATGAAATTTCGTTCGGGCAATACGTGTATCAAATAGAAGGACGTGCTGCATCCGCGAAGCCGGAAGGAACGCTTCGTGTAGTGGAGGGCGACGTTAACATAGGCGTTCACGGCCGAGACTTCAGCGTCATGTTCTCGAAGCAGGCGGGAACTTTGATTTCGTTGAACTATGCGGGCAGAGAGATGATCGCCATACCGCCGGCTCCGTTATTCTGGCGTGCGACAACGGATAACGATAAGGGCTTCTCGCTCGGCTTTGATTCCGGCGCTTGGTTCGCAGCCAGTTTAACGCGCAAATGCACCGGTGTTGATCTGGAGGAGCAGGCAGGAAGCGCCACCGTTACGTTCCGTTACAAGCTCAGCATCAGCGCGGATGTGCTTGTGACCGTTGCATATATGGTGCTTGCTGACGGCAGCTTGAAAGTGAAATCGCGTTACGAGGGTGCAGAAGGGCTGCCGAAGCTGCCGATTTTTGCACTATCGTTCAAGGTGCCGGCAGATTATTGCCATTTGGATTGGTATGCGATGGGACCGGAGGAAAACTATATCGACCGTGCGTTCGGAGCGAGGCTGGGCGCGTTCAAAAATAACGCCGCGGACAATGTATCAGCATATGTCGTGCCTCAGGAATCGGGTAACCGGACGGGCGTACGCCGCGTGAGCATTACCGATGACAGCGGCCGCGGGATTCGCATTACTGCACCTGCGGCGCAGCCGGTAGAATGCAACATTTCACCTTACACGGCATTCGAGCTGGAAAGTGCTTCTCATCATTATGAGCTGCCGAGTGTGCACTATACCGTTGTCACAGTAGCGGGCAGGCAGATGGGCGTTGGCGGTGATGACAGCTGGGGAGCGCCAGTGCATGATGAGTATCTGATCCAAGCCGATCAAGAGATGTCATTTGAATTTAACATTCATCGCATTTAATGAAGAAGAATGTGAAATAGTTTCCATAAAAAAAGCAGGGCTAATGCCCCGCTTTTTTTATTTTAAATAAACAATCAATGGGAATCGTTCATCCGCTTCAATAATTGATCCTGAATGCGATCATCGTCTCTTACAATTCCTGCTCCAGCCAGCAGGATATAAATGATGCCGCCAAAAAACAGCACGCTTAAAATAATAATATAAGTCACAGCTTCACTCTCCTTTCTCATCATCAAAATCGGTTTAAGGCTTGCGCGAATGCCGATATTCCAGCTTGGATTTCGTCATGCTTAGGTTTCGCATAGCTAAACCGTATGAAACCCTGCTCCGAGCCGTATACGCTTCCGGGTACGAATACGACGCCTCTTTTTATCGATTCCTCCAGCAATTTCGCATCGTCAATCGTTTGATTGATTTTGCACCACAAATTCAGTCCGCCCTGCGGCAGGACAAAGCTTAGTCTTTCCTGCAGCGTATCCCTTAAGGTGTGTACCATGATTTGCTGCTTCTGAAATAAAGCTTGGCGCAATTGCAGCAGATGCCGGTCGAAATGCCCGGAAGTAATGAGCCGTTCTGCGACCCATTGCGACAGGATGCTGAGGCCGAAATCCATCTGCTGCCTTGCGTCGGTTAACCGGTCAATGACCGATTTGGGGGCTACCATCCAACCGATTCTTAGCCCGGATGCGGCTATTTTTGACAGGGAGCCTATATAGAGCACGCTGCCGTCTGTATCCATCGATTTGAGAGGAGCGGGGACGCTGCCGTCAAAGGCCGTTAAGCTGAACGGATCATCCTCCACGACCGGAATACGCAGGTCCGCAGTAATCTTCAGCAGCTTCTTTCTTTTTGACTTACTGAGCGTGGTGCCGGTTGGATTCTGATAGTTTGGAGTCAAGAAGACCATCCGTATGCGATGCTGCCGATAGAGGCTCGTAATATCGTCCGGCTCGATGCCATCCTCATGGACAGGCAGCCGAAAAATACGCAAGCCAGCCGACTGGAACATCGGCAAGGAATAGCTGTACGAGGGATCTTCAATCGCAACAGCATCGCCTGGCGATAAGAGGCATTGCGTAATTAAATATAAGGACTGCTGCGAGCCGGATGTGATAAGCACCGATGACTCGGTCGTTTGAATGCCGTTATACTGCTTGAGAGATTCCACTAGCGATTTTCTTAATGGAGAATAGCCCTGCGGATCATCATAACCCAGATGCTCATGAAACGGCTGTTCCCGTAAAATACGATGGACGATTTCGTTCGGAAATAGATCGGATGACAGCTCGCCGCTCGCCATATTAATGATCGAAGCGTCGTTTTGCGTAACGTCCCGAATGCGTCTCATAAGCGGGAGATTGGGCAGAAACGTGCCGCCCTCCGTATATTGCCGCCAATTCGGCGTATTCGTAGGCGAAATCCCCCATTTGGTCAAACTGACGCGGGTTCCGCTGCCAACCGTGCTCTCGACTAATCCGGATGCGCGCAATTCTTCATAAGCTTGGATGACGGTGCTGCGGTTTACGCCGAGCCGCTCCGCCAATTTGCGTTCGGAAGGCAGGATGCTGCCGGGAGGAAGCACCGCATAGGAGATGTCTCGCTCGATGTGCTCGACAATTTGCTGATATAAGGGCTTTTGAGCTGAACGGTCGGGTTTCCACATTGCCTATCAACACCTTTTTTGCGAATAATTCCGAGTGGGTATGATCATACGTTAACCGTACCGGATTAGGCTTAATATGTACAGATCCAATTGGAAGTATGATTGACCCTCCAATTTGAATGCGCAGGAAAAGGGCGATGATTGAATGGAGGGTTCAATTGTTCCCGGATTGGTCGGTTCCGCGGCTGCTCAGGGCATCTATGATAGTCTCATAAAAGAAAGGAATGGTGGCTTAGCATTTATGGGAACAGCAGCATTGACCGGAAAACGAATTGTCATCGCCGGTTCGCAAAAAACGAATGAAATGAGCGTCATTATAGCCAAACAGGGGGGTTCACCGCTTGTACGCTCTCTTCAAGGATTAACGGTTTTTGATGAGAGCTTGCTTGCTGAGCCTTTGCGGCAGCTTGCTTTCGAGGGAGCGGATTGGATTATTTTGACTACGGGAATCGGCGCGGAGAGCTTGGTTAAAGCATCGGAAAAGTTAGCCATTCGCGAAGCGCTGTTGGCTGCGTTCTCACAGTCGAAAATAGCGAGCAGAGGCTATAAAACGACCGCTTTTCTAAAGAGAAACGGACTTCAAGCGGTTGTAAACGATGAGGATGGAACGATATTAAGTCTAATGCGGAATCTGGAAACGAGAAATTTCGATGGCGAGCGGGTATGGATTCAGCTTCATGGCGAGCCGGCGCCTGAGCTTGAGCAATTTTTGCGGCAGAAGGGGGCTTCGCTTGTCCAATCGGTGCTGCCATACAGGCATACGCCTCCGGCTATCAACACGTTAGAGCAGCTGCTCTCCGAGCTCGAAAGAGGCGCAGTCGATACGGTATGCTTCACGACAGGTGTACAGGTCAACTATTTGTTTCGGTATGCTCTGGAGCAAGGCCGTGTACAAGCATTGCTGCAAGCGTTCAACGGCCCAGCGTTAGCAGCCGCTGTCGGCAAAGTGACGGCGCAGGCTTTGAAGGAGTATGGCGTAGATCGGATGATCGTTCCCGAAACGGAACGAATGGGCGCGATGATCATCGCGATTTCGCAATATTACGAACGGATGAAATCAGAAAGATAAGAGCGAGATGCGGATGGCAAGCTAATCGTATTTTTCATCGTCAATTCTCATTATTTTATCCACGATGAACTCCGCTTCGGTTTCGAAGTTCAACAGCAGCGGTGCCGGGAGCCTGTCTAAAATATCGACGATCATCGGCAGTTCGAGAAATTGGTCGACGGTCTCAGGCTGTGGCTGCAGCTCCGTATAAGCCCACTCTCTCACCGCATCAATAAAGGTATAAAATGACGCTTCGAATTGATCGGCCGAACCCTCCGCCTCGTCAAGCTCAGATACGGACATTGCTTTCCAATTTCTTAAGGTTATGTCCAAAGCCTTCTTCACCTGCTCATTCATCGTCATTTCTCCTTCCATGATTTTTTGTTTTGATTGCATCGATTATAACATGATGGCGGAAGTCCGTGATATGATGGGAAGAAATAACGCTTGGGCAGCCAAAAGGAGAATGAAATAACATGTACGAGCATCTTGTATCCTTTAAATTTAAAGAGAAGCTATCCGACAGCAAAGAAAAAGAACTACTGGACGTTCTATATGCGCTGCCAGCAGCAATTCCGGGAATTGCGGATTTAACGGCCGGCTGCAATGAAACGACGGAAACAGGCAATATTCAAGGCTACACGCTTGGACTCAGGGTCACATTCACCGATCGACAGTCCTTGCTCGCATACGGTCCGCATCCTGCGCATCAAAACTTCGTGAGCATGCTGGACGGGCTCCTCGATAACGTGATCGTCATCGACTATCCCATTCAGAACAAGCAGTAGCCATCTTTAGCATGAAATGAATGACGAACGGATGCTACTCTGATGAAGTGGCTTGGTCATTCTCACGCTTTCCCTGTTGTGGTACAATTTGATGAAAATGATGCGGATTGGGTGAGTACATGGCTGACAAGGATGAATTGGTCCGGTTTGGAGTATCCTTCCCGGCGCCGTTAATCGATCAATTTGATCGGTATATTGATGAGCAAGGCTATACGAACCGTTCGGAGGCGATTCGTGATTTGGCACGGCGAGCATTACTGGAGCCAGCCCGCATGAGCGGTCAGGAGCATGTTGCAGGAACGATTGTCCTCGTATACGACCATCATGTGAGCGATCTTCCGATCGTCCTGATGGAGGTACAGCATCGCTTCCATCATGACATCATCTCCAACATGCATGTCCATTTGAATCACGGCCAATGCTTAGAGGTGATCGTCGTGAGGGGTCAGCTTTCCCGGCTTCGGTCGCTTCATCAGCAAATTCAAGCGCAGAAGGGTGTCATTTACGCCGAGCTCTCGGTTACATACGCGGACAAACATGAGCATGATTCGGAGCATAAGCATGTCTGAAACGAATGTGCTTATAGCCAAATTCCGAAAGACTATTCAACAGGTCAATGATGACCATGCGGGATAGTCTCTTTTTGTTATGTTGTTGGAAAGGAAATAGAGAAAAACTGGTGAAAATGCTTGGATATCGTGTTACAATATCACATACTCGTGTTACGAAAAATGACACAGACAGGAGGGGTCGGATTGAAATCATTTTCTATAGGCATCACTAATGCGATCATCGTTCTGCTAATCGTATCCGGCTGCGCTGCAGCAAAGCCGGATAGCAGTCATGCGAATACAGATGAGCTGCTGGTTGCTATTGGCTCAGAGCCCGAGACGGGGTTCGATCCGACGAGGGGCTGGGGACGCTATGGTTCTCCGCTGTTTCAGAGCACACTGCTAAAGCGTGACGATGATCTGAATATCGTAAATGATCTGGCAACAGGCTACGAGGTCAGCGAGGACGGAAAGGTTTGGACGGTTAAGCTCCGGGAAGACGTGAAGTTCTCCGATGGGGAGCCGCTCACCGCCGAGGATGTGAAATTTACGTTCGACACGACGGCCGCGAGTGGAGCTGCCATTGATTTTACGAATCTGGCGAGCGTTGAGACCGGACAGAACGAAGTTATTTTCCAGCTGAAGAAGCCCGAGTCAACCTTTATTTATTCTCTCATTACGACGGGCATCGTACCTAAGCATGCATACAGCAGCACCTACGCAGAGCATCCAATCGGCTCGGGTCCTTATAAATTCGTGCAATGGGATCGCGGGCAGCAATTAATCGTAGAAGTGAATGCGAATTATTACGGGAAAAAGCCTTATTTTCAAAAGCTGACCTTCCTTTTCTTGAACGAGGATGCTGCTTTCGCGGCCGCAAAGGCGGGCAGTGTCGATATTTCTTATCTGCCATCGGCTTTTAGCAAGCAGAAGGTTGCAGGAATGCGGCTTGAAGCGGTGAAGTCGGTCGATAATCGCGGCATCGCATTCCCGTACGTGAAGAGTGGCGGGAAGACGGAGGAAGGCTATCCTATCGGCAATGATGTTACTGCAGATGAGGCGATACGCAAGGCGATCAACCTCGTGATCGACCGTCAGCAATTGGTCGACGGCATTTTGGAAGGGTATGGATCACCGGCTTTTACGGCTAACGACGGCCTTCCATGGTGGAACGAGGCGACCAGCTTCAAGGATAATGATGCCGATGCCGCAGCGAAAATATTGGCGGATGGCGGCTGGTCGGACAGCGATAACGATGGCATTCTCGAGAAAGGCGCATTGAAAGCGGAGTTTACGCTGCTTTATCCGTCAGGGGATGTAACGCGTCAATCGCTCGCTTTGGCAGCTGCCGATATGGTTCAAGCAGCTGGCATTCATATGAACGTTGAGGGGAAGAGCTGGGATGAGATCGAAAAGCTGATGCACGCTGATGCGGTACTTCTAGGCTGGGGCAGCCATGATCCGCTGGAAATGTATAACCTATACAGCAGTGCCTTTGGCGGCGTTGACTACTACAATACAGGCTATTACAGCAATCCGTCCGTCGATAAATGGTTCGAGCAGGCGCTCTCTGCCCGTTCGGAAGAGGAGTCGCTGACTTATTGGAAAAAAGCGCAGTGGGATGGACAAACGGGACTTAGCATGAAAGGCGATGCGCCTTGGGCTTGGCTTGTCAATATCGATCATCTTTATTTAGTGAGGGACGGCCTCAGCATTGGAAAGCAGCGCATACAGCCGCATGGTCATGGATGGCCGATAACGGACAATATCGAGAGCTGGGGCTGGGACGAGTAGCGATCGGGAAGAGGTTTTTTAGATGATACAAGGATTAACCGTTTTTATCGGAAAAAAGGCCATTCGCTTGTTCGCGCTGCTGGCCTCGGTCAGTATAATTACATTTGCGCTTGTCAGCTTGTCGCCGATTGACCCGGTTCAATCGTACATCGGCGCGGACGTCATGCGCGTCGGTGCGGAGCAAAGACAGGAAATCGCCGCCTATTGGGGGCTTGAGCGGCCATTTGCAGAACGGTTTTTGAAATGGGCGGCAGCGCTGCTTCATGGCGATATGGGAACGTCGATGATCTACCGCGAGGCAGTCAGCAAGGTGATTGCTGAACGGTTCATGCATTCCGCTTTGCTAATGGCGTTCGCGTGGGTGCTGTCAGGCGTGATTGGATTCACAGCGGGTGTGGCGGCGGCATGGAGAAAGGATTCATGGCTTGACCGGCTAATCAAAAGCTATTGTTATACGCTCGCATCGACGCCTGCGTTCTGGATCGGTTTGCTGCTTATGATGATTTTTGCGGTATGGCTGGGCTGGCTGCCGGTTGGGCTTGGCGTCCCCGCTGGCATGCTGGCGGGAAGCGTAACCGCTGCCGATCAATTCCGTCATATGATTTTGCCGGCAGTTACGCTTAGCGTTGCGGGCATTGCGCCCATCGCGCTGCATACGCGGCAGAAGCTAATTGAGGTATTGGATAGCGACTATATTTTGTTTGCTAAGGCAAGAGGAGAGAGGGGAATGGGCTTGCTGCTCAGACACGGTCTGCGAAATATCGCTCTGCCGGCCATAACGCTGCAGTTCGCTTCATTCGGCGAATTGTTCGGCGGCACGGTGCTCACGGAGCAGGTGTTCTCTTATCCCGGGCTGGGACAAGCGACGGTAGAGTCGGGCCTTAGAGGCGATGTGCCGCTGCTAATGGGCCTGGTGCTGTGCAGCACGCTGTTTGTGTTTACCGGGAATGTTTTGGCTGATTTCTTCTATCGGATGGTTGATCCAAGGCTCCGTCAGGGGAAGGAGGGGCGAGGATGAGCAGGCTTATTTCAATGCAGCAAAAAGGCTGCTCTGGGCGTTCAAACGAACGGCGGCGAGCGCTTGCTTCCGCAGCGGGGGCGGGCATCCTGCTCGTTAGCATTGGACTCGGCAGCTGGCTGCTAGGCACGGCTGGGCTTTCCGTTCAGCTGGACAGCCGGAATTTGCCGCCTTCGCCTGCCCATTTGTTTGGAACGGACTGGCTCGGCAGAGATATGCTACCCCGCACGGTAAAGGGACTTGCTTTAAGCATACAGGTGGGACTGCTCGGTTCGGCCTGCAGCGTGTTAATAGCTGCGATCATGGGCCTGATGGCGGCAGCGTTTGGCAAAACGGCTGATCGTATCATCACATGGACGATCGATGTTTTTTTAAGCGTCCCCCATCTGGTCATGCTGATATTAATTGCCTTCGTATGCGGGGGCGGTCTGAAAGGAATCGCGTTCGGCATCATGCTCACCCATTGGCCCAGCCTTGCCCGCATCATTCGCGCGGAGGCGCTTCAGCTGATGTCGGCGGAATATGTGCTTGTGTCAAGGAAGCTTGGGAAGTCGCGCTACTTTATAGCTACGCGCCATCTGGCGCCTCACTTGTTTCCGCAATTGCTGGTAGGTTTTCTGATTCTGTTTCCCCATGCCGTTCTGCATGAGGCGGCGATCACGTTTCTAGGTCTCGGCATGTCGCCGCATCAGCCTGCCATCGGAATCATACTCTCCGAATCGATGCGTTATTTATCGACAGGCATGTGGTGGCTGGCCGTATTTCCGGGCTTAGGCTTGCTGGTGACGGTACGGGCGTTCGATAAGCTGGGCAATCATCTAAGGCAGCTTGTTGATCCGCGGAATGCCCAGCTTTAACAAAACGATAATCTACGACTGGAAGGAGGAGCCAATATGCCTCTGCTAGAGGTCAGCAAACTATCCATTTCCTTCATTCAATATGCGAAAGGCAGTCTTCAGCAAAAGATTACAATCGTGGAGGGGCTTGATTTTGCAATAAATGAGGGTGAAATTGTAGCCGTCGTCGGAGCAAGCGGATCGGGAAAAAGCTTGCTCGCTCACGCGATTATGGGCATTCTTCCGAAAAATGTTTCGATGACAGGAAGCATCTTATACGGCGGCGAGCCGCTTGACGAGGCTAAGTTGAAGCTTTACCGGGGAAAGGAAATGGCACTCGTTCCGCAATCCGTCAGTTTTTTGGACCCCTTGATGAGGGTAGGCAAGCAGCTGCGTACGCAGGCGGACGGAGCTGAACAGCTCAAGGAGCGTGAAGGCTTATTCGCACGCTTTCAATTAGGCAAGCATGTGGAGCGGCTTTTCCCGTTCCAGCTCTCCGGCGGCATGGCGCGCAAGGTGCTCGTCTCGACAGCGGCGCTTCAAAGGTCCCGGCTCATTATTGCAGATGAGCCGACGCCCGGCATGCATCCGGCAGATGTCGCGGAGGCTTTGGACAGCTTCAAGCAGCTGGCCGAAGGAGGCTGTGCGGTCTTGTTCATCACGCATGATATTGAGGCGGCAATCCGCATCGCGGATAAGGTAGCTGTATTTTATGCGGGGACGGCTGTCGAGCTCGCTCCTGCAAGCGATTTTCAGGGGGACGGCGAGCGGCTTCGGCACCCGTACAGCCGGGCTTTATGGCGTGCGCTGCCGCAGAACGGGTTTGAACCGATTGCCGGAACGCAGCCTGCAAGTAGATCGGATCTACAAGGCTGCCTTTTTGCCGAGCGCTGCCGTTCCGCTGAGGAGCAATGCGGCAACAGCAGGCCAGAGCCCCGCGAAATGCGGGGAGGAATCGTGAGGTGCGTCAATGCGACTTGAAGGAAGGAATCTCGGCTGGCGGTACCCGGGTGGTCCATGGCTGTTCAACGGTTTCAGTATCACGCTTCAGGCTGGTGAAACGGTTGGTCTTATCGGACCGAGCGGGAGCGGAAAAACATCATTGGGGCGTATTTTAGCGGGCTATATGAAGCCTATCGTGGGAGAGGTGTCGGCTTTGGGCCGCAATAAGCGGGAATCAAACTACGATCCTGTTCAAATGATTTTCCAACACCCGGAACACGCGGTTAATCCGCGATGGCGAATGGCAAGAACGATCACGGAGGGATGGACCCCGGATGCTGCGCTTCTGGCGGCGCTTGGCATCCATGAGGAATGGCTGCAGCGTTATCCGAACGAATTGTCCGGAGGAGAGCTGCAGCGCTGCTGCATAGCCAGAGCGCTGGGCCCGGAAACCAAATTTCTGATCGCGGACGAAATGACGACGATGCTGGACGCAATCACACAAGCCCAAATCTGGCATACGGTGCAGGGTATCGTTCGCGCGCGTCAAATCGGCCTGCTCGTTATTAGTCATGACCATGCTCTCATTAACAAAATTTGCAATCGGACGCTTAAATTGAACGAATAGCGAGCAATAGTTTTTCAGTCTTGCCGTTCCATTAAACGCCGCAGCTTGGTTTCTGTGGAAGTCTCAGGCGCTGGCGTATATACGCTGCAGCGCAGGTCTGTACTGCCCTGCACCTGTAAGGAAGTAAGGTGGAACAGCATCTTCCCTACCTTCGCATGGCGAAATTCAAGCAGAACATCGGGAGCCGAGCTAACCTGGCTTTGCTCCCAAAGGTATTGAAACTCCGGATGGCCCTCCTTCATTTCCTCAATAAACCGCTCGTACCATTCATCCTGAACATATTGACCGTAATAAGCCCGGAAGATAGCTAGAAACCCGCCTACGAAATGGTCCCAATTGCCTGCAAGCCGCCGAAATTCCTTCCGCGAAAACAACAGCTGAATCATGTTCCGCTGCTCGGCCGGAATTTGCTCGAAATCCATAAACACATGCGAGGCCGCTTGGTTCCAGCCGACAATCTGGCAGCGCCGATCGGATATGATAGTCGGGCAAAAGCGCAGCTCCTGTAATATCCGCTGTAAGGATGGCGTAATCTCAAAGTTCTCTTCGTTCATTTGAACAGCGCCGTGACCGGACTCGAGTGCGAGCGCGTATAAATATTTCCGCTCGTCGTCATTCATTTGCAGCGCTGCCGCTACGCAGTCGAGGACGGAGGCCGATACTTTAATGTCTCTGCCCTGCTCGAGCCAGGTGTACCAAGTGGGACTGACGCCGGCAAGCTGAGCGACCTCCTCACGTCTAAGGCCCGGCGTTCTTCGGCGGGTGCCGGAAGGAAAGCCTGCGTCACCCGGCATGATTTTGGCCCGCTTCGATTTTAAGAAGGTTGATAGAGCTTGCAATCTCGTTTCCCGGTTTATCATAGAATCCATCCTCGAACGATCATTATAGTGGTACCCATTATACTATAATAAACAACAACTTGTAATAGGATAACAACTATGACAAACTACACTTCATCAAGGCAATCGTGAAGGGGGATTAACGATGGAACGGGTCGTTATTACAGGGATGGGCGTCATTTCGCCGCTAGGAAACGATGTGGAGCAATTTTGGAATCGGATGGTTAAGGGAGAGTCGGGCATTTCAGTGATTGATGCTTTCGATACGTCTAGACATAAAGCAAAAATAGCAGGCATTGTTGCAGATTTTGACGCGGATGCGCGCTTTGGACGCAAAGAGGCTCGGCGCATGGATCGATTCAGCCAATTTGCTATAGCGGCAGCCGAACAAGCTTTGGAGGATGCGGCGCTCTCACTTGAGCAGACCGATCGTGAGCGCGTTGGCGTCTATGTCGGATCCGGCATCGGCGGCATACAAACCTTGCTTGATCAAGCCGAAGTGCTTCGCGAACGCGGTCCTGATCGGGTTAGCCCGACGCTGGTCCCCATGATGATCGCGAACATGGCTGCGGCGATGATCAGTATCCGGTTCGGTATACAGGGTCCGTCGATGTCGCCGGTTACGGCATGCTCAATTGGAAATACGGCGATTGGGGAGGCGTGGAGGCTCATCCGCTCCGGCAGCGCGGATGTCGTTATCGCAGGAGGAGCAGAGGCAGCCATTACGGATATCTCTCTTGCCAGCTTCGGAAATGCTACCTCGATATCGACGCGGAACGACGCGCCTGCCCTTGCAAGCCGGCCGTTTGATGCGGGGCGGGACGGATTCGTCATGGCCGAGGGGGCAGGTATTCTCGTATTGGAATCACTATCCCATGCTTTGGGCAGAGGCGCCCGCATTCATGCGGAGGTGATCGGCTACGGAGCAAGCTCCGATGCCTATCACATGGTTGCCACTCATCCGGACGGAATTGGCGCTTATCAAGCGATGAAGCATGCTCTGCGCGAAGCCGGCCTTCACCAAGGCCAGATTGATCTGATCAGCGCTCATGCCACCAGCACAGAAATCGGCGACCGGTCAGAGACAGCGGCGGTCAAAAAACTGTTCGGCGAGCTGGCGTACCGTATTCCGGTGACGGCAAACAAATCGATGACGGGGCATATGCTCGGCGCAGCAGGCGGAGCGGAGGCGATAGCATTAGTGAAAACGATACAGGAGGGGATTATTCCCCCGACGATAAACCAAGAGGAGCCCGATCCGGTTTGCGATCTTGATTATGTGCCGAACAAAGCGCGCGAGGCGAATATCGAAATCGGAATGTCCAATTCCTTTGGCTTTGGCGGTCATAATGCGGTTATTATTTTGAAGAAATATGAAGCCTGCGTTTAAGGAATATAAAAGAAGCCTCTGATCAAGCCGGACAACCAGCCGAAAATCATTGAAATAATATCGTATTTTCATTAAAATTGATAATGATTTTCACTAGTTGCTGGTGTCAGCAGCAATGAAGAAGCAGCTGGAAGGGGCGGGGCTGAAATGAGCACGCTTGAACATAATAAATGGTTACATGACATCATTTTTGAAATTGAGCAAGCAGGCAAAAGCGTGGAGGCGCCTGTCTGGGCTGATGGTGCAAATCCGTTAGCCCATCACACGCTGCTATACATCGCAAAGGGCGAAGGCGATCTTATTATCAACGGACATTTAAGCAAAATAGAGCGAGATTCGCTGTATGTCCTGGCACTCGGCTCGACCGTGCAGCTTCGGCTATTGTCAGGCGCTCATACCGAGCTTTATTGGGTTGCATTTGATTGGTTCCGTTTGACCGAGAAATCAGAAGCAGGGAGAGCCTATATCCGCGAGATAACATTTCCGCTGCAAGGTAAGCTTCGGGTAGGCGGAAGCCAGTTTAAACGCTCCTTTTATTTGCTTGCGTCGGAAGCGGATGACGAGCGGTTTACAAGGAAGAAGGAGCTCCTCCGTCAGCAGTATTTATACGATTTGCTTGACGGCCTGCTTCGCCATGCCGAGCCGTCTCTACCTGACGTAATGGAAGAACGTCTTAGAATGACGATCGAATATATGAATAACCATTACCGGGAAGAGATAAGGGTGAACAAGCTGGCTGAACTTGCCCAGCTGCATCCTTCCTACTACTCGCAAGTATTTAAACGGTCCATGGATAAAACCCCCGTATCCTATTTAACTCATTTGCGAATGAACAAAGCGAAGGAAATGCTGCTTATGACCATGCAAGGATAATGTGCTGACTAAAGCGAAGGCGCATATTAATGATATCGCTCCTATCGTTCCATTCCCTTGGGCTAGCAAGGATATATTCACGCATCTGTTGGATATTGCTGAACTGGTGGATAGGAAGCAGGCGGCGGGTAATTGGATGGACAGCTACGAGCGCAAGGCGGAACGCGTTCGGAAGAAGGTTCATGCGGCTATAGGCGGCGCAACGGTCGCGATATGCGCGGCCCGAAAAAATGATCTCAGAATGTATGGCGCCCGGAACATCGGGCATGTCTTTTATAGATCGTTACAATTAGAATGGCCTGAACGAATAAGAAAAGCGCAAGAGCCTCATCCGATCGGCACAGGCTTCAATTGGTTATCGATTGCGCCTGACGAGATCAAACATTATGAATCGGATTATTTGTTTATGGCATTTGAGACGGAGCATGACCGGCAGCGGGCGATGGAGCTTATTCGTTCGAATGCCAACTGGATGAAGCATCCTGCCGTTAAAAGCAACAGGCTTTATTTTTTGGATTGGGACAAGTGGATCGTGTATGCCCCTTATGTTATTAACCAACAATTAGAAGAGATAGAGCGGCTGCTGTGCAAATAGTATCCGCTCCGGTCTTCGATCTACGATTTATCCATGGACGAATCTTGAATTATGTCATGTACGAAAAAAGAGGGTGAGCTATAATAAATTGATGATAATGATTATCGATATTATTATTTAAGGGAGGACATCTTTAATTAGAAGGCTATGAAATGGAATAAAACATGGATGACAGGCTTATGGTTCGCAGCCGCTTTCGCAGCGCTGCTGATGTCTATATTTTTGGCTATATCGTATGGTGCAAAGCAATTGACCCTTGAGGCGGTGTGGGCAGCCGTCTTTTCTTACGATCCGGATATAACCGCACATCAAATCGTGCATGAATATAGACTTCCGCGCGTTCTTGGCGCAGTAGTAACCGGAATGGCTTTCGCCGTCGCCGGAGCGGTCATGCAGGGCGTGACGCGCAATCCGATGGCGGATGCCGGCATTCTCGGAGTTAATGCGGGGGCGGCCTTCGTCGTCGCGCTTTGCTTTGCGTTCCTGCCGGGGTTGTCTTACACCCAGCTTATACTGATGTCCTTCATTGGGGCGGCGCTTAGCACGCTGTGCATCGTACTGCTGGGATCGGCGACGCAGGGAGGGCTTCATTCGTTAAGATTGACAATTGCCGGCGCTGTCGTAGCTGCGATCCTTCATTCCTTTGAGATCTCGTGAACATTGCTCACGATAAGCTGTAAATGGAAGACCGTTACAGGGTGAATGACACCCTGTAGCGGTCTTTTTTTTGCTATCAAAGTTTCATTTCTACAAGCAGCGGTTAAAAGGAACGTACCTAGTCAACTTGCTGCGGCAGGGGAGTGCCCTGTCTTGTCTTATAACTGAAATTACAGTGAAGAAGGTGAACGGATGGCGAAGCTTAATCGATTTATAAAAGGGTGCATGATGATCATTTTGGTGCTGATCATCATTTATTTGGGATCTCTCGTCGATTTTATATTCAAGCCCGTGCTTTCGTTTTTCAGCATGATTATCGTTCCATTAATGCTTTCAGGTTTCTTCTATTACTTGCTGCGTCCGCTCATCAATGCAATGGAACGTCGAAAGTTCAATCGCACCTTGGCCATTTTGCTCATTTATTTGGCCTTCAGCATCGTTGTTGTTGGCTTTAGCATCGGGGTTTGGCCTTCCTTGAGAACGCAATTGATGAATTTGGTTGAAAATGCGCCTGATCTGTTCACATCGTTAAGCGTGCAAGTGGGAAAGCTTGAGCATAATGGCGTTGTATCCTCTTTTTTGCCCAAGGATGTTAATCCAATCTCAAAGCTGGCGGACTATTTGAACAAAGGTTATACTGTGCTTTCGGATTATATTTCCGGACTGCTTGCGTTCTTCTCTAATTTCGCGATCGTGCTCATTACGTTCCCGATTCTCCTGTTTTATATGCTGAAGGAGGGCGGGAAGTTTGGGGAACAGGTCGTCAGCTTTATTCCGAAGCGGTTTCGTCGTGACGGAACGGAGGTTATGGATGAAATCGATCGTATGCTTAGCAGTTTTATCGTTGGACGGGTAATCGTGAATATGGCGCTCGGCGTATTGATGTATGCAGGCTTTCTTATCATCGATTTGCCATATGCGCTTTTGCTGACTGTTGTGGCGCTCATCTTGAATTTCATACCGTTTATCGGATCGTTCCTGTCTTCGGTGCCCATTGTCATTATCGGCTTCATCGAAGCTCCGTCTACCGCGGTATGGTCGATCGTCATCATTACGCTCGCTCAGCAAATTCAGGATAATCTGATTGCTCCATACGTTCTCGGCAAGCAGCTCGATATTCATCCGCTGACGACCATTATTTTGGTGCTCGTTGGCGGAGACATAGCAGGGATTCTTGGTATTCTGCTCATCATTCCGGTTTATATGATCTTAAAAATCATTTACTGCAGAGTGTACGAGCTATTTTTCAAGCAGTCATGGGAAAATATATAACATAAATCTGACATTTGGGGTGCGAATTTGTGCTCCTTCTGTTATAATGACGTCGACTAAGGCAAATTTACCGAAAGTACGGTGGCTGGAAAATTATGAGTACAAACGTGATGAAGGATAAACGAATTGTCATTGCCGGATCTCGGAAAACGGATGAGATGAGCATGATCATAGAAAAAAGAGGCGGAATTCCAATCATCCGCTCGCTTCAAGGTTTAACGATGTTCGAAGAGGATTTGCTGGAAGAGCCGCTGCGGAGATTCGCAGAGCAGGGCGCGGACTGGATCATTTTGACGACTGGGCTTGGATCTGAAAGCTTGGTGGGCGCGGCCGACAAGCTGGGAGTTGGGCAAGCTGTGCTGGAGCGCATGTCCCAAGCGAAAATTGCGGCAAGAGGCTATAAAACCTCTGCTTTCCTCAAACGGACGGGTCTTCAGGCGGTTGTTAGCGACGATGACGGGACGATGCAGGGATTGATGGACAACCTTTCTGCCTATAATTTTGAAGGGCAGCGGGTATGGATACAGCTGCACGGGGAACCGGCGCCGGAGCTGACTCGCTTTCTTGAAAATAAAGGTGCGGTACACGTAGAATCGGTGCTGCCTTACAGACATGTTCCGCCGGCACAAGCAACGCTCGATCTGTTGATGACTGAGCTTGTTGAAGGCTCGGTAGACACGGTTTGCTTCACGACTGCGGTGCAGGTGCATTATTTGTTCAAGTATGCGATCGAGTCGGGGCGTAAGGAGCAGCTTCTGAATGCTTTCGAGCAGCATGCTGTTGCAGCTGCAGTCGGTAAGGTAACAGCCGTTGCTTTGAAGGAATACGGCGTGAAGCGGATCGTCGTTCCGGAGATAGAGAGAATGGGTGCTTTGATTATCGAAATCGTACGTTTTTACGAGAGTGTTGAAGGTAATGAAATATAGGCCGCTGGACGTTATTAAGCATGACGGTGACATTTGGTTAAGCAGAATGGACAAAAAAGTGATTAAGCGGCTTATGAAGCTGCTTAATCACTTTTTTTGTTGTCACCCTCATTCTGTGCTGCCATCGGATCGGAAGGGTAAAGCAAGCAATTAAGCCAAGCGGGTCAAGGCTTACATGGTATTCACTGCAGGCTGGAAGCATATTGATAATAATGAAGAGCGATGCTGCTTTTTATCCGATGCGTTCGGAGGGCGATTTTTTCTCACTAGGACAATTTCCGCGTTGTCCCCATACACATACAATAATGGTGTATAGCCTAATCGGAGCTGGAAGGGGAGTATCGCTGTGAGTAAGCGGACCTTAATGATTATTTCGCTTGTTATTTACGCTTTGCTAGCCATTTTATTTGTGGTTTTGTCCATTTTCCACTAACACATAACAGAGCAGGGGCTGCCTCCCGAGTAGAATCATCTACCGGGGGCAGCCCTTGTCATTTGGATTCGATTGGAGCGCTGCTGTTGTCTGTCGGCTATCGGCTGAGCGTCTCCTGACTTAGCTTCATTTTCCGGTAATCCTTCGGCACGACGCCCTTCGTCTCGCGGAAAATACGGGAAAACGTTTTGTAGGAGCCGTAGCCGACCTCAAGCGCAATTTCGGCAATACTCATTTCCGTTGAGACGAGCAGGCTGCAGGCGTGCCGCAAGCGCAAATCATGCAGGAAATGAACGAAGGTCTGTCCGGTCGTCTGCTTAATGACTTCGCTGATTCGCGAGACGCTCAGTGAGAAAAGGCTTGCGAGGTCGGAAAGCGCAAGCTCATCCTGATAATGGCGATGAATATAATGGATGATCGGCCAAACGGAGGCATTCGACTTGGAACCGGATGTCGATACGGCGTCGGTAGGCGCGGTCTTCCGGCGGTAACGGTCGAAGAAGGCTAATATTTCCTTCAGTCTCACCTGCAGCATTGTGCGGCGCCACAGCTCCTGCCCCTTATACTCGTTATACATATCTTCTATTAAATGCTTCATGCGTACGTTGTCCGTGTCGTTCAGCTGAACGAAGGAAGGCAGCGCATTCTGAGCGATTAAGTCCATTAAACCGGCCCCTTGGCCTGGCTCCATCAACAAATCCATACTGAAATTGCAATTGTATAAAACTAAGGTACTGCCCGGCTCCGTAAAAAGCTCATGGACCTGATAAGGCAGCACGAATGTAAACGTGCCTGGCAGCATTTGATGCATGGCATCATTGATCGATTCGGAGCCTCTTCCTTCTACCACATAAGAAAACTCCAAAAAGTCATGACGATGCGGACGGAAGCCATGGTAAAGACGGTTCAGGCTAATATGGAGGGGAGAGGATGTGTTCATATTTGGATACGTTTTCAAATATTCGGGTATATAAGTCATGAAATAGTGGATTCCTCCGAAAAACTGAGACTTTTATCGAAAAACAAGCACGATTTCTCATCCCGTTTATTCTAACATAAATAACGAGATGAAGCGTTAGCTAAAGCGAATGCTTGCGAAGCAAAATTTTGCTTCACCAAACTTGTCGGGAGGTTTTCCAATGTCCATTGAAAATAAAATTAGAATAGGCATTATCGGTGCGGGCAATATCGGAAATGTTCATGCAAGGGAGTTTTCCAAGCTGGGCGACGAGTGCGTCATTACAGCTATTGCCGATGCGTATTTACCGCTAGCCGAGGAGAGAGCGAAGCAGTACGGGATCGCGAGCGTTGCCGGTTCGCCGGAAGAGCTGATCCAGCGCTCAGACGTGGACGCCGTAATTATAGGGGTTCCTAACCAATTCCATGCACCGCTTGCGGTACAGGCCTTAGCTGCCGGCAAGCATGTACTGCTCGAGAAGCCGATGGGCATAAACGGCGATGCGGCGAGACAAATTTTGAAGGCGAGCCAGGCTTCCGACCGCATAGTCATGGTTGGTCATCAGATGCGCTGGGAATCGGTGCCGATGCAAATTAAAGAGCAAATCGACCGCGGGGAGCTTGGCAAAATATATACGGCAAAAACCGGCTGGTATCGTCGCAAAGGCATCCCGGGCTGGGGCACTTGGTTTACTCAAATGGATCAGTCGGGCGGCGGCCCGCTTATCGATATCGGCGTTCATATGCTTGACCTTGCGCTGTACTTGATGGGCAATCCGAAGCCGGTATCCGTATATGGCGCAACCTATGCGGAGTTTGGTCCAAGCCGTAAAGGTATTGGAACTTGGGGCAAGCCGAATTGGAACGGGACTTACGATGTAGAAGATTTGGCAACCGCCTTGATCAAAATGGAAGACGGCAGCTCGCTTTCGCTTGAAGTTAGCTGGGCTGTTCACATGGATACGGACAATACGCCGTTCATTCATTTGATGGGTTCGGAAGGCGGAGCAAGCTACCGCGGCGCGGAGGGTAAGCTGCTTACGGAGAAATTCGATCGTCCGATTGAAACGGTGCTGCGCAAAGCCGACAACGATGAGGGTGAACGCGCACGACTGAGCCGTCACTTCCTGGAATGTATCCGTGAAGGCAAACAGCCGATTACTTCCGCTCTTACCGGCTTGACCAACAATCTTGTGTTGGATGCTATTTATGAATCATCCCGTACAGGTAATGAAGTGAAGCTGGATTGGAATTTAAACTAAAGCAGTGACAGAATAAGGAGGCAACAGTATGTTGAGAGGATTAACCGGCGCAGGGCTTGGCCGCATTGAAAGCGATGAGCGTTTCATCGAGCTCGCTGGCGAATATGGTTTTCAAGCTGTAGATTTGGATGCCGGATCGCTGATTAACCGTCATGGCGTCCAAAAAGCACGTGAGCTGCTTGCAAAGAACGGCGTGGTGATCGGCTCGATCGGTCTTCCGGTAGAATGGAGAACGACGGAAGAAGCGTTTCTTGAAGGACTGGAGAAGCTGGCGGGAGCAGCTGCAGCTGCAGCTGCGCTTGGCTGTACGAGCTGCTGCACGTATATTTTGCCTTCCACGGATTTGAAGGCAGCCCGCTTTATGGCTCTTGCAACGCGGAGATTACGTACCTGCGCGCAAATTCTTGGCGCTTACGGCATTCGTCTCGGACTCGAATTTGTTGGTCCCCACCATTTGCGCACGCGCTGGGCGAATCCGTTTATTTGGACGCCTGAGGAGACGCTGGAATGGATCGATGCGATCGGCGAGAGCAACGTAGGGCTGTTGTTCGATGCGTATCATTGGTACACGAACGGGTTGACTATTGCCGATATCGAAGCGCTTCGCGCTGATCAGATCGTGCATGTGCATATTAATGACGCGCCAGACGTGCCTGTAGAGGAAGCGCTTGATAACGGCCGCATTTATCCGGGTGAAGGCGTAATTGATTTGGTTGGCTTCCTTAAGGCGCTCGATAAAATCGGTTACAAGGGAGCTGTATCGCAGGAAATATTAACGGCGGAGGCACCATTGCAATCGCCGGAAGAGCTTGTTCTTCGTTCCAAAGCTGGCTTTGACAAAGTGTTTGGTGAAGCAGGTCTTAATCGTTAAACGTTAGTTACGCTTCTGCACGGCAGGCGATCTTGGTCGGAATTTCAAAAATGGTTGAGCGCTAAGTAGAGCGTGCTCAACCATTTTTTTTGTTCTACCGCAGCTTAATGTAACCGAAAAAAACGATTTCTGCGAACAACCGCTAATTTTCATATGAATTTACACGAAATCTGATGGGTACTGTACGAGAAGACTATTCCGTTAAGATGGATAATAAATGTTTTTTCGATCATATGACGAGAGCGATAACAGGAGACTGACAATATGGCAAACAGGGAAGAGCAGCTACATTCGTGGAACCTTTGGTATAAGCAGCCGGCTTCAAGATGGGAAGAAGCGCTGCCGCTTGGCAATGGCCGATTAGGCGGCATGGTATTCGGCGGCGCGGATAAAGAACGCATTCAATTAAATGAAGATACGCTGTGGTCGGGCTTTCCGCGCGATACGAACAATTACGAGGCTTTACGCTATTTAAAGCAGGCTCGGGAATTGATCGCGCAGAAGCGTTTTGTGGAGGCGGAAAAGCTGGTCGAGGCGAAAATGCTGGGAACAAACACCGAATCGTATCAGCCGATGGGCGATTTGTATATTGAGCAGCATTTCGGGCAGAACAACGGCCGCCCGAATCACTATATCCGCAAACTTGATATCGATGCAGGCATTGCCGCTGCCCGCTTTCAATCCGGCGAAACGAGCTATTACCGCGAGACATTTGTGAGCGCAGTCGATCAAGTGCTTTGCACGAGATATGCAGCGGATGGAAACGGACTGCTGGAGCTCACGGCAACGCTGCAAGCGTCGGTGCAATTTGAGCTTGCGCATGACGGAAGCGCGGCTATCGTGCTGCACGGACGCTGTCCGATCCATGTCGCGGACAATTATATGGGCGATCATCCGAAAGCCGTGCAGTACGAGGACAACCGCGGCATTACGTTTCAAATAAAGCTGCAGGTGATCACAGACGGAGGTGAAGTTTCTGTAAGCGGCGATCAGCAATTAAAGATTCGCGGCGCCCGCTCGGCAACATTCCTGTTAAGCGCGGCGACAAGCTTTGAGCGATTTGACCGCCACCCGGCGAAAAGCGGCGACGAGCTTCGCAAGCAGAACAATCATGTGCTTGAAAGCGCTCAATCCCATAGCTATGAGCAGCTCCGTGAGCGCCATATTCAGGATCACCGCCAACTATTCCGGCGTGTGCAGATTGAATTGGGTCTGACGCCTAATGCCCTATTGCCGACAGACGAGCGGCTTGAAGCATATAAGCGAGGCGAGCAGGACCCGCAGCTGGAAGCTTTGTATTTCCAGTATGGCCGCTATCTGCTTATGGCGAGCTCGCGTCCCGGGACGCAGCCGGCTAATTTGCAGGGCATATGGAATGACCGGGTGCAGCCGCCCTGGAACAGCGATTATACGACGAATATCAATACGCAAATGAACTATTGGCCGGCAGAGCTTGGCAATTTGAGCGAATGCCACGAGCCGCTGTTCCGGCTGATTGAGGAGCTTAGCGAGTCAGGTTCGCGTACGGCTGCTATTCATTACAACAGCGAAGGATGGGTTGCGCATCACAACGTCGACTTATGGCGGACGTCAACTCCGACTGCCGGTCATCCAAGCTGGGCATTTTGGCCGCTTGGCGGCGTATGGCTGACGCAGCATTTGTGGGAGCATTATTTATATAATCCGAACGAAGCCTTTTTAAGGGAGAAAGCTTATCCTCTGATGAAGGGCGCAGCGTTATTTTGCTTGGACTGGCTGCAGGAGAACGAGGACGGGCTGCTCATGACATCGCCTTCTACCTCGCCGGAAAATAAGTTTCTGACCGCTCACGGCGAAGCGGGCAGCGTGGCAGAATCTTCTGCCATGGATATCACGTTAATCGGCGAGCTGTTTGAGCATTGTTTAACCGCGGCGAGCCTGCTGCAGCTCAATGAGCCATTTCTTGAGCGGTTAGAAGCAGCAAAGCGCAAGCTTCCGCCGCTGCAAATCGCGCCAAACGGTTTACTGCAGGAATGGCATGAGCAATTTGCGGAGCATGAGCCGGGCCATCGCCATGTATCGCATTTATACGGCTTATATCCGGGAACGTCTATTAATCGGGAAGCGACGCCTGAGTTGGTCGAAGCGGCACGGCTGTCGCTAGAGAGCCGCATAAAAAACGGCGGCGGCCATACGGGCTGGAGCTGCGCGTGGCTGATTAACCTCTACGCGCGGCTGCAGGATTCAGAGTCCTCTTATCGCTTTATTCACACGCTGCTCGCGCGCTCGACGCATCCGAATTTGTTCGATGATCATCCGCCGTTTCAAATCGACGGAAACTTTGGAGGAACGGCGGGCATAGGCGAGCTGCTGCTGCAAAGCCATTTGAACGGCATTGAACTTCTGCCGGCGCTGCCGGCCGCTTGGCCGAGCGGCTATATGAAGGGCCTGAAAGCAAGAGGCGGCTTCGTTGTCGATATCGAATGGGCAGACGGCAAGCTGACCTCAGGACGCATTCATTCTACGCATGGCAGGGTTTGCCGCCTGCGTTCCAAGAGCGCGATCACGGTCCAAGCTTCGGACGGCACAATGATTGACGCATCGGTGCCCTTTGCAACGAACAAGAACGAATGGTACAGCATTTTACCGTCAACCAAAGAAGGGGAGAAACCATAATGACGACAGACACCATTTTTCCGTTTAGAAATACCGGGCTTCCGCTTGAAGAGCGGGTAACCGACCTCGTCTCGCGGTTTACGCTTGATGAGAAAATTGATTCCATGGTCCAATATCAGCCTGCAATTGAGAGATTAGGCGTCAAGCCTTATAAGCATGGAACCGAAGCGGCGCATGGTATGGCATGGCTGGGCGAAGCAACTACGTTCCCGCAGCCGGTCGGCCTTGGTTGTACTTGGAACCCTGTACTGCTGAAGGAGGTAGGCTCTGTTATCGGCGACGAGGCGCGCGTCTATTTCCAGCGCAATCCTGCCGTTAACGGCTTGACGCTATGGGCGCCGACCGTTGATATGGAGCGTGATCCGCGCTGGGGCCGGACAGAGGAAGCTTACGGCGAAGATCCGAAGCTGACGGGCGAGCTGACAGCCTCGCTCGTGCAGGGCATTCAAGGCGATCACCCGCTTTACTTTAAAGCGGTGGCGACCTTGAAGCATTTTATCGGCAATAACAATGAAATTAACCGCGGCAGCTGCTCTGCGAGCATCGATCCGCGTAACATGAAGGAATATTATCAAGCGGCGTTTAAGCCGGCCTTCGTTAAGGGCGGCGCGCATTCGATGATGACCTCGTATAACTCCGTAAACGGTACGCCGACCATTTTGCATGAGGATGTAAACAAAGTGGTGAAAGAGGAGTGGGGCATGAACGGCTTCATCGTTAGCGATGCGGGCGATTTGCTCGGTATCGTCAACGATCATCATTATTATGATTCGTATAAGGACGCAGTTGCGCATGCCATTAAAGCGGGTATCGACAGCATTACCGACGATAAAGAGAAATCCTGCGCTGCGATTCGCGAAGCTTTGGCCGAGGGACTGCTCTCGGAGCGGGATTTGGACAAAGCGCTCATTAACACGTTCCGCGTACGCTTCCGTTTGGGCGAATTCGATCCGGCGGATCACAATCCTTACGCAAACGTACCGGAATCGAAGCTTTGCGCGCCGGAGCACGGTCAACTGTCGCTGCAAGCGGCTAGGGAATCCATTGTCTTATTAAAAAATGAAAACAACGCTCTGCCTTTAAACAAGGAGAAACTAAACAGCGCTGCCGTCATCGGACCGCTGGCTGATGTGGTATACCGCGACTGGTATTCCGGCTCGCTTCCTTATAAAGTTACGCCGCTTGAAGGCATTATGAGCAAGCTGGCCGGCAAATCCGTTTCGTACAGCAGCGGCAATGACCGCGTTGTGCTGAGATCGGCCGCGAATGGCAAAGCGCTGCTGGGATCTGCGGACAATGAAGGCCGTCTGCAGGCTGGCGAGCCGGAAGAAGCCGGTGAAACGTTTGAGGTAGCTGATTGGGGCTGGGGGAGTTATACGCTTGAGAGCACAGCTTCCGGGAAACTGCTTACGAGCGCGGATGACGAAAATATTGCCGTGGCCGCGAGTGAAGCGTTCGGCTGGTATGTGAAGGAAGTGTTCAAGCTTGACGAGCAATCGAATCATCAATTGGCGATACGGACGTGGAACGGCAAGCTGGTAACAGCTCCGAACGGCGGAGCCGGTTCGCTTCAGGTTGCAGAAGCGGACACGATCGGGGCGAACGAGCTGTTTACGAAGGATATTATTACGGACGGCATCGCGGAAGCGGTAGCGGCAGCGAAGGCAGCCGAAACCGCAATCGTATTCGTCGGCAATAATCCGCTTATTAACGGCAAAGAAGAAATCGATCGTCCAGGTCTTGATCTTGCGGCAAGGCAGAATGAATTGATTAGCGCCGTATTCGCGGCTAACCCGAACACGGTCGTTGTCGTAATCGGCAGCTATCCGTTCACGCTAAACGCAGTTAACGAGCAAATTCCGGCGGTCGTTTACTTGTCGCATGCGGGACAAGAGCTTGGCAACGCAATTGCAGATGTACTATTCGGCGATTACTCGCCGGCGGGACGGCTGAACATGACATGGTACAAATCGGAGGAGCAGCTGACGGATCTGATGGACTATGACATTATGAAAGGCAAAAGAACGTATCTGTACTTTGACGGCGAACCGTTGTATCCGTTCGGTTACGGTCTTAGCTACGGTTCGTTCCGCTATAGTGCGCTTGAGATAACGAATAATGCGACCAGCATTGAAGGCAGTGTAACCGTTCAGCTTCAAGTGACGAACGAATCGGCCGTTGCCGCAGATGAGGTCGTACAATTATATGTGAGCACGGAAGGCTCCCGCGTACAGCGTCCGCTCAAGAAGCTGGCCGGCTTTACGCGTATTGCCCTGCAGCCGGGAGAGACGAAGAACGTACAACTTATCGTGCCGGCCGAAGAACTTGCCGTTTGGGATGTGACGCGTGACCGGTTCTGCCTTGAGGCTGCCGATTATACGTTTGCTGCAGGCGGTTCATCTGCCGATGCCAAGGTGTCGGCCACGATCACAATAGATGGAGAGACCATTCCTCTCCGCAACCTGTCGCTGAAAACGCGCGCGGAGAACTACGATGATTATGCCCATGTCTATTTGGATGAAAGCAAGGAAGGCGGTACGGCGGTGCGGCTGTCGCAATCCGAAGGCTGGATAAAATTTGCGGACATCGATTGGTCGAACGGCATCGGCGTTTTCGAGGCACGCGTTAGCGGAAGCGGGCAGGGCGGCGAACTTTCGCTCCTGATCGGCAGCTCCGCGGGAACGGTTATCGGCTCCTGCTCGGTTGCCGCAAGCGGGGAGCAGCAATGGGAAACCGTGCGTATCGAACTCCCTAATATCAAGCCGGATGGCGATTTGATTATCGGCTTAACGGGAAGCGTGAAGCTGAGCTGGTTCCGCATTCAATAATTACATTAGATCCGGAAGTTTCACGCGGAGCTGGCTTCAAGGCTGTCAATAAAGCCTTGAGCAGCTCCGTTTTTTTGTGCGGCTGCGGTTGCTTTTTAACGAATAGGGCATTATTCTGAAGATTACCAATGATCTTCGGGAGAGGTGCTAGTCATATTGGAGAACGAAATTGAGATCGACCTGTACAAGGATTGGATTGATACGGTGAAGGAAGTTTTTCGGGGCTCTGGACATCCGCTGCCGGATACGATCAGCGACTGGGAGGCGGCCTTTGCCTACTTTTCGCAGACAGCGCAATCCGATGAAGAGGCAGAGCAGAAACTTGAGGCTAATGAAGAGCGCCTTTCTTCGATGCAGCAAATTATTCTGGATCATTTTGAGGACGTTATTCTTCCGGATATTCGCAGCAGGACGGGTTATTCAGGCAGCCGCTTTGTCTTCAAATGGCTGTACAACAAAGGTGAGCATGTCATTGAACAGCATTCATCGTACCGCATACCGCTCTAATTGGAGCGGTATTTCTTTGCAAGAAAATAAGCATGAGCAGGCATGTCTAATTTCTATATGATAATAAATCGAATAAATCATGTATGAATGCGTTCATACCCGTTTTATAATATAGGATGCTTCAAAAATATAAGCAAAAAAGTAAACGCTTTCCTTGGTGAAGGAGGGGCAGCCTATATGCTGGTGAGCATCAGAGCGCTTGCACACAAAATGAACAATGTTAGAATAAAGCAAAAACTTATGTTTTCATTCATCCTCGTCGTATTCGTGCCTGTGCTTATCGTGGGCATATTTCTGACCGCCGCTTTTCGCCAAAATGTTCTCGATCAAGCGACCCAGCAAATTACGAATAACGTGGAAAGGATCAAGAAGCAGACGTTGGACATTATACGAATGCCAATCGAGATTTCGGACAAGCTGCTCGTAGACAGCCGATTAACGAATGTAGTAAATACGCAATACAACTCCACCTTCGAGGTGGTAAAAGCGTTTTGGGATTATCGCGAGTTTCGGAATTACATTCAGCTGTACAGCGAAGTATTCAATATTCGCTTCTACACGACAAACATGACGATACTGGACAATTGGGAATTTCTCAAAGTCACCGATTCCATTGCGGAAACACCTTGGTATAAGTCAGCGATGGGACAGGACGGCATCCATTGGGCGTACATACCCGATGAAACGAAGAACAACCGGAATTATTTGAGCCTAATTCGTAAAATTACGTTTCCTACCTATCAGACAAACGGCGTGCTGGTCATAAGCGTTAACCAAAACGAGCTGAATGCGATGATTAGCCGGGAGCCGTTCGACACGATGATTATCGATGAAAGCGGCTATATCATCGCGGCAAAAAATCCTAAATGGGTAGGCAAGAACATATCAGAATTGGACTTTGCCAGTCAATTAACGAATAAAGCGGAAGGTACTTACGAGTTTAAATACGATGGCAAGCCTTCCAAAATCGTCGTAGAGGGCCTGCTTCCCGAATCAAGCCGCAACGGTCTCAAGATCGTTTCGGTATTTACGATCGACAGTATTGTTAGCGGAGCCAATCGCATAAGCTTGCTCGGTTTCAGCATCATTATGCTAAGCCTTGTTATCGCATTCGTATTGATTTATATTTTCTCCGCGATTTTAGCAAAGCGGATGCTCGTACTGAACAAGGATTTGAATAAGGTCGCGATGGGCGATTTGAACGTTATCTCCCATGTGACGGGCAATGACGAGATCGGTATCCTGTCCAAGCAATTTAACAACATGGTTGTCAGCATACGCGGCTTGATGGACGAGGTTGCGGAGTCGCACAAGCGGCAAGCCCGGCTGGAGCTTAGGCAAAAAGAGATAAAGCTGAAGATGATGGCAAGCCAAATCAATCCGCATTTTCTGTTTAATGCGCTCGAATCAATCCGCATGAAGGCCCATATTAAGGGCGAGACCGAAATATCTTCGATCGTAAGAATGCTTGGCAAAATGATCCGTCGGAATTTAGAGGTCGGCACGCGGAAAATCGCCCTCAAGGACGAGCTCGAAATCGTGCGCTGCTATTTGGAAATTCAAAAATTCAGATACGGGAACGATCGCTTGACCTTCCGCCTGGATATCGATGAGTCCGGACAGGACATTGAAATCCCGCCGCTTATTATTCAGCCGCTCATTGAGAATGCGGTCGTGCACGGGCTTGAAAATATAGCAGAGGGCGGCTTTGTTTCGTTAACGACGCAGGTGAGCGATCGTATACTCCGCGTAGAGGTTGCCGATAATGGGGTAGGAATTAGCGAAGACAAAATCAATCAAATTCATGAAGCGCTTAACGATATGGAAGAAGAGGAAGAGTACCGGATCGGACTGCGCAATGTTCATCAGCGGCTGGTCATGATCTATGGGGACGGTTACGGCTTGACGATTAAGAGCGAGCTGGGGTCGGGTACAACAATTTTTTTTGAAATTCCGTTAGGGGGTCATCCATTTGCATAAAGTGCTAATTGTCGACGATGAACCGATGATTCGGGAAGGTCTGCAAACGTTAGTCGATTGGAGCAAATACGGCTTTAGCGTCGCGGGAATTGCGTCGAACGGCCGGGAGGCGGTGGAGAAGCATGCGGCGCTCGGTCCCGATTTGATTTTAATCGATATTCGTATGCCTGGGATGGACGGGCTTCAAGCGATAGAAGAAATAAGAAAGACGGATACGGTCTGCCATTTCTTAATTTTGAGCGGATATGCCGAGTTCGATTATGCAAAGAAAGCGATCGCGCATAATGTGGATGGTTATATATTGAAGCCGATTGATGAGGATGAGCTGGAGAGCTATGTCGAACGAATAGGCACACAGCTCAAAAAACAATCCGAGCAGCAGCTGAATACGGAGCAAACGACGGTGCTCTTGCGCGAGGAGATGCTTCAGCAGCTCGCCTCCGGAAAGCTTGATCCGGACCTGGCAGGCAGTCAGGAGCTGCATTCGCTGCTTGGCGCGCCGGCGAAATATTATCAGCTGCTATTAATCGAGCTCTACAGCAGGGAGCATTCCCTCACGATGAATGCTACCCTTAAGAAGAAGCTGGCGGATATTATCGAGAAGAAGCAGCTCGGCTGGGTTTTTACTGCTGAGCCTTATGTAGGGGTATTGCTAAAGGATTATTTGCTGCAGAACGGCTCGCGTGAGCAGATGAAGCTGTGGATCGAAGAATGCTGCGGTACGCGAGTGAGATTCGCAGCCGCAGCAAGCGAGCCGGTTCGCGAGCCCTTGGAGCTGCAAAAATGGTCGCCTGCCGTGCGCAGCTTGTTAAAACAGCGCTTCATGCTGCAAGGACAGCATATTCATTCGGCATCTTTAGAAGGAATCGCTAAGCAAGCGGAAACGGGGCAGAGCGATGAGCTATCCATCGACAGCCTTGCTCAGAAGCTATATTACATGCTGGATATCGGAAGCAGAGAAGGCCTAATAAAGGCGCTGGACGAGGCTTCCGGTCAAATTTGCGCGCAAGACTCATCGGAGCAAGCCGTTAAGTCGAGCTGGGCGCAGCTGGTTACGATCGTGCTGAACAAAGCGGCTATTTCTAATCCGCAGGTTTCCGTACAGGAGGATTTATCGATGATTACGGCTCTTTATCTTGCGCATCATTATAATGAGATGATCGATCAGCTTCAGAAGCGGCTAACGGATTTGGCAGCGAAGATCGGCAAATCGGACAACTTGTCCGTCATGAAGCAAATGACTGATTTCATAGAGCGACACTACAGCGAGAACATTAAGCTGGAGACGCTGGCGGATCTCTTCAATTATAACAGCGGGTACCTGGGCAAAATGTTCAAAAATTTTACGGGGGAGCATTTCAACACCTATTTGGATCAAGTCCGCATTCAACATGCCATCGAGCTGCTGCAGGAGGGACTTAAGGTTCATCAGGTGTCAGAGCGGGTCGGCTATGCGAACGTCGATTACTTCCACAGCAAATTCAAAAAGTATAAGGGTGTTTCACCCTCTTCCTTTAAGAGCGTTGCAGGGAAATCGTCCTCGGAATAAGGTAAGGAAATCAAGCTTTAAATCGAATAGCTAGCAATAGAAATGACGTTTATATCGCCGGGCTAATAGAGCCTTATGCAATATAACGTCATTTCTTGTTATGTTCAGATTATAACCAATGGTAATGAAAGCGCTTGAAAGTGCGTATTTTGATATGATTTTAGGTCTAATTTATCGGGTGCAAGGGACAGGACTCTATCGTTTATGATTAGTACAGATAAGAGAGGGTAAGCTACACATACGAACAGGAAGCTTACGAAACCGTTTTTGCAGGGTGCAAAAACTTTAGGAGGAGCAGCGATGAAACCGCTAACAGACGTTACCCCGGGAGCAGGGCCGACAAACAAAAGGAACCGATTTTGGTTCAAAGCTTTCCAGCAGCGTTACTTGTACATGATGTCACTTCCATTCATCATCTGGATATTCATATTCAGTTATGTACCGGTATGGGGCTGGTTAACCGCCTTTCAAAATTACAAACCGAAAAACGCTATTTTGGATCAGAAGTGGGTTGGACTCGATAATTTCATTGAATTATTCCAAGACGAAAGATTTTACATCGTATTGCGAAACACGCTTGCCATGAGCACGATGGGACTGGTTGTCGGCTTTACGGTTCCGGTCATCTTCGCGCTATTGCTAAATGAGATGAGAGGACAATTTTTCAAGCGTTCGGTTCAAACGATTTCGTATTTGCCGCACTTCGTTTCATGGGTTGTCGTTGCCGGACTCGTGTCGAAGATGCTTTCGACAGACGGCGGGGCCGTTAACCAGTTGCTGATGTGGCTTAACATCACCGACGCGCCGATCCAGTTTATGGCCAAGGGCAGCTGGTTCTGGGGGATCGTAACGGCATCGGATTTGTGGAAGGAAATGGGCTGGAACTCCATTATATTTTTAGCCGCAATGGCTGGTATCGATCCTGAGCTTTATGAAGCATCAACTGTAGACGGCGCAGGCAGATTCCGTAAAATGTGGCATATCACGCTGCCGGGGATTCGGACAACCTTTATGGTACTGTTCATCCTGTCGATCGGTCATCTCGTAAGCATCGGCTTTGAAAAACAGTTTTTGCTAGGCAATCCTCTCGTATCCGATTTTTCTGAGGTGCTCGATCTGTATGCGCTCAAGTACGGTATTCAAATGAGCCGATATTCGTATGGTACGGCAATCGGTATATTTAACTCCGTAGTCAGCATCCTATTAGTGTTTATCGCGAACGGCATATACAAACGGGTTACTAAAGAATCAATCATATAGGAGGTACGTCATATGCAAGGAACGATTAGACGAAGTACAGGCGATAAAGTATTCGATACATTTATCTATATATTCATGGCGGTCGTAGCTATTGTTACGTTATATCCGTTCTTAAATGTACTGGCGATATCATTCAACGATTCGGTGGATACGGTAAGAGGCGGTTTAACGATATACCCTCGTGAATTTACGTTGAAAAACTATGAGACGATTTTCGGTTTCGATGGATTGCTGGTAGGCTTTAAAAACTCCGTTATTCGTACGGTGCTTGGTACATTGATCGGCGTTGTGTCGGCATCCATGATGGCTTACACGTTAAGCCGTCCCGATTTCCAGGCGAGAAGATGGATGTCGGTCGTATTCGCCCTTACGATGTACTTCTCAGGCGGTCTTATTCCCGGCTTCCTGCTCATGAAAAGCCTGGGCTTAGTCGGTACTTTTGCGGTTTACATCATTCCAGCTATTTTGAGCGTTTGGAACGTGTTCGTCGTCCGCTCATACATTGACGGGCTTCCTTACGCGCTTCAAGAATCAGCCAAAATCGACGGCGCGAATGATTGGACGATATTTTGGAAAATCATTCTTCCGCTCTGCCAGCCCGTACTCGCGACAATCGCCTTGTTTATCGCGGTCGGACACTGGAATTCGTGGTTTGACACTTACTTGTTCAATAACAGAAGCGCTGAGAATACGACGCTTCAGTACGAGCTGATGAAGGTGCTTCTATCGACGCAGACGGGCAGCAATTATCGCGACCCGAACGCGCAGCAATCGATTGCTGCGGTTTCGCCCGAGTCTATTAAAATGGCGATTACGATCGTCGTAACGGTGCCGATTCTTATGGTGTATCCGTTTCTGCAAAAGTACTTCGTCAAAGGCATGACGCTTGGCGCAGTAAAAAGCTAATTATGGTAATAGCAGGTTTCCTGTTATATACATGTTCATCAGACGCACAAGAAAAAAAGGGAGGCTTTCAAGCAATGAAAAGAAAGATGCAAATGGCTCTGAGCTTGATGTTGGCACTTGTATTCGTATTCGTCACAGCATGCAGCAATTCGAATAATGAAGGCGGCACGAACACCGGAACGGCAAATGGCGCAACGAATGCGGCAAATGAACCGGAAAATGTGGAGCCGATTACAATCCGTATGGCATCCGGCGATAACAACCCGAACTGGGACGATATGCAGTCCGAAGTAGGTAAAGTGATTCTTGAAAAAACAGGAATTACAATCAAACAAGAATTCCCTGTCGGCGGTACAGATTCCGATATGTTCGCGCTTATGGTAGCGAGCGATGAGTATCCGGATATTGTTATGCCAAAAGGCAGCGCAGGCAAACTGGTTGATGCCGGCGCACTGATCGACCTGCGTCCATTGATCGAGGAATACGGTCCAAACCTGAAAAAGGTTTATGGCGAATATTTCAACCGTCTCCGCTGGAGCGAGGATGATGATGCAATCTACACACTTCCACAAGCTGGCGTAGGCCAAACCTACTTTGAAGCAGGCGGCGGTTTCCAACTGCAGCACCAAGTGCTTGAAGCAGCCGGCTACCCGGAAATCAAAACGGTTCAAGACTATGAAGCAGCGATAAAAGCTTACATCGAGAAAAATCCTAAAACGGCAGACGGCCAACCAACGATCGGGATGTCGCTTAACGGCGGCGAGTGGCAAATTCTAATTTCCGTAACGAACCCGGCGACCATTGCAACCGGCGCTCCGGATGATGGCGAATTTTCCATCAACCAAGATACGCATGAATCGATCTTGCACTACCAGCGGCCTGAAGAAAGAGAATACTTTCGCTGGCTGAACCATATGAACGATATCGGCTTGCTTGACAAAGAAAGCTTCGTACAAAAATACGATCAATACAAAGCGAAAATCGCATCCGGCCGCGTTCTTGGTCTGATTGACCAAAACTGGGATTACGGCGATGCGGAGAACGCGTTGAAAGCTGAAGGTAAGTTTAGCTCGACATACGCTCGTTTCCCTGTAACATTGAACGATAAGTACCAAGATCACTCCTTCCAAGGAACGGGTTACATTGGGGGCTTCGGAATTGGTATCACGAAAGATGCTAAAGACCCTGTTCGTTTAATTAAATTCCTTGATTACCTTGCCTCCGATGAAGGCCAAGTACTTGTCAACTGGGGTATCGAAGGCAAGCACTACAATGTAGTAGACGGCAAACGCGTCATTCCTGCTGACGTTCAAGCACAAAAATCAAACGATAACAACACATTCAAGAAAACAACGGGTATCGGCAACTACTTGCTGTCCGCCCGTTACGGCGACGGCGTGAAGGATCCGTCCGGAAACTACTACACGACGACATTCCCTGAGCAAATTCAAACGGCTTACTCTGCAGAAGACAAGAAAACGCTTGCCGCTTACGGCGCAACAACGTACAAAGATCTGTGGCCTGCAGACGATGCATTCCCAGAGCGTAAATACGGAGCAGCTTGGACGCTTCCTTTCGAAACGGGTTCGCAAGCAAACGTTATTTTCCAAAAAACGCAAGATATTATGAAGAAACGTATCCCGGAAGCGATTCTTGCTAAACCGGCTGATTTCGATAAAGTTTACGATGCATTCTTGAAGGATCTTGAAGATGCAGACGTAGCGAAATTGAATGCCGAGTTTACAAAAATGGTACAGGACCGCGTAGAGCTTTGGTCGAAATAAGACTAGCAAAAGCAGGGAGGAAGAGAGCTCATTTCATGGGCTCTCTTCCCTCGTTATAAATCATTGAAGGGAGAACGGCATTATTATGATCCATCAAAAGCTTCCAAAAATTTGGTACGGAGGAGATTACAACCCCGAGCAGTGGAACGACGAGATCATGGAAGAGGATCTTCGCATGTTCAAGCTTGCGGACATCGACGTTGCTACAGTTAATGTGTTCTCATGGGCCCGCATACAGCCAAACGAAGATACGTATGATTTTGACGAGTTGGACAAAATAATAGACAGATTGCATCGCGATCATATATCTGTCTGCTTGGCGACAAGCACAGGCGCTCATCCGGCATGGATGGCCAAACGATATCCGGATGTCACGCGTGTCGATTACGACGGCCGCAAGCGGAAATTTGGCGGACGTCATAATTCCTGCCCCAGCAGTTCAACATACCGCAAATACGCGAAGCTGATCGCAGGCAAATTAGCGGAGCGGTATAAGGATCACCCTGCGCTTGTCGCTTGGCATATTTCCAACGAATACGGCGGTTATTGCTACTGCGATAACTGTGCCGACGCTTTCCGGGCATGGCTGGAAAAACGCTACGGCTCGATTGAGCAATTGAATAAAGCCTGGTATACGAGCTTTTGGGGCCATACCTTCTATGAATGGGATGAAATCGTTCCGCCGAACGCGCTGAGCGAGGAGTGGGGCGGCAACAGAACCAACTTCCAAAGCATTTCGCTTGATTACCGCAGATTCCAATCGGATGCTCTGCTGGATTGCTACTTAATAGAATACGACGAGATCCGGAAGTATTCCCCTAACATCCAAATAACGACTAACCTGATGGGCACATACCCGGAGCTCGATTATTTTAAGTGGGCGAAGCATCTCGACGTCGTTTCCTGGGATAATTACCCATCCATCGATACTCCTGTTAGTTTTACAGCGATGACCCATGCATTAATGCGCGGCTTGAAGAGCGGGCAGCCTTTCATGCTCATGGAGCAAACGCCAAGCCAGCAAAACTGGCAGGCTTACAATGCACTTAAGCGTCCGGGCGTCATGCGGCTGTGGAGCTACCAGGCTGTAGCGCATGGCGCGGATACGGTTATGTTCTTCCAGCTGCGCCGCTCGATCGGCGCATGCGAGAAATATCACGGCGCCGTCATTGAGCACGCTGGTCATGAGCATACCCGCGTATTCCGCGAATGCGCGGAGCTGGGACATGAGCTTACCCGTCTTTCGGATAAGCTGCTCGATTCGCGCATTGACGCGAAAGCAGCTATCGTATTCGACTGGGAAAACAGGTGGGCAGTCGAATTGTCAAGCGGACCAAGCATCGCGCTCAAATATGTGGACGAGGTGCACAAATATTATGACGCGCTGTTCGAGCTGAATGTTCAAACCGATATGATTAGCGTGGAAGAGAACCTGGACCGATATGATCTTGTTATTGCTCCGGTTATGTATATGATTAAGCCGGGCTTTGCGGAGAAAGTTGAAGCGTTCGTAGAGCGCGGAGGCACGTTCATTACGACGTTCTTCAGCGGCATCGTAAATGAAAATGATCTTGTCACCACCGGCGGTTATCCGGGCAAGCTGCGCAAGGTTCTCGGTATTTGGGCTGAAGAAATCGATGCGCTGCTGCCAGGCCAGCAAAATCAAATGATCATGAGGAAGGCGGTCGGGGCGCTCAGCGGAACCTATACATGCAGCCTGCTGTGCGACCTGATTCACTCTGAAGGCGCTGAGGTCGTCGCGGAGTACGGCTCTGATTTCTACAAGGGGATGCCGGCTGTGACCGTCAATAAATTTGGCAAAGGAGAAGCTTGGTATTTGGCTTCAAGCCCTGACCGGCCATTTCTCCAGTCACTTATGGCGAATTTGTGCAAGGACAAAGGGATTGAGCCATTGCTTGCAGCTCCACCCGGCGTAGAGGTTACGCGCAGAAACAAAGACGGCAAATCGTTTACGTTTATTTTGAACCATAATACGGAAGCAGCCGGGCTGCAGCTTGGAGCTCAGCCGCGAACCGAGCTGCTCTCCGGCGGGACGGTTAGCGGCGCTTACAGCTTAGCAGCCAAAGGCGTTATGATAATCGAGCAGTAACATTTGCCTAATGAAATCGAACAGGATAAGCTTCCATGCTGGGTGTTTGGCATATGCTGTAGATAAATGCCCGGTATGAGGGGAGCAGCGCTTGTGTCGAAGAAGCAGCAACGCTATTTATTGAGCATACTCGTGCTCGTATTGTATGTACTGCTTGTCATTTTATTGTTAGCGATATTTTTTTGAGAAAAGGATTGTCCTTGACTAGCTGCTTAGTCAGAGGCAATCCTTTTTTTTGCTGGAATATTGCTTCCTGCTATTACAAATAATGAACGAGAAGAAAGCAAAACGGTTACGGAGCTTCGCGTTCGTACATATGGAGAAGCCGTAGCGGAAAAGGAGGTTGCAGCAATGGCTACTAAGAGCAAGAGCAAACATAACTACAAAAAAATGACGATGTCGCCGAAGGAATATCAGTCTTTCGCGAAAACGATGGAGCCGCCGCGATCGGTTCTCGGCAATTGCTTAAAGGCATTCGTTTTCGGCGGAGCGATCTGCGTGCTTGGACAAACCATTCAGGAGCTGTATGTGCATTTGATGGGAATGAGCGAGGAAGCGGCAAGCAATCCGACAGTTGCCACACTTATACTGATATCGGTTATTTTAACGAGCCTTGGCGTTTATGACAAAATCGCGCAATGGGCTGGAGCCGGTTCTGCCGTCCCCGTGACAGGGTTTGCGAACTCCATGTGTTCAGCTGCATTGGAGCACCGGAGCGAAGGTCTCGTTCTTGGCGTTGGCGCCAACATGTTTAAGCTGGCAGGCTCGGTTATCGTATTCGGAACGGTCGCCGCTTTCTTCGTTGGAATAGCCCATCTTATTCTTGGCACTGGAGGTCAGTAATATGCTGCGCGGGAAACAGACATGGTGGTTTGAGAGCCGCCCGGTTATTATCGGTGAAGCAACAGTGGTCGGACCTGATGAAGGGGATGGGCCTCTCGCTGCCGACTTTGATCTTGTCCACCCTGAGCTTGATATGCAGCAGAAAAGCTGGGAGAAGGCGGAACGGCTTCTCATTGAGCAGGCCTCGGAATTTGCCATTCAGAACGCCGGTATCGAGCGGGACCAGCTGCAATTTTTTATCGGCGGAGATTTAATGAACCAGATCATAAGCAACAGCTTTGCGGCGCGCTCGCTCGGTGTCCCTTATATCGGCGTGTTCGGCGCATGCTCGACCTCAATGGAGACGTTAGCGCTCGCCTCGATGCTTGTTAACTCCGGTGCGGCAAATCAGGTGCTAGCCGGAACGTGCAGCCATAACTGTACAGCGGAGAAACAGTTCCGTTACCCGACAGAATACGGCTCCCAGAAGCCGCCGACCGCACAATATACAGTCACCGGCGCGGGAGCTGCAGTCGTTGCCAATAAAGGCGAAGGTCCGGTAGTAGAATGCGCGACCATTGGCAAGGTTATTGATTTGGGAATTACAGACCCCTTTAATATGGGGGCGGCTATGGCTCCGGCAGCGGTTGATACGATCCAAGCCCATTTTAACGATACTGGCCGCTCGCCGGGCGATTATGATCTGATCGTAACGGGCGATTTAGCCGGCGTAGGGCATCCCATTGCGAAGGAGCTGCTGCTCAAAAACGGCGTGCCGATGAATGATACGGTGTTTGGCGATTGCGGCCTTATGGTATACGACGTACAGAAGCAGAAAGTACAGGCTGGCGGCAGCGGTTGCGGATGTTCAGCCGTCGTGACCTATGGGCATCTGCTTAAACGCATCAAAAAAGGCGAATTGAAACGGATTTTAGTTGTTGCAACAGGCGCATTGTTGTCTCCGCTATCGTTCCAGCAAGGCGAGAGTATTCCGTGCATAGCGCATGCGGTGGCAATTAGCGCAAAAGGAGGGTAACGGTATGATTTTTTTATGGGCTTTTCTAGTCGGCGGAGCGATATGCGTGCTCGGTCAGCTCATGTTCGATGTGTTCAAGCTGACGCCGGCGCATACGATGGCTACTTTAGTCGTAATTGGGGCGATTATTGACGGTTTCGATTTATACGAGCCTTTGATCAAATTCGCTGGAGCGGGAGCTACCGTTCCAATAACAAGCTTCGGCAATGCGCTTGTGCACGGAGCATTGACCGAGCTGCATGATCGAGGCTGGATCGGCGTAATATCCGGCATCTTCAAAGTGACAAGCGCCGGCATATCGGCGGCTATTATTTTTTCCTTTCTGGCAGCGCTCGTCGTCAGGCCGAAAGGATAACTTATAGAACGGACAAGCTGGAGGATCCTGTGGGATCTTCCAATTTTTTTTGTAGCGAAATAATTTGTGCACCGTAAAGGAAGTACTGTAAAATAGTACTATTGAACTTGAACTTTGGCGTTATTTCGGGAGGGAATGAAATGGATATTCGTCCTGCAGACATGCAATTATGCGCTACGATTCTACGAAACTTAGAAACTTGTATCCTTGGCAAACAGGAAGAAATCCAGAGACTGCTCATAGCTGTTATTGCAGGCGGACATGTACTTCTAGAAGACGTGCCGGGCACCGGCAAGACGCAATTAGTGAAAGCGCTGGCAAAATCAATAGGCGGCCAATTTCGCCGCATTCAATGTAATCCGGACCTGCTTCCAACCGATATTACGGGTGTTTCCATTTATCATCCCAAACAGGAAGCTTTTTTATTTCGCCCAGGTCCTGTAATGGCTAATATATTGTTGGCAGATGAAATTAACCGCGCTACAACGAAGACGCAATCTGCTTTGCTGGAGGCGATGGAGGAAGGGCATGTGACGGTTGATGGGGATACTTACGAGCTTCCCCGTCCGTTCGTTCTCCTTGCTACGCAAAATCCGATTGAGTTTGAAGGGACTTACACGCTGCCGGAGGCGCAGCTTGACCGGTTTATGATGAAGCTGTCGCTTGGCTACCCTAGTGAATCCGATGAGCAGCGGATGGTGCTATCTAATGAAGGAATACATCCGTCCGATCGAATTGAGCCCATGATAAACATAAAAGACATGATCCATATTCAGGATCAAGTGCTGCGGGTTCACATCGATGAAGCTGTAGGCAAATATTTGGTAAGTTTGATTAGGGGCACCAGAGAGCATTCAAATATTATGCTCGGTGCAAGTCCGCGTGCGGCGCTTGCGCTTGCGAGGGCTGCTAAAGCGAGCGCATATATCCAGCAGCGCCAGTTCGTTACGCCGGACGATGTGAAGGCGCTTGCTCCATACGTTCTCTCGCACAGACTCCTTCTCCGGACGGAAGCAAGAATGAACGGCCTCAAAGCGGAAGATATTATCTCGCAGGTGATCCAGTCTACGAAAGTGCCGGTTCGGCTGGAGCGTTAGTCTGATGACAGCTACCAAATCTACGAAGCTTCGTTGGCAGCTTGTCGCAATTATTTATTTGACCAGTCTTTTTTATTTATTATTTCAAGGCGGCAAAACCGCTGTGATGCTTTTTATGATATTAAATTTATTGCTTTTTTATTTGGTGCTGGGACGGTGGAGCGGTATCAACAAAGTATCGGGAAGCCGCACCTATACGGCGCTTGGCGCAACCGCACTCGATCAGAGCTTATCGGCGGGCAGCTCGCTGGATGTAAGCCTTCATGTCAAAATTCCAGGCTATTATCCTCTTCCATATGTCATCGTTAGAGATCAGCTGCAGCGTCATAATGGGCAAAGGGTCGCCTTCGAGACCTCTTTCGTGCCCAATTGGAAACGCAGCGGCCAGGTAACCTACCAAACGCAACCGCTTCAGCGCGGGGAATACCGGTTTACGAATACACAATGCATATCGTACGATGTGTTCGGCTTGTTCGAGCATTCGGGTGAGTTCGGCAGCGAGACCGTATTTAGCGTGCTGCCTCAGACGGTACCGCTAAGGCAATGGAATGGCGTCCAGCGCGGTATTCGCGGCCCTTATTCCCATGCGATCGCTTCCCGCTCGGCGAAGGAAACAACGCAAATTAACGGCGTTCGCGAATATTTGTACGGCGATCGTTTGTCGCGCGTGCATTGGAATGCGACAGCGAAGACCGGCGAGTGGAAATCAAAAGCGTTCGAGCGCGAATCGCTTCCGCGTACGGTTATCATCCTTGATCGTCATCCGGGCAGTTATAACGGCGAATTGGCGACGCGCTTCGAATTAGCGGTATCTGCCGCCGCTTCGCTGCTCGAAAACGGAATGAAGGACGATACGGCGATGGGCTTACTGTCCATTGGCGAGACGATGACCATGATTTCGCCTAAATCAGGCATAGAGCAGCGCAATTTGCTGATGAAGCATTTAACCTTTGTTGACGCTGACGCCGCGCGGCCGCTTTACTCTTCGCTGAAGCGGGCCGATTCTATGATGGAGCCTGGGAGCTTTGCCGTTATTATTACGCCCGAAACCGGCGCTGATGTGATCCGGAGCATGGAGTGGCTGTCCCGAAAAGGGATTAGGCCCTGCATGCTGCATATTTCGTCCCCGGCTGATAGGCTGAGCCATCAAGCTTCATGGAAGCATGTTATGCGCGAACGGGGCTGGCCGGTCTTCGAAATTCGTCAGCTGCAAGAGCTCCCAGCCGTACTGGAAGGGAGCGGGATAGCGTGAAACGGGTGTTGAAATCGATTGGCTTATATTTGTTAGCTGACTGGTATGAGAAGCTGAGATTTATTTTTATTGCCATTATTCTTTCGAATGCTATTTCCATCTTTGAAGGCTTCTGGTGGGATGAAACATACGCCATCGCCTATAACACATTAATTGCAGCTGCGGCAATCGATGTTTTGCTGCCGCTTCGCAGACTGTTTCTTAAGCTTTTGTTTCAAGGATCTGCCGCCATTTTTATTACAACCCAGCTAGCCAGAATGGATTGGATCGTGGCGAGACCGCAGCGCTGGCAGGAATGGATTTGGTGGCTTCAAGCGCATGCCGTACAGCTGCAACCGTTTATTTGGATCAGCGGGGCGCTGCTTCTGCTGCATGTATTGTTCGGCATATGGACGACTACGCGGATTCGCATGTTCGGGTTCGTTGGCGCAGGCATTCTGCTTCTGACGATAGCAGATTCCTTTACGCCGATCTGGCTTTGGGATGAAGTGGGCATGGTTGTATTTATAGGACTGCTATGGCTTGTTATGAGCCACCTGTCGCGGCTGCAGCGCAATCATCCGCACAGCTGGAAGGAACTCATCGAATATCCGCTTCAATTAATACTGCCGATTGCCCTCGTACTCGCCGTGCTAATGACAGTGGGGCTAAACATGCCGTCGTTAGCTCCGCTTCTGCAGGATCCTTATACGATCTGGAAGGAAGCAAAGGGAGAGAAGGTCCAGGTATTTCTTGGCGACAAAGGATCCGATCCATTATCGGAAGGCAGCGCCGGCAATGCAAGCTCAGGCTATAGTAGAAGCGATAAACAGCTTGGAGGCGGATTTGAGTATGACTATTCGCCGATGATGACGGTTTCGACCTCGCAGCGCAGCTATTGGCGCGGGGAGTCGAAAGCATTTTACACGGGAGAAGGATGGATGGATGTCGATGCCGAAGAAGACCGAAATGTGAATACCGGTATTCAGAAGGGTCAAATTTTTCCCGCAGAAGACGAGCCGCCGTTAGCAGGTACGATTAAGGTGGATCAAATCGTGACGATGATCCGCAAGGAAGTATATCCGGTTTTGTTCGCAGCCGCACCTATAACGAAGTTGAATTGGATCGACAATGATCAGGCTGCATTACCCACAGGCCTAGTATGGGAACCGGGATCGGGTGAGCTTAGGCTGCTGAACTGGTCGATGAAAAACCGCAAATATCCGCAAACCTATTCGGTTACCTCTTCCGTACCTGTTCTGGATGAGGAGCTTCTTAGAACGGCCAAAGCCGGATGGTCGGATGAAACTAAAGCTTCGCGCAACGCTTATTACTTGCAATTGCCGGATACATTGCCGGCGCGAGTTCGCGAATTGGCGGAAAAAGTAACTGCCGAAGCTGCAAATGACTATGACAGGGCGAAGCTGCTGGAAACGTACCTTAGGCTGAATTTTAATTACAATAACATGCCTGATGAATCGAAGCTTACGGGGTCGTCTGCCGATTTTGTTGATCAGTTTTTATTTGAGCTGAAGGAAGGCTATTGCGACTACTTCTCCACCTCGATGGCGGTAATGGCGCGAAGTCTTGGCCTGCCTGCCAGATGGGTGAAGGGCTTTGCTCCAGGTGTGCTTCCGGCTAGTGATTATGGGCCACCAGGCGAATTTATGGAGGATTTAAATCCGAGCGGAGCCGGCACCTACACGGTTCGGAATTCCGATGCCCACTCTTGGGTGGAAATTTACTTCGAAGGATTCGGCTGGATTCCATTCGAAGCTACGGCAGGCTTCACGTTTCCATACTCCGTCGCGGAGGAAGAAGAGGCTGCATTGCCTGATCTTGATCCAGATGCTGAGGAGGCAGCAGAGCCGGGGCAGGCAGAGAGCAATTCGAATGCGAAGCTTTGGGCTTGGGGCTCCATGACCTTGCTTATTGTATCCGCTGCGGCATGGATTATCGCACGTCGCGACAAGCTTATCGCATCGTGGCGCAAGCTTCGCCATGGTTCCTACACCTCAAATGACCGGATCGTTCTCGAGACGCAGAAGCTGCTTCGCATTTGCAAGAAACGCGGTATGGAGCGCGAGGAGCATGAGACGCTTCGGGAGGCCGTGCTGCGATGGTCGCAGAGCTCGAAGCGTTTGCGCGATGAGTTCAAGTCGGTGCTAGACGGGTTCGAGCAAGCGAAATATAGTCCGGTAATGGCCACATCCGAGGATGCGGATCGGTTTGTTGCGAAGGTAAGAACGTTAATCGATCAGTTAAGATGAGACAATACGCTTATATTTGATCAAATACCGCGGGCCTGTGAAAATGGCAGCGGTATTTTTTTGCAACAAATTTGGTTTGTATGGTATAGTTTCGTAAGATAGCAGGCAGAAAGCAGAGGGATATCGATTATGTTTGAACGGCTGTTGCCGCATATGCGCGTCAATACAGTTTATGAAATTAACTTAGATGAGCTGCATGCAAGAGGTGTTCGCGGCATCATTACGGATCTGGATAATACGCTCGTCGGTGCGAAGGAGGCGTTAGCAACGCCTGAGCTTGTGCAGTGGCTTGATTACGTGCGCTCACGGGGCTTTCAGGTTGTTATCGTATCTAATAATAATGAAACGCGTGTAGGGAAATTCGCGGCGCCGCTGAATATTCCATATATTCATGCCGCTCGCAAGCCGGCAGGCAAATCGTTCCGGAAAGCGCTTAGCGTGCTGAGGCTGTCTGCGGAGCATACTGTCGTTATCGGCGATCAAATGCTGACGGATGTGCTTGGCGGCAACCGGATGGGGCTGTACACCATTCTAGTTACGCCGATCGCACCTGCTGATGAAGGGATTATGACGCGGGTGAATCGCCGGATTGAACGGTTTGCATTAACGCGTTTGAGGAAAAAAGGGTTATGGTATGAGGGGGAAACAAAGTGAAGGAACAACAGCTTAGTCAGGCATCCGGTTCATGTGCGGGCTGCGGCGTGGCGCTGCAGACACAAAGTCCTGAACTGCCTGGATATTTGCCGAAAGCGGCTAACGGACGCGATGAGGTGATTTGCCAGCGATGCTTCCGCATTCGCAATTATAATGAAGCTTCATCCGTAGCGGTTGATCAGGATGATTTCTTAAGATTGCTCGGCAGCATTGGAAGCACGGATAGCCTCGTCGTGCACATTGTCGATTTGTACGATTTTGAGGGAAGTTTAATCTCCGGCCTGCAGCGTTTTGTCGGCAATAATCCGGTGCTGCTCGTCGTAAACAAGATCGATCTGCTGCCGAAAGCGATGAACGTCAACCGGCTTCGGAACTGGGTTCAGAAGCAGGCAAAGGAAGAGGGACTGCGCACGGTAGATGTCGTATTGTGCAGCGCGAAGCGGAATATGGGCTTCGAGCGGGTCATTGAAGCGCTAGAGCATTACCGAAACGGCCGCGACGTCTACGTGGTCGGCGCAACGAATGTCGGCAAGTCCACATTAATCAATCGACTTATTCGCGATTACAGCGACATGGAGCGCGAGCTTACGACATCCCGTTATCCGGGAACGACGCTTGATGCGGTTCATATTCCGCTTGAGGACGGAAAGGCGATTATCGATACGCCGGGTATCGTATATTCGACGCGGATGACGGAAGTCGTGCCGCGCAGCTTTCTTGGCTCCCTATTGCCGGACAAGCCGATTAAACCGCTCGTCTATCAATTGAATGCTGGACAGACGCTGTTTATCGGCAGCCTCGTCCGATTTGATTTTGTTGAGGGCGACCGCCAATCCTTTACGTTTTACGTATCCAATGCGCTTAATATGCACCGGACAAAGCTTGAACGCGCGGATGAGCTTTATGCGGATCACCGCGGACAACTGCTTGGCGGACCTACGCTTGAGGAGCTGGAGAACATCCCGGCGTGGACCAGACATTCACTTCGCGTGAAGCGCGGAGTGAATAAGGATGTGTTCATCTCCGGTCTCGGCTGGATTCAAGTAAACGGAACCGGCGGAGCTCTCATTGATATTTATGCGCCGAAAGGCGTTAAGGTCATGCTTCGCGATTCGATGATTTAAACACATGGCTTTGGAAGGGGAATTCACTGTGACGAATATGGGCGCAGGAAACCGGATCGACAGCAACACCCTTTTGTTCGGCGTAATTGGCAATCCGATTCGTCATTCAAAATCACCTATCATGATGAACCGCGCCTTTCGGGAAACGGGAATTAACGGCGTTTATGCCGCTTTTCACGTAACGGGCGACCGCATAGCTGATTTCGCGGCAGGGGTACGGGCAATGGGCATTCAAGGCGTCAATGTCACCATACCTCATAAGCTGGACATTATGTCCGTATTGGATGAGATCGACCCCGGTGCGCGAGCGATCGGTGCGGTTAATACGATCGTGAACGATGCAGGACGGCTCATCGGTTATAATACGGATGGTATCGGATATGTACGTTCTCTGAAGGAAGAAGCGGAGAACGAGCTTGCGGGCAAACGAATCGTCGTTATCGGCGCAGGCGGAGCGGCTCGCGGCATCGTATATGCCTTGACGAATGAGAAGCCTGCCCGCATCACGATAGCTAACCGTTCAGTAGATCGTGCCAAAGAGCTTGCGTCGTCGTTTCAAGACCTTGCGGAAATAGATGCGATCTCAAACGAAGAGCTGCAAGAGGCTTGCCGGCAAGCGGATATCGTTATTAACACGACATCCGTAGGGATGTTTCCGAATATTGACGAGACGCCTGTCGATGGGGACTGGCTGAAGCCTGGCGCGGTCGCAAGCGATTTAATATACAATCCGTTAAAAACAAAATTTTTGCAGCAGGCCGAGCAGCGCGGCTGCCGTATCCACGGCGGCCTCGGCATGTTCATCTATCAGGGCGCTTACGCCTTCGAATATTGGACAGGCCAGCCTGCACCGGTCGCAGCTATGCGGGAGACCGTGCTGGCGGCACTGCTTAGCTAACCCGGCTATTTTATAATTGTAATTAAACAGACGAAACATCGAGATGAAAGAAGGAACACATACATGCTTACAGGTAAACAAAAACGTTATTTAAGATCACTTGCCCACCATTTGACGCCTATTTTTCAGGTCGGCAAAGGCGGAACGAACGATCACCTTGTCCGTCACATCGAAGAGGCTATCGAGTCGCGCGAGCTCATTAAAGTATCCGTTCTCAACAACTGTCTTGATGACCCGAGGGAAATCGGAGCAGAGGTGGCAGCAGCAGCAGGTGCCGAGCTCGTTCAAGTCATCGGCAAAACGATCGTCCTCTACAAAGAATCCAAGGACAACAAACAAATCGAGCTTCCAAGTCCTGCCCGTAAATAATAATTAGGGCTTGGAGCTTTAGCTAAGGATTCGACATCTTGCGATAAAGGGCATACTAATTAGCGAATCGGCTAAGTTAGCCCATTTTTGCTCTATGTAAGGAGGAGCTGAGGCAAGTGAGTAAGATTGGTATTATGGGCGGAACCTTTGATCCCATCCATATCGGTCATTTGATCGCCGCGGAAACGGCGCGCGAGCAATGTGATTTGCATGAGGTATGGTTCATTCCGTCATACGGTCCTCCGCTCAAAGCGAGTGAACCTGGCGTTAGCGGACAGACACGCTACGAGATGGTGTGCGGTGCAATTGAAAGCAATCCGGCTTTTCGCGCATTGGACATTGAATTGCAGCGCGGCGGAGTAAGCTACTCCTTTGATACGATCAGGGAGCTGCAGAGACATTATCCGAATGATTCATTTTCCTACATTATTGGTTCAGACCGGATAAACGATCTGCCGCAATGGTATCAAATAGAGGAGCTTGCCGCTCGAATTACATTTATCGGATTAGAGCGTCCTTCCGATCCCGTCAACATCGCTGAGCTGCCGGTTTTTTTGCAGGAGCGAATAAAGCTGATTCATATGCCCGCAATCGACATTTCATCAACTGCAATAAGAAGCAGGGCGAGTGCGGGACTATCCGTTCAATATTTAGTGCCGGATTCCGTGAATAGCTTCATGAGGAGGTACAAGCTGTATGAATCGTGAGCAAATGATCGACAAGGTGAAGGCGGAGATGCCGGAGCGAAGATGGCTACATACGCAGGGAGTTATGGAAACTGCGGTCATTCTTGCTGAGAGATTCGGCGAGGATCCCGTTCGCGCCGAGCTTGCAGCCATTCTGCATGACGTAGCTAAATATTGGAAGGTAGAGCGGATGGAGAAGGTCATTCGTGATCAAGCATTACCGTCCGTACTGCTGGACTACGATAAGGAGCTATGGCATGCTCCCGTCGGGGCTTGGGTGGCAGAGCATGAATATGGCATATCGGATGCTGGGGTGCTGGATGCTATCCGGTACCATACTTCGGGGCGAAGAGGAATGACAAAGCTTGAGAAAATCGTATGTCTGGCTGACTATATGGAGCCTGGGCGGGATTTTCCGGGCGTGTCGAATATTCGCGAGCTAAGCGAGCAATTTTTGGACCAGGCGCTGCTCGCAGGCTTTAACTCTACGATTTCTTTCTTATTAGAAAAGGGGAAACGTATATTTCCGCTAACGATAGAAGCGCGAAATGATTTGTTGGAATAATATTTAACAGGAGGCTGAGCTATGGCGGTACATTCGGATGAATTGCTTCAAATCACGGTTGCAGCAGCGGAAGACAAGAAAGCGGGTCGGGTCGTTGCGTTGAATTTAAAAGAAATTTCCTTGGTGGCGGATTATTTCGTCATTTGCAGCGGTAACTCGGATACGCAGGTTCAGGCGATCGCGACCGAAATCCGCAAGCAGGCGGAGAAAAACGGAAACCGCGTACGCGGCATTGAAGGCATGGATTCGGCCAGATGGGTGCTGATCGATCTCGGCGATGTAATCGTTCACGTATTCCATCGCGATGAGCGTGAATATTATAACATAGAGCGCCTCTGGTCCGATGCGAAGGTTGTGGAGTTCGCATGAGCTTTGTAGCCGGAACTACGCAAACGTTAAGGGTGGCACGCGAAGTGTCGCCCTACGGTTATTTCTTGAGCGACGGAGAATTTGATGTGCTTATGCACTATACCGAGCTCGTTGGATCTAAGCCGAAAATCGGCGACCACGTGGAAGCTTTTCTATTCTATGACTCGGAGGACCGTTTGGCGGCAACGATGAAGAAGCCTCTTCTTCAGCTCGACGAGCTTGCCCGGCTAAAGGTTGCGGACGTCCATCCGAGGCTTGGCTGCTTTCTGGAGATGGGCTTAGGCAGGCAGCTGCTGCTGCCGCTTTCGGAGCTGCCGGAGAGCATTGACTATAGACCGCTTCCCGGCGATGAAGTATTTGTCGTAATGAAGCATGATAAAATCGGAAGACTAGTCGCGAAAATAGCATTTGAGGAAGAGCTTTCTGAGCTTGTATTTCCCGCGCCGCAGAGCTGGAACAACCAATGGGTTGAGGGCTGGGTAACGAAGACGCTGCAGCTCGGCTCGTTTGTCATCATCGATGGCGGCGTAGTAGGCTTTGGCGTCTACGGGCTTATTCCAAGCGCCGAGCGCATCAGACCGCTTCGGCTTGGCGAGCGTGTGAAAGCGCGCGTAACCTTTATCCGCGAAGACGGAAGAGCCAATCTCTCGATGGCGCAGCGCAAGGAGATTGGACGGGTAGAGGATGCAGACCGCATACTTGCCTTTATCAAAGAAAGACCAGGCGGCGGGATGCCGTACTCCGATCAGACAGATGCCGACATTATTAAACAAAAATTCGGAATCAGCAAGGGTGCTTTCAAACGCGCTTTAGGAAAGCTGATGCGAGAAAGACTGGTCACCCAGAAGGGCAGCTGGACGTATTTGGCTGTTGAGCCTTCAGGGGAAGCGGAGGAACAAGCAAAAACTTCAGGCTCCGAAGCTGAAGGAGCTGATGAGCAATGACGAGTTCTTACGGACAGTTCGCGACGGTCTACGATCAGCTTATGGAGGACATGCCTTATGCGGATTGGCTTGGCTTCGCAAGAGCCGGCTGGTCGCGCTACGGGATGCCTTCGACTGTCGTTGACCTTGGCTGCGGCACCGGAAGCCTATCCATTCCGCTTGCCCGCTCGGGCTTCGAGGTTTACGGCATTGACCTGTCCTCGGACATGCTCACCGTTGCCCGCAGCAAGTGGGATGAGACGCCTCAGCTGGTCACAAGACCGCGTTCAGGTTCCATCCGGTGGCTGCAGCAGGATATGCGTGAGTGGGAGCTTCAGGAGCCTGTTGATTCGGTCATTTCGTTTTGCGATTGCTTGAACTATTTGACGGAGGAGGCCGATATCGAGGCTGCTTTCCGTTCTACTTATGCAGGCTTGCGCAGCGGAGGAACTTTCCTGTTCGACATGCATCCTCCTAAGCAGCTCATCCGTTATGCGGAGGAGCAGCCGTTTGTGCTCGACGAGCGGGATGTGGCCTATATATGGACTTGCGATTTCGAAGAGGAGCGCTGCGAGATTGAGCATCATTTAACGATCTTCTCACGCGACCGCGATTCGAAGTTTCACCGTTTCGAGGAATCGCATGTACAGCGCGCTTACGATCCAGACTGGATCGAGGCGGCCTTGCGGCGCGCGGGCTTCCACACCGTCGACCGTTATGCTGATTTCGAGCTGCAGCCTGCGGACAGCGAGTCGGAGCGTCTGTTTTTTGCAGCTGTCAAATAGAGTAGCGCTAAGCAAGAGGTGTTCCTATGGTCTAACCAGACTATATATGGGACACCTCTCTTTATTCAGCTAGTTCAGATTTGACAGATTCTCATATTTAACAGCTGTAAGCTCTTATATGCGCTTACAGCGAAATTGCAGCCCAAGTTTGGTGGTCTGTAAGCACACATGTGTGCCTGCAGAGCGGGATCGGCGTCTGAGCAGCGTCGAAAGGCGGCTGTAAGCACGGAAACAGAGGCCTATGGCATCCGTTTATCCTAATGCTGCTGAAGAAGACTGCGTATCAAAAAAAATGGTTGAGCAGGCCAACTATGCTGCTCAACCATTTTTGCATGTTCATTTAATAGTTTAATTAAGTCAGTTATTTATCTTGCGGGCTAATCTGTTTTTGAGATTCGTCCTTTTTACGGGGAGTGATGGATGTTTGTCCGGTAGGAGAAACACTTTAGCCGGCCGCTGCATAATGTGTAAAAACACGAGAATTGTCGTATTTTGCGGTTAGTTGTAATATTTTATCGACATCCGCCTGCTTGGTGAACGAGTGCTGTCAGTTTACTGAATTTATTGGTTGCAGCTAGTTATCTGTATCTAGATATAGTGTTCCGGTACGATATTTATTCCCGGAGCGCATCCTTTAATCGGCTGTTCATCCCTGCCGCGGCAGACGCTTTCCGTACCGAATCTAGCTTCATTTTTTTGATCAATTGGCTCATTTGCTCATGGTCATTTTCTAGTTTTTCGATATAGGCAAGCAGCTCAGGCGCCGCGTATCCGGCATCCTTGAACAGTTTCTCTACCGTTTCTCGTATTTGTTCTGCGGGTGTTTTCGCGTCCATCAGGGCCTCCAAAATAGCAATAAAATGTCACTATCCCATCATACAAGCATCTGTTAAAATAGTCGAGTGCGTCAAAAAAATAGATTAATATTATCTCCATAATTTTCATTGACTACTCCTATATATTGATGTAGAATCAAAAACATCAACTACATATTGATGTAGATAGGTGCCTTCAGTGATTAACCATCGGTAAATCATGAACAAGCGCTACTGACGGAAATGCTAGTCAGAAGCGCTTTTTAATTGCTTGAATTCAGAAAAGGAGCGAACGTGCAATGCTAGTCGTCTATGATTCCAAAACAGGTAACGTCAAGCGGTTCATCAAAAAATTGAATATGCGTGCGGTACCTATCGATGAGCAGGAAGCAGTGGACGAGCCGTTCGTGCTGGTCACGTATACGACAGGGTTCGGTCAGGTGCCGGAGAAGGTGACTTCGTTTCTCGAAAGCAACTCCGGAATGCTCCGCGGCGTTTCCGCCAGCGGCAACCGTAACTGGGGAACCGGGTTCGCCAAAAGCGCGGACACGATCTCGCAATTGTATGATGTTCCCGTGATTCTGAAGTTTGAATTGTCAGGTACGAGTCAAGATACGCAACATTTTGTCGAAAGGGTGCGAACCATTGAAGCATATTGAGCTTAATAATGAATTGATGCAGCGCGGTGCAGATGGATTTTACCAGCTGGATAAAGATAAAGAGGCTGTTGCCGCATTTATGGAGGAAGTAGAAGAGAAGAGCGTGAAGTTCGACTCCCTTCGCCACAAGCTGGATTATTTGATCGAGAACGATTATTACGATAATGTATTCGAGAAGTATACGTACGAACAGGTTGAGGCAGTCTTCACTTTAACCTCGAACAGCGGCTTCGAATTCCAATCCTACATGGCAGCATCGAAGTTCTACAAGGACTATGCGATGAAGACCAACAACAAATCTCAATATTTAGAGCAATATTCCGATCGCGTAGCGATTGTTGCCCTGCATCTTGGCGAAGGCGATGCGGCTAGAGCGCTCCGCATAGCCGATGCGATGATCGACCAACGCTTGCAGCCAGCCACTCCGACTTTCCTGAACGCGGGCAAGAGCCGCCGCGGCGAAATGGTTTCCTGCTTCCTGCTCGAAATGGACGACTCTCTTAATTCCATTAACTACGTACTGGGCACATGTATGCAGCTCTCCAAAATCGGGGGCGGCGTAGCCGTCAACCTGTCGAAGCTTCGCGGACGCGGTGAGCCGATCAAAGGCGTAGAAGGCGCAGCGAAAGGCATTATGCCGGTGCTGAAGCTGATGGAGGACGCATTCTCCTACGCAGACCAAATGGGACAACGCAAAGGCTCCGGAGCCGGCTATTATAATATTTTCGGCTGGGACATTATCGAATTCCTGGATTGCAAAAAAATTAACGCCGACGAGAAGGCACGCATTAAAACGTTGTCGATCGGCCTTATTATTCCGAATAAATTTTATGAGCTAGCTGCGCAAAACAAGCCGCTCTTCGTGTTCGGACCACATTCCGTTCAGAAGGCATACGGCAAGCATCTTGATGACATGGATATGGATGAGATGTACGAAGAGTTGCTCGCTAACGAGCTTGTAACGAAGAAGAAAGTTATGAACGCACGCGACATGCTGACAAAAATCGCCTCGATTCAGCTAGAATCCGGCTACCCATACATCATGAACAAATCGAATGCCAACAGCATTCACGCTTTGAAGGATATCGGCTCCATAAAAATGTCCAACCTATGCACGGAAATATTCCAGCTGCAGGAGACTTCGGAAATTAAGGATTACGGTAACGAGGATGTCATTCGGCGCGATATCAGCTGTAACCTTGCTTCGCTTAACATCGTTAATGTGATGGAGCACAAGAAAGTGAAGGAATCGGTTCATGTCGGCATCGAAGCATTAACGACTGTCAGCGATTTATCCAAAATCGACAATGCTCCGGGCGTTCGCAAAGCGAATGAGGAGCTGCATTCCGTCGGTCTTGGCGCGATGAACCTGAACGGCTACCTGGCGAAAAACAAAATCGCTTACGAAAGCGCAGAAGCGAGAGATTTTGCCGGCGTATTCTTTATGATGATGAACTACTACTCCATCGAGCAAAGCATGGAGATCGCCAAAGAGCGCGGCATTACGTTCAAAGATTTCGACCGTTCCGAATATGCGAAGGGCACTTATTTCACTCGTTATGTAGAGAACGATTTCCGTCCAAAAACGGATAGAGTAAAGGAATTGTTCGAGGGCATGGAAATTCCGTCGCCTGAGGACTGGGCTGCCTTAAAAGAGAAAGTGCAGCAGCACGGCCTGTATCATGCTTACCGTCTGGCGATTGCGCCGACACAAAGCATTTCGTACATCCAAAACGCAACTTCGAGCGTTATGCCGATCGTGGAGCATATTGAAACGCGCACGTATGCGAACTCGACAACGTATTACCCAATGCCGTACTTGTCGCAAGATAATTACTTCTACTATAAATCGGCTTACAACATCGATCAGTTCAAACTGATTGATCTAATTGCAGAAATTCAGCAGCACGTTGACCAAGGCATTTCATCCGTGTTGCATGTTAATAGTAATGTGACGACTCGCGAGCTGGCGCGCTTCTACGTCTATGCCGCGCAAAAAGGGCTTAAATCGCTCTATTACACAAGAACGAAGCGGCTTTCTGTTGAGGAATGCACGAGCTGCGCAGTTTAAGTTCAATTTTAATAGACGCTCACGTAGCAAAGAAGGAGCTCACCAAATGAAAGCTGTAAACTGGAATCGCCCGGATGACGATTTTACATTAACATTCTGGCAGCAAAATGTGATGCAATTTTGGACGGATGAAGAAATTCCGTTATCTGATGATAAAATGGACTGGATGGAAATGACGGATGCTGAGCGCACGCTGTACAAAAACGTGCTCGGCGGCCTGACTTTGCTCGATACGATTCAAGGCGGCGTCGGCATGCCGAAAATTTTGGAGCATGTGGACGGCTTACAGCGTAAAGCGGTGCTGTCATTTATGTCGATGATGGAGCAAATCCATGCGAAATCGTACAGCAGCATTTTCACAACGCTTGCCTCGGGAGAAGAGATCGACGAAATCTTCCAATGGGTGGAGCAAAACGAACAGCTGCAGAAGAAAGCAAATCTGATTTCTTCCTGGTATTCAAACATCACGGGTCCGAAAGAGCTGTATAAAGCAATGGCAGCTTCCGTATTCCTGGAAAGCTATCTGTTCTACAGCGGCTTCTTCTACCCGCTCTACTTGGCTGGTCAAGGCAAAATGACAAGCAGCGGCGAGATTATCGATTTGATTTTGCGTGACGAGAGCATTCATGGCTTATACGTTGGCGTTCTTGCGCAAGAGCTGTTCCAGACGTTTAGCCCTGAGGAGCAAGCACAGCTGCAGATCGAAGTTTATGCTTTGCTGAACGAGCTGTACGAGAACGAGATCGTGTACACCGAGCATTTGTATGCTCCTGTCGGCCTGGCTGAGGAAGTGAATGTCTACGTCCGCTACAATGCGAATAAAGCGCTTATGAACCTTGGCATGGAGCCGCACTTCCCTGAGGAGCCGGTTAACCCGATCGTGTTCAACGGCATCAGCACGCACACGAAGCAGCATGATTTCTTCTCCAAAAAAGGTAATGGCTATGTACGTACGATTCACGTCGAGCCGCTGAATGACGATGACTTCGTCTTCAATTTTTAATAAAACCTAATCGCCATACAACATATGAATCGCTCTTTATCGGCCTTCCCGGCGGAAAAAGAGCGATTTTTTATTGACACGCCTTATTTTCGATGTTAATATTTCCCTCTTGAATCTTGTACGGAGGTAACTTGCGTGATAAAAATCGATGGTTTAAGTAAATCTTATCAGGTTGCAACACGTTCTTCTGGCGTAAGACAGGCGGTAAAGGCTCTATTTAAAAGGGAATACAAAGTCGTGGAAGCGCTTAACGATATTTCATTCACGATTGAGCCGGGTGAGATTGTCGGTTACATCGGGCCTAATGGGGCAGGGAAATCAACGACGATCAAAGTGATGAGCGGCATACTCGTACCCGACAGCGGCTCCTGCACGATCATGGGGTACACGCCCTGGAAGGACCGGGTCGAATATGTGAAGCATATCGGTGTGGTGTTCGGACAGCGCTCCCAGCTGTGGTGGGATGTGCCGGTCATCGATTCCTTCGATTTGCTTCGGGATATTTACAAGGTGCCTGAGCAGGAGTACAGAAGCACCTTGTCTTTGCTAACGGAAACTCTCGAGCTGCAGGACATCATTCAGATCCCGGTAAGACAATTAAGTCTAGGGCAGCGGATGCGCTGCGAAATCGCAGCTTCGCTGCTGCACAGCCCGAGCGTGCTGTTTCTGGACGAGCCTACGATCGGCCTCGATGCCGTATCCAAAATAGCGGTACGAAAGTTCATACGCACCATTAATGAAGAGAAGGGCGTCACGATCATATTGACGACTCATGACATGAATGACATTGAGGCGCTGGCGAAGCGGATTATTCTGATCGGCAAAGGGAAGAAGCTTTATGACGGCAGCGTGAGCGCCATTCGCGATCAGTTCGGGACGCGAAAAACCATTACGGCCGTATACAGCCATCAAGCGGAGCCTTTTCAAGTGCCCGGCACGGTTATGGAAGCATGGTCGCCCGAGCGGGCTGTGCTTAGCGTGGATACGGAGCAGGTCGTTATTTCAGAGGTGCTGATCCGTCTATCCGCACAGGTGGAGCTTCTTGATGTGGCAATTGATACGCTGCCGATCGAGGATATGATCGTTCAATTGTATAAGGAGCATCAAATATAATGAAGGCTTATATGTCGGTTTTCAAGCTGCGCCTCTCGAACGGGCTGCAATACCGCACCGCTGCGCTTGCGGGTATAGCAACCCAATTTTTCTGGGGTTTCGTCATCATAATGGTCTTTGAGGCGTTTTATAGCGGGGCGACTGTGCAGCCTCCCATTTCATTAACCCAGCTCATCACCTATGTGTGGCTGCAGCAAGCCTTTCTTGCCTTTGTCATGCTGTGGTTCCGCGACAATGAGCTGTTTCAGCTTATTACGACAGGCAATATCGCTTATGAGCTTTGCAGGCCTAGCGGGATCTATGGCTTATGGTATGCCAAGCTGCTTGCGCAGCGGCTCGCGAGCGCGCTTTTGCGAAGCTTGCCGATTGTAACCGTTGCATTTATTTTGCCGCAGCCCTATCGGATGCCGCTTCCGTCAGACCCGTTTGCCTTTCTATTGTTTATCGCTGCGCTTATACTCGGGCTGCTATTGATCGTTTCGATCTCGATGCTGATGTACATATCCGTCTTCGTTACGTTGTCCCCCGCAGGCTCGCTGCTTATGTTTGGCGTGATCGGCGAGTTTCTGGCAGGTATGGTCATACCGGTTCCGCTTATGCCCTCGTGGCTGCAAAGCATTGTTTATATGCTCCCCTTCCGCTGGACAGCCGATTTTCCGTTTCGTGTCTATTCCGGACATATTCCGAAGGAGGAAGCGCTTGCCGGCATCGCGATTCAGATCATTTGGTTTCTGGTATTGGTAGGACTCGGCAGATTGGCAATGGCCAAGGCACTACGCAGAGTAGTCGTAAATGGAGGGTAACGTTAATGAGATTGTACGGAAAATATATATTGATCTTGTTTAAGTCGCAGATGCAGTATCGCACTTCGTTTTGGCTGCTCTCCATCGGGCAATTTCTCGTACCGTTTTCTATATTTGCCGGTTTGTATTTCCTGTTTGAGCGATTCGGGCAAATCAAGGGGTGGGCCTTTCATGAGGTGGCGCTTTGTTTCGCCATTATCCATATGGCGTTTGCCATTAGCGAGTGCTTTGCCCGGGGCTTTGATTCGTTCTCGTCTCTGGTGGGGAATGGCGATTTTGATCGAGTGCTGGTACGTCCGCGCAGCACGGTCCTGCAGGTGCTTGGCTCGAAGTTCGAATTCACTCGTGTGGGACGGCTGCTGCAAAGCGTTATCGTACTTTGCTGGGCGATCAGCCGGCTTTCCTTGGAGTGGACGCTGCTTAAGGTGGTTACCCTCGTCTTTATGGTTGCGAGCGGCGTATTTATTTTTACCGGTATCTTCATGCTGGCCGCAACGATGTGTTTCTGGACGATTCAAGGACTGGAGATCGCTAATATTTTTACCGATGGCGGAAGGGAAATGGCCCAGTATCCGCTAGGTATTTACCAGAAATGGGTCACGCGCTTTTTTACGTTCATCATACCTTTCGGCTGCGTCAACTATTTGCCTTTGCTTTACCTGTTAGATAAAACGTCTGGAAATGATTGGCCGTATATGCTGGCGCCCGCAGCGGGAATCCTCTTCATTTTGCCCTGTCTCCTCGTATGGCGCATCGGGGTTCGTCACTATCGTTCTACGGGCTCGTAGCAGCAGGGAAAAGAGATGCCATGTTGAATATGATTAAAACGACGACAAAGGGGGAACAGCGCATTGAAATCAATAGCAGTAAGTGAGCTTATCAAGCGATTCTCATTAGAGGTGCTGGCGGGAGCCGATCAGCTTGACAGGCCCATTCTGAAAGCGAGAGCTTATCGTCCAGGGCTTGAATTTACCGGTTATTTTGATTTTTTCCCGCAGGAGCATGTACAGATTTTGGGCAGGAAGGAAATTACGTATTTGCACACCTTAACCGAAGATGAGCGAAATCACCATATCGGCAACATCGTTAAATATCATCCGCCCTGCTTCGTCGTCACCGCAGGTCAGGAAGGGCTGAAATATTTGACCAAATATTGCGACCAGGAAGGCATCCCCTTACTGCGTACAAAGGTTCCGACCGCACAATTTCTCGGCATGCTGGATACTTACCTGCTTAATACACTGGCCCCGGAAATGTCGATACACGGCATTTGCCTGAACGTGTCGGGGATAGGCATTTTGCTGCGCGGCAAGTCAGGCATCGGAAAGAGTGAAACCGCCCATACGCTGATCAAACGGGGATCTAGGCTGGTCGCGGACGATATCGTCGTTTTGAAGAAGCTAAGCCCGCAAACGCTGCTCGGCACCCATAACGGGAAGACGAAGGAGTTTCTCGCGCTGCGCAGCATCGGTCTCATTAATGTTGTAAGGCTGTACGGCAGAACGGCTTTTCAGGATGAGACGCGCATCGTTCTGGACATCGAGCTCACCAAGTGGCGGGACAATGAGCTGAACAACGATTTGGAGCTGGAGCCTAAGTTTACACAATATATGGGTGTGCAAATTCCGCATATCGAAATTCAGCTGCAGCCGGGAAGAGATGTTGCGGGATTAATAGAGGCAGCGGCGAACAACTGGTACCTGAAGCAGCAAGGCTATAGCGCGGTCGAAGAGTTCATGAAGCGGCTGGAAAACGAGTAGCGCCCGCCAAGCGGCCTGTACAATTTGCAGCCGGAAGGATTAAAGTTGAAACGACTATCCATATACTAGTAAAGCATGATACACTATGGGCAGAGAAAGCTCATCCTAGCGCAAAAGTCCTGACAGATCCGAAGGAGGAAACCGCGTGGAAAACTGCTCAATCGTATCAAAGCCTGCGCTCCATTTGGCAGGAATTAGCTACTGTGGCCCGTATTCATCCTTTCCGGATGAGGCCATTCGGCTGCAAACCGAGTTTTTGAAGCGCAAGCACGAGCTGAATGACGCTGCCAAATCTACGGTGCTGTACAGTCCTTATTTCGGCAATGAAGTGTTTGCAACTTATTGGGCTTGCTATGAGGTGCAGCATCAAGAGGAGCTGCCACCCGGAATGGTGCAGTTCACGATTCCCGAGCATCGTTACGCGATGGTAGCCTGCTCCAACAAAAGAATCGGCGAAGGGTATGAGCAGCTTCATACTTGGATAAACGAAATGCGGCTAGAGAAGCAAGAAAATGCCGTATCGTTAGAAGTATTTTATATCGACGAGCATCATTTGGAGGAAGAGCCGGTAGAATTGCTTATTCCGCTCAAAGGATAACCTATATAAAGTGCTTGCGCGCAATCGAACGGAGTATGGAATGGATGACATTCGCTCCCGTTTTGCGAAAGCAGGCTCTTTTTTTGTTCAGGGCAAAGAAAGGAAGGATAGAACGATGAGTTATGCGCTGTATATCGTAGATGCTTTTACAAATGAACGCTTCAAAGGCAATCCGGCTGCCGTCTGCTTTTTGGAGCAGCCGCAGGATGAAAGCTGGATGCAGCTGGTTGCGGCAGAGATGAATCTTTCGGAAACGGCTTTCCTTGTGGCTGGGGCGGAGAGCTATCATTTACGGTGGTTTACACCTGAGGCAGAGGTCGATTTATGCGGACATGCGACGCTTGCGAGCGCACATGTATTATGGGAATCGGGCAGGTTGCCCCGTCATGAAACGGCGCGCTTCATGACGAGAAGCGGATTATTAACGGCTACGCTTAGAGGGGATTGGATCGATATGGATTTTCCGGCCGAGCCGCCGGCAGCAGCCGTTGCGCCAGAGGAGCTTGTGCAAGGTTTGGGGCTCATTCCGAGATTCGTCGGCCGCAACCGGATGGATTATTTCGTCGAGGTGGACAGCGAGGCGACGCTTCGTACGCTGCGTCCGGATTTCGGACTGCTTGCCCGGCTGGAAGCCCGCGGTGTCATTGTGACGAGCCGATCATCAGGCTCCCCTTATGACTTCGTGTCACGGGCCTTTTATCCCGGCACGGGCGTCGACGAGGATCCCGTAACGGGCTCAGCTCATTGCGCGCTTGCGCCATATTGGGCAAAGCGGCTTCGCAAAGACGAGCTTGTCGGCTATCAGGCATCGGAGCGCGGCGGCATCGTGAAGGTGAGACCGGATGGCGCGCGGGTTTATTTGTCGGGACAAGCAGTAACCGTTCTTAAGGGACAATTGGAGGGATAACGCATGTTAGTAATGAAACTGCCGAAGGAACAAAAGGATCAGCTGACTTCGAGTATTCAACAGTATTTCGAGCTGGAACGATCGGAGACGATCGGATCGATCGCAGCGGAGCAGCTGATTGATTTTATGATCCAAGAAATTGGGCCGCATGTGTACAATCATGCCATTCAGGACGCGCGCAAAGCCGTACTCGAGAAGATGCAGACGCTCGAGGACGAGCTTTATGCGCTGGAGAAGCGGGTTGTATCGAAACGCGGTTGATACGTTTGCTAGGCGGGACCTTAAAAGCGGATGACCCGGTATTCATAACGTCCAAGCTCTAGCAGGCACGCGGCCGCCTCGCGCGGCTCGAAAACGGCGCTCCGCATCCCAAGCGGTGCGGAAATTCCGAAAGCAACACCCCCGTATCATCATCCATCGGATACATATAGACGGTATCTGCACCTGCTTCTTTCTCCAGCGCCCCAAGCGCGGCATCGGTAGGAATGGTATGCTGCTCTGTACGTCCGCCGGTCAACGGCCCCGCGATCCAGATTCCGCCAGACCCCCAGCACGATTTGGTAGCCGATTGTTGGTTTTCCCCGTGCGCAGAGGACAGAGCCATGCGGCTTCTGTCTCAAGTGCCAGCAGCAGAAGCCGTCTGCGCCAAGTGCGTTGCCACGACGGCTTCTGTTCTCACATATCCGATTGGATGAGGTACTGCGCTGCTTGCCAATGACCCGCTAAAGGACGGGCTCGTCTCCATAATCCAAAAGGTCTCCCCGTTTTATATTTCTCCACAAGTCGCAGTTGTTGGCGTGCACATGATTGTCTCTATTCCGTGAACACCTTCCCTTTCCATCGTGTTTTCTTTTACTGTAAATAAATGGGAAAACGCTTAAAATTGGATTTTTTTGGCGCGCCTTCATTCGTGATTGCGATAGTTTTGCACGCTTTGCACTTTCTTGCCCGGCACCGCAAAAGCCCAGCTGTGCCGGGCACAATAATGTCTAATTGCTGGAAATCATACGCTTCTCGCATAATGGGGTTACATCGCCAGCGAGGCGATAAACGACACCCGGAGGTGAACGATGATGAAGCAGGTTGCAGCTCAAAATCTTAAACGGCCATCTTCCATATATCGGCCGAGCTTGCTGAGCAGGCTGCAAAAGGACAAATGGCTCTACTTTCTGCTGCTGCCAGGCTTGCTCTATTTTTTAATTTTCAAATATGTTCCGATGTGGGGCGTTCTGCTCGCCTTCAAAAACTACCAGCCTTATACGGGCTTCTGGAACAGCGAATGGGTGGGCGTGGAGCATTTCAGATTGTTTTTCTCGAATCCCGAGTTTTTCATGCTGCTGCGCAATACGCTCCTCCTATCCTTTTATAATTTGCTTTTTTTCTTTCCGGCGCCCATCATTTTAGCGATTTTGCTCAATGAGGTGCGGATTGCCATCTTCAAACGATCGGTTCAAACGTTGATTTACGTGCCGCATTTTATTTCGATGGTCATCGTGGCGAGTATGACGTACGTATTTTTGACGACGGCAGGCGGTCCTGTCAATGAGCTGCTCTATGCTTATACGGGGCAAAAAATAGAGTTTCTGGCAAGCCCCGATTGGTTCCGGCCGATCATTATCCTTCAAACCATCTGGAAGGAATGCGGCTGGGGCACGATCATTTTCCTGGCGGCGCTTGCGGCTGTCGACGTGGAGCAGTACGAGGCGGCCATAATGGACGGGGCTAACCGCTGGAAGCAAATCTGGCATATCACGCTTCCGTCGATCAGCAGCACGATCATTATTTTGCTCATTCTGCGAATGGGCAATGTGCTTGAGAACGGCTTTGAGCAAATCTATCTGATGCTTAACCCGCTCAACCGCGAGGCCGCCGAGGTATTCGATACTTACGTCTATATGATGGGGATTACGCAGGGAGCATTCAGCTACAGTACGGCAGTCGGTTTGTTTAAAGCGGTTATCGGCGTCATTCTCGTGCTGGGAAGCAACTACTTAGCCAAAAAATTCGGACAATCCGGACTCTATTAAACGGATAAGCGAGAGAAGGGAGCATCATAGTGGCGAAAACATACAGAACGGTTCCAGGAACGATATTCGACGTGGCCAATTATATTTTTTTGGGCGTATTCGCAATCGCTGCGATTGTCCCGTTTATTTATGTCATCTCGGGCTCGTTTGCAACCGATGCCGAGCTGACGAAGCGAGCGGTGTTTCTCATTCCGGAAACGTTTTCCTTGGCAGCGTACGAATTTATATTTTCAACCAATACGATTATGAAAAGCATCGGCGTATCGATGTACGTCACCATTCTCGGTACGGCGGTCAATTTATTCTTTACCGTAACGATGGCTTACCCGCTCGCCCGGCGCAGCCTGATGGGCCGCAATACGGTGCTTAACCTCGTCGTCTTCTCGATGCTGTTCGGGGGCGGGATGATACCGACCTATCTCGTCATCCGCGAGCTGGCGCTGCTGGATTCCTACTGGGCGCTTATTTTGCCCGGAGCAGTTAGCGCATTTAATTTGATTATCGTCAAGAACTTTTTCCAGGAGCTTCCGCCAGGATTAGAAGAGGCGGCAAAAATGGACGGCTGCACGGAGCTCGGCTTGTTGTGGAGAATCGTTCTTCCGCTCTCAAAGCCGGTGCTTGCAACCTTTACGCTGTTTTATGCGGTAGGGCATTGGAATGATTTCTTTGCCGCGCTGCTCTATATCAATAACCCGGAGAAGTGGCCGCTTCAGGTACTGCTCCGCCAAATCGTGCTGCTGTCGCAGGCAGCTGCAGGAGATTTGAACGCGATGGATCCAAATTTCGTCAAGCCGCCGGATCAATCGGTCAAAATGGCCGTTATCGTTGTCGGCACCGTTCCGATTTTGCTCGTCTACCCGTTCCTCCAGAAGCATTTTGCCAAAGGTGTCCTGATTGGATCCATCAAGGGCTAACTGCGGTAACATTCGCCTGCCGGACAGCAGCTTGACCGCTGGCAGACGATTTTACGATATAATACAACTATCTAAGGGAGGTACATGCATGAAAGGAAATCGAAACAAAGTGAATAAATGGGCTTCGCTGCTGCTGGCCGGCACGCTTGCTGCGGGTACGCTTATCGGATGTACGCAGCAAAACGACGGAGCAAATAACGGGGGGCCGGGCACGGCGTCGCCAGATGCGGCACCGGCGAATACAGGCGGCAAAGCGGAAACGCCGCTCAAGCTCAACATCATGCTGCCGATTTTCAAAACGAATTATCCGAAGGACGATAGTCCGGTCGCAGCAGAGCTCGAGAAGAGCACGAACACGGACATTCATTTCGAGTGGGTGCCGAATGCTTCATATGTGGACAAATTTAACATTACGCTTGCGTCTGGCAAGCTTCCGGCCATCATGTATGTACCCGATGTGAAATCGCCCAGCTTCGTGAATGCCGCCAAATCAGGCGCATTTTGGGAGCTCGGCAGCTATTTGAAGGATTATCCGAATCTTAGCGGCGCTAATCCGGTCATCTTAAACAATTCCTCCATAGAAGGAAAAAACTATGGCATTTATCGCGGCCGCGCCCTTGGGCGAAACGGCGTTTATTACAGAAAGGACTGGCTCGACAACGTAGGCTTGCCCGTACCGGAGACAATTGATGACTTTTACAACATGTTGAAAGCGTTTAAAGAGCAGGATCCGGACAAAAACGGCAAGCCGGACACATACGGACTGGTGCTTGTGAAATGGACAGGAGGCTGGGCGAGCGGCTTCGACAACATTAAACTTTGGTTCGGCGCACCCAATAAATGGGGAGAAGTGGACGGCAAGCTCGTGCCGGACCACTTGACGCCGGAATATTTCGAGGCGTTAAAATTTATGAAAAAGCTTTATGACGAGAAGCTCATTAATCAGGATTTCGCCATTATGGATTCCGCGAAATGGACCGATCCGCTCGTGAACAATCAAGCTGGAGTTATTATAGACGTCGTGGATGGCGCGGCCCGCGTCGACGACAAAATTCACGCTGCGCTGGCTGCTGCAGGAAAGGATCAGCCGGATGTTCATTTCGTGGACGTGTTCGGCGGCGTGAAGGATGCTGCCGGCGTGCTGCATACGCTGCCGACCTCCGGATTTGCCGGCATGCTGGCCATTCCAAAATCGGCGGTAAAGACGGAGGAGGAGCTGAAGCGCGTTTTGACGTTCATCGATCAGCTTAATGCGCCGGAATTGCAGACGATGCTCGGCTATGGCTTGGAAGGCAAGCATCATACGATTGAAGAGGATTCGGTTGTAGTCAGCAAGGATACGGTGCTTATGGAATCCGAGGTGGAGGGTCTCAATCAAATGCTCACCTTTATTCCTGAGGACCGCGCCAAAAAAGTGAAGCAGACACCGCTGAGGCTGAAGCAAACGGAGCTGCAGAAGGAGAATGTGAAGTATATCGTTACCAATCCTGCGGAACCGTTCATATCTAAGGTATACACGGAGAAAGGGGCGCAGCTGGATAACATTCTCAATGACGCCCGCATTAAATTTATCGTTGGACAGCTGGACGAAGCGGGCTTCACGGCAGCACTCGAGCTGTGGAAGAAGAGCGGCGGCGATGATCTGATCAAAGAAATGAATGAGCTGTACGCAGCCGGCAAATAAATCAGCAGTATACAATAGGCAGAGCCCGTTTGCGACAAAACGGGTCTTCTGTCTATTGCCGTAGTTCTACGGAATGATAGAAATACTGAAAAAAGGACTTGTTCATTTCCCCGATGCGATATATTCTTGGACAATAGAATTGAATGCGTTTACATAAGCGGTTGAGGTTTGAAAAATACATATCTGATTCGGTTGGTGAGAATATGCTAAAGGAAATGAACTTGAAGCTCGTGCTCAGCAAAAAAGGAAAAAGCGGAGCGAAAGGTCGCTTTTACCGGAAAAGCTTAATTATGATTCTTATCGTAGCCAGCATACCGGGGCTTATTACAGGCGCGCTCGTTTACGGGATAGCAGGCGGGCGGCTGGAAAGCGAGCTGCTGCAATTGCACAACAAGCAGATCGAACAGAGGGCTCGGAACATAGACACGCAATTAACGAATTTGGAGCTGACATTATCCCATTGGGCGTTTGATTCCAAATTCGATTACAGCCTCGAAAGCCGTAACTTTATTCAAGACTTCGAGAAGGCGAGGGACATTACGAAGACGCTGCTCGTTATGCAGGGCTCGAATACGATTAACAAGCTGGTTGAGCTATACCTCGGAGGGGATGAGCAGCCCGTCTTGTTCGATCCTGAGTATGCGCCGCTTTCGGCTAAGCCGGCTCAAGACCTTTATGAGGATCTGCTGCGGTCGGATAAAGTAACTTATTGGACCGAAGCGGCGTTTGATCCGCAGCGTCCTCAGGCGAAGGAACTGACGCTGGTTCACCATATACCCGGTGGGAGCTTAAAGCCGTTTGGGGCGCTGCTTATCCGTCTGGATAACGAGAAAGTGGGGGACATGCTGCGTTCGATGACTCCCTATGACGGCGGTGAAACGTTTTTTCTGCAGGATAACGGCAAGCTGTTTGCCTCTGCAGGCGGAAACGGTATTGAATCGCCCTTCGTTGCTGCTTTAAGAGAAGAGATAGCGGCTAAGGACCGTGACGAGGGCTCCTTCTTCTTCGATTGGAGCGGATCTACCTTTACCGTTACGTATGGCAAGTTCTCAAGAATTTCGGACAGCTGGACCTATGTCTCGGCTTCTCCGATTACGAGCATTACGGCGCCTGTCGTCTTCATATCCAAAATCATTTTTACGGTCAGTCTTAGCGCTTTGCTGCTGGCTGCTCTGCTTGCATGGTTTGCGTCGCGTACGATTTACTCGCCCGTCAATCGGCTGTTGACTGTGCTTATGGCGGGCAAATCGCTGCCGCAGGAAAACGGGGACGAGTTCTCGCTCATCGAGCGGCAATGGCATAACTTGAACAGGGAAAGCACAGAGCTCCATTCCAAGCTCTCGGAGCAGCTCCCTTACGTGAAGGAAAGCTTCCTGCATCAGCTGCTGCAAGGCTATTTGTATGCGTATTCGGAAGAGGATTTGCTTGGAAGGATGGAGCGCTACAAGTGGAAGGTGGATAACCACCGGTTTATCGTCATTTATATGCAATTGACAGGAATGACCAGCCTTGAAGGGAAATTCAAATACGGGGATGAGGGGCTTGTCACATTTGCTGCGGTCAATATGATCGAGGAGTTCGCGGCTCAGCATTTTGAGCAAAGCAAAACGATTAATTTCCATGATCTTTCGGCAGGACTGCTGCTGATCGTACCGAAGGACGGCTCGTACGCTTCGGAGCTACAGGCTTTTGGCGGGGAGCTGACGCATGCGGTCAATCATATTTTGAACATGCGCCTTACGATTGCCATAAGCGAGCCTGCAGATGCGGTTTCGAATATCCCTTTATCGTTTGAAGAGACGAAGCATGCGGCAAGCCAGCGGAATTTCGGCAACGAAAATCAGCTGATCGATATCGGACAGCTGCATGCCCGCGGAGACGGGAGCGAGGAGCCGCAATATCCGTTTACGCTGGAGCGGGAATTCATTCAGGCGCTGCGAACCGGACAGGCGGCGGATGCTGGCGAGCTGTTGCGCGCTTTTCTCGATACGCTGTCGTGCAAAGGGGCAAAGGCGGTCGATGTACAGCAGGGGATGCTGCATCTGCTCGGAAGCGTTCAGCATGCCATTATGGTTTCCGGGATACAGCCGACCCGTCTGTTCAAATGCGTGAATATGTATGAGCAGCTTTCGCAAATACGGGAGCCGCAGCTTATTTTGAGCTGGTTCCAAGACCGCGTTTGCGAACCGTTTCTGAAGGAGCTTGGCGGGCGTTCCGATTCTCAGGTGAAGAGGCTGATCGAGCAGGCGATGATTTATTTGCAGCAAAATTATATGAAGGATATTTCGCTCGACAATTGTGCCGATCATATCGGCACGAATCCGTTTTTCTTGAGCAAATCGTTCAAGCAGGTGACCGGCAAAAACTTTATCGATTATTTGACCGGGCTCCGCATGGATAAGGCGAAGGAGCTGCTCCGGGAATCCGGTCTCAAAATTAATGATGTCGCCGAGCAGGTCGGCTATCAGCACAGCTACTTCAACCGGATATTCAAAAAGCTGGAGGGCATGACACCAAGCAGGTATCGCGAGCTAAGCCAAGCGGAATAAGCGGCTTAAGCCGCCGTCAATAAAGTGCTAATCCGTTAAAAATGTGCAAGTCTAACGAAATCCGCAATCAATAATGTCTAATTGATTGCAAATGACAGCCTCTGTACGATGCAGGTATGCGTGATGCTAACCTGCAATTCAAAGGAGGCTTTTTAATGATGTTATCAACAAGTTCCGTTAAGCTGCGATGGTTGAACCATTCGGAAACTGAACCGGTCGGGTTAACCTTCGGCATTCCGTGGAAGGAAGGGGACTTGCGGCGTGAGGATGCACTTGCACTGCATCATAAAGGCGGCGGACAGAAAGTCGCTATGCAAAGCTGGCCAACCGCTTTTTGGCCCGACGGCAGCGTCAAATGGTCCGCGCATGCAGCGGCTTCCTTGACTTCCGCGCCTGACGGCTACGAGGTTGTCAATGGGAATGGCGCTGAAGCGGCTCATGCGGTCACCGTGAAGGAAACCGATGAATCCATAGTGCTGGATACGGGCGTTATATCGTTAGTCGTACCAAAGCAAGGAGAGAAGATCATTGACCGTATCCTCCGAAACGGCGCCTTGCTGTGCAGCGGAGGCAAGCTTGTATCGGTCAAGGAAGGACGCAGCTCCGTCTCCGGCGTTAAAACCATTCGCGAGGAAAGCTTTACATGCCGCCTGCATAAGGTGACCATCGAGCAAAGCGGACCGGTTAGGGCGGTCGTCAAGCTGGTGGGGAAGCATCGCTCCGATTCCGGAACGAGGGAATGGCTGCCGATTACACTGCGATTATATGTATATGCGGGTCTTGAAACGATACGTATCGTACACAGTTTCCATTACGACGGAAATCCGCATTCGGATTTTATCAAAGCGTTAGGCATAGCCTTCACCGTTCCGATGAAAGGACCGTTATACAACCGCCATGTCCGGTTTGCGGGGGACAGCGGTTTTTTTAGCGAATCGCCGAAAACGCTGCACACCCGCCGGACAAAGGGCAAATACAGGGAGCTCTTCGAGCGGCAGACCAAAGGGGATTCCGTCGATTTCGACGCTGAGGAAGACCGTTATTTTCTGGGACTGCTGGATGATTCGGCAGTATGGGATGATTTCAAGCTGGTGCAGCGCTCAGCCGATCATTACGGGGTATGGAAGCGGACGAAGGAGGAATGCTGCTGGATCAAGGCGGCCGAGGGACGAAGAGCAGGCGGCCTCGGTTATGTCGGCAGCGAAGGCGGAGGCTTGGCGGCCGGCTTGCGGAGCTTCTGGGAGAAGCATCCCTCCGGTCTGGAAATTGGCGGAACAGCTGCGCAGGAGGCGAAGCTTACCGTTTGGTTCTGGTCGCCGGACGGTGATGCAATGGATCTTCGGCACTATGATACAGAGACGCATGTGGAGTCGTCCTACGAAGGAGCGGAGGAGCTGCGGGCAACCCCGTACGGCATTGCCAATACAAGCGAGCTGACGCTTTGGTGCACCTCGGAAACGCCGGGACCGCAGCGGCTGCAAACGATGCGCGAGCAAGTCGGATCGCCGCCGATGCTCGTTTGCGAGCCTGATTACCTGCATGAGACACGCGCATTCGGCTTGTGGGGATTGCCGGATCGCAGCACGCCGGCGAAGACGTATTTGGAGGATAAGCTGGAGGGCATCGTGGCCTTCTACCAGTCGGAGGTCGAACAGCGGAGGTGGTACGGCTTCTGGGATTACGGCGACTTCATGCATAGCTATGATCCGGTCAGACATGTATGGAATTATGATCTGGGCGGCTGCGCTTGGCAAAATACGGAGCTTGCTCCGAATATGTGGCTGTGGGTAATGTTTCTGCGGTCGGGCCGGGAGGACGTATTCCGGCTTGCCGAAGCGATGACGCGGCATACGAGCGAGGTCGATGTCTATCATTTCGGCGAATATGCGGGGCTCGGCTCCAGGCATAATGTCGTTCATTGGGGCTGCGGGTGCAAGGAGGCGCGGATCGCTATGGCCGGCCTGCACCGCTACTATTACTATTTGACCGCTGATGAGCGAATTGGCGATCTTATGGATGAGGTGAAGGATGCGGATTTCTCAACCGTTAACCTAGATCCGATGCGCGCTTATTTTCCGAAGGACGAGCACAAGACGCATATCCGGATCGGACCGGATTGGGCGGCTTTTAGCTCGAACTGGATGACCAGATGGGAGCGCTTCGAGGATCAGACGTACCGGGACAAAATTGTTGTGGGCATCGATTGCGTCAAGCAAGCTAAATTCGGGCTTATTTCCGGGCCGACCTACGGCTATGATCCCGAGACCGGAATACTGACCCCGCTCGGCGACGATAATTGGGGACGTCATTTAGCGGTAAGCATGGGTGCGCCGCAGGTATGGTTCGAACTGGCAGCCATGCTTAAGGACCCGGAATGGGAAGCGAGGATGGCCGAATTCGGCGTGTTTTATAACCGGTCACAAGCGGAGAAGGACCTTATTACAGGCGGGGAGATCAAAGACAGCAACTTCGCGCATCCGGTGCTTAGCATGGCAATTTCGGCGTTCGGAGCCAACTTTAAACAGGATGCTGCTACTGCGAAGCATACTTGGAGGGTGCTGCTGCAAAATCCATTTGCGCGAATGCCGCTTCAGGAGGAAGTATCAACCGTTACGTATGTCGGTGAATTGAAGGAAATTGATTGGATAAATACGAATGAAGCGGCGCAATGGTCGTTGAACACAATCATCAGCTTGGAGCTGATAGCCGAATGGCTGCCTGAACTATTCGCAGAGGCTATGCCATGATATCGCCGGAATGGAGACTGCTTTACAGCAATCCGCTGAAGTCGCTGGAAGATGTGAAGCATTTTCGGGTGGAAGGAGAAGCGGTCATGACGTTCCCCGCGGGACGGATGCGCCTGGAGAGCGCGCGCGAGCCGGACGGGGGGCAGCAAGCGAATTTTGTGATGTGGTGCCCGGAGAGCTTTCCGGCAGACCTTGCAGTGGCATGGGAATTTAGGCCGATTCGGGAGCCTGGCCTCGCCATACTTTTTTTCGCGGCAGAAGGTGTAAACGGCATTGATTTGTTCGATACGGCGCTTGCGACGCGCACGGGCGAGTACGAGCAATATCATCACGGGGACATAGATGCCTTTCATCTCTCGTATTACCGCAGGCGCTGGCCGGATGAGCGGGAATTTCATACCTGCAATTTGCGGAAGAGCTACGGCTTTCACTTAGCCGCACAAGGTGCGGACCCGCTGCCTTCGGTCGCGGATTGTAAAGGCTTCTATCGGATGCTGCTTCAGAAGCGGGGACCGCGCATTGATTTTTCGATCAACGGGCTTCCCGTGCTGTCCTGGGTCGATGACGGGGCAACCTTTGGCCCGATACTCGGAGCGGGAAAGATCGGATTTCGGCAAATGTCGCCATTCATAGCGGAGTATGCGAACTTGAACGTTTACGGACCCGCGGATCTGGAACAAGGATGAGCGCAGCAGATAGCTGCTGCACAGGAAGGAGAAGGAGTTTATGCCGAAAATATTAATATGCTACCCGGAAGGCAAGCATAAGGCGTTAACGATGAGCTATGACGATGGCATGACGGCGGACAGAAAACTCGTGTCCATCTTCAACCGTTATGGCATTAAAGGATCATTCCATTTGAATGCAGGTTTGTTCGGCACGGGTAACCGGTTGACGGAAGAAGAAGCGGCAGCTCTGTATGAAGGACATGAGGTATCCGCTCATACGCTTACTCATCCGACGATTGCGCGCTGCCCGAAGGAACAAATCGTCCATGAAGTGATGGAGGACCGAAAAAGACTGGAACAACTTGCAGGCTATTCCGTACGCGGGATGTCTTACCCGAACGGATCATTTAACGAAGAAATTAAACGGATGCTTCCCGCTTTGGGAATCGAATACGCACGGGTCGTGCAAACGACGGGAGGCTTCTCTATGCCTGATGATTGGCATGAATGGAAGCCTACCTGCCATCATAACGACCGCTTGCTAGAGCGCGCGGAGACGTTCGTCGGTCTGCACAAAACGCAATATTTGTATTTGATGTACGTATGGGGACATAGCTATGAGTTTGATAACGACGGTAACTGGGAACTTATCCAACGTTTTTGCGAGCTGACCTCTGGCCAAGACAACATATGGTACGCTACGAACCTGCAGATCGTGGATTATATGAAAGCGTACAGTCAGCTGAAGTTTTCCGCGGATCTCAGCTTCGTATATAACCCGTCGGCAGCTAGTGTATGGCTAAGCGTCGACGGCGGCATCGTCGAAGTGAAAGGCGGCAGCCAAATGAGCTTCGCATAAGGAAGCCAGCCTTAGAGTTTAGGAGGGAAAACGATGAAGGAAGAGGCAATGGATGCAATACAACTGGGGAAAATCGACATCAGCACTGCGGGGCCGCGCTGCAAGATGCTGCTCGGTGATTTGAACGGAGATGGCCGGATGGAGCTGCTGCTCGTGCAGTCTGATAACCGGCAGGATGTTCGTTATATCCCTCATCAGGTACAAAGCATGACCGCCTTCGACCTTGAAGGCCAATTGCTGTGGCAGAGAGGAGCTCCGAATCCGGAGGCAGGCAGCCAAGGCTCCGACTATCCGGCCCAAATCTACGACATAGACGGCGATGGCAGGCTGGAGGTTTTATGCGTAATGGACGATCAGTTTCATATTATCGACGGGGCAAGCGGTGAGGTGAAGGAAACGTATCCGCTCCCTGATCCGCATGCCCATGACTGTATCATTATTGCGAATTTGTCCGATAACGGCCGGGCGTCCGATATTATTTTGAAGGACCGCTATCATAAAATGTGGGCGATGAACCGGCAATTTCAGCTGCTGTGGACGCATGAGGGAAATCCGGGCCATTTTCCTTGGGTCTACGATATGAACGGAGACGGCAAGGACGAGGTGATGGCAGGTTATGATCTGCTCGACCCGCAAGGAAGGCTGCTATGGAGCTGCAGAGATTTGGAAGATCATGCGGACTGTATTTGGGTAGGGGACGTGAACGGTGACGGTGTACCCGAGCTCGTTATCGGGGGAAGTGTGACCGTCATGTACGACCGGGACGGCAGGGAGCTGTGGCGGCATGAAGGATCGGTCGAGTCCCAGCATATCGCGCTTGGGCGGTTTCGCCGCGACCTGCCCGGTATGCAGATCGCGGGTTTGGATCGTCTCGTTCGCGAGGATGACGGTCTTGGGCGGAAAGGAAAGGATGCTTTGTTTCTGCTCGATTCGGAAGGACGGGAGCTTTGGAAGGAAGACCGCAGAACGGACGGCTGGCTGACGATCATCGAGACTTTGCAGAACTGGAAACCGGGCGCGCCTGATTACATACTCGCTTACCGGAGGGGCGGGGGCGTGTATCCGACTTTATACGACGGGTGGATGAACGAGGTCGTCCGCTTTCCGTCGGACGGTTACGCTGTTCATGCGGATTTGCTCGGCAGAGGGACAGAGCAGGTCGTTATTTATAATGATTTTACCGCCACGGTCTATTCCAGCCGGTCTGTTGATATAAGCGGGATCTCTTCCGGCGGAAAGCAGCTGCCGCAGCCGAAGCGCCTCTACAGCTCGACGCTGTATCCTGGAGGCGAAGTCTGACAAAGCGGCTGCGTGATTAAGATGAGCCTGACAGTCATGCTGTTTCAAGGGCAATTGACGATTAGATTATCGATTTTGGATATACGCACAAAAGAAAAACAGAAAAACACCGCTGCAGTGGTTTGATCAGGCTGGACCAGGCTTGATCAAGGTTGTAAAAACGCTGCAGCGGTGTTTTTTGCAATTTTTTTGCAATGTTAAATATATTTATCGATTGGAAATTTGAGGTAAGAGGCCAGAGCGGTGTTATTTCGATATGACAAAAAGGTGATTCCATATTCATGAAATATATGGTAATATAAATGCGAACACTAGTTCTGTATTGTGCGGCAATTGCAGGTAATTGCAAATGAGGAAGGATGGTGCAGTCATAGTGACGAACCGGTATTCAGAAATAGACGGGGTGATCGCATATATCCATCAGCATATTTATGAGCCGCTGCCTCTTTCCCGGTTAGCCGGATTTGCAGGTTATAGTACATACCATTTCACGCGAATTTTTAAAGAGAGAATCGGCCTTTCCCCCTTATATTATGTTTCTTCTCTTCGCCTGCAGAAGGCAAAAGATTTGCTGCTGCACACGAATTTGAGCGTTCGTGATGTCGGATTGGAGATCGGACAACAGAGTCTTGGCACCTTTACCTCCCGCTTTACCGAGAAGGTAGGGGTTACGCCCTCTGAATTTCGAAACTCGACGCTGCAAGCGGACAATCACTTACGCACATTGCAACAGCTTAAACATTGGAGTCCGCTGCATCCGCCTTCCAAACTGCACGATCGAATAGAAGGGAGCATTCACGCCGAAATTCCTTTTGAAGGTGTCATTCTGATCGGCTTGTTTGCCAAACCGATTCCGGAAGGGCTGCCATTATACGGGACGCTGCTTTCCTCTTTGGGCGATTTTTGTTTAACGGGCGTCAAGCCGGGCACCTATTACCTGATGGCCACATCGGTCTCTTGGGAGATGCAGGCTAGAGATTTTCTGCTTCCGCATACCACCTTGCGCACAAGGTCAAAGGAGCCGATCGTCGTTACGCCATACTTCTCCGTGCCGCATCAGCAGGTAACGCTTCATGTTCCCCGCCCGGACGATCCACCGATCCTGATCTCCTTATCCCTGCTGATGAATAATTTCCTTGATCGGGTAAACCAAAACAGCAATCATTATGAACACGCAAGCCTTGACGGACAGGGGCAAGCCTAGTCTTGAGCATGCGGCTATCTACGGAAAGCAGCTGCTTTGTACGGCGTTACTTTGTTTTTGCCCGTCGTCTTCGAATGGTACATGGCTTCATCGGCTTGCTTGATCATTTTTTGAATGTCCCCGCTCTCTTTGGATGTGCTGAAGCCTACGCTTATCGTTACCATCGTCTCCTGCTCGATTCTGCGCCGGATGGATTCGGCTACGATTTCAGGCTTCACCCGCTTGATACTGATGCAGCTCAAAAGCTCTTCTCCGCCGTAACGTCCCGCCGAACCGATCCCGCTCGACTCCTCCTTAATTATCTCGGCAACCTGTTTAAGCACGCCATCGGCCTTATAATGGCCATGGGTATCGTTTAATTTCTTAAAGTTATCGATATCGCAAAAAAGAACCGCAATCGGCTTGCTGCTTTGCAGCAGCTGTTCGGCCTTCACATAAAATTGGCGTCGGTTATATAGCCCGGTCAAGCCATCCATAATAGAGGATTGATACGAATACATGAGGCGCTCGATAACCCATTCAAAGAGCAGTACAAATAAAAGTGTGTAATAAACGATCGGCAGCAGCTGGCTCAAAGATATCAACCAAATAAGCGAGCCATGAAAAACGTAGGCATCAGCAAGCCTTGCCAGCTCGCTTGCGATGAAGACGATGAGGCTGGCATAATATTTGGAGCTCATATTCGCGCTTCTTGTGTCAAGCATAATCATGAAAATGACGATTAAGCCATAAAAGTCGAGTGCGGGAAACGTAAGATTTTGCGAACGGACTGCCGTCTCAATCGTAAAGGGCGCAATTGCAAATTGTATGCCTGCAATGACGAATGTCATCATACTCATAATAATAAAGGGAGTGACTTTCAGCTGAACAGAACGCCCAGTATATAATTTCATGAAAACAAAGTTTATAATAATAAAAGAAATGATTTGCAATATGGCAAAAGCCAAATAAAACCACGAGATTAATGACCAGCCCGGAAAGGCAAGAGCGGCGAGCAGGCACTGTTTGACGATAATGAGCGGTATAGCCGTAATGAGCAAGCGGTAAATATGTTTATTGCGGTAGCTCGAATAGAGTTTTACTGACATAAAGAGCATTAAGACGAGAATGACGATGACAGCCGATGAGGAGAGCAGTTGACCGTTCGGGCCTGAAAGCCATTGTGTAATTGACATGAAATAACCACCGTTATGCAGGATTGGATTCAATAGCTTTACAGAAACATATGTTCTAATATATCATGTTTTACGGTGAGCGAATAGTTTGGAAGATGCGTTCACGTTGAAAGGATGGGACCCATGAATATTTTACAAGCGTTGTTTTTTCCACCGGAGCAGCCGGGAGGAGTTTCTTCCATGATCCCGTACATTCAGGATAGATTTATAAAGCTTGGCTGGCAAATGGAATTGTTCTCTCTACCTAAGCGGGTAAGAAGCAAAGGGCAAGAGGAGGTTGTATTCGAGACCTTCGATCATACGGCCTACAGCGGAAACCTGATAGTAGATAAATATATTCAAACCTATAAAGACTACGTATGGTGGACGAAAATGCGCATCAACAAGCCGTACGATATTATACATGCTCATCATCCGATTGCGGCGCTCGTCATGAAGCAGCTATTTCCGGATACGCCGCTCGTGGTGACGATTCACTCCAGCTATGAGCGCGAGCTTATTTTGAACGGGAAAATTAAAGACGGCGGCCCGGAGCATCAATTTCTAATGAGTATTTACGGGGAGCTGGAGGCGAAGGCGGATCATATGCTTACGGTATCTGAATCGTTCCGTTCATACATAGCCCCTCATATCAAGCATCCGGAGCGGATTAAGGTAATCCCGAACGGCTTTGATGAAAAACGATTTAAGCCAATCGCCCATGAAAATGCGATTACGCAGCTTATTACGGTATGCAGGCTTGTCCCGGCGAAGGGGCTGGACGTGCTGCTGCATGCATGCGCTGAGCTTAAGAAAAAGGGCCATCCGTTTGTTCTGCATATTATTGGAGACGGACCGATTCGCGAGGAGCTTGAGGCATTAGCCGTACAGCTTGACTTATATGACGATATCATCTTTTACGGCTACATGCTGCATCCTGAGGAATTTATGCCATTTTTCGACGTATTCGTACTTCCGTCGCGTGCGGAGGCATTCGGTTCCGTATTCGCGGAGGCGGCATTGTGCTGGCTTGCGCTAGTGGGCACAAACGTAGGCGGCATTGCCGAGCAAATCGAAGACGGAGTCAATGGCTTGCTGGTGCCGCCGGAGGATCCGGCAGCACTGGCCGATGCGCTCGAGAAGGTCGTAACCGATCCGGTGTACCGGTACAATTTGGCTAGAGCAGGCTGGGATAAGGCGAAAAAGGTGTACTCGCTGCAGCGGGTCATTGCACAGCTGAAAAAAGTTTATATCCATATGAAGCCGGAATAACGGCTCACTCTATCGGAACAGGTGGTTTTGGAATGTCGGTACCCTTTCGATTCATTCATGCAGCAGATTTGCATCTGGACAGTCCGTTCCGCGGGCTTGTAAAGGCACCGGACCACGTAAAAGAGGCATTGACCGATTCAACATTCGCGGCGCTGCGGCAATTGACGAAAGCCGCTATTTGCGAACAAGTGGATTTTATCGTTCTGGCCGGCGATTTGTTCGATGAAGCCGACCGCTCGCTGCGGGCTCAGCTCATGCTCGTACGGGAATGGGAGAAGCTGGAAGAACATGGAATTGCCGTGTATGTCATTCATGGAAACCATGATCCGCTAAATGGCGCGCGGGCAGCGCTAAAGCTGCCGCCGAACGTCTATGTTTTTGGAGCGGATCAAATGGAATATCGGCCGGCTTACCGTAAAAGCGGTGAGCTGGCTGCTTTTGTTTACGGCAGATCGTACGGTACGCGCGTGGTGACGGAAAATGTGGCAGCGGGGTACTTTATTCAACCTGAGGCGCCGTTTCACATCGCGCTGCTGCACGGCAATGTCGACGGCGACGGATCACATGATCCGTATGCGCCATGCGCGCTCGACGAGCTAATTGGCGGCAAAGGGTTCGATTACTGGGCGCTTGGCCACATCCATCACCGAAAAGTGCTGCATGAATATCCGCATGTCGTTTATTCCGGTAATACGCAAGGGAGAAATCCTCGCGAAACGGGAGCGAAGGGCTGCTATATCGTAGATGTGACGGCAGCTAGAGCTGCCCGGCTGACCTTTTTGCCGCTAGATGAGGTGCGTTGGTTCGAGCATAACTGTTCTATTGCCGGTGTTAACTCGGAGCAAGAGCTTTTGCAGCAGCTCGACGCAGAGATTGACCGGGTTTTGGACGAGGCTGAAGGCCGTTCCGTCATGCTTCGCCTTTGCATGACCGGCCGCGGCCCGCTGCATCACAAGCTATCCGAACCTGCGGTCCTTCGAACGCTGCTTGAGCAGCTTCAGGAGGGAAGACCGTATTCGTCCGGCGAGCCGTGGGTATTCGTGCATGGGCTTGAGGCGCTTACAGGAGCTGAGCTGAATTGGCGGGAGCTTGCAGCAGAGGACAGCTTCGCCGGGGAGCTGTATCGATTCAGCGCTGCATTAGCAGAGGATAAGACGCTGTGGCGGGATTTTGCAAGAGACACGGTAAGCCCGCTTGCCGGTCATCCGAAGCTGGGCAGGCTTATGAAGGACAAATGGGACGAGCTGCCGGAGCGCTGGCTGGAGCTGGCGCGGGAGCTTACGCTTGGATCCATCCATGGAAATGATCAGGACTGACTATGCTTGGGCAATAGGCTTATACGACAACTTTAGGAGATGACGATGAAGCATGAAGCTTTTGAAGGCTGAGATTGACGGTTTCGGACAGCTGTATGGGCGGCATGTTCCGCTCGATGCGCCCGTGATCATCGTGTATGGTCCGAATGAAGCGGGCAAAAGCACGATGTTCGGCTTTATTCGATCGATGCTCTTCGGCTTCGCCAAACGCGGGCAGCCGAATGAGCGGCAGGAGCCTGTGAATGGCGGCAAACATGGCGGACGGTTGTTTTTTCGAGATGCGGCGGATGAGCAGTACGTTGTTGAGCGTTATGCGGTTGATGGCTCAGGTAAGCTTAGATTGCGCGGGTTAGGTCATGCGCCGAGCGGAAACCGGCAGTTAAACGACTGCTTGGATTCACTCGTCGATGCTGCTGAAGCCGCTTTTTCGGAAGGCGCAGTACTCACCCAGTCGGATTGGGAGCGGCAGTTTCTTGGAGGCGTCAGCGAAAGGCTGTACCGGCAATTGTTCGCAATCACGCTTACCGAGCTGCAGGAGGTAGGCGCGTTGTCCAGCGATGAGCTCGGACGTTATTTGTACCAGGCGGGTTGGGACAGCGGCAAATCGATTGCGGCAGCGGAGAAGCGGTTAGCGCAGGAGATGGAATCGCTATTCAAGCCGCGCGGCACGAATCAGCAGATCAATAGGCAGCTGAAAACGATCGAGCAGCTCGAAACCTCCCTGCGGAAGCGGGAGGATGCAATTGCCTCGTACAATGAGCTGATGCAGCAGACGGCGAAGCTTGATGAACTGCTTCGATGGCTTGCGGAGGAGCTGCCTGCGAGAGAGACTCGTCAAAAGCTGCTGAACAAGGCATGCTCGGCCAGGCCGCTGTGGATTCGGAAGCAGAAGCTGTTGATAGAACGCGAGAGTATCGCTTACGCTGCTCGCCTTTCGCTGCATGCGGAGAAAAGCTGGGAGGAGCTGCTCAGACAACGGGCGGAACTGCGCGAGGAAATCGAGAAGCAGCGGCAGAAAGCCATGCTGCTGGAACTTCAGCTTGAGGCGGTTAGCTACGACGAGCGGCTGATCCGTCTCGGGGATGAAACGGAGGCATTGCTCCAAACGTCGGATAGCATGCGAAAGCTTAAACAGGATGGGGCTGAGCTGGAAGCGGAGCTGAGGGAGCATGACGAGCGGATTGCGAGGCTTGTATGCAGCATTGCGCCGGAATGGACGGAGCGGCAGTTAAGAGAGCTCCATGTAACCGTCGCCGATCGCGATTATGTGAGGATCGCAAGGCAGCAGGAGCTTGAGCAACTGCGGACAGAGGAACGGTTCGCGGCTGAGCTGGAGACGCTGGGCCAGCAGGAGCTTGAAGCAAGCAGCGCTTGGGAGGAAGCGAGATCAGCCGTTGAACGCGATACGGCCAGGCAAGGGCAGGTTGGCGGCGTAGGGTTTGAGGTGCTTCCGCACACGCGGGATGCGCTGAAGGGGGCGTGGAACGCCCTAGATAGCGCGCTCCGCGAGTGGGAGCTCGAGCGGGCGCGCTCTGCCGGAGCCGCCGCAGGCGCGAGCGGAAGCGATGCGGCTGGCCGCGGCGCGGCAGCAGCGGGCCGAAGCGGAGCCGGCCTGCTGTGGGCTGCGGCGGCAGGCGCTGGCGGAGCCGCGCTAGCGCTGGGGGCTGCCGCGCTCAGCGGCGCTGCCGGCGGAGCGGGTCTAGCTGCGCTGGCGCTGGCGGGAGCAGCGTTGGCGTTCGCTGCCGCTGCGCTGCTGCGGAGCCGCAGCGCAGTCTATGCGGCAGGCGCGAATGGCGGGCGGCTGCGCGGACAAGGACGTGGAAGGGGACGGGGAGGCTTGCCGACGGCAAATGGATCGGCTGATTCGTCACTGAGCGAGAGGGAGATGCGTGTGCATCAAGCGCTGGAGGCTATGGTGTATGAGCCTCAAGAGGCAGCGGCAGCTTTGCTTGCCGCGAAGCATCACAGCTCGGCTGAGCACTTGCTCGCAGCCGAACAGGCGCGCACACAGCTGCGCGCCGCAGTCGAAGCCCGTCTCGAGACGCTGCAAAACAGCGAGCGCCTCATCGACAACTGCAGCGAGCTCGCCCGCCGCCTGGAGCGGCTGCGCGCGCACGCTGCAGGGCGCAGCGAGGCCGCCGACGCCGCCGCGCAAGCAAGGCAAGCCATCGCCCGGCAATGGGCCGGCTGGCTGGCAGCGCGCTCGCTCCCTGCCGGCATGTCGCCGGCAGCAGCGCTTGAAGCATTCGAGCTTGCCGAGCAAGCCATGCAGCGGCTGCAGCAATACGACCGGCTCGCGGCGAAGCAGGCCGCCGCAGGCAAGCAGCTGGCCGCTTACGCTAAGCAGGCTGCCGAATTGTGCTCGCATCTCGATGAAGCTGCCGTCCAGCTGTCCGCTGACCCGGTGCTCGCCTTGCGGCTGCTGCATGCCGAGACGCGCCGGCACGCCGCAGCAAAGCAGGAGGCGCTCGGCATTATCGCGCGCCGTGAGGAGCTGCACATGACCAGGCAGGCTGATGAGATCAGATTGCAAGAGCTGCAGCAGCAAATCGCCCTCCACATGGATGCGGCAGGTCTTTCAAGCGAAACGCAGTACGAACTGGCGCTTGAGCATCGCCGCTCCCTGCAGGAGCTTGAGCTTGAGCTGTCTAAGCTTGAGCTGGAGATAACGGCAGGCATGCCGGAGGAAACGATTGCCGAGCTGGAAGAGCTGTATGGGACATATGATGAAGAGCGCCTTCAAGCGCTGCAAGCGAAATCGCAGGCAGAGCTTGATAAGCTGGAGGAGCAGAAGCGGGAGCAGCTTGAACAGCGGGGAAGATTGCGCCAGTCTCTCGATCATCTGCTGAAGGAAGAGGAGCACCAAATGCTCGTTTCCGAGAAAGAAATGACGGTTGCGCAGCTGGAGGCGGATGCAGAGCGTTATGCAATCCTTTCGGTGAGCGCTGCGTTAATAAGCCGAACGAAACGGATATATGAGGAAGAGCGCCAGCCTGTCGTGCTCCGCAATGCATCTCGTTTTATTGCGAAGCTGACGGACGGCAAGTATATCAGGGTGCTGACGACGCCGGGAGAGCCCGGGATAAGGCTCGAATCCGCGGAGCGCCGCCTTATTGACAGCACGTTGTTAAGCAGAGGGACGGCGGAGCAGGTCTACTTAGCGATGCGCTTCGCTTTGGCGGAGGAAGCCTCCCGCGGATCCAAGCTGCCGCTTATGCTGGATGATGTGTTTGTCAATTTCGACCGAAAGCGGCTGCATGCCGTTACGAGGCTGCTGGCGGAGCTATCGGGCGATAGGCAAATTATTGTGATGACCTGTCATGAGCATGTCCGGGACGCAATGCTTGCGCATTGTAAAGACGCCGCGCTCGTTCAAATTTAATATTTATTATTAAATATTCCAGCACAACTAGTTAAGCGATACCCGCTTGCGGATAATCAGGATAAGCCAGCCGAAGCTGATCAATCCGAATAACGGATAAAGCGTCGAGAGCAGCGTGCCGAACCCGATTTGGCTGGCTACATAGCAAATGGCAAGGATGAGAAGGACAATCAGGCTGCGGGCCCATTTCAACCGTTCATGCAGTTGAAGGGTTAGCCCGTAAATGTCAGCGATAAGCGTTGTGAAGATTTCCGCGAAAATAATAAAAATATAAATAAATTGAACGCTGGGTCCAAGCTGCCTGGCGATGCCGCCCATTGGAATGGCAAACTGCTGAATGCCGGGCATATGAACGGATAGAGCGATATGTCCGGCCAGCAGCATAAAGCCGATGCCGATGCCGCCAATCCAAGAGCCCGCAATGATCAGCTTGCGGTCGCGGATCTCTGCACCAAGCGGTACGAGCACAGCCTGCGACATCGAGAGATTAAAGGCCGTATACAGAAATGGCGAAGCCCATGCGGCCCAAATGGAATAATCGCTTGACAGCTTATAGAACTTATCTGCTCCCGGCGTTTGGAACGTATCGATCATGATGAGCGCCGTGAACAAAAGCATGATCGGGACGACGATAGCGTTAACCGTCAGAATGGCATTCATCCCTTTGCGCAGCAAAAAGTAACATGCGGCTATCGTAATAAGCAGACCCGATTGATAGGAAATATTCCAATGCTCATAAAAAATAGTGCCGGCGCCGGCGAGCATAACAGCCGTTACGCCTAGAAGCACGACGAGCATGAAATGGCTGATGAGACGCCCGTACTTATCGCCGAATAAGGACTTGTTCAAATCCTCATAGGATTTCGCCTTAATTTCGCTGGCAATGAGCATCATCTTCGTGCCCAGCCAGATGAATAACACGGTAGACAGAGCAATCGTGAACGTGCCCCAATATCCGAATCGGGTAAAAAATTGCAATATTTCCTGACCGGTTGCAAAACCGGCCCCTACGATCGTCCCCATGTAGGTCGAAGCGATTTGCAGCACCTTTCCTATACGTTTCCACATCGTCTACCTTCCTCCGTTCGATGGCCCTCTATATTAAGAAGGTATGTCCAAACGGGGACAGGCATGACTTTTTTCAAAATTTTACGATGCTATAAAGCTATCGTCAGGAGTTCGAATGATGTCTATGCTCATTACAATTGCTGTATTCTTTACGGCATTAGCGCTCATATTAGTAAAACCGAAGGGGATCAACGAGGCATATATCGCGTTGGCAGGCACAGGAGTGCTATTCGCAGCTCAGCTTCTAAAGCCGGAGGATGCAGCCTACATTTGGGGATTTGTCTGGAACGCGACATTTTCGCTAATCGGTATCATGCTATTTACTTCTTTGCTCGATTATAATGGTTTTTTCCGGTGGGCTGCCCTTCATATCGTATATCGCTTCCACCACCGGCAGCTGCTTCTGTTCATCGGCTTGTCGCTGCTGGCTGCCCTCATAACGGTGTTTTTCAATAATGACGGGACCGTTCTCATCATGGTTCCGATCGTACTTGAGGCAACGGCGCTGCTTAAACTCTCCCGCAGCGGCAGGCTTGTCTTCCTGCTCGGTGTGGGCTTTATGGCTGATACAGCGAGCGCACCGCTCATGATGAGTAATTTGACGAACATCTTAACGGCGGATTTCTTCCATATATCGTTTGGGGAATATGCTTCCCGCATGCTGTTGCCCGGCTTAATCGCGATCAGCGCCACAATTGCCGTGACAGTAGCTTTCTTCGGGCAGCCGATCAAGCGCGAAGAGACAAGAGAGCTTGCGCCGGATCATTTCCCTGAGCCTGCTTCGGCCATTATGGACAAACGCTTATTTTACTTATCTTGGTTCAATATCGTATTGATGATGATTGGTTATTTATGTTCGGAGAGGGTAGGTATTCCTGTGGCAGCAGTCGCGCTAGGCTGCGCTGCGCTGCAATGGACCGCTTCAGCATTTGCAGGCCGGGCTCCATTTAAGGAAACGATAGGGCGGGCGCCTTGGCTCATTATCGTCTTCGCCTTATCGATGAACTTAATCGTGTATAGCTTGCATATTCATGGGGCGACGGCATGGTTTCCGGTGCTTATTGAACCAGCCGCCGAAAAAAACGAATTAATCGGCATCTTTGGCTCAGGGTTATTATTTTCACTGCTTGCAGCCGCTATTAACAATCTGCCTGCAGTGCTTATTTCCTCGCTTGCGATAGAGCAGGTGCATGGACCGGACTATTTGCCGTTTGCCAGCCTGCTTGGCACTTCAGTAGGGGCAAAGCTCACACCCATTGGATCGCTTGCGACCTTGCTCTGGATTCAACTCGTCCGGCAGGGAGGAGTTTCCATCAGCTGGCGCGAATATACCAAATACGGCCTGCTGCTGACCTTCCCGATACTGCTGCTCGCTTTGTTAGGCTTATGGCTGCTTGATTGGCCGTAACCATTAGCTGAGCGAGAGCAGCTTGATGGAGACGATTTCGTTTTGCGCAGGGTCAAGATCAAGCTTAAGCAGTGCTCCCTCTGCTTCGTAAATAAGTAAATATGCGGTTTGCTTTCCCGGCTTGCCAAGCGCCCGCAGCGCCGCCTCGGGATCGTCTCCAACACGAAGGCCGCTGAGTCCTGCGGAGAGGCTTTCGCCATAAACCTCGACATATTGAACTTTTTTGCGATCATTGATCCCGACTGCGAAGCCATCGTATTCAAGCACCTTAACCGTTTCGTTCTCTTCATTAAGCATGTAGCTGTCTGCGGGCTTGCCGAAAAGCTGATTCACCGTCGTGTCGCTATCGCCAATGGCAATGCCTTGGAGCTTCGGCGAATCTGCGGTCCAGGATGCATCCTCGCTTTGGGTTTTTACTGCAGCCTTCGTATCACCGGTTTTGTGAATGGCAGATGTTTCGGCACTCGTATCGCTTGTCGTATCGACAAGGTTCGAGCTCGGCACATCCGTTTGAATCTCGTTTTCAGCCTGCTCCGAATACGTTTTTTGAGGGCTGTCGGGAGCAGGGTTTTTCTCGATTTTGGCAGGAGCCGGGCTGCTTGTATAGGAAACGTGAGGAGCTGTCGCCTCGCTTTGACAGCCGGCAAGCAGGATGACAAGCGCAGATACTCCTATGATCATTGCAACTTTAGTCGTATCTATTCTAGTATTGTTCATGGCCTGCACTCCTTTCGTTATATAGTAATAATCGGAATTGGGACATGTATTTATAAATGCTCGAATATAGTATATTACTTAATGGCAGCTGTTGTATTCCTCTATTAGACGAACAAAATGTGGGAATAGTTGCTCCTTTTTTCCGTAGATTAGAAATTATTCCTTAGAAATCCTCGTTTTTAATTTGGTTTTGTGCCTAACCCTTCGATAGGGTTGCACTTTTTGCCCGACCTATGGTACGTTAACGAAAAGGATTTTGGTGGAGGTAATGAAAGATGGAGAGCTTAAAACAACGTATTTTAGCAGAATCATCCGTATTGTCGGATAACGTGCTGCGGATGGATGCTTTGATCAACCACCAGGTCGACCCTGCATTGACGATGGAAATGGGACAAGAATTCGCGAGACGCTTTGCAGAGGAGCGGATTACGAAAGTTATTACAGTGGAGTCTTCGGGTATTCCCGCAGCTTATGCAACTGCTTACACGCTTGGCGTGCCGCTCGTGTTCGCACGACGCAAGAAGACGCTAATCGCCGATCCGGACGCCTATTTGGAGCGCGTGCCCTCCTTTACAAAAGGGATGGTTACCGATATTATGGTGTCAAAACAGTTTCTTAAGGCAGAAGATCGTGTACTATTTATTGATGACATTATTGCAAATGGCGATGCTGCACGCGGACTAATCAAAATTATTCAGCGTTCGGGCGCAACGTTAATTGGTCTTGGCGTTGTCGTCGAGAAGTCATTTCAAGCCGGCGGAAGAACACTCCGGGAACAAGGTATTCGAGTGGAGCCGCTCGTTCGTATTTCATCGCTTGATAACGGTGAGATAACATTTGAGTAAGATGTTCCAGTCGGAATGCTCTTTTCCCATTCGTCATTATGGCTTATAATGATACAGAAGTGATCGAGGGGAGGCACAAGTTTATGGGGGAAATGTCTGCAGAATTTATGTATACGAAGCTTAGCGACGCGAAGGTTCACTTCGAGCGTGCACTGGATTGTAAACATACGGAATTTGATGATTTGTATCCTTATATGATTGAGCATCCACAGTTTTTTTGGTACAAACGCTATGTAGCATGGTCGGAGCTGCTAACGATTGTGAAGCTGTGCGACGAATTGACTATTGAATGGCGGGAGCAATTCACGGACCGCCAGAGCGAGTATATCGGTAAACGAGTGATGTCTTCGCGAGTGCTGGATGAATGGTACGAAACCAACGATGCCAAAGAGCATGCAGGTTAAGGATTGAATAAATGGCTTTGCCGGATCTAGAAATAAACCTCAATGACTTGCGCTAGCAGTCATTGGGGTTTTTCCATAGCAGCATGGCCGGGACATGCAACCAGGAGGGAATTGAAGTGGTTAGTGAGGAACAATTGGATCAGTTCCGGGTAAGCGGTGTAACCGTTAGAGTTGTGCGGGATGAAATGGAAGTTAACGATGTGCAGGGCATTGTAGTCGCATGGGATGAGTCTTCGGTTGTCATTCGCCGTCCAAATCGCAGAGTCGTGAAGCTGAGCCGCATTTACAGCTACGCGCCGGCATCGGAGGCCCGTGCGAAGCCTTTTGAAGATGCTACATAAATAAAGTAATTGTAAAAAGCAGTTCATTGCAGCGGCTTTCTGCGATTAAATGCTGAGCATCAATACGTAATGCAGACAATAAGTGAACTTGACTCTGTTGGAGTTAATTTTACTTATTGTTTTTTTATGGATTTGAACCTCACCTTGGGAGAGAAACCTAATGAAAATGACGACCTACCGAAAAGTAATCGCCCTTATCATCGCTTTGCTCGTACCGATTATTTTGCTTTACAGCTATTCCAATCAAGTAAGCATTAACGTTGTACAGGCGACAATTGAGGATCAAAACCGCAACCGGCTTGCTTTTTTCATGAGTCAAATGGATATGATGATCGATCAGCTGATGAAGCATTCGATGACGGCCAGCCGGGACTACAGCATTAGGGAGTATTTGAACGGCCGAAATAACAGCGAGCCGCTCACGCAGCTGCAGCGGCATGTCCGAATTGTCGACATGCTGAATATGCAGACGACGACTAGCGCGTGGAGCAATCAAATCATCCTTTATTTGCGAGACTCCAAGGAGGTCATATCGACGGACTATTCGGCCAAATATGACGCTGAAGAAATCAGCAAGCGGGAGCTCGGGAAATGGACGCATGAAAGCAAGCTGACGTTCGGTATCAAGGAGCTGCTCTTCTCAAGAATCCAGCAAACCGATACGCCTAATCTGTTGGTCGAGGTGAGATTTACCGACGTCAATTTGAAAAACATGCTAAACGCCTTGCAGCAGGGAGAGGCAAGAGAGCCTTTTTTGTATTATCCCGGACGTGAGCCGATTATTAACTATAGCGCGAACTATAAGCTGATCTCCCAGACGGTGGCGCAGCTTGACCGCCGGCAGTTGCCCTTGAGCGGAAGCCTGGACATTACGATCGCACAGCAGCAATATATCGTGAATTATATCCGTTCGGAGAGCATCGGGTGGTATTTGATTGACATCGTGCCGCTGGAAAGTGTCTTTGCGCCGATTAATACAAGCCGGAATTTATTTTATATATCGATTGGCCTGCTGATGGCGCTCGGCGTTTTAGCGACACTGCTGCTTTATCGCAATGTACAGCGGCCGATTCAGCTGTTGCTGCGGGGCGTTCAACGGATTAAGGACGGTCAGTTCTCAGCGCGTCTGAAGCAGCGGCCCAACAACGAGTTTGAGTATTTGTTCAGCAGCTTTAACGAGATGGCCGAGCAAATCGAAGAGCTGATCGACAAGGTCTACAAGGAAACGCTTCGTTCCAAGGAAGCGACGCTCAAGCAGCTGCAATCGCAAATCAATCCGCACTTCCTCTATAATTGTTTGTTTTACATTAAAAATATGGCCAATCTGGGCGACAAGGAAGCGGTCGTCGCCATGTCGTTAAATTTGGGAGAGTATTACCGGTACACAACACGCCTGGAAAACACGATGACGACCTTAAAGGAAGAGCTGAGGCTTATCGAAAACTATTTGAATATCCAGACGCTTCGCATTCAGCGCTTCCGCTACGAAATCGATATACCGGAATCGATGCTTGCATTAGAAATTCCGAGGCTGCTCCTGCAGCCGCTGGCTGAAAATGCCGTTATCCACGGCGTTGAAAATACACTCCAATTCGGGGTCATTCTTATCAAGGGCGAATCCAGGGACGGCGTCCACCGCATTATCGTTGACGATAACGGGCCAGGCCTCTCCGAGCAGGAGATGCATGAGCTGCAGATGAGAGTGTCAATACCGATGGATGAGCAATCAGGCTGCGGATTATGGAATATTCATCAGCGACTGATTCACATGTTTGAAGGGAAATCAGGCTTAACTTTCACAAAGTCACCTCTTAACGGCTTTCGCGTGGAATTGATTTGGGAACAAAAGGAGTGCTAACCTATGAGCGACAATGACAAGTTTCAGTTATTGCTTGTCGATGATGAAGCGAGCGTCGTCGACAGTCTTGCCGATACGCTGCCTTGGCATGAGATCGGAATTGGTGCCGTATTCAAAGCTTATTCAGGCATCGAGGCGCTGGAAATATTGAAAACGAATACAATCGATATTATGATTTCAGATATCCGAATGCCGGGCATGACCGGACTGGAGCTGCTTGCGCTCGTAAGACGAAGCTGGAGGAAAATCAAATGCATTTTGCTGTCCGGCCATGCGGACTTCGCCTATGCGCAGCAGGCGATTGCCCATGAGACCTATGACTACCTGCTAAAGCCGACCAGCGATGAAGAGATTTTATCGAAGGTTGGGGGAGCGGTGAGGGCACTCCGCAAGGAAAGAGACGAGAATCAGTTCCAGCAGCGTGTGGCGCAGGCGTTCCAGGAAAACTTGCCGAAGCTGAGGGGCGAGCTTCTGAACGAGCTCCTGCAGGGGTTGAAATACGCACCGGAGCGGCTGGCGAACAAGCAGGAATCTTTGAAAATAAACGTTTCCCATGATGAGAGATTCGCCGTGATGCTGGTACGCCTCGAAGGCCAGATGACAGAGCTCGACTTTTACAGCCTCTCACTGATGGAATACGCAGTCGCAAATATGGCGGAAGAGCTGTTTGAGGATTGGTTTCAGCTGTGGTCCTGCAAGAGCGTTCACGGTTATTTAGTTTTCGTCATAACGGTATTGGCGGATAAGCGCGAAGCATTCGCTTCACCGGAGCAATTCGCCGAGGCGATCGTCGAAGAGCTGCAGCTTAAGGCTGCTCAGCTGCAGCTTAGCGTCAACCACTACCTGAAGGGTTCAGTCTCCGTTCTGATCAGTAAGTGGGGATTGTTTCCGCAGGATGTCAAGCGGTTGTATGAGGATGTGCTGCTTGCCCTGCGAAGGCGCGTCGGCAACCAGAGCGGTTTGTTCGTTCTTGTTTCCGACGATATGGAGCAGCTGCCGGTCCATTCGCTGCAAAGGCTGTACGAGCCTCCTATGCTGGTGCATTTGCTGGAGTCGGGTAATTTCGAGCTGGCCCGGGAAAAGCTGACGGCGATCTGGAATGAACTAAATCAGAAATGGGCGAATTCGCCTGAGCATCTCATGGAAGTATTTTTCTCCATTTACGCTTCCTTCAGCTCATTCGCGCACAAAAACGGCCGCGAGCTTGCGGACGTTATCGGTCCCGCTTTATCCGACGTTTCGGGATTGATGCCAAGCCGATCGATCATGTCCCTGCACAATTGGATTTTTCAGTCCTTTCACATGCTGAAGCAGTGCATGGAGAATGAAACGAGGAACGAGCGGGAATTTACGGTTCAAAAAATTAAGCTGTTCATTCAAAAGCATCTTGTAGAAGATGTTTCTTTGCAAACGATAGCAGATTACATGTTTATGCATCCCGTCCACGTATCCCGTATTTATAAGCTCGAAACCGGCGATAATTTAAGTGATTACGTGCTGCGTCTCAAAATGGAGCTGGCCGCTTCGATGCTCGCTAATCCCGCTCTGAAAAGCTATGAGATCGCGCTGAAGCTCGGCTATCAAAATCCGAATTATTTCAATAAGGTGTTCAAAAAATATTATTCCTTAACCCCCCAGGAGTTTCGCCAGAAGCTGGACAATGGGGGAGAGGCCTGACAGCCACTCAACCTTATTTGCAAGGTCCGCCATAGCAGCTCAACCTGCTTAAGGCGGACTGTTTTTTTGTTAGCGCCAAAAAAAATCATGTTAATTTAGTATCATCCAGATTAAATAGTTGTCATTTTATTGGAGTGGAAATCACTTTAAGATTAATGTATGGCAAGTCGCTCATCGGGGCGGGCTGCCGGAACTAACACACAAAATGGAGGTCACCTATTTATGAAAAATTGGTTCAAAAAGGTGGTAGCGGTTTCACTGCTGACTGTTCTGGTTGCAGGATGCGGCATCGGAAACGACGTGACAAACGGCGGGAATACGAAATCGGACACCGACGCCGGTACGGGCAAAGGCGAGAAGCCTACCTTAACATTTTGGATGAAAAAACAGCTGTTTGAGGATCAAAATAATATGATCACGGAGCGCGCCAAGCAATTTGGGGAAGAGAACGATGTGAATGTAAATGTAGAGCTCATCGCTTATGAAGACTTTTATCCGAAATGGACAGCTGCGATCGAGTCGAAATCTGTGCCGGATGTTTCCTTTTTCGGTTATCAGGAAATTGGACAATTTTACGGCAAGGACGTACTTGAAGACGTAACCGACGTGGTGAGCGATCTGGAATCGGCAAACAGCGGGATCGGCGCAAACACGAAAAAGGCGATCACGTTCGACGGGAAACAGTACGGCGTACCATTCTGGACAGAAACGCAAGTGCTATATTACCGCAAGGATATGCTGGAAGCTGCAGGATTTACTGCGCCGCCGCAGACATGGGATGAATTCAGAGATATGGCCAAAGCATTAACCGATACGAGCAAAGGATTGTACGGCGCGGGCATGGGCTACGGCAAAGGGAACTCGGATGCAGAGTTTTTGACGAGGGGCATCATTTGGTCATATGGCGGCTCGGTCGATACCAATGACGGGGAAAACGTTATTGCTGACTCGCCGGAAACGATCCAGGCGGCATCATTTATCCGCGATATCTTCCTAACGGATAAAAGCACGCCGCCGAGTGCGCTTGGCTGGGATGACAGCGGCAACAACAAAGCTTACCTTAGCGGACAAGCTGCTATGATCTTTAATACAGGCAGCGTGCTGGCTTCGATCAAGAAGGACAACCCTGATCTTTACGGGAAAACGGGAATCGCGCCGTATCCGACAGGACCGAAGGGAAGATATATTCCGGGCATCAGCAACAATTTGGGCATATTTAAAGATTCCAAAAACAAGGAGCTTGCCAAACAGTTTATCGAGTATTTGCTGGCTGCCGATTGGTACAAGACATGGATTGAGAAAGGTGCGCCTCTAACAGCGCCGGTTTACTCGGACCTTGCGAAGGAACCAGTCTGGCAGGATGAGAAAAATAAAGCGTTCGTCGATTCGGTCGCAGGCTTCTATTTCCTCGGCCACCCTGGCGAATATAACCCGAAAGCGGGCGAAGTGTTCAATATGCGGATCGTCAACGATATGTTCCAGAAGCTGATGCTGGAATCCAGCTACACGCCTGAGACGGCAGTCAAAGAATTGAGCTCGAAAATCAAAGAAATTTACAGCAAATAAAAACAAATTATTTTGGCGATGGGATGACTGTTCGGGCATTCATTCCTTCGCCGGATATGTAAGGCGGGATGCGGCTTGAGAACGAAATACGATAACAAACTTGCTTATCTGTTGATGAGCCCCGTACTGATCTATCTGCTTGCCGTCATGGTTCTGCCATTCGGCTGGGCGCTCTATTTAAGCTTTACCAATAAAGTTGTAGGCATGCCTGCGGTATTTACCGGACTGCGCAATTATATCGAATTGGTTCAGGATTCATTGTTCTGGAAAGCGGCGTGGAATACTGTCATCTTTACAGCGGTCGCCGTATTTTTTAAAACAGCTTTCGGAATGATTATGGGACTCGTATTAAATGAAAAAATTATTTTCCGAAATGTATTCCGGGTGCTGCTTTTTCTGCCGTGGACGATTCCCACGATCGTATCGGTGTTCACCTGGCAGTGGATTTATTCCGATGTTGGAGGCGTGCTAAACTTCCTGCTTCTAAAATTGCATCTGATTAATATGCCATTAGGCTGGCTGGCAACTCCGGATCTTGCGATGTTCTCGGTTATACTCGTTAACGTGTGGCGCGGCATCCCCTTTATGGGCATTGCGATACTGGCCGGCTTGCAGACGATATCCAAGGATATCTACGAAGCCGCCATGCTGGACGGCGCTGGTGCTGTCAAACGGTTTTTGTATATGACGCTGCCGTCAGTAAGGGAAGTGACGATTATGGGCGCCGTAATGACGACGATTTGGACGCTAAACGATTTCGAGATCATTTGGCTGCTGACGCGCGGAGGACCCTCGAACGGAACGCAGGTATTGTCTACGCTCAGCTACACGATCGGATTTTTGAATATGAGCCTTGGGAAAGCGATCGCCATCGCCATTATGACGATGCCGCCGTTGATCATATTGATCAACTACGTGACGAAGCGTTCGCTTACATCCAGAGATTAGGTGATGCAGGATGGAAAATAAATCAATCAGTAAACAAATAATCGTCTACAGCACGCTGGGGCTGTTATTAATCTTTGCCTTATTCCCGCTGTATTGGATGCTAAATACTTCGTTTAAATCGCAGGGCGAAATTTATAATCTGACCCCGTCCTTTTGGCCGAAAGAATTCGGTTTGGCGGCATATGACAAGCTCATTACGGAAAAAGGTTTTCTCAGCAACATTAAGAACAGCCTGATTGTATCGCTCAGCGTTTCTTTTTTCTCGATAACCGTAAGCATGTTTGCGGCGTATGCGATATCGAAGCTGCATTTCAAAGGCAGAAACTTTATTTCTAGAGGAATTTTGTACGCATACTTGATGCCTAGAGCGGTGTTGTTCATTCCGCTTTACATGCTGGTTTCGGCTATCGGGGTTAGCAATTCGATCTATGGACTAATGCTCATTTATCCGACGATTACGATTCCTTACGCAACATGGATGCTCATCTCGTACTTTAAGTCGATCCCGGTTGAGATCGAGGAGGCCGCAATGATTGACGGCTGCAGCAGAGCGCGCACGCTGCGCAGCATTATTTTCCCGCTGGCGGCGCCCGGGCTCGCGGCGACCTTTATTTTCTCATTTACGCTATGTTGGAGTGAGTACTTGTACGCACTTGTCGTCGTAACCAAAAGCGCCGATAAGACGATTACGCTGGGCTTATCCGAAATGATCGTCGGCGACGTATTTGCCTGGGGCCCGCTTATGGGCGGTTCAATCATTGCATCAATTCCAGTCATTATTATGTATCTGTTCACATCAAAATATATGGTTAGCGGTATGACCGTTGGAGGCGTGAAATAATGAACAAAACGAATAAAGTATTGGTTACGGCGACGAACTATTCGACGCTCTGTGCGGAAGCCAAGCAGCTGTTAGAAGAGGCGGGCTGCGAAATTGTAGAGAACAAACTCGGCCGCCCGCATACGTTCGAGGAGCTTGTCCCGCTCGTTTCCGATATAGACGGCGTCATTGCCGGAGTGGATACATGGGATGAAGCGATATTTAAGCTTGCGCCGAATTTGAAAGCGATTGCGCGTTTTGGCGTAGGGGTCGATAATATCGATTTAGCTATGGCAGAGGAGCATGGAATTAAAGTTTCCAACGTGCCGGGAGGGAATGCCAACGCAGTGGCTGAGCTTGCCGTAGGATTGATTTTATCGATGCTCAGAAATATTCCGGCGCTGCAGCAGTCCGCTAAAATCGGTTACTGGGACCGGCGTGTAGGCGAGGAGCTTGCAGGTAAAACGGTCGGACTGCTCGGATTCGGACATATCGCGCAGATGGTCGCCAGAAAGCTGCAGGGTTTCGATGTCAAGCTAATCGCATTCGATAAATATCCGAATATGGCGAAAGCAAGCGAGCTGGGCGTCCAGCTTGTTACGTCAGATGAGGTGCTTCTGCAAAGCGATGTCGTAAGCATGCATCTGCCAAGCTTAAAGGAAACGTACCATATGATGAGCGATAAACAGTTCGCGATGATGAAGGAATCGGCGTACTTCGTAAATACGGCGAGGGGAGCGCTTGTCGACGAGAAAGCTCTTCATGCGGCTCTGCAAGCGCGAAGCATAGCGGGAGCGGCTATCGATGTATTCGAGCAAGAGCCCGTATCTGCCAATAATCCTTTATTTCAATTGGATAATCTTCTGGCGACGCCGCATACGGCTGCCGAAACGGCTGAAACGTATTACCGGGTAGGTCTCGTAACAGCGCAAGCGCTGCTCGACGTATTTGCAGGGAAAGACCCTGCGAATCTGCTGTGATTTACAGCTGAGCTCGAAGCCCGCTGTCTACGCGGGATGCAGCAGTTATTTTAAATTAGAAGGAAAGAAGAGGGATTGTTGATGATGAAGCGTTTATATGGGGTTACGACGGCCATGGTCACGCCGTTTACCAAGGATGGACAAGTAGATCTGCAAAAGGTGGAGCAATTAACGGAATTTTTGATTGGCAAAGGTGTGCACTGCTTGTTTCCGCTTGGAACGACCGGCGAAATGATTCGGCTGTCGGTGCCTGAACGCAAAGCGGTTGCGGAAACGGTCGTGCGAACAGCGGCAGGCAGAGTAACGGTATACATTCATGCCGGAACGACGACGCTGGCGGATACGATCGAGCTTGCGCAGCATGCGCATGCCATAGGCGCTGACGGGATCGGCGTGGTCACCCCTATTTTTCTGGGAGCCAACGATTTGGAAATGGAGCAGTATTATGTGAGCGTTTCTTCAAGTATTCCGGACGATTTTCCGATGTACTTATACAATATTCCGCAATGCGCTTCGAATGATCTGAAGACAGACGTTGCGCAAAAAGTAAAGGATAAATGCAAAAATGTCGTCGGCATCAAATACAGCTATCCGGATTTCTTGCGGACAAATGAATATCTGAGCATTAATGGCGGCGAATTCTCTGTTATGCAAGGCGCGGACCGGTTGTTCCTGCCGGCACTGGCAATGGGCTGCGACGGCGTTATTTCCGGCGTTTCCTGCGTGTACCCCGAGCCCTTTGTTGCTGTGTACAACGCTTATCTGAACAAGGATTTGGACAAAGCCAGGGTGCTGCAAAGGATCGCAATCCAATATTGCGAGGTTCTGAAGAGCGGAAGCAATATGTCCTACTTTAAAGAGGCGCTGAAGCTGAGAGGCATCGATGCCGGTTTCATGAGAGCGCCGCAGCTGGATTTATCCGAAGCAGAGGTGAACGAGCTGAAGCGGAAATTAAACGAGCTGCCTGCTGTTAATTAGACCGGTGACGTTCGGAGCAGCGTACAGCTGCTTCCGAAGCGTTGAGGTATATAATATGGTTTGGCGGAAAATACTCCCCTTATGTCGATTGATACAGGACTAAGGGAGGCTGATCAGTGATATGACCATTCGAATTTCACGTTTGGAACAGTATTTGGATTGGTTTAAAAGTATGACATACTTGGATAAAATAGCTGTAAAGACAAGAACAAGAGCTCTCAGAAGGGGAGAAGTTTACTATTGTTATTTGGGCAGAGGCGTAGGTAGTGAAGAAGAGAAGTATAGGCCTTGTTTAATTATTCAAAATGACGATGGAAATATTCATTCAGCAAATACGATTGTTGCTCCCATCACGAGCGCTGCCGGAACACCAAGAGTGACCGTGCCGATTTTGGGGACATATCGTTATGTGGAAAATGGTGTTACAAAAACATTGTCGGGATATATTTTGCTCGGGAATATTGTGACGGTCAGCAAAGCAAGACTTGGTCAAAGCTGTCTAGCCACACTTACACGCGAGATGAATGAGATTAACGAAAAAATAATGGTTTCAACAGGTGTATATAAATTGTATAATGAATCGGTTCATAAAAATCGGAAAAGCGTTAGAACCATCAAACGGATGAGTAATGAAATAAATGCTCTGCGGAAAAAAGTCCAAGATACGGAACAAAGGTTAATTGACAATGGCTTACGCGTATGATTAAATGATTTTACAAATATGTCCCGTCTGTTGATGGGATCGTCTTTCTTACTCAAATATGAGAAGTCTGTTGATTTCTCCGCCGAAAGGGACCCTGCTTAAATAAGCAGGGTCTTTTTTCATTTTTGCCATAATTCGCCGGCATTCAAAAACGGCATATATTAGCAACAAAAAAACCACTCCGTATCATGAATGTAGTAACATGATAATAAAGTGGTTTGGATTTACAAAATGGGTACTGATATTGACCTCTATAATAAGAATCGTTTAGAATAGTCAATAAAATCTTTAAGGATGCGGTCGAGAGGACTCGAACCTCCACGGCTGTTACACCACTAGAACCTGAATCTAGCGCGTCTGCCAATTCCGCCACGACCGCATAACTTGTTTCAACAAAAAGTATCTTATCATAAGCAAGATCGAATAGTCAATATTATTTTAATAATTTTTTAAAACGGAGGGATATGCAGTGAAACAATTAGAGCAAAAGATTTTGGAGGTAGGAATTGTCCTGAATGATAACGTACTAAAGGTCGATTCCTTCCTTAATCACCAGGTTGATCCGCAGCTTATGCTGAGCATTGGACAGACCTTTGCCTCGTTATTCGAGGCGGAAGGAATTACGAAGGTGCTCACGCTGGAATCTTCGGGAATTGCGCCGGCTGTCATGGCTGCGCTGCAAATGAACGTCCCTCTGCTGTTTGCGCGAAAGCGTAAGTCTCTTACGCTCAAGGATGATCTTTATACGGAGAAGGTGTTCTCCTTCACGAAGCAGGAGGAAAGTGAAATTACGGTTTCGCGTAAGTTTCTGTCAGCGGAGGATCGGGTGCTTATCATTGACGATTTTCTTGCCAATGGCGATGCAGCGATCGGTTTGGCGCGAATTGTCGAGCAGGCGGGAGCTGAGGTAGCCGGTATCGGTATCGTCATCGAGAAGGCATTCCAACCGGGCAGGAAGAAGTTGAACGACCATGGTTACCGCGTTCATGCTTTGGCAAGAATCGCTTCCTTGGAAAACGGAAAGGTCACCTTTACTGCCGAGCCTGTCACTTCAACTATGGCAAATGATTGACAATTGAAGCGAGATGTAACTATAATGCTTGCAAGAAAGGATTCGTGGCGGGCTTCTATAACAGTCTCACGATCCTCTTTATTTTTTGAAGAGACAGGCGGTGAATATGTTGACCAGCAACCGGTTTGCAGTAGCGGTCCATATTATGACGTTATTAGAGATGGATAAGACAGCACGTGTGACCTCGGAATACATCGCTGGAAGTGTTAATACGAACCCTGTCGTAATTCGCAGAATTATCGGAATGCTGAATAAAGGGGGACTTGTTACGACGAGCGCTGGTGTTGCAGGAGCCATTATTACAAGGCCAGCCGGTGAAATTACCCTTTACGATATATATAATGCCGTCCATAAGAATGGACATGACGAATTGTTTGCGATTCATGAGAAGCCTAATCCGGATTGCACAGTCGGCCGGAACATCCAATCATCTTTGGAGACGGCTTTCAATGAAGCCCAGAAGGCGATGGAGCTCAAGCTCGCTAATATAACTTTAGAGCACATTATTAATGACGTAGTAAGGAAAGTGCAATAAAGCTGGAATTCAACTGGACAAGGCCGATTTAGGGCCTTTTTTCTTTGCCCTCAGGAAGCTGCAACGTCAAATAATATCGAATTGGCGGTTGTTAGGAATTATCTTTTCAATTTGAAATTTTAAGCATATTTTACAGCTCCTTCACAAACAATGATAGTAAACAGTGAGGGATGTGAGCATTAATTGAGTAGACAGCAGGATGGCGACAAACAATGGTATAAGCGGGCAGAACGTTATAAAAGAAAGCGGAAAGCCGTTAAAATGGCCTTGACCGCCTTGCTTATGACGGCTCTATTAGGAGTTGGAAGTCCGGTCGGCAACGATGCCGTATCCGCTCAGACATCGGCATTTCGCATAGATGCGGCCGATGAGAAGCAAGAGCAGCGGACGGTGGCGATCGTGATCGATGATTTCGGCAATGGAATGGACGGCACGGCGGAGATGCTGAGGCTGCCGGTCAAAATTACTGCAGCGATTATGCCGTTCATGCCGACTACGAAGCAGGATGCCGAGGAAGCGCATCGACTCGGTCACGACGTGATTGTCCATATGCCGATGGAGCCGAATAAGGGGCTAAAGAAATGGCTGGGCCCGGGCGCGTTAACGACGGATTTGAGCGATGCGGAAGTTCGCAAACGCGTGGAGAATGCGATTAATGATGTGCCTTATGCAATCGGTATGAATAATCATATGGGCTCGAAGGTGACGTCCGACGAGAGAATGATGCGCATCGTGCTTGGCGTCTGCAAGGAGCGCGGGCTGTTTTTTCTCGATAGCCGAACGTCCTATAAGACAGTTGTTCCCAAAATCGCAGCGGAGCTGCAGGTTCCGATCGTTTCCAACGATGTATTTCTCGATGACGTCTATACCGTAAAGCATATTTCCAATCAAATCGAAGTACTGCGAAAGCATTTGGAGTCGCACGTTAGCTGCATCACGATTGGACATGTAGGACCTTCGGGCAAAAAAACGGCATCTGTCCTCCAGCAATCCATTCCCGTTATGCAGACTAGCGTGCAGTTCGTGAAGCTGACGGCGCTTATTCGCGGCGGTTCAATGATTGATCCACTTGTATTGCCGAATCCCTGAGGCGATTGCTGCCGCAACCTCTTGCTGCCGATGAGGATCAGTAAGCATCTTGCGGTCGCTTTCGCTGCTAATAAAGCCCATCTCGACGATTACGGCTGGCTGCTGAACCCGGTTAAGCAAATAAAACGGCTTACCTTCCCGCGGGAGGAACGCTGTATTTTGCTGCCGGTTGAGCGCATCCTGAATACAGAAAGCAAGCAAGGAGCTTTCTCCATTATTCTGATGCAGTACGAGCGGGCCATGCTTAGAGCTCTTCTTCGACCAATTCACATGTAGGCTAACGAGCAGCTCGCTCTCAATTTCCTCGGTAAGCTGGCGGCGCTGCGACAAATCCTTGCGATGTCTGGAGCGGCTAATATGCCAGCGGTTTTCGTCGCTTAGCGCGTAATCGCCGGTCCGGTTAAGCACGGTAGCAATGTTTTGGCTGCGTAATGTGAGATAAAGCTTGCGGGCGACAGCTAAATTGATATCCTTCTCCAGAATATCGGCCGAGGAGGCTCCGCCGTCAATGCCGCCGTGCCCAACATCAATGATGACGACGGTAGACGGCAGCACCCAATCCTGATCGGTTCCTACCGGCAGCAGAGGCCATGCAGACGCGCTGGACGGGCTGTTAAGAGCAGCAAAGCTTAATGCGATAAAGACGAGTGCCATTTTCCGAAGCATAATGAGGGTTCCTCCAGATCACTTTGACATACGGTTAGCGTGGCTGTTTAGAGGAAAACTCATGCATGTTTACATTCGAAAGCTGCTGGGCAAACTTTATAACATCATAGCAATCGGATTTAGAGGGAGTGGGGCAAATGGCAAAGGGCGATGAGTACGTAAAATATATGACAGAGCAGCTTGTGACCTATTTGGAGACACCGAGGGAAGAGCGGAAGCAAATAAGAACGTCGGCCAAAGCGCGAAGAGAGCCTTGGCTGACGCGTTGGTTCGGCTATGGTCCAATGAGCATTATGCTCTGGTGGCGGGGGCGCGTTGAGCGTCACCGGTAAAAGCGGCCAAGCTCGATGAGAAGCTGGAGCGGGATATAACGGCGGTCTGAACCGTCTCCGCCAGCTTCGAGAGCGACGTAAATATGGCCGGTATCCCATTTGTTGTAGCCGACAACAGACCAAACATACAGCATTTGTCCATTGAACAGCTCAGCGGTATACCGCAGCTGTTCTTTGTTGTTTATTTTGGCAAAAAGAGGCATGTAGGAGCTTGCGCTTAATGGCAGAGGCTGCTTCGTTAACCAAGGCATTCTCGCGTACGGATCGAAGGAGGGCAGTGATACTTGCTTTAGAAGGGCTGCATGGTCTGATATGCGCATTTGTTCCTCGTTAATTAGCTTCATTGATGAAGCAGCGAGCCAGTCACTCGGCTGGGCCGGCAGCAATTCGCCGCTTGCCGCATCTGTATAATAAGTATCCTGCTCCGCCGTTACCTTCCAAGCGGCGAGCAGCGGGTGAACATAAAGGGCTTCGACTTTAGAGGCGGGCTGCAATAGCTCAAGCTGCTTAAGCGACCAAGATAGCGTATGCTCATCGAATAGCGGGCGGCTGCTTGTCCCGTATTCGCCTAATTGAAAGCCGCCTGACTCCACAGCATGGATAACGAGGTAGCCGATCGTATTATTGTCCTGCTTCACGATTACCAGCCAGCTATGGGTGCCAGGCCCAATCGGAGAAATATCGAGTGACGACTGTTTCCAAGCTGCAAAAGAAGGCTGTACAGCCAGCTCGTCCACCCAGCGCCGCGCTTGCTGCTGAAGGGACTCGGTAACGGTTTCATTATTATCAATGGCAGAGGCAGGCTGCTGTTGCAATCCTCCGGCATACATGACAATAGCGGTTAATACGCATGCTGCAGTCAGCTTTATAAATTTTTTTCGCATATTTTATCACCTCCATGCTATTGTAAGGGACATGTTGTGAGAAGGCTGTTACAACCTGTCGCGCAATGGCGGGCTGCAGACAGCCTTTTTTTGACGTTTAGCTGCGGAAATCGTCTAATCAGCGTCAGTCGATGCCCTCCAGATGAAAGATGCCGCAGTTAATGGCGGACGCAGTCACACGAGGCTCGTATTGCCACACAATTTCGGATTGCCGCTGCGTGAATTGCTCCTCGATTGCCGGCTTATTTTCTGCCGTGCCATTCTGGATAAGCGGCTCATAATAGCCGCTTATCCTTTCAAGCTCTTCCGCAAGTCTTGCGGAGGCGTCTTCAGCCCAGCTGTAATCATAGCTGCGAAGCTTGCGCTCGAGCGCTTGCTCCACGATGCCTAGCGCCTTGTTGAAGGACAGGCCGTTTTTGGTGATGTGAATATTGGCTGGCAGGCGCGGCGAAAGCTTATACGTGAGCAATCGGTCGTAAAAATGTTCTACGCATTGTCCGGTCGCAAGCGAGATGCCGTAGCTGTGAATTTCCTCGCGCTTGCGGTCGCAGGCAAACTCGACCCGCATATTGACGCCCAGCCATGCGGTATAAGGCGTGGAGGCGAAGGGATTGCTGCTGCGCTTTTCCGGCTCCTGAAACAAATAGACGTAGCTGCCCTTCGTTTTCGCCGCTTCGAACAGCATATCCAGCTTGCGGGCGCCAAAATATAAGTCCTCGCGCGGAACGCGGGCAGGCAGGGACAGGCTGCCGTGCATGAAGCCGAGCGATCTCCCTAGAGCGGCATCCGCTGCGGCATCCTGAGCATTTACGGCTGTATCCTGCTGAGCGGCAGCCTCTTTTTTCAATTCCTCGGCAGCGTCATATTTGTTCTTATCGGTAACAAACAAGTAAGTCATCGTCTCCGGCTCGGCTCCGACCCGGTCGACGAAACTCCAATAATAGGGCCGATTTGTCAATTCCCGGTCGGCATGCGGCGAAAGCTTAACGGTAAAATGGTTTGGCGATTTTTCTAATATCGAGCATTCTGTCGCTTCCAAGTAACGGTTTACGAATTTGTGCACCTGCTTCTCGTTCAAGGCTGCACCTCCACGGTTTGTCCAAGCGAATCCAAATTCACGAGCAGATCGGGACTGGCTGGCAGCGGACTCTCTCCCGTGAGCACCTCTTCCCGAATACGGCTAAGCGAGGAGCCCAAATGATTGATCTTTTGCTTCAAATCCGTTTCGCTGCCGGCTTCAAGCAGCATCCGCGCAAGGCGCTGCTCCAGCGTGCCGTCACCCTTCTCGAAGCGCTCCAATATATGATCAAGCTCCCCGATAACAAGCTCGAACAGATTGATTTTCTCATGCAGTAAATTCACGATGTGCTCTTCGATCGTGCCGATGGTGCACAGGTTGTAAATTTTCACATCTTCCTTCTGCCCGAGGCGGTGCACGCGTCCAATCCGCTGCTCTACACGCATCGGGTTCCAGGGCAGATCAAAGTTTATCATATGGTGGCAAAATTGCAGGTTAATGCCTTCGCCGCCAGCTTCCGTAGCGATTAGAATTTGCGCCCGTCCGCGGAACAAGTCCATCATCCAATCCTTTTTTCCGCGGTTCATGCCGCCCCGGTAGGGAACGGCGATCATATTTTGCGCGCGGAAAAACTGCAGCAAGTATTCCTGCGTGGCCCGGTATTCTGTGAAAATGATGACCTTGTCATTCATTTCTTTAACGAGCTCCATCGCTTTTTCGGCTTTTGTATTTGCTTTTATATTACGGATATTTTCTACGAGCTCCCATATTTTCGGACGCATAGGGGAGTCCTCCGACGTTTTCTTAAACAGGTTCACGAGCGTTAAAAATACGGCATCGCGGCTGCTGCATACTTCGCGCTGCAAGGTGACGAGAGAGAGCATGCTGGACAAGTCGCCGCCGCTTTCTTCATAGCGCTCCTTCACAAAGCCGGTGACCGCATCATACAGCGCTTTCTCTTCCTCCGAAAGTGTAAGCGGAATATTTTTGACAAAACGTTTCGTGAAATGAATGCCGCCGTCGCCGCGCCGATTGCGGATCATGACGCCTGACAAAGCCTCCTGCAGCTGATCTTCATTTTTCGGCATCCGTTTGTCGACGACAAAGTTGGCGGCAAAATCACTTTGCCCGCCCAGCTGGCCTGGTTTAAGCAGCGTGATTAGATTGAACAGCTCATCCATATCGTTCTGGATCGGCGTAGCCGTTAGCAGCAGGCAATATTTTTTGCGCAGAAGATTAGCGAACTGATAGTTCGTGGTTTTTTTGTTTTTCAGCTTATGCGCCTCGTCGATAATGATTAAGTCATAGTCTGTTCCGAGCACAAGCTCGCGGTGCGGCTCGCGCTTCGCAGTATCGATAGAGGCGACAACGATGTCATATCCCCATGTATGCTCTTTCTTCTGGGCAACGGCGGATATGCCAAACTTCTGATTTAGCTCGCGCACCCATTGAAGGACAAGGGAGGCAGGTACGAGAATTAAGACGCGCTTAGCCAGCCCTCTCACGATATATTCTTTCAGAACGAGCCCGGCTTCTATCGTTTTGCCAAGCCCGACCTCATCGGCTAGAATCGCGCGGCCGCCCATTTCATGCACGACCTTGCGCGCGGTGCTGATTTGATGTGGCATCGGCTCGAAGGACGGGAGCGACCGCAGACAGAGCAATTGCTCGAAGCTTTCAATTCGTTTCGCTTGCTCGGCTTCCATGGTGAGCTGATATAACGTCCAATCATCCCATGGTCCGCCTTTAGTCAGACGATTTTGCAGCTCCTCAAACCATGATCGGTCACACTGCAGGTCTACTAGCTGATGCAGCTTACGGGTGGCGAAGGCTGGGCCGGCTTCGGCTGAGGCAGCCTGCGGCGTTGTCGGGAATGTCATCTGGGTGCAGCTCCTTCCGCAGTAAAGGGGATAAGTTGTAATCAGTATTGCCTTTTCATCCAATAATAATAAGAAGCCGTCTAAAAAAGAGTATGAACAAGCAAAAGAGTAAGAGAAGGCGAATTTGCGGGAAGGATCGCTATATTCAGCTGTAAATAAATGAGAAAATCTATATGCAGTATAGTAAAATGGTTTTATCACACCATATATTGTGTTATTGGCGTGTGTTGTCTGATAAATGCCGGGAGAGCGGCAATTCAAAGGAGGAAGCGCAGCGATGGAGACGTCTGGCGGTAAGCGACTTGAGGGACTTAGCGAGAAAATCTTTCTGGATCGATACGCTTTGAAGAACGCTGATACGAGCAAAACGTTGGTCGGCGACATCGTACTCGTCCTGACGAAGGATGATCCGAAGTTTCCGGTGAAGGAAGTCGGGGAAGTGATCGCACGCGAAGGAAACGAGGTTACGGTAAGACTTAGGAGCGGTGAGCTGGCAAAGTCCAGCGTGGAGAAGCTTACGCTCACGATCGAGAAGACGCCGGAGGAGATGTGGGACCGGCTTGCGGGCGCGATGGCTTCGGTTGAGGCCCGACTGGATAAGCAGAAGGAATGGCATGAGAAATTCAGATATATTTTGGACGATTGGAAGCTCGTACCGGGAGGACGCATCGCAGCAGGGGCAGGCGCAAACGAGGAGCTGACGTTATTTAATTGCTACGTTATACCGTCACCTAAGGACAGCCGGGGCGGTATCATGAAGACGCTCACGGAGATGACCGAGATCATGGCGCGCGGCGGCGGAGTCGGAATGAACCTGTCATCGCTGCGGCCGCGCCGAGCGATTGTCGCCGGGGTAAACGGTTCATCCAGCGGAGCCGTATCATGGGGCGGCTTGTTTAGCTATACGACGGGATTGATCGAGCAGGGCGGATCAAGAAGAGGAGCCTTAATGTTGATGCTTAACGACTGGCATCCGGACGTGCTGGAGTTCATAACGGTCAAGCAAACGATGGGACAGGTGACGAATGCAAACTTATCCGTATGCGTCAGCAACGCATTCATGCGTGCGGTGAAGGAGGACTTGGAATGGGAGCTTGTGTTCCCGGATACGAAGGAGCCGGAATATGACGGGCTGTGGACGGGGGATATCGAGGAATGGCGGCGCCTTGGCAAAAAGGTCATTCTTTACAAAACCGTTCGCGCCCGTGAGATATGGCAAGCCATCATCGAATCGGCATGGAAATCCGCTGAGCCCGGGGTCGTCTTTATGGAGTATTACAATCAAATGTCGAACAGCTGGTATTTTAATCCGATTATTAGTACTAATCCGTGCGGCGAACAAGGCTTGCCGGCTTGGGGCGTATGCAACTTATCTGCAGTTAATCTGTCGAAGTTTTATGATGAGGAAAAGCATGATGTCAATTGGCAGGAGCTGGCGAAGGTTACGCGTTGGTCGGTACGTTTTCTGGACAATGTCATCGAGAAGACGCCTTATCATTTTGCGGAAAATGAACGTAATCAGAAGCTGGAGCGCCGAATCGGGCTCGGAACGATGGGGCTTGCGGAGCTTATGATTAAGCTTGGCATCAGGTACGGCAGTGCGGACTCGCTAGTTTTTCTGGATAAGCTGTATGGATTTATGGCTCGTGAAGCTTACTTGGCCTCTACCGAAATAGCTGCAGAGAAGGGCCCGTTTCAAGCATTCGATGCTGAAAAATATGTGCAAAGCGGATTTATGAAGCATATGATTGCGGAGTTTCCGGAAATTGGGGAGGCTGTTGCCGAGAGGGGCATGCGCAATGTAACGGTTATTACCGAGGCGCCTACCGGAAGCACGGGTACGATGGTCGGAACTTCAACGGGGATCGAGCCGTATTTTGCATTCGAATACTTCCGTCAGAGCCGCCTCGGATTTGACAAGCAGGATGTCCAGGTAGCAGCAGCGTGGAAGGATACGCACCCGGGAGAGGAATTGCCCGATTATTTTGTAACGTCGATGAGCTTATCGGCTGAGGATCATATTCGCGTACAGGCAGCGATCCAGCGCTGGGTAGACAGCTCGATCTCGAAGACCGCGAATTGTCCTGCGGATTTTACAATTGAAGAAACGGGGCGGCTCTATGAGCTGGCATTCGAGCTCGGCTGTAAAGGCGTAACCATCTACCGGGATGGCAGCCGCGATGTACAGGTGCTTTCAACGTCAAAGGAGGAAACCGCAGAGGTTCAAACGGAGCAGGTGCTCGATAAGCAGTATAAAAGCCGGCCGCAGATGCTGCGAGGAGCCACCTACAAGGTAAATACGCCATTTGGCATGGCATATATTACGATTAATGACTTGAACGGCACGCCGGGTGAAATATTTTTGAACGTGGGTAAGGCAGGCTCTGATGTTTTTGCGATGGCGGAGGCATTAGGCAGGGTATGTTCATTATTTCTGCGTTATGGCGATCATGGAAACAAGGTGAAGCTTCTAGTTAAGCACTTGAAAGGGATTGGCGGCTCAGGTGCGATTGGATTTGGCGTTAACCGGGTGGAGTCCATTGCCGATGCGGTAGCCAAGTCGCTCGAGCTGCATATCGGAAGCGGAGAAATGCAGACTGAGATTGCAGCATCATCAGACGTACAGGATATGCGCTTGAATGCGCCTGCTAAAACGTATACAGCGGAATATACACAATATCAGACGAAGAACGCTTCACTGGATTTATGTCCTTCTTGCGGCTCTGCTTCCTTAATTAATATAGAGGGGTGTAAGCAGTGTAATCATTGCGGGTATAGTCGGTGCAATTAGGAAAAAAGAGATATGAGTACTATGTGAAATTCCATAATTCGTTAGAATGGTTGCAGAATTTGTTAGACGATGTATTTCAAAACTCGTTGGAAACAATGAATTATTAAAAACGAATTAAGTAAAGAGTCAGGCATAAATTAAAGTTACCTGACTCTTTACTTTTTGGATGAGAGCTAAAGATGACATTTCTGATAATTTTACTTATTTGTCTTATCAACATGAGTTTTATGCGAAAACTTTCCCTGCTAAAAGTATCCGAAGACGTATTATACCAGCTCTGTTTCAAGAATCTGTAAATGCTTGTTTTCGAGTAGGTTGGCGTGCCGGAGCAAAGCAGAGAAGCGTCGTAACAAGGGCTAATGCAATAAACACTACTGATCCCAATATGGAATCCGATACAGCATGAGCAAATTGCATCTTGGAAGGCTGATCCGTTTGGATCGCTACATCAAATACGGTGATGAGAACAGCCAAACCTAATGAAGAACCGCTTTGATGCGCGACGTTAATGAGACCCGAAGCCGCACCGTTATCTTGAGGGTCCACACCTGAGAGTCCCATAACGGTAAGCGGTTGGAACACCATTCCGGCGCCAATGCCCATGATGGTTAAAAGGATGAACATTTGCGGAAAGAACTCCGCTTGTCCGGAGACGATTCGGCTCAGTCCGAGTGTACCAACGATTGCTAATAACAAACCGGCTATCAGGACTTTCCTATTTCCATAACGCTGCACTAGCCCAGGTATCAGATACATCATCCCGAACTGGGCGACTGTAAATGGCAGGAAAGCTAAACCTGCTTCAAGCGAGCTGGACCCGAGGACGTTTTGCAAATATTGAGGGATAAAGAAAAAGAGTGAAAAATTCCCGCACACCATGAAGAACCTTCCCAGATAAGCCCCGGACCGCTGGCGGCTCGCGAACAACCGGAGTGGGATGATCGGCTCAGCCGATCGGGCTTCAATAAGAACGAATGCCGCTAACAAAACAATCCCGGACGCAAGTGAAATCCATGTTTCGGGCTCCCCCCAACCGCGATCGGCAGCTTGAACAAAACCGAATACCAACGCAGTCATGCCAATTACGGAGACAATCGCACCCCAAAAATCAAAACGTCCGGTCCTCTTACCTGATTTCTGAATAAACCTCTGTACCAAATAGAGCAAAACAATCCCAATGGGTACATTGATAAACATTCCGACGCGCCAGGAAATAAAATCGGTGAAAAATCCGCCAAGAAGGAGACCGATACTGCCGCCTCCAGCCGAAACCGCGCTGTATATCGCGATCGCTCTGGCACGTTCCTTGGCCTCTACAAAGCTCGCCGACAGCAAGGCTAGTGCAGCAGGTGTTGCCAAAGCAGCCGCAAAGCCTTGGAATGCACGTGAAACAAGCAAAATTTCGGCTGTCGGCGCCAAACCGGCCAGCATAGAAGCCAGCGAAAATAATCCGATGCCCACATTAAGCATTCTTCTGCGCCCCAAAAGATCCCCAGCCCGGGCACCGAGCAACAAAAACCCACCGAACGGTAAAATGTAGGCATTTTGCACCCAAGTCAAGCCGGTTGCCGTCATATGCAGCGAACGACCGATTTGAGGTATTGCCGTTACCATTATGGAGGCGTCAAGCACAACGATAAGTTGACATGCGATGATAATGGTTAAAATGATCCATTTTGACTGTTGCATAAACATGTTCCTTTCTTTTTTAGAAGATAGTGTTCTGAAGAATATTATGGATGGAATCGGCGGAAGGAAGTAGACCGTTCCTGCTTAAAATTTGCCTAAAGCTGCAAGTTACTTTTTTTTCATAGTTCTATTGCATTGCAATCTTTTTCAATGCCTTTATAATTTAGATAAAGATAGGAGGGATGGAATAAATGCCGGAACAAAGACGGGATAACCGCGCTAGCTATGGAAAGAGTGTTTCTATTCATAAGAAACCGTTGGATCAGCTCATTGCCATGACGGATCGGATTACCAAGGCGGAAGGACGGACGCCAACCGATGTTCCGTTTCTTTCCATTATCAGAAGCAGTCGCGAGACGCTGCGGAATCCAGGTGTTTTGACTCCTTCCTTTTGTCTGATCCTTCAAGGGACTAAGAAGCTTTACCTTGGTCAAGATATCTTTCATTACTCAGCGGGTGATTATTTGGCTTCGCTGATCGATATACCGGCTTCCGCCCAAGTCATCGGCGCTTCGGAAGAATCGCCTTATATCGGTTTGCGTATCGATTTTACGACGCAAGAAATCGCTTCTGTGGTCATGGAGGCGGAAATCATTACGGAACCAAAAGAGAAAGATCTGAATGCCGGAGCTTTCATCGGAAAATCGAATGCCGAACTGCTAGACATATTTTTCCGATTATTGAAGCTAATCGAAAAGCCTAAAGAAGTTCGATTTCTGTCCGAACTGATCAAAAAGGAAATGATTTTTAACTTACTGTCGAGTGATTTTGGTCATTTATTTTTCCAAAAGGTGCTTTTTGATCAAAGAGCGGATGGAGTCGGTAAGGCGATTCAATGGATCAAAGAAAATTACGCACGTTCTTTTACCGTTGAGGAACTCGCAAAATCCTGCAACATGAGTACCTCCGGACTACATCATAAATTCAAAGCGATCACAACAATGGGGCCTTTGCAGTATCAGAAGCAGCTTCGCCTTCAGGAAGCCAAGCGCCTGATGTTAAGCGGTCCCATAGGGGCAACGATGGCCGCATTGACAGTAGGCTATGAAAGTCCGTCACAATTCAATCGGGAATACCGAAGGCTTTTTGGTCTACCTCCTCTGCAAGATATTAAAGCGATGCGAAAATCTTCTCGCGCTTGGGGATTCGAGGATAGTTAATGATGGATGTCATCATCGAGGGAAACGGGCTCAGGGCAATATAATATTTTCTAACGAATTATGAAATAAACCGCGATCTTCACTACAGTGCTTTTCAAATTCTAATAAATTCTGGAACAACAAAAACGGAGCCGCACGGGTGAAGCGGGCTCCGTTTTCTGATTTATTATGGAATACCACATGAATTAATCATCCGGGAAGTGATGCGGTTCCTTATGAAGAACCGGAGTTGATCATTGTGCTGAATCAGGAGATCGTGCTTAATTCCCCGCGGATCGATATTATCCGTAGGAATCGAACGATCGTGAGTCCGCCATTGAGGATACCATTGATTTTGTCATGCGGGGCCTAAAGTATAACAATGACACATTCATCCATTAAGTGACAGCTTTTGTCTGCTATTTTAGTCTCAATTATAGAACAGCAGATAATAGTGAAAGGTTATGCGTAGAACGCAAGCCGTGCGACGAATCCACGCCGTATTCAGAAGGACGAAATTCTGGCTCTACACCAAGACAAAGTACCAAGGACGTAGAACGGTACCGTGCTTTGATTCTGTCATATTTATCCGTTTGAAAAGAGACAATGAACTTGAGAAATTGAAATTAGGAAAAGAGTGGTTAGAAATGAATTCAGTCCCTCGGTTATGGGAGGAGCTTAGTGAATCATCGGATTTCGTTTGCTACGAACATCAAACGATTACTGCGCCTTTTTTCATCGGTTATTTTAAATCTCTCACGGAGTCAAAAGTCTTGCACCAGCATATCCTGGGCTGCCTGAGCAACAATTCGGACATATCCTTTGAGGATTTGTACCACTTGATCCCCGTAGCGGAAAAAGAAATATCCATCGATTGGGATCTTATTCAAAACAAAATTTTGCGGGGGAATGTCGCTATTCAATATGGCCATCAAAGCCATCATTGTATTTTGGTCAATGCCGCCGCATCCAATGGTCGCAGCGTAACGACACCCGAAATCGAATTCACCGTGGAAGGACCGAAAGAAGCCTTTGTTGAATCATTGGACGTCAATCTTAACTTGATTCGCAAGCGAGTTCCTGTTCCTGAGTTCCGCATAAAAGAGCTCGCTGTGGGGAGTATTTCCAAGTCGAGAGTTGCGATTTGTTACATAAAGGGAGTAACGAACGAACAATATTTAAATACATGCATTCAGCGCATAGAGGATGTGCAATTCGATCAAGTTAAGCAACATAATCAGGCCTTTCGGTCCCGATCGTCTGTGGAAAGATGGAGTTGGAATTATCTTCGATCATTTGTTGAAGCTTAGTGGTATCCGTACCGTAATATTGAAGCAATAATCCATGGCAAATAATAATCTTCATAAGTAATAAAAAATGACCACAGGTTGACCGGCGCAAAAAACGCAGTCGGGGACCCGTCCTTCAAAACGCATATTTGCCCCGATGATACGGCCCATTTGGGCAAAGGAATGGACCCTTTTTTACCTCTCCTTAAATTGCAAAAAGATCAAGTTGTGATTTCCGGTTTAGCTTTATTTAAGGATGACAAGTATGTAATGTCACTGAACGAAAAGCAGATGCGAGTCATGAAACTTCTTCTGCAAAATGTAAAGCACGGTACTCTTGAAGCAACGCTGGACAATGGATCCTACATCGCAGTAGTAATTGTCGGTTCAAAAGTGAATTATCGAGTCGGGAAAGATGCGAAAAGTCCAAAAGTAACGATATACCTTATCCTAAACGGTGAAATTCTTGATTCAAAGGGAGTTCACTTTCCAACACAAGAGCAGCGGAGAATAAAAGACCGTTTCGAAAAGGATCTTACCACAACTGGAATGGATCTCATTCAATTGTTTAAAAAAGAAGGGATCGACCCGCTCGGATTAGGGGATTTTGTTAGGAGTAAAACGCGAAATTGGAACGAAGAGGAATGGAAAAAAGAATATCGAACGTTGAACGTTAAATTGAACGTAAAGGTGAATCTTTTGGAAACGGGAATCAGGAAATAAAGACAACCCTATCACCCCGAAAATGGGAATGAAGGTTGTCTTTTTATTTGTCTCTCTTGGCTGTCCCAGTTTTTCAGTGGCCTCGGCGAAAACGGCTGAATTTTTTAGATGAATGTCATTTTGAATAGAAAAATTGTTGAAATTTGTGTCACACTTGAACTTCGTCAATTGTCTAATTAATGACCATTTTTTTAATCGTGGACCATTTCATCTTTTCTAATAGTAAGCTATAAAGACGTGTTTTAACCAACTAGAGAAGGGGCGGGTGTTATGCAAAATTATACCATTGAACCGTCATCGAATAACATTGAAGAATTGTATAGGACCTACAAGCCGCATTTATTTGCAATTGCTTACCGCATGCTTGGTTCTAGATCGGATGCAGAGGATATGGTTCAAGATTTGTTTATCAGCATGTATGGATTATTAAACGAAAACATTCAAAATAATAAATCGTACTTAAGTAAAATGATTATCAATCGTTGTTTCAACGAGTTAAATTCAGCACGAAAAAAAAGAATAAGCTACGTAGGCAACTGGCTTCCAGAACCAACCGTGCAGCTGATCGAGCATAGTCCATTAGATACTGTTGAGCGTCAGGATACGATGTCTTATGCATTTCTTATTCTTATGGATAAACTGACACCCTTGGAACGAGCGGTGTTTATTTTAAGAGAAGTGTTCGCGTATGAACATCGTGAAATTGGAGAAATGTTCAACAAAACAGAAGTCAATTGCCGCAAGATCTACAGCCGTGTCAAGAAAAAAGTAGATGCATCCGATGAAAAAGATGAAATGCTTTCATCGCATCTTCATGAGGAAAAGGAAATGGTAGGCCGTTTCATTGCTGCTCTTTCGAACGGTAACATTCAATCCCTGGTGAACATGTTAACTGAAGATGTCATTTTCATTGCTGATGGCGGAGGAAAAGTGTCTGCCGCGATTAATCCAATTTACAATAAGGAACGAGTGCTCATCATATTGAACGCTCTTTCGTCAAAACAATTGCCTAACTCTAAAGCGCAGCTTGTAGAGGTCAATCATAGGCCAGGTATATTAATAACCAAAGATAGGATTTCAACTGGGGTCATTTGTTTTGATTGGAATATCCAGATGATGGCCATCCAACGGGTTTACCTGATTGTAAATCCGGATAAATTGCAGCAATTTAACTGAGAATGCACGAATAACGCGACAAAACTTGAAAAAGATTGCCAACCACCTGGCCAGAGAGGCCGGAAAGAAGGCAATCTTTATTTGTTTACTTACAACGGTCATTAATGGCTGATCCGAGGCACGCTTCATGGTCAAACGCCCTCAAATTAAGTCTCTGAACTATGTCACATTTTCACATCACCAATTGCCTTATTAATATCAAACAATTATGAACAAAGAAAGGGGTGAAGACACCTTGAGTAATTGTCCTGTTTGCCTAGTAGGCATTATTGAGCCAATTGGTTACGTCGAATTAAAGGAGGGACCACTGGAATTCAAACTGGGCCAATCTACACAGACTAAAAAACAAACAATTACCATTGGGATGTGCAGCCGGAATTCATGTCAGCATGTAAGTATGGGGGCAGTTCCGGAATCCCTTACGCCAGCCAAGAATTTATTGAAGGAGCTCATTATATCACTTGAAAAGAGAACACGGTAAAAGCAATAACACGATATCGTACTCGCGATGTTGAACTATCAAATTATAAAAAAGATATTTGGTTTATGTCACACATTGAAGTTGTCAATTGTCTTAACAGTGTAAAAAAAAATTAGGAGGCATACAATTATGACGCAACGGGTAAATTATATGGAACAATCTCCAGAGCTTTTCAAAAAAATGGTAGAGTTCAGCTTGGCCGAGAATAAAAGCTCAATTGAAAAGAAGATCCTCGATCTCGTTCACATCAGAGCATCACAAATGAATGGATGCGGTTTCTGCCTGGACATGCATGTTAAGGAAGCCAAGATTCATGGTGAGCGCGAGCTTCGCCTATACCACATCTCGATCTGGCGGGAGTCGACGCTGTTTGATCCGCGTGAATGCGCTGCGCTGGCATGGACCGAGATTCTGACCAAGCTGCCTGAGCATGGTGTGCCCGATGAGCTGTATGAACGCGTTCGTGGTCAGTTTACTGAGAAAGAAATTTCGGATCTGACATTCTCTGTTATGGCGATTAATGCTTGGAATCGTATTAACGTAGCATTCAAAACGGAACCGGGCACAGCTGACGCCGCATACGGTTTGAACAAAGCTGGCTTGAGCTAATCAGTTACAGAAGCAAAGCATAGTTCACTCTTATAAGCACTTTAGAACCTATATAGAATATATGTTTAGACATTACTAGCTCTTTATGGGCTACAACAACTAGGAGGATTAATATGAAGATTGTAGTTATTGGCGGCAGTGGGCTTATTGGAAAAAACTTGTAAACAACCTTCGTCAGCGTGGCCATGAGGCAGTGGCAGCATCACCTTCCTTAGGTGTCAATACGATCACTGGTGAAGGGCTAGCAGAAGCGCTTAGCGGCGCACAGGTTGTCGTCGACGTGACAAACGCGCCTTCGTGGGAGGACCAGGCAGTTATGGAGTTCTTTGAGACGTCTACTCGTAATCTCCTTGCAGCTGAAGCAACCGCTGGAGTAAGTCATCATGTTGCGTTGTCGGTCGTTGGTACCGAACGCCTTCTCCAGAGTGGTTATTTCCGTGCGAAAAAGGCTCAAGAAGAGCTAATCCAGAATTCCAAGATTCCTTATACGATCGTCCGCGCGACGCAGTTCTTCGAATTCGTCGGCGGCATCGCCGATGTGGCTACAGACGGGGAAACCGTTCGTTTGCCTTCCGCCCTTATGCAGCCTATTATTTCGGATGATGTTGCAGCCGCGGTGGCCGATTTCACACTTGAAGCGCCAGTGAATGGCATTGTCGATGTGGCTGGTCCAGATCAGATTCGTATGGACGAATTCGTTCGACAATACTTTAACGTAACTCAAGACAAACGACAGGTTGTCACAGACGCCAACGCGCTCTACTACGGATCCGTAGAGGTGAATGATCAATCTCTCGTTCCAAATGGCGATAGACCCGTGAGCATCACTACGACACATTTCCAAGATTGGCTCAGCCGCTCAATATCTCAGGGTTAACTCTCCAAGACAGAGTCAAAAATTAATAATTTTATTATTGTAAAGAACATGGAAGACTCCACATTTTGGATTAAATAATCAAGGATACAGTATGTGAATGAAAGGAGAACCGGTTGTTTACGGGTCTCCTTTCAAAAAGATTCTGATATCAAAAAATAAAATGCTTACCATTAGCTCTTTCAAATGGTAAGCATTTTTTGTGTGATTTTAATATGTGGGGAGGAACGTAAAAGGAAATGAATCACTATTCATCACGTGAATAAAATATCTCTTGACTTGGAGTTAACTCCAAGTGAGATAATATCAGCTATCTACAGGAAACAATCATCGGAGAGAACTACATATGAAGGAATAATATGACCTGGAAAGTGGGGAAATCTTATGGAATACGTGAAACTAGGAAATACCGGCTTGGATGTTTCTCGGCTCTGTCTTGGCTGTATGAGCTTTGGTGTAGCCGAGCGGTGGACACATCCGTGGATACTTGATGAAGAGAATAGTCGTCCGATTATAAAAAGGGCGTTGGAACTTGGTATCAATTTTTTTGATACGGCGAATATTTATTCACTTGGATCAAGTGAGGAAATTGTTGGACGAGCCTTGAAGGAATATGCCAACCGAGATGAAATCGTCATCGCAACGAAAGTTCATTTCCGAATGCATCAAGGACCCAATGGTGCAGGTCTTTCCCGAAAAGCAATCATGAGTGAAATTGATAAAAGCCTTAAAAGATTAGGTACAGATTATGTCGATCTGTACCAGATTCACCGCTGGGATTACAGTACGCCCATTGAAGAGACGATGGAAGCCTTGCATGACGTGGTGAAGGCAGGGAAAGCAAGATATATCGGTGCATCTGCCATGTACGCATGGCAGTTTCTTAAGGCGTTACATGTAGCGGAGAAAAATGGATGGACCCGGTTTGTATCCATGCAGAATCATCTCAACCTCATCTACCGTGAAGAGGAGAGAGAGATGATGCCGCTTTGTAGGGAGGAAAAAATCGGTGTTATTCCATATAGCCCTCTCGCATCAGGTAGATTGGCGCGTAATTGGTTGGAAACAACCTATCGTTCCCAAACCGACCAAGCTCAGAAATGGAAATACGATGCAACTGCAGATATTGACAGCTTGATTGTAGATCGGGTGGCCACAATCGCAGAAAAACGCGGCGTTCCACGCGTGCAAATTGCCCTTGCCTGGCTGCTGCAGAAAGAACCTGTGACAGCTCCAATTATTGGTGTTACGAAAATGGCCCATCTCGAAGAGTCGGTAGATGCTCTTTCGATTACGTTAACACAGGATGAAATTGCGTCGCTGGAAGAACTGTATACTCCTCATCCCGTAGTTGGTCCACAGTAATACTTTATGATTATCCAGTGGTCACTTTAGCTCAATACTCCATGAGTAGGCTGCCGCGAAAAACGCGACGCAAAACTGCTATTCAAGCAGTTTTGCGTCGCGTTTTTATTTAAGCATATTACGATCTAATCGTTTATATGAGGGATTCTGTTCTCTTCATTATCTACTAAGGTGTATACGTAAGGGGGGGACGTCCTGTCGTCAGTAAAAGAGGATTTATTTATTGCAATTCCAAGAGTTATTGCTTCATGGCGTTTGGGCTCCGATGCCTAGAAGACTTAACCGAATGCCCTTCTATTTGTATTTGGAGCTCGGTTATAAAGTCTTTATCGTTTGGAGAATCATAATTATTTGGAAGCGAAACTTCGTATACATTATTTTCTGTTGAAAAGCCTGATGAATAATAGGCTTTTTTTAGTTTGCAGAAATGATCATAATATTCGGTTTTAGACCACTTAAAGGCGATGCACATATACGTACCTTCTGGGATCGAATCAACATGAACACCTGATGGTAAGGAATTTAAATCCGATTTAGAAATAGAAGTATAAAGGCTGCTGTAGTGGATCTTTTCTGTGGACTCATAATTTTTTAGCGGATATATACAGCCACATAGAAGAGCCATAATAGTCCCTTCTTTCTCAAGTGCATTAGCGAGTCCTCTGAAATATAGTTCAGGTTGATCCAGTGGAGTGACTACGTCTTTGCAATCCACTTTTAAGACGGAGCGTTCATCTATTTTGCGGGTATAGACGACACCACATTCCTGATTGTTTAGACGTGTTTGCTCTCGAATCGTTTGTACACATATCCATTTTGAAATTAAGGAGGATTCAACGGCTTGTGCATATTCAGATTCAAATGAACCTGTTGCTGCGATAGAATTACGTCTAACAATTTCTGCTGCTGGAGCCTATCGGGTATTTGATGAGTTCAGTGAAATGGCAATCCATAGCAATGATGACGGTTCATTTGACATTGTAACTCATGTTCCTGGAGGGAGCTGGCTAATCAGCTATCTCTTATCATTCGGCTCGCTTCTCGAGCAAATAGAGCCGGAGCACATCCGGGAACAGGTGCTGTTGGAATTGGATTTACTAAAAAGAAATTTACATTTCAAAATATAATATGACACCCTGTTGTCAGATTATATCCATTATGATTATTTGTAACTTACTGGTCACAACATGCTCATCCACAGGAGGTTATTTGAAATTGAAACCCAAAAAAACCATGCCAGCCGCAGTAGAAACTTACTTTAAATCAGTGAACCAATCTCAGATTGAAGCATTTATTTTCGCTTTCGATAATAACGCTTTGATTTCCGACGCCGGTCGTGAAATCAAAGGAATTGACGCCATTAGATCATGGTGCAATATGGATGTATTTGGGCCTAACGTTAACTATGAGGTAGTGGAAATGGATATGGAAGACTTTAATGGTAACGTTCTCGTAATTGCAAAGGTAGACGGAGACTTTGATAAATCCAATCTTCCCGATCCGCTCCTCCTTAAACATCTGTTCCTATTCGATAACGATAAAATTAAAGAATTGATCATATCGCTTCCCTAAAATAAATAGCTGTTTTTTTGTAATCCAAGGCCATCAAATAGTCATGATAATACCCCTTGATAAATCAACGTTTTTCGCTGCTGTTTTCTCAATAATTATGACACCACACATCAGTGAGGCAGTAAAGTGTATATTCCGCTTCAAGCCCCAAACGACCAGGATAAGCCGATCCTGTTCCATTGGGGCTTTTTTTCTGTATTTCAAGACCGGTACCGGGTTGATGGTGCAGGCTTCTCGTTCGCAGCTCTTCCGGTATTGTATTACACGATGAAAAATAAAAAAATTTAACACTAAAAATAACCGTTCGAAATGACGATAGATGACTAAGAGGAGGATAGATGGTATGAAAAAAAGCTTTAGGTTTAATCGAAGCGTTGTTTTGACGTTCTTATTGGCATTTGTCGTCACATCAGTTTTAGTTCCGATCGGTAAAGTTGAAGGGGAAGGCTCTCTGCTAAAAACAGGGAATTATGTCTACAGTCATGCTCCTAACGGAGGGAACTCCCCCGACTGGAAGGGGACCGGGGTTGTATCCGTGACAAATGGCGTGTTGTTCGACGGAGCCCCGGCTTACGCTGGCTGGATGGGGAGCGCGACATCTCCCGCGACTGTTAATGTGGTTATTGACCTGATGAAGGACTACCCCTTGGACCAGATTCGCTTGGTGCTGAATTCACCCAACAAATATTGGGGATTTAAGGACATTACCGTAAAGTACCGTCCCGAGTCGGCGACGGGGTATTACATTGCAACCAGACACGTAAGAAAGGGGACCGATTTGAACTATTCGGTAACCGTTCCGATGTCAAACAAGACGGTCAGGTTTATCGTACTGAACATTAGGCGTACCCAAGCCTATCAACATATTCCGCTGACGGAAGTTGAGATTTATAAAGGTACGGGCGTTGAAGGGAAAAATCCGAAACCGGCTATTACCACGGAAGTATTGAAAGATGAGTTGAAGAAGGAGGCCTTGCTGACGGACAAGTTCGGTCAATGGATGAATGAAGCCTGGTCGGGAAAAGTTACATCCGCCGAGCAGCTGAGGATGGAATATGCGAATGAGGCCGTTGCCTTGGCGAATGTTTCGCTGGATCCCGCAAAATATGATCAATATGGAGGCATTAAAAGCTTAGGAAAGCAAGCAAGTACCGGGTACTTCAGGCTTCAAAAAATCAACGGCAAATGGTGGTTTATTACGCCGGAAGGATATCCTTTTATTGTTAAAGGAGTGGATGCAACCAGTTTATGGGAGTCCGGATATAAGACGCCTATCCTGAAACCGGACGGCACCTCCAAGCAGATTTTTGAGGAACTGCCCGACCGGACCGCTTACGCTCCCGCCTACACCAGAGATGACAACGGTGAATACGTCAGCTTCGTCGTCGCCAATGTCATGAAAAAATATGGAAGCGAATATGAGTCGAAATGGGAGGATATAACGAAGAAGCGTTTGATCCAGTGGGGCTTTAACACCTTCAGCAAGTGGACCAAACCGAAAAACATTACGTTTCCGTACATTCAAGTGCTGCATGACCCCTGGAATTTGAGAAGGATACAATGGACGTACGACGTTTTTGACCCGCAGAGCGGGCCCATCATCGAGAACACACTGAAGACACAGCTTCAAAATGCGAGATACAGCAAGTGGTTGATCGGCTATTCCTACGATAATGAAGCGGGTTGGAATGCCGATATCGTAACACAGGTGCTGACGTATTCTTCGGACTCTCCGGCAAAAAGCGCATTCGTGGATTTTCTTGCGCCAAGATATAACGGCAAACTCGACGCCGTCAACAAGATTCTGGGAACGAATGCTGCATCGTTTGACGCTTTGAAAGATATCCCGATCGATATCGCCAAAGTTCCCTCGGTCGATGTATCGGAATATATCAGGCTGGCATCCAGAACATACTATTCCATGATCAGGAACATTATCAAAAAATACGATCCGAGCCATTTGTTCCTGGGCACGTCTATCGTTCCTACCTGGCGAACCAGCTTGGATTGGGATCAAGCAGCTATGGAGTTTGTAGATGCCTTTTCCGTGGACAGTTATTCAAGAGATGCGAGTTGGATTTCCAGATACGAAGATTTCGGAAAGCCCCTGCTGAATCTGGAACATTCATTCGGCTCGTCCGAACGCGGACTTTCTTATATCAGTACGGCTACGATGACAACAAGCACAAGGGATAGAGGGCTGGCTTACCAAGCTTTTGCGGAAAGCCAGGCCGCGCATCCGTTGTTTGTCGGCTCAGGGTGGTATGCCTACTACGATCAGCCGGTTACCGGGCGTCCGGACGGCGAGAGCTACAACATCGGCCTGGTCAATCAGCAGGATCAGCCGTATTCGGATATGGTGAGCATCATGAAGACGGCACATGCCGGATTGGAAAATGTTCACCTCACCGGGGATGGCCTTTCGTTGAAAGTTCCTTCTCCAGTCAGGATAGAAGCCGAGAAGTACAGTTCGCAAATGGGGATTGCGAACCAGACTTTGTCGGAAACCGGGACAGGGCTGAAAATCGGTTCGTTGCAGTCTGGCGACTGGGCCGCTTACAGCAACAACAATCTTACGGGGATGAAAAGCATCGATTTCAGGGTCGCCTCTGCCGGTTCAGGTAAGATGAGGATACGGTTGGGAAGCTCTACGGGTACCATTATAGGCACGTTCAATGTCACTTCTACCGGGGGATGGCAGAACTGGATCACTTCCAATGTTCCGATCGCGCCAACCGTCGGAACGCAAAACATATACTTTACGTTTGAAGGTGTTGCGGGTCAGGAGATCGGCACCATCGATTATTTTGAAATCAAACCTTAATCAAACGAAATGCGAAATAAACGACTGTCCCGGCCGCTATGCCGGGGCTTTTTTTTTGCGCAACGGCGCTAAAGGATACCAAGTAAGTGGATGGATTTAATGTAAGGAAATATAACGTTTATTTTGATTAAAGAAAGGGAACTTAAGTGTAATCGGCCTTCATTACAATTAAACTTCAGACTTTACCCCATCTCATGTAATGTATAGTAACATAATAGTTCTAATTTTAATTAATTACATAAATTAATGTTAACTATATTGACATTGAAAATAAGTGATTGTATGATCGATATATCTATTAAAGATCGAAACGAGGGGTGATTGTAAAAGGGAAATCAGGATAATTTTTTTGCTTTTCAGGAAAAGGTTTTCCTAAAAGAAACAAGACTGGTTTGAGTAATCGTGTAATAGATATTTTTTTGATCTTTAGGAAAAGGTTTTCCTGAAATGAGAAATGGATGTGAAGGTATGAATATAACAATTAAAGATGTTGCCCTGAAGGCGAATGTATCAATTGCCACAGTATCGCGTGTGCTAAATAAGAGTAAACCGGTTAGCCAGGAGGTAAGAGAAAAAGTAATGAAGGTAGTGGAAGAGCTTGGCTTTAAGCCCAATCTTGTTGCACGCACTCTCATTATGAAGGAAAGTAAACTAATCGGTGTCCTCATTCCCGAAATAGACAATCCATTTATTTCGATTTTTGTTCAAGCAATTGAAGAGGAGTTTTTTAAACACAATTATACGACTCTACTCTGCAACACGAAGCGCGATTTGGATATAGAGCTTCATTATTTAAAGATCTTAAAAGAAAAATATGTGGATGGGGTTGTTCTGTTAACTTCCGTTCCTAAGCCACAACATATTGAATTTTTTGAGGACCATACCATTCCTGTTATTTTTGCAAGCCATACGGACAGTGAGGGCAGATTTTCCAGCATTAACATCGATGATTTACAGTCTACCTATGATGCAGCCCGTTTTCTTATTCAATCGGGACATCGTAAAATCGCTTTTTTCGGCGGGCCTATTGAATATTATCAGGTTTTACGGCGGCTGGAAGGATACAAGCAAGCCTTGGCTGATCACGGAATTGAATACGATGAGGAGTTATTTTATCCACAAGACTATGATATTAAATCCGGATATGAGAACGGGATGAAATTGTTCAGTAAGAAGGACTTGCCTACGGCAATCTGCTGCATAAGCGACATGGTAGCAATTGGGGCCATTCGAGCAGCAGAAGACAGCGGGCTTAGGGTGCCGGAAGATATTTCGGTCATGGGATTTGACGATATTCCGATTTCCGAAGCTTACCGTCCGGGCATCACGACAGTTCGTCAACCGGTCTATGAGCTCGGAGTACAAGCGGCACAAATGCTGCTCAAGCAGATTCAGCAGAAAGAAGGCTATTTGAAGGAAGCAAGAATTCTCCCGCACGAAATCATCGTAAGGGGGAGTTGTATGAATATAACAAAGAAGGGACTAACGATATGAATACAAAGATGACGAAGCCTGGGCCAGGGCATGCCCAAATCGCAATTATAGGAGGAACTTATCTTCAAAATATGATGCTGGAGTCCGGTCTCCTGGACGACCAATCTTTCACGGTCGAGACACCTTTCGGCCGCTCAGGCGAAATTTGGTGCGGCCGCTCGGGAACCACATCCTTTTATTATGTACATAATCATGGAGACGGAAAGTATGTGGAGACTTGGGTGGCGCTGTATCAATTAGGGGTGCGGGAGGCAATCGGCGGTGCGACAGCCGGCGCTATAAATCCAGCCATGAAAGTCCGTGATTTTGTCGTTCCCGACGATTTCATGGATTTCAACATCGACCGTCCCCGCTCGCTGCCGCAATCGATCTTCCATGAAGAAGGGATGATCCTGCCGCGTTATACGCCAGCTACCGATCCGCTGCTCGACGACATACTGGTCAGCGAGACGAAGAGCTGCCTGGAGCGGGATGATGCTCTTTCAGGTATCGATGTCCACAAGGGTGGCGTTGCCGTTCAGGCTGCTGCAGGGCGCTTTGAAACTCCCGCTGAGATCAGAATGTTTCAGAAGCTGGGCGGCGACTTCGTAACCATGAGCATTGGTACCGAGATCGCTTACTCCCGTATGGCTGGCATTCATTATTCGTGCTTAGTTATTATATCCAATCCGGCTGAAGGGATGGGTGAATGGAGGTTTGACAGCCTTCCGGATATCTATCAGACCTTGAACAAGGTGTCGCTCGACATTGTGGTTTCGTCGCTGCCCCGCATCGCGGGTTTGAAAGGGATGCCCCGAATTGGGGACGAACTCCGAGTCCATCCTTAAGTCACGGCTCGACAACCGAATTCATATTAGGAGGAGTTGCATGACAGTGAAAAACTGATTTTCCACAACTTGAACGATTTCGAATAGATGAGTAGAGACAAAAAAAGGAGAAGAGAGACCATGATGAAAAAATTGAGCCTTCTTTTACTTTCCATCGCATTGACCATCTCGCTGGCCGCATGCGGCAGCAAAACGGACACGGGTAATTCAAGCACTGGGACCGACGGTCAGAACGAAGCTGCCGCAACAGAAGAATTTACGCCTGAACCGGGTGCGGAACTGAAATGGTGGACGTATACGGATGACCAGAAAGCATTTGCCGATCATGCCGTGAAAGAATTTGAAACGAAATACAACATCAAGGTGAAAGTAGAAAATGTCGCGTACTGGGACAGTGTGGCCCGAATGTCGACGGACGGACCGGCAGGCACCGGCGCTGACGTATTCGGGCTTCAGAATGAAGCACTTTCTGAAGCAGTAAAAGCCGGCCTCGTGTTACCCAATGACTACTATGAAGAAGATACAAAGACGACGAACAGTAAGGAATCGATCGCTGCAGTAACGTTTGATGGCATGTTATATGGTTATCCTTGGAACGTTTACTCACTTTCCCTATATTACAATAAAGAGCTGGTAAAGGACGCCAAGCTGGAGACCTGGGACGATATCATTGTGTTTTCGAAAAGTTTTAACGATGTGCAAAACAACCGGTTCGGTTTCCTGTTTGATGGCAAAATTTCATTCTTTGATGTTGCCTTTATGACGGGGTATGGCGGTTATATATTCGGCAACGGTGAAACTGACCCGGCCGATATTGGCCTAAACAATGAAGGCTCTGTAAAAGGCATGGAATTTTTCAGATCGCTTAAAGAAATTATACCAATCAATTTGTCAGACATAACGGGAGACGTGAAATCAGGTTTGTGGGAACAAGGCAAAGTAGCGATTAACATGGATGGAAGCTGGAATATCGGGAAGTTCGGCGACCTTCCGTTTGAAGTAGGCGTTTTGTCAATGCCGAAGCTGCCGGGCGGCGAGGAGGCGAAACCTCTTGCAGGCTATACGTCGTATTATGTCAGCTCGTATTCGAAATATCCAAACGCTGCGAAAATATTCGCTCATTTCATTACGACAAAGGAAATGCAAATCAAAAACAATGAGCTGACCGGTGTCATTCCTGTAGCCAATGGAATCGAATCGGATATTCGCAAGGATGAAATCACTCAAGGATTCTTTAAACAAATCCAGAACAGCCACAGAGTTCCGAACCTGTACGAAACGAAATTCGTATGGCAAAACCTGGATCCCGCGGTGGATGCAATCTGGAACGGCGCTGATATCAAAACCACGCTGGACAAAGCTGCGGCAAAAATAAAGAGCAGCATTGAAAACCAGAAATAGTAGTCAATATTTTTCTTGAATAATGAAAGAGCAATCACCCGGATGTTTTTTCGGGTGATCCCATTTAACTGGAACTGGAGTTGGTATCAGATGAGGGAGCTGGTAATGGAAAATAAATATCATCGACAACCCGGTAGGTATAGCAAGATTGCCGCGATAATGTCCGCCCTAATTATGGGCTTAGGCCAACTTTATAACCGGCAGTATATAAAAGGTATTTTAATGCTGGCATGTTATGTCTTTGGGGTTTATACGGCCATAACGAAGCTGCCTCATGCGTTTTGGGGAGTCGTTACCCTTGGCGAAACCGAAACTCAGCTGAAAAAGGTAGGGAAATTATATAAGCAGGTTATGGGGGACCATTCGATTTATTTAATGATTGAAGGTCTGATTACCATATTTATAATGATCGTTCTTATTTGGCTGTATGTCCTCAGTATTAAGGACGCCTACCGGACCGGCAAACTCCGAGAAGAAGGCGTGAAGCCGAATACATTTAGACAAACAATGAACTTTGTCGCATCATACCGTTTTCCCCACATCGTACTGGCCATTCCAATGATCGGCGTTGTTTTCTTTACGATCATGCCGATCATATTTATGATTTTGGTTGCTTTTACCAACTTTACAAGAGATACAATGCCTCCGGCAAATTTAATTGATTGGCATGGATTTGAGACATTCAAAGATATTTTCCAGATCCAAACCTGGAGTCACACCTTTTACGGCATTATGTCATGGACCTTTATCTGGGCATTACTTACAACATTAACGGGTTACTTTGGCGGATTCGCCGTGGCTTTGTTTGTCGAGCAGAAAGGGATCCGGTTTAAAGCGTTTTGGAGGACGATCTTTATTCTGCCGTTTTCAATCCCGATGTTTGTCTCGACATTAATTCTGCGAAACATCTTTAACGGGCAATTCGGACCGGTCAACCAATATTTGAACTTGCTCGGATTTGAAAAAATTCCCTGGCTCTCCGATCCGCTATGGGCGAAAGTTACGCTTATACTCGTCAACTTCTGGTTAAGCTTTCCGGTTTCAATGTTGATGATCATCGGGATTCTCTCTACAATTCCGAAGGACATGTATGAAGCGGCGGATATCGATGGTGCGAACGGTTTTCAGAAAATTTGCCTGATCACATTTCCGTCGGTTATGTTTTCGATGGCTCCGCTGATTATTATGCAATTTGTCGGCAATATCAATAATTTTAATGTGGTATACCTGCTTACAGATGGACAGCCGGTCAATGAGGATTATCAATTTGCGGGGCATACCGACATTTTGATTTCATGGCTGTATAAGCTTTCGATGGAGCAAGGGCAGTACAACTTCGCCTCGGTAATCGGAATATTCATCTTTATCATACTGTCCGTATTTGCTATATGGAACGTACGCCGCACGAAAGCATTCAAAGAGGAGGACGCCATCTAAATGATACGTAAAACAAAAAGGTCGGTTTGGCTGACGTTCAGTTATATTGTACTTGTTTTAATTGCAGTCTTCTGTGTGTATCCTGCTCTTTGGGTGACGATATCTTCTTTGCGTACCGGCGATGCATTGTACAGCGATACTGTCATTCCGTCCGCACTTACGTTCGTACACTATTTAGACTTGTTTAAAAAATTTATGTTTGCCCAGTGGTACATGAACACCCTCAAAATAGCCTTGGCAAGCATGATAATCGGTACAGTTTTAACGCTGTTAACCGGTTATACCTTTTCGATGTTCCGATTCGCCGGAAGAAAAAACCTAATGAGCATCCTGCTGGTTCTTGGCTTATTTCCCGGATTTATGAGCATGATTGCCGTCTATATTTTGCTCAATCAGATGGATTTGCTTAATAAGCACGCCGCCATCATTATTGTGTATGCCGCGGGAGCCCCGTTGTTTTTCCTTTTCTCGAAAAGCTATTTCGACACGATTCCGAAAAGTCTTGTTGAGGCTGCACGAATTGACGGAGCGGGGCACCTGCCCATTTTCTTTCGGATTGTCATGCCGTTGTCAACCCCTCTTATTGTGTATACGGCGTTAATGACGTTCACTGGAGCGTTCACAGACTTTATTTTCGCGAAGCTGGTGCTGCGATCCCCTGAGAAAAAAACGCTTGCGGTCGGTTTGTTCGATATGATCGCCGGCCAGTTTGCGACCGAATTTACGACGTTTGCGGCAGGCTGCGTATTAACGGCGTTACCGATTACAATCGTATTTATCATTATGCAGCGCTTCTTGGTTGACGGTTTAACGGCTGGCGCTGATAAGGGATAAATTGCAACTAATTTTTACTGATTTATGAGGGATTAAAGCCTTTAAAGATTTATGCATACACCGGGGGCGTCTTTATCACTAGGCAAAGTGGTGGATGATTGTATCGTTTGTCCGTATCACGGATGGCGGTATGACGCAAAGGGGAAATGCGTCAAAATTCCTCAACAGCCTGCGGGGCAAGCCATTCTGCCGAAGTCCATGAAGGAATGCTGAACGACTCTAACTTTCCGGAAATACCCGATTATAGCGTGAATTGTGTAGAGAATCGCTATGTTTCCGATGAATTTGCCATATATGCTAATGCAGACGGGTCGGGAAACTATGAAACGATTTATTCGCAATTAGTATACGACAGCCTGGAACGTTCAGGTGTGTCGTTTTTTTGGGTTTAATAGGATCAAGCCTTTGGTTACTGCACGGAACAGGTAGAGAATGTTCTTTACCTCGATGTTTCGCTCTGTAAACTAAGCATGAATCTATTATTCTATAAAATCATCAGATGACTAGTTACGAATCATAGAGCTCATTCATATGTTGTAAGTAGCTTCTATGAGGAGGTAAAGCAATGCCAAAGGATAAGGAAAAGGAAGAAAAAAAATCTTCAGGTAACCGCTCAGGCGGCAAAAGCAGCGGAGGTAAAAGCGGCGGCAAACGTAAAGGCGGCAAAAGCGGTGGAGCCAAAAGCGGAGGCGGCCGTAAAGGCGGCAAAAGCGGCGGAAACAAAAGCGGAGGCGGCCGTAAAGGCGGCAAAAGCGGCGGAAACAAAAGCGGAGGCGGCCGTAAAGGCGGCAAAAGCGGCGGAGCCAAAAGCGGAGGCGGCCGTAAAGGCGGCAAAAGCGGCGGAGACAAAAGCAGAGGCGGCCGTAAAGGCGGCAAAAGCGGCGGAAACAAAAGCGGCGGCAAACGCACAGGAGGCAATCGCAGCGGAGGCAAAAGCGGCGGCAAACGCACAGGAGGCAACCGCAGCGGAGGCAAAAGCGGCGGCAAACGCACAGGAGGCAACCGCAGCGGAGGCAAAAGCGGCGGCAAACGCACAGGAGGCAACCGCAGCGGAGACAAAAGCAGAGGCGGCCGTACAGGCGGCAATCGCAGCGGAGGTAAAAGCGGCGGCAAACGCACAGGAGGCAACCGCAGCGGAGGCAAAAGCGGGGGCAACCGTACAGGAGGCAACCGCAGCGGAGGCAAAAGCAGGGGCAACCGTACAGGAGGCAACCGCAGCGGAGGCAAGGGCCCACGGGGTCCACTCGGACCGCTCGGCCGCAAGCATAATCAAACGGATCAATTTGATTCAAATTCGGACGACGATATCGAATAGTTTCATATGATGTTTACGATAGCAGTCTATTTCACTTCGGGGAAATGGGCTGCTTTTTGCTTATGATTTATTGGACTATCTTATTGACGGGTTAGTAAGTGGGGGTCCATCATTCGTCTCTTTCAAAAAAATAGATTTACAGATCAAACCAATTTGTCCTCCGAAGCGTTATCTCTAGTGAACAGAACTTAAGGAGGGTTAATTGATGCTAACAAGTTTGAAGAAAATGTTCTTAATTACTGCGATGTGCACGACACTCGCAGCTGTCCCGCTCGGCACTGCATCGGCAGACGCCACAGCCGCGATCGAATCCGATGCCGATACGGCGTCCGAGCTTGGCCTGCTTATTGGTGATGGCAATGGCATGAATGCTGCTTATTTGAACAAAGCATCGACTCGAATGCAGGCTGCAATCATCTCGCTCCGTCTCAATGGTAAACTAAAGGAAGCTCAGTCTTACACCGGCAAATCCAATTTCTCGGATGCTGCAAAGGTTAGTAAAGCGAACCAGTCCATTCTAGCCTATTTGAAGAATAAACCGGAATTAGGCTGGCAGGGCACGGGCAACAATCGATTTGATCCAAGCGCCGCAATCAGCTCCAAGCAATTTTACAAGGTAATCTTGGAGAACCTTGGCTACCAATCCGGATCAGACTTTACATACCAAGGAACAGAAGCATTCGCTGCCTCCCATGGCTTGAACCGGATTGCCGGTAAGGGGTCTTTACTTAATACCAGCTTGGCAACGGCGCTCATCGAAGCATTATCGGCCGAGACGAAGGGCGGAAAGGTGTTTTTCGATTCCCTGCAAGCCAGCGGCGTAATCGCTGCCGGGTCTTCGCTGCCGCAGGGCGAGCGAATCGAGCTTGGCAAAAACGACAAGCTGGGGACGTTTTTCACCGATAAAAACGGACGTACGCTTTATTTCTTTACGAAAGATGCGGAGAATGTGAATGCCTGCCAGGCGGATTGCTTGAAGAACTGGCCGGTCTATTATGATGAGCATCTACAAATACCTGCATCGCTTAATAAGGATGACTTCGCTGTTATTACCCGCACCGATGGTACGAAGCAGTTAACCTACAAAAATTGGCCTCTCTATTATTTTGTAAAGGATACCGCGGCCGGGGATATTGCCGGAGAAGGAGTGGGAGGCGTATGGTTTGCCGCGAAGTCGGATTATGCGGTCATGCTCGGTACCTCGAAGTCAGTAGGCAGCTACTTGACCGACGACTACGGCCGTACGCTTTATTATTTTGACAAAGACCCGTCCCAAACCAGCGTCTGCGAAGGCAATTGTCTAGTTAATTGGCCAGCCTATTCATTATCAGGCTCAAGCGTTCCATCCACGTTAAAAGGAAGTGACATAGGAACGATTACACGCTCGGATGGAAGTAAGCAAGCTGCATTTAAAGGGTTCCCGCTCTATTATTTTATCAAGGACAAGGAGCATGGAGATTTGAAAGGGCAGGGCGTCAACGATGTCTGGTTTACTGTTGATCCGGTGAAATTCAATGGAACGACAGCTTCAACTGTCATTGTTAAAACGTATAGCATTGACATCAAACAATTTTCATTCGGCAAGGAACCGCTCACTGTGGAAGCAGGCTCCAAAATTACCTTCACGAACTACGACGATATGAAGCATAATGCGGTAGCCGTGGACGGTTCATTCGCAACGCCGCTGCTAGCTAAAGGCGAATCGTACATGATAACTTTGGATAAACCCGGTACTGTTAATTTTTACTGTGAGCCCCATATGTCATTTATGACCGGGCAAATCATCGTAAAGTGAGTGTGCTGAAATGAGAAAAATATCCCGTATTTATGGATGGCCGCTTCTCGTCCTGCTGCTCTTATTGTTATCGGCCTGCGGTGCTTCGGCAAACGAACCGCCTGAGCACACAATGGATATGTCTGCTTCACCCGCTAGCTCTGATGCTGCCAATAATAGTGCGCAGGAGACGATGGATGCGAATCATTCCAGCTCTCCCTCTGCTAGTCCCGCGTCCGTTGTCTCCCCTTCGGACGAGCCGGATGCGACTGAGAAGCCCCGGGAGACGGATAAGCCGAAAATAACGCAGAAGCCTGCTGCAACGGAGAAAACGGTAGAAACCAAGCCGCCGACCAGTACGCCGCTGCCTAAATCTACGTCTACTCCCAAGCCTTCCAAAGCCCCGGCAAAGTCTGAGGGGCAGGGCGAGGGTAAAGACAAGGATCAGCCGACTGAAGCGGCGACCGTTCACACAGTTGAGATCTCGAATTTCGCGTTTTCACCGGACAAGCTCGAAATAAAGGAAGGCGATACCGTTACCTTTATCAATAAGGATGAGGTAGGACATACAGCAACTGCAGATAATGAAGACTTTGACACCGGCATTCTAGCTCAAAATGACAGTAAGAGGATTACCTTCTCTAAAGCGGGAGAGTTCAGCTACTATTGCGCTCCTCATCCCGGCATGAAAGGGACAATCGTCGTGAAGGAGAAATAAGTCGTCGTATTTATGAACGAAGGAGCAGCTGTTCACGGCTGCTTCTTCTTCTGATAAGATAGACAAAACAAGCCTGTCGTGGAGGCGCTATTCAATGCTTAATCTAACCGATCATGAACTCATGCAGCTCATTAGAAGCGGCAAACATCAAGCGCTATCCGTTCTTTATGACCGGTATGGCGCTTTGATTTATTCTTTTGCCATGAAGGCGGTCAGGGATGAGGCTGCCGCGAGAGATATTGCGCAGGCGGTCTTCATGCGTCTGTGGACAACGGAAGCGGAGTATAACCCGGAGAAGGGGCGTTTTACAAGCTGGCTGCTCACCTTAACTCGCAATATTACGACGGACCATATTCGAAAACAAAGAAGAAATGATTCCGGCCTTATACAAATAACGGAGGAACGATTTAATGAATTGCCGGATCAGATCGCACTCTCACCAGAGGAACATGCCGTTCGCCATTCTCTAAGAGAACAAATTCAGCAGGCGTGCATGCATTTATCTCATCCGCAGAAAACGCTGTTAGAGCATTTTTATTGGCAGGGCTACAGCCTCAGCGAGCTGGCGCAGCTGTATAATCAGCCTCTCGGAACGGTCAAGAACAGGCTCCATCAAACTTTGAAAATATTACGAAGGCATCTTGCGGCAAAGGGGGATCTATAAAATGAGTGACGAAACATATGGCAGTGAATGCGGCATCGTGCTTGACTATCTTTCCGGTGCTTGCACCGAGGAGGAAAGAGAGGCATTCGAGCGTCATTTGACTCATTGTAAATCCTGCAGAGAGGAGCTTGCCGCATTGCAAATCGTATGGGAGGCGCTCCCCTTGGATATAGAAAGAATTGAACCCCCGCAGGATTTGAAAGAGCAGATTATGTCCGCTGCCAGAAGGGTGCCAAGACGTCCCGCAACTTTCAGTAAAACCAACTGGAGGAAGCCTATTATAGCTGTGGCAGCGGCAGCGGTCATTTTTTTCAGCGGCTCGCTATGGCATAATCCCTTGATCAACAACCGGCAAACGAGTCCGCCATCCATCGAAAATGCCTTATTCGCTCCGGCTTCCCGGATTGTTCAAATTAACATGCTTAAGGCGGAATCGAGTGAGAAGGAGCGTGCGTATGGTGTCGCATGTATTGTTGACACGGGACAAAGCAAACAATTCGTTGTCTATGTGTTCGGAGCAAAGCCAACCAAAGATGAGCAGGCCTATCAGGTTTGGCTTCTCCGCGATGGCAGCCGAACGAGCGCCGGCACGTTCCGTGTAGACGAGAAGGGGATTGGCCTGCTCACGATGGCGATCAAATCAAACGAATTAAACTACGACCGTATCGGCATTACGCTGGAGCCGGACGACAAAGGCGATCAGCCGCGCGGTCCTAAAGCTTTTGGAACGGAAGCCGCCATTACCTGACCTCCCGGTTCAGGTCGTGTCTGCTTATCCCTTACCCTTTCGCGTCATTTCGGCCAGAACGTCCCATTGCTTATCGGTAACTGCGGATAAGCTGTTGAATTGGCCTGCGCCTTGCAGCCATTCTCCGCCGTCTATCGTTACGACTTCGCCGTTCACATAGGCTGCATAGTCAGAAATGAGATATGCGGCCAGATTGGCCAGTTCTTCCTTGTCGCCAACCCGCTTCAGGGGAACGCGTCCGACCATTTTCTCTTCCAGCTCGGGAGTAGGAGAGAGGCGTGACCATGCGCCTTCTGTCGGGAAGGGGCCTGGCGCAATGGCGACCTGACGGATTCCATAAGGCGCCCACTCGGCTGCGAGAGATCTGGTCAAAGCCAGTACGCCAGCCTTCGCAGCTGCGGACGGCACGACGTAACCTGAACCGGTAGAAGCATAGGTGGTGACGATGTTCAGCATGGTGCCGCCTTTTCCTTGCTCAATCCATCGCTTTCCGACCTCCAGCGTCGTATAAAAGGTGCCGTGCAGAACGATATTTAAGACCGCGTCCACCGCTCTCGGCGAGAGGCGTTCAGTCGGGCTGATGAAATTGCCGGCAGCATTGTTAACGAGTATATCGATATGTCCAAAATGATTCTCTACGGCTGCTATCAGATCGTGCACTTGAACCGGGTCACGCACATCACAGCTTTTGTAGAACACGCGGCTGGCCGCAAGGCTCATTTCTTCGGCTGCCTTTTCAAGCACGGCTTCCCGGCGGCTGGCAATAGCCAGACTAGCGCCAAGCGCTAAAAACTTTTCTCCCATGGCACGGCCGAGACCTGTCGCTCCGCCTGTAATGAGAATAACCTTCCCTTTCAAGAGATCCGTTGAAAAAGGTCCCATCCGTTCAGTCTCCTTTTGAAAAGCATTATTTTGGTTTTTTGCTGCCTAATGGCTGGAGCGATCTTAGTATATGATTGAGCTGTCGCAAGAATGAAAAAGCCTGCAAAGCAGCTTGAGCTGCTTTGTAGGCTTTTTCTTCTTTATAATCGGAAAAGCGAAAGGGACAAGCGGCCAATTGAGGCTGCTATTTTTTTGATCAGGACTATTGCAAGCGCTGTCATTATTTGAGTAATATAGAAGATCATCGACTAATGTTGATAAAACAGGAGGAAAAACGATGCGCTTTCGACATTTTCATTCCATTGTAGTTCAACTCTTTTTGCTCTGCTTTATCGGCATGACGCTGCCCGTACTCGTCATGGGTTTTTTATCTTATCACAAATCGTCCTCGATCGTGGAGGAACAGGTCAGCAAAGTGGCATCGCTTACGATTACGCAGGTCAGCGACAAGCTCAACCTGTATTTCAAGAAGCTTGACGATACGTCCATGATGGTTTTAAACAGTAAAGTGATCCACAATATTTTGAAAGAGCAGTCGAAAGAGAAGCTGTACGAAACGACGCTCAAAATTCAAGACGGAAAAGACGTTCTTACCTCCATCATGATTAATTCTCCAGAAATTCTCGATATATACATTTTTGATGTAAACCGCAACAATTCGGTCCTAAGCTCGTCATTGACGTCATTTTCGGATCAATGGGATTCCGAATGGTACAAAGCGATTTTGGACGCCAACGGCAATACCGTCTGGTTCGGACTCTCTCAAAGCTCTTACTTGAAGAAAACGGAAATGGGCTTTCCCGTATTCGGGCTTGGCCGCGCGATCCGAAGCTGGGAAACAGGCGAAGTGATAGGCGTCATGTTTATCGAAGTGATGGGGGAGGTGCTGATCGATGAGCTTAACCGCGTGCAGTTTGGCGATACGGGCTATATCTATGTCACGAATAACCAGAACCGTTATTTTTACCATCCGGACTCAAGCCAGTACGGCAAAGAATCGAAGCTGCCTCTTCCAACACAAGCGACGGAATATGAACTGGACCATAAAAGCACGCTGGTCATTCCCGAACGGCTGTATAACGGCTGGGATGTCGTCGGTGTCGTGCCCCTTGAGGAATTGACAGCCGATTCGGCCAGCATCCGGAACTTTACGATGTGGATTGCGCTGTTCTGTATTTTGTCCGCTATGGGGATGGGCTATTACGTTACGCGGAAAATAGGCAAGCCTTTAGTTTATTTGAGCCGTTTGATGCGTAAAGGAGAGGACGGGGACCTGACCGTGCGAAGCCGGAATGTCGGCCAGAACGAGATTGGGCAGCTTGGACGCAGCTTCAATAATATGATTGAACAAATCGGTCTGCTGATCGCCCGAATCGCCAAAGAGGAATCGGAGAAAAAGAAGGCGGAGGTTCGGGCGCTGCGCTATCAAATTAATCCGCACTTTCTTTATAACACGCTGAACTCGATAAAATGGATGGCAAAATTAAACCGTACGAACGATGTCGATAAAGCCGTTACCACGCTTGTGCAATTGCTGGAAGCGAGCCTTGAACGAAACGGCGTATTTATTCCGCTTGGCGAGGAGCTTGAGCTGCTTCAGAAGTATATGATCATTCAGGAATACCGGTATGACAACCATATTCGCTTAAATATCGTTTGCAGCGATGATCTGAAAAAAGTGCAAATTCCGCGGATGCTGCTCCAGCCGATCGTCGAAAACGCTATTTTCCATGGGATCGCCCCTAAGGATGCGGACGGATCGATTAACATCGTGGTAAAGCAAGCCGCTGCCGACATTATCATCCTGATCACCGACGACGGGGTTGGAATCGATGAGAGCAGGCTTCATCAGCTGCAGATGAACGAGAGCGGACGGAGCAATCAAGGAATGACCAACATCGGCTTGAATCACGTCCACCAGACGATCCAGCTTTATTACGGCAGCAAGTACGGCCTAAGTATCACGAGCGTTAAAAACGAAGGCACAGAGGTGCTGATTGCGATTTCCAAGTATAAGGAGGAGACATATGTACAGAGTGCTATTGGTGGATGATGAGAAATTGGCCCGGATCGGACTGCGCTCCACGTTCGATTGGGAGGAAAACGGATTCATCGTCGCAGGGGAAGCGTCGAACGGCCAAAATGCGATGAAATGGATTGAAAATCAAGAGGTTGATATATTGATTACCGATATTGCGATGCCCGTAATGGACGGTATTGAGCTAACGCGCAGGGCCAGACAGTTGTGCCCGTGGATCAAGGTGCTGCTGCTAAGCTGCCATAACGATTTCGAATTCGTGCGGGAAGGCATACGTCTGGGGGCAAGCGACTATATTTTGAAGCCGACGCTGACCTCGGATTTGCTCAAAGGTGTGCTGCTTCAAATGCGCCAAAAAATACAGGAAGAAAGCGAAAACAGAAAAATTGTAAAGCAGTTTGAAGTTCAACAGCAGGCTAACAAGCTGAAAATATTGGAGAAGGCATTTTGCAAGGCGCTCTGCGGCGACCGGGATGCACTCGAACGGCTGCAGTCGGAATGTCCGGAACAAAGCTACCTAGTTGCCGCTTTGGAGATCAATGTTTTCGGCAAATCGGATGCGGAAAGAAATGATCTGTTTACGGAGCAGGGGGAGACGCTCAAGCAGCATCTCTATCAGTCCTTAGGTTCCTTTGTTGCGGTCATGCTGCGTACGGGCCTGCTGCTGGCCGTGCTTCCTGCGCATGAATGCCATCATGCCAAACTAAACGGGCTCATCTCGCAGTATAGGCAGCATGCGGAGTCAAATGGTGTGCACGTTTCCGTTGGACTAAGCGGCGTTTATAGCAGCTATGATGTTCTTCGAGAAGCCTGTGAAGAAGCGGAGAGAGTGCTCGCGGGCGGTTTTTTCCGGGGACCGAACCGTTTGCTCGCTGCAGAAGAGCTGGCTGCTTCGGCATTGGCAGACCGCGAAGAATCATCAGCGGACTTGAGCGAGCTGAGAGAGTCGCTGACGATGGGCTATTCGTCCAAATCGGAACAAATGATAAACCAAATTATGGAGCAGTGGCAGCCGCAGTACCGGACGAAAGAGGAAGTGATGCTGGAGGCGGAGGAGCTGCTCAGTCTGTTTGTGTTAATAAAAGAAGCTGATTGTTCAATCGTCCGCAAAATCAGGGAGCTGAGAAGTTTCGTTTACGTTGCCGATGTCATTCATCATGTGAGAGCATGCTTCGGCGCAGTCGGGGCCGGCGACGATTCCGTGAAGCCGGATAAAACGCTGCATCAGAGAATTATTATGGAGGCTGCCGCTTATATCGAAAACCATTACAGAGAGCCCATCTCGCTGCAGCAAGTAGCGGATGCGGTTAACGTAAGCCGAAACTATTTCAGCGAAATGTTTAAACGTGTGACGGGTGAAAATTTTATTGATCATCTGATCGCCCTGCGCGTCAAGAGAGCCAAGGAGCTGCTGCAGGGATCTTCGCTCAAGGTGTATGAGGTAGCGGAGCAGTCCGGTTTCAACGACGTCAAGTATTTCAGCAAGCAGTTTAAGAAGATCGTAGGATTATCTCCGGCGGAATATCAGGGACTGCTGCGAAAGTGAAATAAAACGAAATGCGGAAAACAAGACACCCTTTCGGAACATAATCCGTTCAAACCTAAGTTAACGAAATACTATAATTAAAGCGTTTACAAATACTTTAGTGTTGTAAAAAACGAGAGTTTCGAGGGAGGAAAAAGAGAATGAAAAAACTTAAATGGTCTCTGCTCATCTTGATGATTACGGTGTCGGCGGTGCTTCAAGCCTGCGGTTCGGACGGCGGGACGAGCAGTGGAGCAGATGCGGGCAAAGGCGCCAAGGGGGATAAGGTCCAAATTAAATGGGCGACCTGGGGCAACCCGGGAGAATTGACAAGGTTCCAGGATTTCACCAAAGAATTTAATAAGAAGCACCCGGATATCGAAGCGGAATTAATCCCGATTCCAGGGGAATACGATCAGAAAATATTGACGCAGTTGAGCGGCGGAACGGCGCCCGATCTTTTTTATGCAGGGGATGCAACGATCGTCAAATTAATTGAAAACGGCAGCATCGAGGAGCTTACGCCTATGATGGATGCGGCGGACAGCGCAGTGAAGAAGGAGGATTTCTTCCCGGGTTTATGGGGGGCGGCGCTGCGCGACGGTAAAATTTACGGGGTTACGGTAGATAACAATCCGATGGTGCTCTGGTATAACAAGAAAGTGCTGAAGGATGCAGGCATTACGGAAATGCCCGCAGATCTGCAGGAAAAGGGGCAATGGAATTGGGATGCGTTCCAGGAAATGACCGACAAAATACGCGAAAGCGGCAAATACGGCTATGTGCTGGATAATGGCTGGAACAGCACGCACAGCTGGGTCACCTCAAATGGCGGAAAAGTGTATGACGACAACGGCAAATATGTAGGCTACTCGGATCCGAAAGCGATCGAAGCGTTTAGGTTCTTATATGACAATGTGAAGAGCGGGAACATTACGTTTGCCGGCACGCTGCCGAAGGGACAAGGCGGCGATGCGATGTTTATGTCCAATCAGGTCGGGTTTGTCGGCGCAGGCCGCTGGTACCTGCCTTTGTTCAAGAAAAACGCAAGCCTTGAGTATGACATCGTAACCTGGCCTACTAATACAGGCAACAAAATAGAGCCTGCCGGCATACCGACTGCCTTTATGGTACTGAATAAGGCATCGAAGCAAAAAGAAGCGGCATTTGCATTCCTCGCGGAATTCGTTAATGCGGATGGTCAAAAATACCGTCTTCAAGGAGGAGGCAATGCGGTGCCTTCCGTAGTCGGTGCGGACGAAGTGGTTCTGGAAGGAAATCTTCCTGAGCATTCACAGTTATTTTTGGATGCCCGTGAAGTTGGCTATGCTTTAACTCCGTTTGAAGCAGGCATTCCAGGTCTAAGCAATGACATCAATTCCCGTTTCGAGGCGCTTTGGCTGAAAAACGAGGATTTAGATACAGCAATGAAAGAGATCGAGCAATTAGCGAACAAGAAAATCGAGGAATATAAAAGTAAAAAATAAACAGGCCTTTAGGAACTAAAAAGGAAGGGGCTCGGACAACCCGATCGCCCCTTTGTTCTTAACAATAAGAAGAGAAAGGTGGGTTACGGGAATATGCAAACAGCCGAAAGAACAGGGCCCGCTCCGTCTTTAGACCGGATTAGTATGAAGCGCAGCTCCTTAAGTACAAAGACGGTGGATAGCATTTGGGGATATGTGTTCATTTTTCCGCAAATGGTCGGTTTGGTTATTTTTTCATTAATTCCGCTTATATTAGCCTTTACGCTCAGCTTAATGAGCTGGGACGGCTTCGGTGAACGATCCTTTGTTGGACTGGACAATTTTGTGGAACAGTTTAAAGACCCCGATTTCAGGATCGCGCTTGTTAACACGCTGTATTATACCATTCTTACGGTTCCAACCGGCATTCTTCTCGCTATGCTTGTCGCAATCGGCCTCAATAAAGTAAAAGGAAAAGTCCTTTACCGACTTATTTATTTTATGCCTAATATAACGATGTCCGTTGCAGTGGCTGTCGTCTTTATGTGGCTCTTTAATGCTGACTTCGGATTGATTAATCTATACTTAAAAGATTGGTTCGGCATTGAGGGACCCCGGTGGCTGACGGATACGCGGTTCGTTATGCCCTCCATTGCGCTGCTCAGCATATGGATGGGGCTGGGAGGCAGCATGGTGCTGTTTCTTGCGGGCCTGCAGGGGATTTCCGGCACTTATTACGAGGCTGCGCAAATCGACGGCGCGAGCAAATGGCAGCAGCTGAGGCATATTACGATTCCTTTATTGTCATCGACTACCTTCTTCGTTACCATCATGTCGGTGATCGGCTCTTTCCAGGTGTTCGACCAATCGTTTGTCATGACCTCGGGCGGTCCGGCAAAAGCGAGCTATACACTTGTATATCACATTTATGATTCGGCATTCGTCGATTTCACTTTCGGTAAAAGTACGTCGGCCGCAGTCACGCTGTTTGCGATGATTTTGTCGCTGACGTTGTTTCAGATGAAAATATCCAAGCGTTGGGTTCATTACGAAGAATAATAAGGAGAGGGAAGGAGAGAACCCATGAAATCTAAAGCGCTTCATCCGTCTAAAATTTTGCTGCATGCCGTGCTGATCATCGGTGCCTGCATTATGGGGCTTCCGTTCGTATGGATGATACTCAGCGCGCTCAAGGATTTGTCCCAAGTATTTGTCGTACCGCCGAAATGGATTCCCGAGCCGTTCGTCTGGACCAATTTCAAAGATTCGTTGACGGCATTGCCGTTCGGACGCGCGTATTTCAACAGCTTCTACATTAATGTTATTGTCGTCATATCGCAGCTGATCACATGCTCGATGGCGGCTTACGCCTTCGCCAAAATCCGGTTTCCCTTCCGCGAGCCGCTGTTTCTCTTGTTTCTTGCAACGATGATGGTTCCCGGACAAGTAACGATCATTCCGCTGTACTTGATGATGAAAAACTTCGGATGGCTCGATACGCATTATTCGATCATCGTGCCAGCTTCGCTGCTGAATGCATTTGGCGTTTTTCTGCTTCGTCAATTTTTTAAAGGCATCCCGAAGGATATGGAAGAAGCGGCTATTGTGGATGGCGCGAACCGCTTCACGATCTATTTGCGCATTATGCTACCGCTCGTCAAGCCTGCGCTTTCGGCGCTCGGAATATTTACGTTTCTCGGGATGTGGAACAACTTCTTTTATCCCCTTATCTTTCTTAACAGCCCGGAGCAGTTTACGGTACCTATGATGCTGAATCTATACCGCGGCATGTATGCGACGGACTGGACGCTCATGATGGCCGGCGCTACGATTGCGCTGCTTCCGGTGCTGGTCGTTTATATTATCGGCCAACGCTATATTATAGAGGGAGTGACGCTGTCCGGTATTAAAGGATAGAGCTTGCTAAAAACAAACGGGCTGAAGCCTAAGAGACTTCAACCCGTTTGTTTTTGTATTATTGAATTGTAACCTTACGGCTTTCGTTTACAGGGATTTTAACATAGAGAACTTTTTCTTCCGAATCGAAATAATAGCCTTTTTCTTGTTTGTTCAGCTCTTCGAAGCTGCCGGCTTGGTCGTATTTATTATTTGCGGATTTTACGTTTTCCGGCTTTTCGGCATTATGCAGTTTAAGCGTATAGGACTTAATGTCGGAGCTGTAGTTTTGAGATTTTTTGTCCTGCTCGAACGTGATGTGGTTACCCTTCTTCTCCAATTGGAATTCGGTAACATTGTACTCGCCTTTTTTGTAGTCCAATGTTTTGGCATCGTCCTCATAGAAGCTGTAACTAGCTTGTTTATTCAAGTAAGTGTCCAGAATCAAGTTTTCCAGCTTCTTCTCATCCGTATGCTGTTCAACTTCCTGACGAGGGATGATCGTGTCTGCTTTCACGAAGATCGGCAGCGTTCCAAGACCGGCATTTACCGTGATCGTTTGATTGCCGTTAAACTCTTTGCCTGTCCAATAGTCTACCCACTTGGTTCCTGCCGGCAGATACACTTGACGGCTCGTTTGACCCTGTTGCACAACAGGAGCCAGCATCATTGAATCGCCGAACATGAATTGGTCCTCGATATTGTATGTTTTCTCGTCGTCCTGGAATTGGTAAACAAGCGGCTGCTGAACCGGTTGTCCGTTTTCGGCCGATTTCTTAAATTGGTTGTACAAGTACGGCATCAGCTCATAACGCATCGAGATATATTTCCGGCTAATGTCTTCCACTTCTTTACCGAACTGCCAAGGCTCTTGTCCGCTGCCGAGACCTGATTTCGCGCTGTTATCGTAATGGTCGCGGGCAAACGGCAGGAAGGCGCCGACCTCGATCCATCTCGCAAACAATTCAGGGGTTGGGACATTGCCCGGCGATTTTGCAAAGCCGCCGATATCATTTCCGACAAACGGTACGCCGGACAATCCGACATTGGCATTCATCGGAATCGACATTTGCAAATGCTCCCAGTTACTTACGTTATCCCCGGTCCAAAGCGCCGCGTAGCGCTGAGTTCCAGCATACATATCCCGGGTCAATACAAACGGTCTTGTATTCGGTTTATGCTTTGCATATGCATTATAAGTTGCTTCGGCTTCATCGTGACCATACAGGTTATGGTATTCCGTATGCAGCTTCTTCTCTCCGTTATCGCCTTCAAACACGACGTCAAGCGGCATCGTATGGAAAGGACCGTTAAATACGGCAGGTTCATTCATGTCATTCCAAATGCCGTCAACGCCTTCATTCAGCAGTGTACCGAGACTGTCGGTCCACCATTCACGCACATCCTTCTTCAGGAAATTCGGGAAAGCGGAAGGTCCCGGCCATACTTCGCCGATGAACGTGGAGCCGTCGGGATTTTTTGCCCAGAAATCACGCTGAGTGCCTTCTTGATAAACGCTGTAGTTATCATCTTGTTTAACCGCCGGGTCATTGATTGTAATCGCGTGGAATCCTTGTCCCTTTAACGTCTTGAGCGCTTGTTTGTACTGCTCGTTCCATGTGAATACTCTGTAGCCATCCATGTAGTCGATGTCTAAGTGCATCGTATCCAACGGGATTTGTTTCTCACGGTAAGTATTGGCAACATCGACCAGCTCTTCAGGGGTATAGCCCCATTTACTTTGATGGAAGCCTAGCGACCACATCGGAGGCGTTTCCGATTTTCCCGTAAGCTCCGTATATTTATCGATAACATCTCCGATTTCCGGACCGTTGATAAAGTAATACGTCAGTTTGCCGCCGTTGGCATAGAAGTAGTAGTAGTCATCCTTTTCACTTGCCATTTCATAGTAGGAGCGATACGTATTGTCGAAGAAAATGCCGTATGCTTTTTTATTTTTTAATCCGAGGAAAAAGGGAATGGACGTGTACAGATATTTTGTATCCTTATTGTAGGAATAAGCATCCGTATTCCACATGCCAAGGCTTTTCCCGCGTTTGTTCAGCCCGCCGGACTGCTCGCCGAATCCGTAGAAGTTTTCTTCTTTGTCGGTTTTCTTGAAAACATACGGCTTTCCGTCTTCATAGCCTACGCCTTGTGCCGCGTCTTCATTGATGACATTGCCCTGCTTATCCAAAAATTTGATGCCAAAAGGACGTTTATTAATTTTGACTGTCAATTCGTCAGTAGCCAGCGTGATTTCGTTATTCGTCTCTTTTGTGTTAAAACGGGGGGTTTTCCAATTTTTCTTGGCAATCCCGGGGGAGACAAATTCGTCTTCTCCTTTTTTCAATACCGAGATTTTCGCCATATCTTCAGAAAAGAGGCGGATAAAGCTCTGATAATCTCCTAAATCCAGCTTCACACCATTTTCCAAAGCTTCTAACGACATGACGGACAATGACTGCAGATTTTGCTTGTTTAACGGGGTGTCCGCTTCAGGCTGCGTTTCGGCAAAAGCGACATCTGTCGGAAACACACCCGCTGCCGTTCCCGTCAGCAGACTGAAACACAGGATGGCTTGCGCCAACTTTTTCGACTTGCTCTTGGACTTCATTTTTTTTCTCATTTTCTTCTCTCTCCCACTCCGATTAGATTGGTAATCTGTAGTGCACACTACAAAATTAACAACTAAAAGTGGCATGAACAATGGGCAATGCCTCCTAAGATGCTGGCGGATGCGTTATCAATCAAGAGGAGAGAGCCCGCAAAACGGACCGGTAAAGAGAGCGGAAACAGCGCTGCTGCTCCATTTCAGCCTATTTTTGCTTCTCAGATCATGAAGGCGGACAGCGGTCATTTTTGTTGAATTTATGGATTTTATTGGAAAATGTGTAGTGCTATTGAATCAGGGACTATCAGTATTGCGCTCTTTATTATAAAAAGGTCAATCTTTTATTTAAATCTATTTCGTAAAATAGGACACGCTATTCCGATGTTTTTCGAAAAACGGGTTATTTTTCAGCTTATAGCCCCTTTTATTTCCATATAATTGAAGTTAAGCAGAGGGGTAAATTATTATTCACTTCCATAAAAAAAAGACACTTCAGCATTTTACACGTGCAAAAACGATACATTTCCCTATAAATGACATTGGTATAGCCTTTCTCATCTTGTACACTAATTAGATAAGAAACGAACTAGGAGTGTTGCAATGATACGAATATTCCGGTTGTCAAACCGCTTTAGCGCCAAAATTATAATGGTGCTGCTGCTCGTTATATTAATTCCTACTATTTTTACAAGCTTGTCGTTTTACTGGGTGTCCGACTCTATCCTAAAGAAAAATGTAAGGGAATCGAGCGTTCAAATGGCCAGACAGACGGCCGAATCGCTTTCTTTCATTTTTAACGTTGGCATCGATACCTCCGATTTTATTTCCAGCGATCTGAATATTCAGAGTGTTGCTTTGCAAGCAAACAGCAAGCCGTCGTACAAGGAGAGCTTGGAGTCAAGGTCGATTAACACGCTGCTTAACAATATTGTCTATTCGAACTCTTTCGTCAAAATCGTTTACGTGCTGAAAGAGAATGGAAGAGGCTGGGGCAGCGGCGCTTTTTCAGAGTCCAAAATAAAGGATATCCGTATCTCCGATCAGGAATGGGTGAAGGAAGCGAAACGAAAAAACGGCGAACTGGTTTGGCAAGGTATTCAGTATGACCGTTTCAGCGGCGGAGGCGTCAACACGGACTTGGTTCTGCCTGTAGGAAGAGTCTTGAAGGATATTAACAATTTGAATCCTATCGGGCTGGTTCAGGTGCATTTGGACGGGCGCTCCATTCTGGGCACGATTGAGCAGTTGAAGCTCGGGAGGACGGGTAAATTTTTTGTTGTGGATTCCGAAGGGAAAGTTATGATCGATTCCGATCTCAGCGCCATCAACAAGGTCGTGGACAATCCCGGGTTGTACAGCCATCTTGTGGGCGGTGACGCGATGGAATTTGAATATACCGAGAAAGGGACGCCTTATTACGGGGTTAAGCAGCTTCTGAGCAACGGATGGATGATTGTAGGGACCGTTCCGGTCCATGAGATCAGCGGCCAATTGAACAGTCTAAAGGATTGGATATTGGCGTCTTCCGCCGTATTCTCATTGCTTGCCATTGGCATTGGGCTGTTCATTGCCAGAGGGGTGACGAGGCCTGTACAGCAGCTTACCCGCAGCATGCTGCTCGTTCAAAAGGGAGACCTGAAAGTAAGGACAGATATTCGTTCCTCAGATGAAATCGGTTTTTTGAGCAAGCATTTTAACAAAATGCTTCACGAAATCGAGCATCTGATGCAGCAGGTGGAAAATGAGCAAAGTGAGAAGTATCATGCCGAACTTCGGGCTGTCATTCACCGTGTTCAACCACATTTCCTCTATAATACGCTCAGCACTCTTCGGTGGCTTATCCAATCGAATCAGAACGGTCGCGCTTCGGATGTTTTGTCGGCGCTGAACCATCTTTTGGAGGCTAATATGTCTAAAAGCGGGAACATGATAACGGTGGAAGAGGAGTTGGAAATTGTTCGGAAGTTCTTGATCATCCTTGAGATTCGCTACGAAAAAACATTCCATTTGAAGCTGGACGTTGAAGCGGGTACAGAGAAGATCATCATTCCCCGCATGCTGCTGCAGCCTGTGGTGGAAAACGCGATATTCCACGGGATCGTTCCGAAAAATAAGGGCGGTACCATTACGATTGGCATCTGTAGCCGAGAAGGCGATTTGGAATTTCTCATAAACGATGACGGCTTAGGCATCGGGGATGAAAAGCTGAAGAAATTGAATGATCCAGAGGCTGCTATCGCAAAAGGGGAAATCGGAATCGGTCTGCGCCATATTTATGACACACTGCGTCTGTATTATGCGCGAAATTGGGAATGGTCCATTGCAAGCGGGCCGGGGCAAGGTACGACAGTGCGCATTTTGTTAAAAAACGTGTACGAACGGCGGCAGACAACGAGCAGATCGGGGGGAGAAGACGATGTATAGAGTGATTATCGTAGATGACGAGCCTGTCATCCGAAACGGAATTAGTGCCTTTGTCGAATGGGAGAAGGAAGGGTTGTCGGTAGAAGACCATTACGCCAACGGCGCAGAAGCGCTGGCTGCTCTGGAAAGCGGTTCAGCTGATATTCTTATTACGGATATCAAAATGCCTTTGATGAACGGTATTCAACTGATGAAGCAAGCGATAGAGCGATATCCTTGGATTAAAGTGGTTCTGATCAGCAACTACAGCGACTTTGAGTATGTAAAAGAAGGGCTTCAGCTAGGCGCTGTCGATTATTTGTTAAAGCTAACGTTGAATCGGGATGATCTGCTTGCCGTCCTTCGGCGGTGTATCAGCATGCTTGAGGAAGAACGGAGGTTAGATTCCGAACTGTATCATTTTCAACAGGGTGCCCGCTACAGAGAAAGAAAAAAGGCCGAACAGGAGATAAAGAGATTGATCGTGCAAGAGCAGACCTCGTCTTTATCGACCGCGTGGGCTCCGGCATGGCTCGATATGCCATATGTTTGCGCTTATTTTATGCTGGATGCAGCGGAGGAATGGAGAGAAACTTACGGCTATCTGTATGTGCAGCTCATGTTAGAGGAATTGCAGGAAATGCTGTATGAGCAGATAGAGGAAGGAATAGCGCCGCTGGCGGCCGAAAACAGTTTGTTTCTAATCTTTCCTAATAACGAAGGGGAGGTTGAACAGCAGCTCGGTCAGTGGAAGCAATTATTGGAAACGAAATGGGAAATTTCAATTTCAGCCGGCTATGCGATAGAACAAGGTGTGCATAACATTCTTAAGGGATTTGCTGACAGCCGCTCGGCCTGCCAGAGGCGGTTTTTCGCCGGGTTGGGCGGTCTGTATCGTATGAGCGAATTACAGACTAATCTTCAAAATACGTATACGGCCGCAGCTCCAATTGAGGAGTGGGCTCGTTTTTTCGAAATTATTAACGCTGGCGATCCGGTTTCATTCGCAGTCGAATTTGCGCTTGAACGCTGGAAGGAGGAGATCTTGAGTCCGGAACAAGTCAAGCGTGAGGCGTACAGCCTTCTTGCAGGCATTAATAAGCTGCATACAAACGAAGAAGCACTGCTCGCTGAGCGGTATGAACTGCTGAATCAAGCGGAGACATTGGAGCAATTGGCTTCAATATTGACTTGTCAGCTGGAGGAAATGGAAAAGTCCTATATACCGAAGCTGACCGATAACGGCTACGGCGGGCAGTTGATCACGAAGGCTCTGGAATATATGTCCACCCATTATACCGAGAACCTGACGCAACAGAGTGTAGCGGATTTCGTTCATCTAAGCAAGAGCTACTTCAGTCTATTATTTAAAAAACAAACCGACCGGAATTTTATCGATTATTTGATTGAGCTGCGGATTCGGGAAGCGAAGCGGCTGTTGGCGCACAATGATAGCAGAGTTTACGATGTAGCCGGCGCTGCGGGTTTCAAAGACGTCAAATATTTCAGTAAAGTGTTCAAGAAAGTGACCGGTTTATCTCCGATCGAATATAGGGATAAGCACCAAGCACCAGAAACCAAAATTGATTAATAAAGGAGGCATTCGTAATGGCCAGCCGCTGGGCATCTTTATTACTGCTTCTAGTATTGACAACCGGTTGTGGAAGCCAGTCCGTAATCTCCGATCCAAAAAACGTTCAAATGCTTCACGGTAACGAAAAAACGGAAATTACTTTTTGGCACACATACAACGATAAAGAAACCCGGCTGCTGGATCAAGAGCTGATTCCGGCTTTTGAACGGGAGAACCCTGGCATAAGGGTCAGATCTATAAATCTGGCTAACAATAACGAACTAAAGAACAACTTAATTGTCCGTGCTTCCTCAAACCGCGGTCCTGACGTCGTTAGAATGGATATCGCCTGGGTGCCCGAGTTTTCATATAAAGGGCTTCTTGAACCGTTAAACGGGTTTTCGGGCTTCGAAAACATACAAAGTTGTCTTCATCGTAAAACGATGAGTGTAGGTTTCTATCAGAACCAATACTATAGCTTGCCGCTCAACCTGTATACGACAGCTCTTATTTTTAACAGAGATTTACTTGAACGCGCGGGCTATTCAGAGCCGCCGGGCACGATGGAAGAAATACTGCAGCTTGCCCGAAAACATCGTTTTAGGATCGGTCTCGGAGGATTGGAAACTTGGGATACTCTTCCATACCTTTACAGCCTTGGCGGGGCTTTTATGAACGAGGATTTCAGCAAAGCTTCCGGATTTTTGAACGGAAAGAAGACAGTCCGGGCGGTGGAGCAGCTGGCTGCTCTTTACAAGGATAAACAGATTGATATCTCCGTATTAATCGATAACGTTGACAACTGGGCCGAGGTACGGGGCGGAGAGCTGCTTATGATGGATGAAGCGCCATGGTTCTACGGTTTATTGAATCATGCGGATTTGGATCGCGCCCTCAAGCAGACTCTGCCCGTCCCGTTTCCGCATGACAAAGGCCCCGCTTCGATTATCGGCGGCGAAAATTTGGTTATTATGAAGGGCAGCAAGCGACGGGACGAGGCATGGGCGTTTATGAAATTTATGACGGGAAAGGAAGCGCAGCTCGTCATGGCGCGGGCTGGACTGATTCCGACAAACAGGGAGGCAGTCGAAGCTCTGACAGTGGATAAGGAATCTTACCTTTACCCTTATTTGAAATCTATGAATAATACTTTTTTAAGGCCGCCGGTTAGTAATTGGAGCAAGATCGATGAGGTATATACGCTGTATTTGCGAAAAATATTTTTGGGAGAATTGTCCGTTAAAGACGGCTTGGATCATGCGGCGTCTGAAATCGATAAATTATTATAATTGAAGTTATCAAATTCTTCACATGAGGTTGACAGTCCCTTGATGAAAAGCTAGTAACATTCAAAGTGGATTGAAAATAGAGTTCTCATGGAGGGAATATCGTAGTGAAGAAAACAATGAAGGGTTTAATGGTTACAGGTCTTTCACTTGCAATTATCTCATCCAGCTCGCTTCTAATGGCAGCTGACGCACAAAAAAAGCAAGTTAAAAAACCGGCGGCTTCTAAAAACCTTATCGTGCTTATCGGCGACGGCATGGGTCCCGCGCAAGTATCCGCAGCCAGACTATATTCGAAAACAGCGCTTGGCAAAGCGAAGCTTACATTAGATTCCTATTATGTCGGACAAGCTACTACATTTGCGGATAGAGGAGAAGACGGCGGCAAAATCGTGTCCGGTGCCGTAACAGATTCCGCTTCCGCAGGCACAGCCTTTGCAACGGGCAATAAAACATATAATGCCGGAATCAGCGTATCGAATGAAGATGTTTCCAAGCCTTATGCTTCTGTCATCGAAGCTGCTGAAATGAACGGAAAATCAACCGGTCTTGTAACCACGGCCCGTATAACCCACGCTACACCAGCTGTTTTCGCCTCGCATGTCCGCAGCAGAGACAATGAGAGCGCGATCGCATCGCAATATTTGGATAGCGGCGTAGATGTGCTCTTCGGCGGCGGCGAGCAATTTTTCCTAAGCAAAGATGAAAAGGGCAAACGCTCCGACAAAAGCATTGTCAGCGACTTTATGGCTAAAGGCTATAAAGTCGTAAAAGACGGGGCCTCTCTTAACGCATTGACAGCAAAAAGTCAAAAGGCAATCGGATTTTTCGGCTCCTCCCATGTCGCTTATGTACCGGATCGCCCCGAGAACGTTCCGAACCTGGCAAACATGACTAAAAAAGCATTGGAAATTTTGTCGGCAGATAAAGACGGTTTTGCCATTATGATCGAAGGCGGCCGCATCGACCATGCAAGCCACGCAAACGACTTTCCGACGACGATCCAGGAAACACTGGATTTCGATGCAGCAGTTAAAGTCGCTATGGAATTCGCAAAGAAAGACGGAAACACTTCCGTCGTTATTACAGCTGACCACGAGACAGGCGGACTTTCCCTTTCCCGCGATAACATTTACGAGTTGAACATGGAGCTGTGGGGTAAACAAAAGCACTCTTCCGAGTCATTAGTTACAGTTCTAAAAGAAGCGAAAACGATCGAAGACATCAAAAAAATCGTAAATGAAAACACATGGATTACGGATCTTTCGGATGAAGAAGCGCAGCAAATTTTGGATGGCGACGGTTCTTCCTATGCAAGAGAGGGCGGTTATAACGCGGTCATCTCGAAACGCCTTCTGATCGGCTGGTCCGGCCACGGCCACTCCGCAGTAGACGTCGGCGTATGGGCATACGGACCAATTGCAGGACAAGTGAAAGGGCAAATCGACAACACGCAAATCGCGATTGCATCGGCAAAGGTTATCGGTGTCGATCTGAAAAAGGCAACGGCTGCGCTGCAAGCGAAGCACCTGTATCCGAAGTTCAAAATCAACCGCGACGGCGTTGTTTTGTATCCTGCAGAAGCGTTATCGAAAGCTCTGGGCGGAACCTACCAAGCAGGCACTGCCGTAACGATTATGACTAAAGCGGGCAAATCCGTTGAGATCGATATGGCAAGCTTGGCTGTAAAAGCAAATGGCAATACAGCTTCTTACAAAGCTGATTTGGATAACGGTAAATTGTATCTTCCTCTTGAAGCCTTCAACAGCTTGACGGGAACGGCGATGAAGTGGGACAGCCTGTCCGAACGCATCGTTCTGAAGTAAGCAATCATTGAAATCAGCAAAAACAGGGGAACCCGTTTCCCCTGTTTTTCCATTAGGAGTGAGATGAATGATTACCATCCAGCAGCTAGCCAAAGGCTTTTCCGTAAACGGAGACAACTTTCCCATACTCGATATCCCGAATTGGCATGTCGAAAAGGGCAGCAAAATTGCGATCATCGGGCCTAGCGGCTCCGGTAAAAGTACGCTTCTCCACTTGATTGGCGGTATTTTGAAGGCGGAAAAGGGTCAGATCCACGTGGATGGCGTGAAGCTTCACGAACTGACGGAATCGCAGCGTGACCAATTCAGATCGCAGCATATCGGGTATATTCTTCAGGATTTCCATCTCATTCCTTCCCTAACTGCCAGGCAAAATGCTGAGATCGTCATGAATCCGTCCATGAGCCGTAAAGAAAGAGCTGCTGAACTAGATCATTGGTTCGAACAAGTCGGCCTAAAAGACCGCATGCAGCATAGGCCTTCCCAATTATCGAGAGGACAGCAGCAAAGGGTCGCGATCATTCGCGCACTCATAAACCGTCCGTCTATTGTGCTTGCGGATGAGCCTACCGGAAGTCTGGACTGGGAAACAGCAGGCGAAATCACCGATATTTTGCTATCGGAACCGGTATCCAAGTTTGCGACATTGTTAACCGTAACCCATGATCTAAACCTTGCTCAACGTTTTCCTATCCGTCTTCATATTCAAGAGATCAACAAAGCGTTTAAAACCAAACAAGCTGAAAATCTTTCAACTCATAAGGAGAGAGCCGTATGATGCAGTGGACGCTCATTATCAGAAATCTCGTTCACCGGAAATTTCTTTCCCTTCTGACGATTGTATCCGTTACGGTAACGGTAGCGCTGCTTGTTTTTCTCATCCTTTGCCAGGCTAGCGTCAACGAAGGCGCAAAAAAAGGATACGGACCGTTTGAGCTCGTGATTGGAGCCGATGGAAGCGATACGCAGCTGGTGCTGAATACGTTTTATCATGTTGGCGCTCCTACCGGTAATATTCCGCTCGATATGCTTAATCAAGCCAAATCGAATGATCAAGTAATGGCTGCTTATGGCATGACTACAGGCGACAATTACAATGGGTTTCCCATTGTTGGCATAGAAGCCGAATATTTTTTAACACGTTACGGGGATCACAGGCTGGCATCCGGCCATTTGTATCAAATGCTCGGAGAAGTGGTCGTTGGCTCGCATGTCGCCAAGTCGCTTAATCTCCATGTCGGTGATACGTTTAAGGGCGGGCACGGCTTAATGGAAGAAGCCGATCATTCCTTTGAAGAGGAAGAAGAGCATCATGATGCTCATGAGACCTTTACTTACAGGGTTTCGGGAATTTTACCGTTTCTGAACACACCGGACGACGGTGCGGTATTTACGACGATGGATTACGCATGGGCTGTCCATGGGGAAGAGCAGAGTCACCGAGAGGTGACAGCCATTTTGATAAAACCGAAGTCGATCGGCGCTGTCCCATTAATCAAACAACAATATGAAGAAATGAACAACGTTCAAGCTGCGTATACAAGCAAAGCAGTAGCGGATGTGCTGAATGTGGTTGATAGGGGAGCGGAAATTATAAGCCTGGTTACTGTCCTTTGCGTCATTCTGGCTTCGATCTCGATCCTGCTCTCCTTAACCGCTGCAGCTAACGAACGGCAAAAAGATGTCGGCTTGCTTCGGATTATCGGTAAGTCAAAAAGATTTATTTTCATAAGTTTTATCGGCGAGGGATTAGTCCTGGTTAGTATTGGCCTTCTTCTCGGACTGTTGGCAGGCCATCTATCCGGCTTTATGTTTAAAGACTTACTCTTTGAATATACGGGAATCCAAATCAATGCGTTAACGTTCAGCGGGCAGCATTTGCTGCTGGTTGTCGGCACTTTCGTATTCGGGCTGCTGGCAATGCTCATTCCATCTATAAAAATGTACCGCATAGACCCGCTGCAATTATTTAGAGCTTAGAGGTGATCGAAGTGAATAGACGTATCGCTGTCGCTTTATTAACGCTAATCCTGCTTGGAGGCTGCGGCAACCCGGCAAAGCAGCAAGAAGAAGCCGGATCGTTCGCAATAAGCACAGAATCTGAATCTGCAATCGAAGCTCCTAATAAATCAGAATTTTCCCCAGTGCCCACTGCAGAAGCGAAAAAGGTACCTAACAAAACGACTGAAGAAACAATGCCAGCCGAAACGGGTACGGGGGAGTTCCAGGGAGAAACCGTGCAGAATTCTGCCAAGCCGGCAGCCGCAGCAGCCGAGGAAGTAAAAAGCATTTCTCCCGAAGTGAAGAATGTATCTAAAGTGGCCCAAAACGATAAAGAGCAGATCGTAACGGCCAAGCCGGCAGCAAAGACCGACGAGCCCAAAGAAGAAGTCCAAAATAAAGCCGAGGGCATGAAAAAAATAGCGTGGTCCCAATTTTTTGACAACGAAGACCAGACTACGCCTTCCGAGCATTTCTGGGATCTTAGCGGCAGCGAAGTGGAAATTAACGGTTATATGGGCGAAGTTTTATCGTTTGAGAAAAACTGGTTTCTGTTGATCCCGAAGCCGGGTGCAGAATGCCCCTTCGATAATGGCGATGAAACGTACTGGAATAAAATTATGATCGTCTTCGTTCCTGATACCGTCAATTTAAGGCATCATACAGGCCCGCTAAAAATATCCGGAAAGCTGGATGTCGGCATTAAAATCGATGAGTCCGGATATAAAACGATGTTCCGTTTGTACGATGCTTCATTTGAAGAAATGAAGGAATAATGGTAGCCTTCATGCTTGAAACAAGGACCGCAGCTGTTCGCAATTAGCGAAAGCGGCGGTCCTTGTTTCCATAGAGGTGAGCTTTCCGGGATTAGAAAGCAACAATATCATCCGGTTAGAATGCTCTTTGAACAAACCATATGAATCCAAACAGTAACACTACAACCGATAAACTAGGCATAAACCACTTATTTACGCTGACCCAGCGTCTGCTTACGAAGATAAGCAGCGGAAAAACTAAAGATACAATAATGATCTGCCCTAATTCAATACCCAGGTTAAAAAATAAAAGTGACGCAGCTAGATGGCTTCCGCCTAAATTTAGTTCGGACATAATTCCTGCAAACCCAAAACCATGAATTAATCCAAAGGCAAAGGCAATCCATGGAGCGTGTTTGGATTCGGGTTGAAAGATGTTTTTGAGTGCGACATAGATAATACTTAACGCGATTGCAGATTCAATGAGCCTTCCCGGTAAATGCACGATCTCTAATGTTGCTAGTGCAAGCGTGATGCTGTGAGCAATCGTAAATGACGTGACTAAGTAAAAGATATGACGGATCGTCTTGGCTCCAATAAGTAAACTGATAACGAATAAAATATGATCATAACCCGTGAAGATATGTTTTAATCCTAACGAAAGAAACTGTTTCGCCTGGGTAATAAAGCTCATCTCTCCAAGATTCAATTCTCTGACTTCATAGGTAAAAACAAACTCCTGTTGTTTTCCTCCCATTTGAACCTTTGCCATGTTCGCATGACTTGGATCGCTGTCTTCAAAAAACGCGTTGTAATCAACAATCAAATTTTCAGGTTCTTCACTAATGGAGTAGGAAAGCAAGATATCGGCAAATGGGCGATCATTTACCAATATGACACTGGCTGCTTTGATTGTTCCTTCAACGGGGGAGCTGTCTGCATAAACCATTATGCGAGCGTCCAAATATTGTTGGAGCGGAGCCTGGTATTGAATGATGATTTTATTTAGTTGATCAAGGTTTTCAATTTTCTGTTCATCCACTTCGAATCCAATGGCATGGCTTAACTCCATGAAATCGAGCTGCAGGCGGTAATTGATCGTTTGGTCTTGAACTTCTATCGTAGAGAAGCCCTCACTGTTATTGCTGTGTGCGCTCACAGCAGGTGCCGCGATTAGGATTACAAGGCCCATTATAAAGAATAACCATTTAAACTTCACTTCTGCGACACATCCTTTTTGTTCTCTCAAAATGATAAGACGAGGAGCATATTGAACTCATGACTCCTCGTCTATAACCATTACAGTGATTTAATCTTATTTCACACTCATGAAGATAGGGTTGGAATAGAACCAAAGATCAGTCCACGGGTCTTCACCTTTAGGGTCAAGACTTGGTTCAAGCTCGCTAGTATTCGTTCCGCGAACACGAATGTAGCTATCCTTGTCCACATCTTTTAATTTATAAGTGATAGTAATATACTCGCCATTTTGCTTCCAATTGCTCTCGTCGAATCTAGCCACGACTTTTGTAGTTGGGTTAACGGCCGTTGAGCGGTCTTCTACTTTTCCTGTCACGTCGCCCATGATAAGATCCACGCGATTCACTTTCGGATTATCACCATGGCTATTGCTGGCGTTCGGGTCTTTGAATGTAATCGTAACCGATACATCGCTTTTACCGCTCTTCTTGATCTCTAATGTTTCACCGATGCTCGCGCGGTTACCATTAGATTTCACATCTACATCCAATTCATTGACTAAACCGCCCGTCGTTACAAACACGTGTCCATTTCTCAAACCGTCCAAAATATCTGCATAAGTATTTTCTGCCTTCACATAGGTTCTTGAATACTCTCCCGGCCAGAAGTCGCTCCCGCCATCACGCCAGTTTACATGGGAATCCGATGTCGATGTGATCCACCAATGCCTTCCTTCTCCCAGCATGGAATCCCAAAGGCCGCCAACTTTAGCACTCATTTGATCAAAGCCGCCCATAGTTGCGAAGTTGCCATATCCGCCGCGGGTGCCATTAGGATCAATGGAGCCGTCAGAATTGACCGCACCAGCCTGATGTCCAGGCGCACCCTCCATACCAACGGATACATTTGGTGCTGCATCGTTCCAGTTTCGGAACTCTTGCGGTGTATCCTGACCCCAAGCACTGTCTCCGCTGGCTGAGCGGGCAGGGTGGTTTGCAAAAAGAACAGGAGGCTCTGCTAAATCTTTCATGTAGTTTAAGGCAGCGATCATATTGGCTTCCGTATCCCGGGTTGGATCAGAAGGAAAAGGATCGCGTTTATTAAATTTACTTTCGATATTATAAAGAGTTTGTGATTCTTGATCATTCTTTGGAATGATTAATGAACTGTGATCGGCTTGTGGAGTATCAAATTCCATCCCGTAGAATAAAGTCAGACCAGGCACAGCTTCACGGGCTTTGAGCACTTCAGGATAAGCTTGCTCTAAATTTACTTTCGAATGGTTAGGGCCGCCGTGATCGGTAGAGACCATCCAATCCAGTCCGTATGATTTCGCCATTTGCGCGTTTTTAGTAATCGGATAAATGGCGTCTCCGCCTTTGATAGGGGTTGGCGGATTCGTAGCATTGTTCCATCCGACACTCCATTCACTATGAACATGATGATCGCCTGCGAGCCAAGAAATGTTCTTATTAATCGATTTTGCTTCCACAGTTGGTGTATGGAAGCCATAGTTTAAACCTTGCGTAGTTAACGCTGCTGTTGCTAGCACACTTACCGCCAACATGGGTAATGCTTTACGTTTCAATTTCAAAATCTCTCAACTCCTCTTGGTTTTTATCCTCGGATTCTATGATAACTTCGGATTGTAATCTTAAATCTTTCAAAATGTTGTATTATTGTAAGGCTCGTAGATGCATTAATATATGAACAGTCGATTGTTTAGGCTATCTAAACAAAAAAGCCTAGAGGATTTCCTCCAGGCTTCACTTATAATTTTCACGTGATTATCCTTTGATTTTCAGCAGTCTCATGCTGTTTAAAATAACAATTAATGCTGCGCCCGTGTCGCTCAACACGGCAATCCACAAGGTAAGTATATCGGGAAAGATAAGAAGCAGAGCAGCAAGTTTCACAACTATTGAAAACCAAATGTTCTGTTTGATGATTATAAGAGATTTGCGGCTTAACTTTACGGTATGCGGCAGCTTCTCCAAGTTGTCGGCCATCAAAACAACATCGGCTGTTTCCATCGCAGTGTCTGTTCCTGCTCCGCCCATAGCAATGCCAAGATCAGCCGTTGCTAGAGCGGGGGCGTCATTCATGCCATCGCCAACCATCGCAACGATGTTTCCTTCTGTCTGAATCTTTCGAATGGCTTTGACCTTATCTTCGGGCAGCAGCTCCGCGAAATACCGGGTGATCCCCGTTTGTGCAGCTGCTTTTTGGGCTGTTCCTTCATTATCGCCTGTGAGCATGACAATATCGTTAATTCCTGCTTGTTTTAAATTGTGGAGGGCAATTACTGCACTCTCACGAACCGTGTCTGCAACCGTGATTATTCCGGTCAGCTTCTCTTTGGTACCAATTAGGACAAGCGTATTTCCTTCTTGCTGCAAGGAGGCTATAAGCGGTTCTGCCTGACCAAGAGGGGTTTCTAACTCTTGAAACAATCTCAGGTTCCCGGCAAAATATTCGTTTACACCGATCACTGCCTGAATACCTTTACCGACAATATTCCGAAATTGTTCGCCTTTTAAAGAAAGTACCCCTTTGTCATTGGCATGGTTGACTACAGCTTTCGCGATGGGATGCGTAGAAGACTCTTCTAATGTTCGCGCGACAGATAATACGTCATGCTCCAAATTCCCAAAAGATATGACCCTTGTTACTTTAGGTTTCCCTTCGGTAAGGGTGCCGGTTTTATCAAACGCCACGGCAGAAACCTTGCCTGCGATTTCTAAAAAAGCTCCGCCCTTAATTAGAACGCCGTTTTTGGCCGCGTTTCCTATAGCAGAAACAATAGCAACGGGCGTGGAGATGACGAGCGCGCAGGGACATGCCACTACAAGGAGTTCTAACCCTTTGTAAAACCATTCTCCCCAATTCCCGAAGCTAAAAAGTGGAGGGAGGATCATAACCACAAGAGCGAGCACAAACACAATAGGAGTATATACGCGTGCAAATTTATCGACAAATGCTTGTGTGGGGGCTTTTTGTTCTTGGGCTTCTTCAACCAAGTGAATGATTTTTGCAATTGTAGTGTCTTCGGCCAGCTTGGTAACCTTTATTTCAAGCAACCCGTGTTCATTGATCGTTCCTGCAAATACTGGATCACCTACGATCTTATCAACGGGAATGGATTCCCCGGTGATGGGGGCCTGATTGACACTTGATTCGCCATTGATAACTTCTCCGTCAAGCGGGATTTTGTCTCCTGGTTTTACAATCATAATTTGTCCGACAAAGATGTCTTCTACAGATTTTCGGATGATATCGTCACCGGTTTTGACCCAAGCATCCGGTGGAGCAAGATCGATTAAGTTTCGTATTGAATTCCGTGTTTTCTCGAGAGATCTGGTTTGCAGAACATTACCTAGCGCAAATAACCAAACGACCGTAGCGCCCTCCAACAATTGACCAATAGCGGCTGCTCCGATGACTGCAGCTGTCATTAGCACATTCATATCCAACGAACGGCTCTTGATCGCATAAAACGAGCTTTTGGCTGGTTTATAACCGCCGATAACAATCGATGCTAAATAAAGCATATTTATCATGAACGAGGATACATCACTTAATGAACCGAGAAAACCAAGAAATAATAAGGCTCCGGAGATCACAAGAAGATTGGTTCCTGATCTAGATGGCTTTTGAACGATTGCTGCTGTTTTATTTGAGATCAACCTTGCTTTAAAACCTGCTTTTTGAACTTCTTTTATTATTTCTTCCGCGCTGTTTCCGTGTTCAATTTTTGCCTTTCCCGTAGCAAAATTGACAGTTACACTTTTGACAGAGGGAACCGTATTTAAATGGTTTTCAATGGTCTTCGCACAAGAACTGCAATCCATGCCCTCAATGAGGTAAGTGCGATAATTCACGCTGACGGTTTGAATGTCTGTGTTTGACGTCTCGCAGCAGCCATCTTGACAAGCCTTGTCCGAAGCAGCATTAACTAAGGTTAGCGTTTTTTTAAATTTAGGTTTATCGACCTCATCACTCATGTATTCTGCACCTCCACTTTGCCTGTACAGCAATCCAATTGTTCATTTCTCTCACAAGCAGCAACATCTTCTTCCACTTGGAAGAATACATCATCCATCATTGAAAGCAACAATTTGATTTGTTCGCTTCGCAAACTGTAATAATTGAATTTTCCTTCCTGGCGTCCCACAATTATTCCGCAACCCTTTAAACAAGCCAAATGCTGCGAAATGTTCGATTGATTCCCGCTTATTCTTTCTCTATGACAATGTCGTTTGGCATAGCGCCTGGAACTTGGAGAGTGAAGGGCGGATACTGAATCGTTTGTCCGTTCTTTTTGATAACCTCAATTTCCATGTTATAAATACCGGCAGTATGTAATAAATTTCCCGTTATTTTATATAAACCGTCTCCCAGGTAGAAGGCATGGTTTGTGCCAGAGCTTCCGAGACTGGTCTGTAAGATAACCTTAACATTCTTGATATCCTTATCTTCGCTAAGTTGAATCGAAATGTCGTTACCGCCTGGTTTAAGCGGAACAGCATCTACTTTTGCAGTAATACCGGCTATCGTTTGTTCTCGCGGCGAGATCCCCTGCAGCGCTTCTTTTGGAGATAAATCCACCAAAATTCCTGTAAACAACAAAATAATAATAGCGATACCAAGTTCGATTTTTATATTTTTGCAGAAAACCGGCACTAATTTTTCTGTTAACCTCGCGAGCAGCCTCCGCTGCCATATGCCAAAGAGAATAATGATAAGGAAAAGTAGAACCTTGATCGACAATATTTGACCCCACTTGCTTTCAATGAGACTTTCCGCACTGAAAGATGGAATATAACTCAGCGACATTAATATCCCTGTGGCTCCTGTTCCGGCAAAGCTCAGTAATGCCCACCTGGAAAAAGTTTTTCCAATTTCCTTTAGCCAACTCAGCGGATTTTCTTTGGGTAGCATGGCGAATAAAGCAGCTAACCCGCCGGTCCAGACCGAAGTAGTCAGCAGGTGTATGGAATCAAGTCCAACAGCCAACAAGCCGCCATAGCTTGGATCAGCGGAGTGACCCGTAAACGACCAGCAAAAAAGGGCAGATAGCAGAAAAATCAAACGAATTTTTCTCGCGGCTAAGCTTAAGGCTACTAAAGCAAGCTGCAATAGCGAAATCCAAACGGTGTTGAATAAAAGGAAATCACTTATCAAAACGCGGGGGTGCTGCATCTTATAAACAAAAATCTCCAGAATAATGGCCGCAATTGTGAATCCAAACAGCGAGTAAGAAGTTATCATCCAACGGCGGAGATTGCCGCTGTTTTTAGCGATTATGAGCTGAAAAAGTGTGCCGCCAAAGAGGGTAAGCAGACCGAAATAACTTAGCCAATGGATCACTTGAAGTATTCCTGTTTGTCCCCATTCATTTTGGAGCGATAGTTGGTTGTTACTTGTTATCGATGTGAATGCCGCGACAGCAAAATAGACGATATGAATGCCTGTGTTTTCGCCAATGCCGGGGTAGGCTTGTATAGAATATGTGCCATCTGGCAATTCACTTTCTAGTTCAAGAAAAAAATGTTTTGGATCGGCAGGATCGGCAACAGGTTTATTTGTTGGAACGATTTGCTGTTTATCATTCAACAATCCAAAGTAATGCATTTCAATAGGTTCGTTAAACCAAAGCTCGATTTTGCGGGGTGAGCCTGCAACAATTGTTCCGTCCGAAGGAGATGTACGTACTAGATCTAAGCGTTCAAACATTTCTTCAGGTGTAGATATAGCCAATTTTATTTCAAATGAGTATTTTTCTTTTACAGAGTGTCCATCCAAGGCAACTACATCAATATCTACGAAGTATGCTCCCGACGACAGTTGTTTTTGCAAATTTACATAAATGTGGCGGTTATCATTAGGGTCGATTTGCGGTTTTCCGATTTGAACCTCTTTATTTTTTCCATCACGAACAACTACCGAGCTCCGATGAATTTGGACGGGATCTTGAAAATACAAATCTACTTGCGAGGGTCTTGCATCTAGAATAGCATTTAAATTTGGATTTCGTTTTTCAATGGGCGAGTGGGCATATGCAGCAGAAATGGGAATCAGAACAAGGATGATAACTAATAAAAAGGCCAGTCGCTTAAGCATAAATACCTCCGATTTATATCAAATTGCTCTAAAAAACCACATTTACTCGAAGGTGAGCAAATGTGGTTGATTCGTTATGCCGGCATCGGCGTATCTGTAGGGTCTGCGTAGCCTTCTTTATAAGTAGCGTCAATGAAATTCCGGATTTCTTTATCAGACTTGCCTTCTGATTTCATTTTGGCAGCCGTAACGGCAATCTCCAGGCATACACCACATCTTGTTCCGTGATCGTCCCATACGACTGTACCGTCCTCGTTGACTTCTTTTATAAAGCAGTTCAAATTGCTCTTATGTCCCGCGCTTTCACCGCAGCCGCAATAGCAGGGTATCCATTGCAATAAGTCCGTAGCCTGTCCTGCAATTTGGTAGACTAAACGGATTTTATCCATTTGGCCATCCAAAAAGGCAGGCATGACCGTTGCGGAAGCTGTTTTCTCCTGTAGATCGCCATGTGAATGGTTTTCTTCCTTGCTCGTGCCGCAAGCGGTAAGGATCAATGCTGCAGCTGCTGCTATAAATATACTTTTTGTTCTCACGTGTTCACCTCGTTGAAAGAGTTGTGACTACTATAACATATTGGATAAACAGAAATCGTCCAATTATTAATTGTTCAATAAACCGTTGAAATGAATGCCTCTTTTAAATGATAGAAGCATCTTGACTGCGTTAGATCGATAAACGGACAAACATGCATTCTTTTGATGCCCGCCGTTTTATTGTCCCTCTTTTACAAACTTCTCGATACGCGCCTTAATAGAATCGCGAACGCTGCGGAACTGATCCATAATTTCGTCCGCGGTGCCTGACGCTTTTGCCGGATCTTCGAAGCCCCAATGCCATTTCACAACTTTCGGATTGGAGATGACAGGGCAGTGCTCGTCGGCATGACCGCAAAGGGTTATGACAAAATGAGCGCGATTTAAAATCTCAGGATCAATGACATTCGAAGAGTTTTCACTAATGTCAACGCCTGCTTCTTTCATCACTTGAACCGCTCTCGGATTCAAGCCATGGGCTTCCAGACCGGCGCTTTTCACTTCATATTGGTCGCTGCCAAGAGCATTCAGAAAGCCATCCGCCATTTGACTCCGGCAAGAATTACCCGTACATAAGAAATAAACCAGTTTCTTTTCCATTTTGCATGTCTCCTTTGAAATTCGTTTAAAGTATGATGTTTAACCACAGATAAAGTCCAACAAGCGTAATGAACAGAACAGGGAGCGTAAGCAAAATTCCAACTTTGAAATAATAGCCCCATGTAATATTCACGCCCTTCTTGGACAGCACATGCAGCCAAAGTAAAGTCGCCAGAGATCCGATCGGCGTAATTTTAGGGCCTAAATCGGAACCGATAACATTTGCGTAAATAAGCGCCTCTCGAAGTACACCTTCTGTACTTGTGCCTTGAATGGCCAAGGCGTCAATCATAACGGTAGGCATATTATTCATAAGCGAAGAGAGGATGGCGGCAATAAATCCAGTACCGATCGCTGCTATAAATAATCCTTGATCCGCGGTCCACTGGAACACGTTGCCAAGTTGATCGGTAAGTCCAACGTTCCGAAGACCGTATACGACGACATACATCCCGATGGAAAACACCACAACTGACCAGGGTGCACCTTTAACGATAGCGCCTGTATGGATAGCTGCGCTTCTGCGTGCTGCGATTATGAAGATGATAGCAGCTATACCTGCAATAATAGAGACTGGTATATTCACGAACTCACTAAACAGATAAGCTATCAATAGTACCGCCAAAACAACCCAAGATAACTTAAACAAACGCATATCTTTTATCGCTTCACGAGGCTGCTTCAGCTGGTTAAGGTCATAACGCTGCGGAATACTCTTTCTGAAAAACAGGAACAAAACAAGGAGGCTCGCGCCAACCGCAAAGAAGTTCGGCATAATCATCCGGCTTGCATATTCGGCGAATCCGATACCAAAGAAATCCGATGAAACAATATTGACCAAATTGCTCACAACGAGCGGTAAGGAAGCCGTATCCGAGATGAACCCGCCTGCCATAATAAATGGCAGTATCATTCGGTCATCGAATTTTAAAGCTCTGACCATCGCAAGAACAATGGGAGTGAGAATGAGCGCAGCGCCATCATTGGCAAAGAATGCGGCGACAGCAGCGCCGAGCAGTAGGACATAAGCAAACATCAGATAGCCGTTTCCTTTGGCAAAGCGTGCCATATGAAGAGCGGACCATTCGAAGAATCCGATCTCATCCAGAATAAGAGAGATCAGAATGACAGCGACAAAAGCTAGTGTGGCGTTCCAGACGATGCCGGTTACATCCCACACGTCATTGAAATCAACAACGCCAAATAGAAGAGCAAGTATTGCGCCGCCGGCAGCCGACCAGCCGATGTTCAAGCCTCTAGGCTGCCAGATGACGAATATCAATGTGATAACAAAAATAAGGGATGCGACAACTAACATAATTCCTCCTAAAAGTTTTGCTATAGCTAAACTGACTTCGTACTCGAAAATATTAATTGCAGCAGCCGGGACTCCATTTGTTTAACTGTTCCTTCATAGAAGGGAGCGCTGCTAAGATGCCATGAAGATAAGGTTTGTCATCAACATTTAATGAGTAATAAATCCATTGTGCGCGTCTAGTCTCATTTACGAGACCGCCAACTTTTAATTTTCTCAAATGCTGGCTCACATTGGGCTGTGTCGTTTCAAGAATGGCTACGATATCGCAAACGCACATTTCTTTCTCCTTAAGGAGTGCAAGAATAGTTAAGCGAGTTTTGTCAGACAACAACTTCAATGTTTCGGCAAGAGTTTCTATGGGTTGACTCATGCAATCATCCTTTCAAAATGTGGTCATTGGATGCATCTAGGATTACACCTTCCATTCATTATTATACGCAGGTGATTATATAAGTAAAGAATTATATGCGTATAAGCTTATATATTAAATTGAAAATATAATACTGCTAAATGCAATTAGTATTGATAGGAATGATTAGGAGGGTGATGATGCCCTTTACCGACAAATAGTATATACTAGGCTCATACAGCATACATTCGGGTCATATGAGGGGTTATTTGGGCATGGAAATCGTAGAAGCAACAATTTCGTCCATTCAAGCAGCGTTGGAATCAGGCGAGCTCTCGTCTCATGAGCTTGTGCTGTTCTATTTGGACCGAATCGCAAATCATGACAAAGACGGCCTGACGATCAATTCGGTGCTTACGCTTAATCCCGATGCTTTATTTATAGCCGCTGCTCTAGACAGCGAACGTGCTGCTCAAGGTCCGAGAGGTCCGCTGCATGGCATTCCGATCCTGCTCAAGGATAATATTAATACAGGCGATCATATGCCAACCAGCGCTGGTTCGCTTGCGCTTGCAAACTCCTACCCGGGAGAAGATGCTTTTATCGTGAAGAAGCTCCGGGAAGCGGGAGCCATTATTTTAGGAAAAGCGAATATGACGGAGTTTGCCAACTTTATGACGGAAGGTATGCCGTCCGGGTATAGTTCGCGCGGCGGGCAAGTGCTTAATCCTTACAACATTTCAACGCCGACAGGCGGGTCGAGTGCAGGCTCGGGAGTGGCTGTGGCGTGTAATTTTTGCATGGCTTCTATCGGTACAGAAACATCGGGCTCGATATTGAATCCGGGCAACCTGAGCTCGACTGTTGGTATTAAGCCGACGATTGGGCTTGTGAGCCGATCGGGCATTTTGCCGCTCTCGAACAGCCAGGACACAGCTGGCCCGATGGCAAGAACGGTAACGGATGCGACTCTCGTATTGAATGCTATTACGGCTCATGATTCAAGTGATGCGGCTATGGGTGCGGGGTATTGGCGAAAGCAGAAGGATTACAGCGTTTTTCTCGATCCGGAGGGACTGGAGGGAGCGCGAATCGGCATTCCGAGAGATTATTTCTTTGAGGAATTGACGGATGAACAACTCGCGATATTTAACGGGGCAGTGGAACTGATGAGAAAGCATGGCGCGATTATAGTGGACCCGGCAGATGTTCGGACCGCACGGCAAATCGTATATTCTTCGGTAGTGCTCAATGAGTTCAAATCCTCGCTGAACGCTTACTTGTCCAAGCTGCCTCCCGGCGCCCAAATTCGCACGCTTACGGATATCATCGCCTTTAATAACGAGCATCCGACCGAAACGCTAAAGTACGGACAATCGACACTGCTGCTTGCCGAAACAACGACTTCGGGCAATCATACCGAGATCCCGTATCTTCGCAATCGCGCCGCCGATCTCAAATTGTGCAAGGACGAAGGAATTGATGCGACCATGGATGAGCATCGGCTGGATGCGCTGCTGTTTCCAGCTGATTTTGGAGCAAGAATTACTTCCCGCGCAGGTTATCCGTCCATTGTCGTTCCAGCAGGATACACCGCAAAGGGTGTTCCGTTTGGTGTCACATTCGCGGCAAGAGCGTATGAAGAACCAATGCTTATTAAGTTAGCTTATGCCTATGAACAGCACAGCAGGGTCCGGCGGGCACCTTCATTAAAAAGTTTTATATAGTACTTCAAACGACCATCATCTAGTAAAAACACCTCCCGACGTTTGTCAGGAGGTGTTTATTGCGGATAGCAGGTTATCTCTTTGCTTTAAAGTGAACTACCGCGCTGTAAAGCATTTTTTCGATTTTGGGATTAAATACAGCATGATGACTGACGTGGAACACTTCTAGCAGCAAACCTTTATTATTTTCGATTTGCTGGTCGATCTTTTGCTCCAACGTTTTCAAATCATAGGCTTCAAAAAATTCGATCTTGTTTTCGATTAAATCTAACCGGAATTCCATTTGATTATCTCCTAAACATAGATTTATGTCATAAACCTATTATACAGAGAACTTACTTTGCCCACAAAGATTCAATTTCCTCGAGGGATTTCCCTTTTGTCTCCGGAACAACTCGCCAGGTGAACAAGAGGGCGATCAAGGCCATGCTGCCATAAATCCAGAACGTAGATGCAGGACCTGCGGAGCTAAGCAATGGCGGAAATGTTTGCGAAACCAGATAATCCGCTGCCCAGAGCACCATAGCGGCAATCGCTGTCGCTTTTCCGCGGATACGGTTCGGGAATATTTCAGATATGATAACCCATACGACCGGACCAAGCGATATCGCAAATGAAGCGACGTATAGTAAAATAAAGACAAGCACGAGCGGACCTGCGGCATGTCCGGTTTGGAAAGCGAAGCCGATGACCAGCAGGCAGATCGCCATCGAAGCCGATCCGACGAGGAGCAGCGCTTTACGTCCTACTTTATCAATGAGCCACAAGGCCAAAATGGTGAACAGGAAGTTGATGAAGCCAACCAATATGGTCTGAATAAGTGAAGAATTCGTGCCGGCACCCGTTGCTTTGAATATTTCAGGTGCATAATACATGACAGCATTAATGCCTGTAACCTGCTGAAGAACAGCGAGTCCTACGCCAACGAGTAATGCTATACGAAGTCCGGGACTGAAAAGCTGGCGGATAGAACCGCTTTCTTCCTCGAAGGATTGTTTAATGTCGATGACTTCTTTTTTGGCAAGCTCCTCGCCATGAATTTTCAACAAAATAGGCAGGGATTCCGCCGCTCTTCCTTGCTTGATCAACCATCTTGGGCTTTCGGGCACGAAGAACAGAAGGATCAAGAACAGAAGACCGGGAACGGCGCCTACGCCAAACATCCAGCGCCAAGCGTTTTCTACGCCCCAAGCTTCATCGCCTGAGCCGGAAATCCACATATTAACGAAATACGTAAGAAAGATACCGCTGACGATTGCGAACTGGTTGAGCGCAACAAGCCTGCCGCGGTATTTCGCGGGAGCAATCTCGGCATTGTAGAGCGGGCACAGCGTGGAAGTAATGCCGATTCCGATTCCTCCAATAATCCGGGCGATAATAAATCCGGAAAAACTTTCAGGTATGGCTGTGCCGATCGAGCTAATAATAAACAGAATTGCAGCCGTTATTAATACTTTTTTGCGTCCGAAGCGATCTCCCAGAATACCTGACATAGCCGCTCCTACAATACAGCCGATGATTAAGCTTGATACGGCCCATCCAACCTGCAGCTTAGATAAATCAAACCGGTCCTCCATAAAGCCGACCGCACCAGATACGACTGCTGTATCGAAACCGAATAATAATCCGCCGAGAGCGGATACCATGGAAACAAGCGTCACAAATTTCATGCTTACTTGTTCATTTTTGTAGGGCATTGCCATTTCCATATGTGTTTTCTCCTCTCCAAAATCCCATCCTGTACTTAAGCGAATTTCATTATATCACGCAAAACAAGCGAGTCCGCGCGTGAACTCCTTGATTAATCAGAGTTGTTCCCGCATTAATTTCGGACTATTGGCGCAGAGCGTTGCAATTAGGGAAGATTAGCATTATGTTGTCCATTTGAACACAAAAAAGTCCATGTCTAAGCGACATGGACCTTACAATTATTGCTTATTTCGTTTGACCCCGGTAATCGGAGGGAGTAACGCCGGTCACTTTCTTAAATACACGGCTAAAGTAATTTGGATCATTGTAACCGACTTCGAAGCAAACTTCCTTCAAGCTTAGTTGTCCCGTTGCCATCAAAGCTTTCGCCTTATCGATCCGGAGGGACGTGACATAATCAATAAATGTCGTACCAACCTGCTGCTTAAATATTTTGCTGAAATAGTGGGGATTAAGGTGAACCGAGTCTGCAACTTCTTCTAGCGAGAGGTCCTCCGTATATCGTCCCTGAATGTAATTTTTCGCGCGGTCCAGAACCGTTTGGGTTTGCTGCTCGCGCTGCTCGCGGATACGCTGCATGGCTGAGAGCACATAAGCATCTGGAATAGCTTCCGCGATCGTATGCTGCTTCTCCTGATCGTTCCCGGAATGGCCGACTCCTTGTTTTAGTTCGTCAAAGTGGCACACCTTCCCGTATTGCTCGAAATAGTTGGAAGCGAATACAGCTTCAAAATAAGATTTGCGCAGTCCTTCCACACCCGAGCGTGTCTGGCCGATGCCGATTAGAATTTCGACTTCCAGCTGCCTTGCTGCTATCGCACATAGCTCTTCTCCAAATTCGGTAGCTGCTTCTTTCCAGTCAGCAGCGGTAAGCGAAGGCGCTTTGTTGATGAAGATCGCCATATGGCGGTCGATTAGAGAGCTGACAATGCTTGTCGTTACATAGGTTTTGGCAAAGCTTCTTATTGTATCGTAAATTTTTTGCTTGTTATCCGTTTTTACACGATCGGGGAAGGCGATTACGATTGCGCATCCATGTTCAAGAGGAAAGCTAAGCCATTCCGATAATTGCTCGATATCGGTATAGGTAATATTATCGACCATAAACATCATTGCCAGTTCATTTTCCGCTAAGGGCAGAAGCTGGGATAGCTTATGCCTGAGCTCCAGTTCATCTGAACGCTTCTTTTTTTCCAGCTCAAGCTCCTGTATGAGCTGCTCGAGCGTATGAACGACCTGCTCGCGCTTGGCAGGCTTGACAAGATACTCCTTTACGCCAAGCGAGAGCGCTTCCTTGGCATAAGCAAAATAATCATAAGCCGTTACCATGACGAATTTCGTTTCCGGCAAGTTATGTTTAATTTCCCGTATAGCCTCTAAGCCTTGAATGCCCGGCATATTGACATCCATCAGTACGATATGAGGCCGATGCTCTTCTGCCCGTTCAATAGCGACACGTCCGTTTTCGGCATGAATAATTTGGAATGTATTCGGCAGCATCCGCTGAATGATCCATTCCAGTCCTTCGCGCTCCAGTGCCTCATCATCCGCGATCAACAGTCGGTACATGGTTGCGCTCACCTTCCTTTCTTTGGGGTATCCGAATCGTGACCCTCGTTCCTTTGCCCAGCTCGCTTTCGATTTCGACCAGCTCATTAACGCCATAAAACAATTGAAGACGCTTTAACACATTTTTTGTGCCAAGTCCCGTAGACCGCTTTTTATCCGATCCGGACTATCATGTTCAACCTCTTCTCTGAGCGTTTACCGGCTGCTCCAGATTGCGTAAATTATATCTTAGCAGATTGGACACCGATACGATCAGATCGCTTGTTTTCTCCCGTCCACTCGAATGAAGTCCGCAATTTTCTCTGCTTTCTCGTAATGATCCAGCGAAGCTTTCGAGGTCTCATCCATCGGCTTGCTCCTGCTCGAGGAACGAATCCAGCATATGATTATAGCTTTGCTGCACCAGTTTTCCGCTTTGAAATAAAAAGAAGGTGACGAAATTAACTAACAGAACGAGCAGCGGGATGAAAATGAGCAGCTTCGTACGAATCGTCATGGGCTCGTTTCTCCAGTCTCGTTAGCGAGCTTGCAAATATTATAAATAGAATCGCGATTCCGATATTCCATTTCTGATTGGACATGCTGCAGCTCCCTCTAAACATCCATATATATGAATGATTATACAAGAACCCTCTTATAATCAAAAGTTAAGGCTTGCATTAGAGGTATTCAAACTTTACTCTCACTATTTCTTGTAGTCCGGATGCGGATGTGAGATGGGTAATATAATTAATTTATAAATTAATTATAAATCAGAAAACCCGCCTTTTACTCAAGAAATAGTTGACAAATAAGCTTATGAAGGCGTATTCTTGTTACGAAATGGTTATTTAATTGATTTATGATTAACTTTTAAATTAATTCAAAGAAAAAATTAAAATGAGAGGTTGTGCGATGCAAATGGCTTTGAAAACGGTACAAGCTGCACAGGTTAGCATTCCCCGGGCTGAATATCCGCGTCCCGATTGGCAGCGAGCGGATTGGTTAAATTTGAACGGAGCCTGGTCCTTCGAGTTCGATCACGAGAACGATGGACTTCAAGCGGATTGGCATAAGTCGAAGGGGCAACTGTTTCAATCCGAAATTACGGTGCCCTTCTCATGGTCGAGCCCTTTGTCGGGCATTGGGAGCAATGATAAAGGAATTGCCTGGTACTACAAGGAGATCGAATGGGCGCCTGCAGCAGCTGATTCAAGAGTATTCCTCCGCTTCGGCGCCGTCGATTACAAAGCAGACATTTGGATAAACGGAAATTTTATCGGCTCGCATTCAGGAGGCTATGGGACGTTCGAATTCGATATAACGGATGCATGGCTGTTAGATGGAAGCAGCTCGATTACGGTTCGTGTCGAAGATTTTGATCATAATGATCAAGCCCGCGGCAAGCAGGGCTATGGTGAAATTCGCGGAATTTGGCAGCCGGTATGGCTGGAAGCCCGTCCGCAAAGCTATGTTCGCGATTCGAAATTTAACACCCGCATAGATGGCACGGTTGAAGTGAAGACGACGGTAGTTGCCCGGAATGCAGGAAAAGCGCAGCTTTCCTTCTCGTTTGCGGAAGGCGCCGTCTCCCATCAAATCGAAGCTGAACTGGCGGAAGGCAGCAATGAGCTTAGCACGACATTTGTCATTGACGAGCCTAAGCTGTGGAGCCCCGAATCACCTTTCTTATATGAAGGCGAAGTGCGCTTGACAAGCAATGGGCAGACCGATACAATCAGCACTTATTTGGGCGTTCGCGAGATCGGAACGGCGGTTGTTGGCGAGCGAAGCTACCGCTGGATCACTTTAAACGGCAAGCCAGTTTACTTAAACGGCACGCTTGATCAATCCTTCCATAAGACCGGTTATTTTACATATCCGTCCGATGAAGAGATGAAGAATGAAATTTTTCTTATGAAGCGTTTAGGCTTGAACTTTGTCCGCATTCATATTAAACCTGAGGAGCCGCGCAAGCTGTATTGGGCTGATAAGCTGGGCATCCTTGTTATGGAGGATATGCCCTGCTTCTGGGGGGATCCGGATGAGCAAGCGAGAAATGCGTATGAGAACGAGGCGCGCGAGGTCATTGACCGGGACTACAATCACCCGTCGATTTTCTCTTGGGTTATGTTTAATGAGACTTGGGGCTTAAAGACAGAGAGCGAGGCCGTTTCGCTTACGACAGACGTTACACAGCCGAATAATTACCTGCTGCAAACGCAGGAGTGGGTACGGTCTGTGTATCATTGGGCAAAGCAGCAAGATCCAACCCGTATCATTGAAGATAATTCACCTTGCAACTACGATCACGTAGAATCGGACATTAACACCTGGCATTTCTATATCAACGGATACAACGAGCTTCGCAGCCATGTAACGGAAGTGGTGGAAAAGACGTATGCTGGCTCTAATTTCAACTACATTGGCGGTAATGTGCAAACGGATGCTCCATTAATGAACAGCGAATGCGGCAATGTGTGGGGAATCGAAGGCGGAGCAGGCGACAGCGACCTAGCCTGGCATTACCGCTATATGATGAATGAGTTCCGTCGTCATGATAAAATGTGCGGCTTCGTGTTTACCGAATTCCGCGATGTTATTAATGAATTCAACGGCTACTACCGCTTGGACGGCACGGATAAGCATTTCGGCTACGAGTGGTTTGTTCCGGGCATGACCGTTGCTGATTTGCATTCGCCTGACTTTATCGTCATTGATGCTCCCCCATGTCAGACGGTGAAGGCCGGTACAGATACCGTCGTGGATCTTCTCCGTTCCAGCTTTGCGGATCGTTACCACGGGCAATCGCTCCAGCTTGCGTGGGAGCTGTGGTATGACAATTTAGGTACACGAGTCGTGCTTGATTCAGGAAATGAAGCTATCGAATGGAATGGTTATGGCGTTGGCGCACTAACGTCACTATCCTTGAAGATGCCTAAGCAGGATGCAGTTGCCGTGCTTGCGGTACGTCTATTGACCGCTCAAGGTGTCTCAATTACGCGCAACTTTGTAACGTTCGACGTTCGCAGCGGCACAGCTAACGGGCTGTATGAGGCAGACGGCCAAATCGTTAGCGTGCCGGTGGCGGCCTTCTCGGAAAGTGAGTGGCCGTGCAGCTGGATTGTGCTTCAAGAACAGAAGGTGAATGGTGGAGAGACCGGTCATTTTATTTACGATATTCAGCTTCCGTCTGTATCGGAGCAAACGGATATCTATGAAATCGAGCTGTTGTTTGAAGCGAGCTCGAAGCGGCTGTTGAAGCGTAATCTAGAGGAAAGCGTGCAGAAGAAGCTGGATATTTCCTTCATGCATGGCGCTTTAGCCGATCCGGAATACAACATGAACACCTACTATATGACAGATACGGAACGTCACGAATCCAAGCTAAATGTATTTATTGACGGTGAGCTTATCGAGACGATACTGCTCACCGATAATCCTGCCGACAGCCGCGGCGTATTGTCCTGGCATTATCAGTCTGTTGCGAGCAGGCTGGAGGAAGCTGGATCATACGGCTATCTTTGCAAAGTCCATTTGCCGAGCGCGCTAACCGCAAAGTTGAACGCTGGCCGCAGCTTTAAGCTTCAGCTGGCAGCGGAGGAAGGCGGTTTGGCGCTTTACGGACGCAACGCAGGCCGTTATCCGATCGACATTATCGTGCATATCAAAGGCTAATTTTATTGTTTAATAGAAAGAGTCAGCTGTTATTAGGCTGACTCTTTCTTTCGTGGAATGACATCGCTTCTTTTGCTAGAATAGACTTTTTTGTTCGAATAATTGTTTACCTTGTCCAAGTTGATTGCTTATAATAGAAAAGTTCCGAATTTGTTAACGGTTATAGTGATAATAAACCAATACGATCTTGTAAAATAGAGGGAGAATTAGAAGGGGGGTACATATAGATGAACGTTCCTGTAGGGGTGTGGATTTTTGCGGGCATTCTCGTCGTGCTGCTCACTTGGATGACGTTATGGATTACAAAGAAGGCTTATTCCAAAAAGTGGGATGAAGCAGATCACTAGCTAGCCCGCGGATGGGTTAACAATCGGTTAAAATAAACCATTTCTTGCTCCTTGGTCCGTAAGCCGAGGAGTTTTTTTGTGTTCTATTTCCCGCATACAGGAGTCGAAATACGGCTTATCTCATGGGAAATAACAGATACAATAAGCGTGGATAATCGTGTATAATGTGGGTATTGTTTTCTGAAGGGGATGCTGTTTATTGACTCAAAGTTATTTGGATCCGTCGCTGGTACATAAGAAAGAAGATCGCTACTTTGCGCTTGCGCTTATTTTTAGTATTTTCGTTTATGTCGGACTATTTCTTTCGATTATTTTTATTTTTATCATTCCTGTGCTGTTTCTTCTGCCTTTATTCGCCCAGGCGATCATGATGGCAAGCATTCGCACAAACGGCGTGCGAATTACGCCTCAACAGTTCCCTGAGGTGTTCGCCATCGTGCAGGAGCAGTGTGCCAGAATGGGCTTTGCTGTCGTGCCTGACATATACGTCATGGAATCAAGCGGCATACTGAATGCATTTGCCTCGCGCTTCTTTGGCCGGAATATGGTTGTCCTTTATTCTGACCTGTTCGAAATGATTCAAACGGGAGGCGAGAAAGAGCTGACCTACGTCATTGCGCATGAGCTCGCCCACATTAAACGCAATCATTTAACTAAGCGGCTTCTGATCATTCCGGCTTTATGGTTTCCGTTTATTGGAGAGGCGTATTCACGCGCTTGTGAATATACATGCGATCGCATGGCAGCCTATTTTACCAATGATGCCGAAGCCGCGATGAATGGGCTAACAGTATTGGCGATTGGAAAAACGCTTTATAAGCGCGTCGACCGTGAACAATACTTATTGCAAAGCAGCTATGAAAAAGGATTTTTTGTCTGGCTGGCTGAGAAGCTATCAACGCATCCGCCCTTACCGAAGCGGATTCATGCGATACAGCAGTTTGCCGGCATCTCATCAAGTATCGTCTTCAAGTCATCCCGGATAGGACTGATAATAGCTCTAGCCGCAGCGCTGGTTATCGTCGGATCGGTTTCAGCCGGCATCATCTTCTCTAAATCAATCGATACCATTATGAGTTACCTCTCGGAGACGCAATCGGATAAAGATCTGCTTGGAGCAGCCTCGGATGCTGATTTAGAACGTGTGCAATCTATACTGGCAGCCGGTATTGATCCGAATGTTACGGACGAGGAAGGATGGACGGCGCTCATGTGGGCTGCTCAATACAATGAAACGGATATTGGCAGAGCTTTAGTAAAAGCGGGAGCTGATTTGAATTTGGTTGAACAGAGCAATGAAGAGACGGCACTGACGGTCGCATTATATAATGGCAGTCTTGAAATGGTCGCTCTGCTGCTTGAGGAAGGGGCCAATCCCGATTTGCAGGATAGTTCCGGTTGGACACCTTTAATGACAGCGGCATCAAGCGGCGACATGGAGTCGACGAAACTATTATTGGAGGCAGGGGCTAATCCTCTGAAATACGATGAAGAGGGCTATACGGCAGGGGAGTATGCTTTAGAGTATGGATATGAGGATATAGCTGAGCTGCTGAGAGAAAAAGGAGATCAAATATAAAAAAGAAGCTTGATCGCTCAAGCTTCTTTCTTCTATGTATATTCATACATTAATGGTGTGCTTAATGGTCGGGACGACACGATTTGAACATGCGACCCCCTGGTCCCAAACCAGGTGCTCTACCAAGCTGAGCTACGTCCCGTTAAAAGAAAAGTGGTGCCGTCGAGAGGACTTGAACCCCCAACCTACTGATTACAAGTCAGTTGCTCTACCAATTGAGCTACAACGGCACGTGGTTTTCGCTAAACACAAGATGTATTATTACACAGAATTCTAATCTATTGCAAGTGTTTTTTTAATTTTTTTTGAAAAGGATGATCGAGCAACTAGATTGCTTAAAGAAAAGCATGCCCAATTAAAAAGAGCAGCCCTTGCGATATGCAGGGGCTGCTTCTTCATATGGTATTAAATTTAAGCCGTTTCGCCCTCGACTGCCGCTTCCGTTTGCTGAATGAGCATTTCGACCTTGCGAATCCGATTTTTGCTTGTCTCGCGGATTATAAATTTATATTTCTCGAAGAAATGCTCTTTGCCAGGCTTCGGATCAGCGACTTGGCTGTACAACCAGCCGCCAACCGTATCGACATCCTCTTCCTCGAAATTCATACCGGTCAGATCGCTCAGTTCGCTAAGAGAAACTTTGCCGTCAAGCAGGTAGCAGTTATCTGCAAGCTGTTCAATTTCCTTGCGTTCATCGGCATCGAATTCATCGCGGATTTCACCGACGATCTCTTCCAAAATATCCTCAATCGTAATAAGGCCGGAGGTGCCGCCGTATTCATCAACAAGAATGGCGATGTGAACGCGTTCCAATTGCATCCGTTTCAGCAGCATTTTTACGGGCGTAACCTCGGAAACGCTCAGTACCGGATGAACGAGCTTTTTGAAATCCATATCGCGGTCTGTTTCATATTCAAGGAAAAGCTGCTTCGTATTGATCATACCGACGATGTTGTCCTTGCTTTCAAGAGCGACAGGGAAACGCGTATATTGTTCCTTGCGAATAATTTCCATGTTTTCAGCGAGCGATTTGTTTGTGTACAAGCAAATCATATCGGTGCGGGGCACCATAATTTCTTTGGCCAACAGTTCGTCAAAGGCGAAAATGCGGCTTACGTATCCATACTCTGTATTGTTAATCTTTCCGCTCTGGTAGCTTTCGTTAAGAATAATTTGAATTTCTTCTTCCGAATGCGCTTCCTCATGCTCAGTCGCAGGCGTTAGGCCGAACAAGCGGACTAGCGCGTTAGCCGAGCCGTTAAGTAACCAAATGAAAGGATATAAAAACTTATGGAATAAAATAATCGGCCTTGCTGTAAGAAAGCTAATAAATTCAGCTTTTTGAATGGCCCATGTTTTTGGCGCAAGCTCGCCGACAACGACATGCAGAAAAGTTACTGAAAGAAATGCAATCAAGAAGGATAGAATATGACTAATGTTATCGTTTAACGCAAAATGTTCAAACAAGGGTAAAAGCATTTTTTCAACCGTTGGTTCCCCCAGCCAGCCCAGCCCGAGTGCTGTTATGGTAATACCTAATTGGCATGCTGACAAGTAGGCATCCAGATTACTCGTAACCCGTTGAACGGCAAGCGCGTTCTTCCGGCCCTCAAGCACTAACTGATCGATCCGACTGGAGCGAAGTCTGATAATGGCGAACTCCGTTGCGACGAAAAAAGCAGTTAATAAAATAAGAAGAGCAATCATGAATAAATTGAATCCTATACCCATTTTCGTTTCTCACTACCCTTTTATATTTATATTTTTTGTATTCTTATGATCTACTATAACGAATGATTACAGGTTATGACAAACGCCATATGTAACGGTAACAGCCTTTTACGCGCTTTTAGAGCGATTTAATGAGATGGAAAAGCTTATTCTCATTGATTTTCGAGCCTTTACAAGCGTCATTCTCCGGCATATGATGAGTTCATATGAACTTGAAATAAAAAAGTTAGACGAAAGCGGAGGAGGAAGCGATATGGAATCCTTTACGCTTACTCGAAAAGAGATGGCTTGCTTGCTGCTCGCCTTAGACGGACAGCATAATCTGAAGCCTCTTCAGGTGCTGCAAGCCGCATGGACAAAGACGCATCAATACGAATTGGAGAAGGGAACGGGGCTGCCCGCGTTTTTATCTACTCTGCTGCCTCCAATCATTGAGAAGCTGATAAAGGGCAATGAGCTCAAAGGCTTCTCACTTCATGAAATCGCTGCGCTCGGCCAGCTGATAGAATATTCGAATCTGTCAATTACCTCCATGCAAAATTGGGTAAAGCGAGATTTTAAACCTTATTTCGACTGTCCGAAGGCCGGAAAAAAATATTCACTGAACCAAGCTGCGTTATTGTTCATTATTGATGATTTAAAGTCAAATCTTGATTTTGAATCAATACGGAAGCTGTTCGAGATCGTTTTTAAAAAGCCGGAGGATGAAACGGATGATTTAGTCGGACCTATCGAATTATATGCATCCTACACCAGCATGTTTGAAGAGCTGGATGCAAATAACGATCAGCTGCTCGATATTTCCGGTCATTTGAAGGAATATCCGCATCAGGATCTATTGACTGAGCATGTTATTCGTTCGTCAGCGAATCAATTTGCTAGCAGATTGCCGAATTTAACGGAGAAGCAATGGGAAGCGGTGCGAAATATTTTGCTCGTTGCGGTCATTTCGATACAAACGTCCTATTTTCATTCGTTATCGCGTCGTTATTGTAATGCGACTTTGTTCCTTATCCCGGAATAATGGCATGGCTGCCAGACCGCCGGAAAAATTTAGAGCTATATAGGCTGTGTAAAACCGTTCGGCCGTGCGCTGAACGGTTTTTTATTGCCGCTTGACGGTCTCTCATCCATCTGTTGACGTAATGCAAATGGAAGTGGTTCAATGGATCTATCTACGTTGTTGTGAAGGAGCTGCATAATGTTATTCGTTCTTGTTGCGTTATGGGCTGTTGCGGCCATTATATGGCTCTCCGATCGGCGGTCATCCGCTAATCATTGGTTAGGCGCCGTGGCGTTTAGCGGTGGAGCGGGGGCGCTTGCTGCCGTGCTCGACCTGCAATGGCTTCCTGCGGCGGCGGATGCGGGAATGAATGAAGTGGCGCAGCAGCTGCTTTACCGCTTGCAAGCGGTCTCCTCGCTCGTTTCTTATTATGGTTTACCGTTTTCCTTCACGCTGTTTGCCATCGCTTACCGGCCTGTACGGCTGACTGTGAGATTGCAGCAGCTTTTGCCGTTTTTGCTGCTTATCCCGATTGTTATGTGCATCGTGTTTACGCCTTTCTACAGGGAAGAATATCCGATATCCTTCAAGATCGTAGTATGGTGGGCAGTGCCTTATATTTTATTCGGCGCCGTGCAGGTTCTGCTCAAACGCCAGCTGCATGCGTCTTTCTCTCGCACGCATTGGATCGTTTGCTCGGCGGTTCTGCCGCCGGTCATGTTCAGCATGGTTATGAATTACGTGCTGCCTAGCTTCGGTATGCTGCGCATGTGGGTCTATAATACGTGGATCGTCGGATTAGGTGTAACCGTATTTGTCATCGCTCTGTTTACTTACGGCTTCATGGGCGTACGCGTCAATATTGATCGGCGGAGGTATGATTCCACGCTAAGAGCAGTCACTTCAGGCACTGCCATTCTCAATCATGCGATCAAGAACGATGCCGGAAAAATGCGGCTATTTTCTGAAAAGATGAAAGCGTACGCGATCGCAACCGGTCAGCAAGAGCTGCTGGCAGATGTTGAGACGGTACTCGGCGCCTCTCGTCATATGCAAGAGATGCTCCAACGTGTTCATCGGCGAACGGAGGATTTGGTGCTGCGCGTTGAAGCGACCGATTTGGCTGCGCTAATCGAGCAGACGGTGAAGGGGTATGAGCCTTCGTTAGGGAATATTAAGCTTCATACGACGCTTAGCGGGGGCTGGAGCTGCCGTATCGATCCGGCTCAAGTGAGCGAAGCTTTGGGCAATATCGTTGCCAATGCTTTGGAGGCGATGACCGGCTATGGCGAACTGTATATCCAATTAAGCGAGACAAAGCGAGAGCTCGTTATTGAGGTGCGGGATACAGGCCCCGGCATGAATAAAAGTGAAATGACGAGGGTGCTTGAGCCCTTTTATACAACTAAAAACGGCAGCGACACGAATTTTGGCCTTGGCTTGCCGTACGCGTATCATGTGATGCGCAAGCATAAAGGGATGCTGGATCTGCGCAGCAAGCCGGGCGTAGGGACATCCATCTTTATGTCGTTTCCGAAGCGAAGTATTCAAGCAGAGAAAACAGTAGATCATACGCAGAGGAGAGAGGCGCATGGACAGCATTCGGGTATGGATCGTTGAGGATGATCCTGATTGGCTTCGCGGTCTTGTGGCGTATTTAAACAAGGAGCCGGATATTAAAGTAGTATGGACAGCAAGCAGAGCCGAAGATGTGAGGCAAGCGCTGCGGGAAGGCAAGCAGCAATCTATGCCTGCCGATGTCGTGCTGATGGACATTATGCTTGAAGGCAGGCCGGAAGGCGTTTTGCTCGCGGAGGAGACCGCCGCAGCTACAGGAGCGCGAGTGATTATGCTGACCTCGATGGAGGAGAAGGAGCTAATTTTCCGCTCCTTTCAGGCGGGTGCCATCGATTATCAAATTAAATCGGATTTTGAAAACTTGCCTGATGCGGTCAGATCAGCCTCGAGGAGTCAATCACCGATAAACGCGGCTGTTGCTGATCGGATGCGCGAGGAATTCCGCAGGCTGAAGCAGCTTGAGCGCGAATTTGAAGCGAAGAAGCTGAATGATCTTATTACGCCATCGGAGCTGCAGCTGTTGGATTTGATAGATCAAGGCTACACGCAGCCGCAAATTGCCGACAAGCTGGTCGTGTCGATCCGGACGGTCAAAAACCATGTCAATCATATATTAAAGAAGCTGAATCTGACCGGTTCACGCGAGGCGGCTAATAAAGCCAAAGAAATGGGCTTATTTCAAAAGAAAAATGACGAGGATAGTACCACATAAAGTTGGTACTATTTTTTTTATGCCATTTTTTACAGAATGGAAACAAGAAGAACTGTTATATGCTGCCCTACGGCTGCTCGATTATTGGTTTCAAGTCGAAGGCGAGTAGGGGGGCGGTCTTGTTTACGGCGGTTTCTGACTAAATGATGGGGGTCATACAAATGAAAGAAATGATTAATAGGCAAGGGACTTCAATGCTCGGCGTCCTGTTCGTCCTGGCTGCATTTATTACTTTGTTCAAATATTCGGTGGATCAGGGCTGGATTACGGAGTCCATGAAGATCGGATTTGGACTGTTGAGCGGAGCAGGCATAAGTATCGCGGGATTAAAGCTCGCATGGCGTATGCCGCGTAATCCGATTGGCGAGATCATGATCGGAATGGGTGCTTGTATTTTATATGCGACCTTTTCTTTTGCCGGCATTTATTATCGGCTGTGGGAGCCGATGACGATTCTGCTCGGCATGAGCGCGATAACGATTGGGATATCGGCATATGCTTACAAGTTCCAGTCCAGGCTGCTTATGAATATAGCCTTGGCGGGAGGGCTGTTGTCACCGCTGCTGATGCGTCCGGAAACGGATCAAGTATTCGCTTTGTTTCTTTACCTGCTCGTAATCAATGCCGCCTTTCTATTTCTGAGTATCGCCCGCGGCTGGCATGAGCTGAGGATCGTAAGCTTTCTAGGCTCTTGGCTGCTTTATATCGTTTACTTTATACATTACAATCCGTCGACTGAAGGCTTTTGGAGCATGCCGTTCCGGTACGCGCTCGCCGCATTCCTCTTTTATACGATCAGCTTGCTGGCTTCCTCCTGGCGAAACAAGCTTTGTTTCGACGGCATCGATTTGTATTTAAATGCAACGAACGGCATACTGTTCGGATTTTGGGCGCTCCTTATTTTGAACGGGGAATTGGATTACGGGTACATTCTTGCTTTTATCGGCATCGTCTACCTATTGGCCAGCTATGTCATTTATGAGTTGACGGTCAAAATAACGGCTTCCTCTGCAAGCTTTTTTCTTGGAGGTTTGCTGCTGATTCTCGTGTCCGTAAGCAGTATTGGCGGCGGGTATGAGTCAAAGCCGCTAATTAGCGTCCTGCTATGGGGTTGTATTGCTGCCATTGCAGCTGCTATAGGCCGGATAAAAATTTGGCCGCTGCTTAGCCTGTGCTCGCTTGTCACCTGGTTTGTGGTCGGCTCCTATTGGTATGCGGTGACTTGGGATACGCCGCGGGGCGAATGGTTCGGCATATATATCCCATTCTTAAACTGGGGAGCAATGGCTTGGATGCTGCTTGCCGCACTTGGCTTCTATTTCTCAAGACAGCTGGTCTTCACTCAAATAACAGAGAAAGCTAACCGGATTCTTGCAAGGGTATACGCACTGTTAGCCCACCTCATCGTCGGAGGTTTGCTTACAAGGCAAATTGAAAATATATTTACCGAGTATTTTACCGAATCGTCGTCCGTCTACATGCAGCTTGCCCTATCGGTCTCATGGGGCTGCTATGCGCTGCTGCTCATTTTGTGGGGTGCTTATTACCGAGAGCTGTTATTCCGCTGTTTTGGCTCCGTCGTTCTGGTGCTCGTTGCGTTCAAAGCGATCTTTATGGATTTGAGCGGACATGAGGCGCTTTACAAAGTGGGAGTTCTGCTGACGCTCGGAGCGATCTCGTTTTTTATTACGTGGATTAACGGCAAATGGCGCGTAAAGGATGAAGGGGCGCTCGAGAGTATTTAAGCGGGCTGTATGAAATGCAAGCGGAATGAAACCAAAGACCGACCGTGCCAGAAAGGGCGCGGTTTTCTTTTGTTATAATCCGCTGGTATACTCATGCTCCAGCACCTATAATAGAGTTGGCCTTTATAGACAGGCTGCTGCGAGCGGAGATGGGGGGAAGCACATGATAAAAGCAGTTTATTTCGACTTGGACGATACGTTATACGACCAGCTTCAGCCGTTCCGATTGGCGGTGGAAAGCACCGGCCTGATTGGACATGCTAACGGGAGTTTACATATAGAAGATTTGTACAAACGCATTAGACGGCATAGTGATCTTTTGTGGGTGAAGCATGTAAATGGGGAAATGACGCTGGAGGAGCTTCGCATCAAGCGGACTACGGCGGCTTTCTCCGATATCGGCATAAAGGTATCGACGGAGGCGGCGGCGCTGCTGCAGCGGAATTACGAACTGGAGCAATCGCGTCTCACGCTGCGGGAAGGCGTTCAGGAGCTGTTCGAGCAGCTGCAGGCAAGCGGAATCGGCATTGGCTTAATTACGAATGGCCCGGTTGAGCATCAAATGAAAAAAATTATCGCGTTGGAGCTGTTAAAGTGGGTAGCCGAGCCAAACGCATACATCTCCGATGGTATCGGCATCGCGAAGCCCAACCCGGAAGTGTTCCATTTTGTCCGAAGAAATGCAGCTTTACGGCCAGAACAGCTGGTTTATGTGGGTGACGCATGGCATAACGATATCGCGCCTTCCTTTCAAGCAGGCTGGACGCCTATTTGGCTTAATACAAGAAAGCAGCAGCCTCATACGAAGGACGGTTTAGTGAAATATTTGGAGTGTGGGTCAATCGAAGAGGTTATGCCGCTGCTTCGTGAGCTCAATGAAAGGCAAACTGGCTGTTTGCTCTAAAAACATGTACAATAATAACCGATATAATTAAAGTAGAAATAATACCTATGTGCTTATAACCGCAAAGCTGGGAGGAAATCATGAGTATTGACCCTCGGATTATTAAGACATTGCTTCAGCTGCAGCTCGCTCCAAGTTTGGATATGCAAGCAGCATCAAACCCGTTGCTTGCAACAGCCGGCGATGGCTCTGCTTCCTTATTTGATACTCTTCTATCACAATATATGTCTGATAGCTCATCGGAGAATGGCTCCGCCGCTCCAATCCTGCCGGCTGATGCGCTAGCCCAGCTTTCCTCGCTGAACAGTTTGACGAATATTTCCTACAGCAGCCAAGCTGAGACAGACAGCTCACCAAGCGAATATGACGGACTTATTCAGCAAGCTGCCGCCAAATATGGCGTAGATCCAGCCTTAATTCAAGCGGTAATCAAAACCGAATCCGGCTTCCGCGCGGATGCGCAATCCGGCGCAGGCGCGAAGGGGCTGATGCAGCTAATGGACGGTACGGCAAGAGGGCTAGGCGTCACCGATTCATTTGATCCTGCGCAAAATATTGAAGGCGGAACCAAATATTTATCGCTCCTGCTGAAGAAATATAACAGGAATGAGCAGGTTGCCTTAGCAGCTTACAATGCCGGTCCAGGACGTGTCGACCGGACTGGGATAAGAACGAACGAGCAGCTTATAGAAAATCTTGAAGCGCTTCCGGAAGAGACTCAGCGATATGTCGCAAAGGTTCTTCAAGCTAAGTAGAACGGCAGCAATAAGATCACGATTCAGCTTCCGGCCCCTTGGGTAGAAGCAATCGCTGATCTTTTTCTTTTTGGAAAGGAGACAAAACTTCGATGCTATACTTTGACCACTGTGCCTCAACGCCGCCTTATGAAGAAGTCGTGAAAACGATGATGGAGGTGATGAAGTCGCAATACGCGAATCCTTCGTCGCTGCATCGCGCAGGCGCCGATGCGGATAAATTAATCGAACGCTCGCGCGCCCTTCTGGCGGAGCGGCTGCAAACGACGAACGGTAAATGGATATTTACATCCGGCGGAACGGAATCCAACAATTTAGCGCTAAAAGGTATCGCCCGCCAGTATGCGGGACGGGGGAAGCATCTGATTACGACGCAGATTGAGCATGCTTCGGTGTATGAAACGTTCGCTCAGCTGGAGCAAGAAGGTTTTCGAGTCACTTATTTACCAGTCAGCGAGTCTGGACATGTACGCATAGAGCAATTGGAAGAGGCTCTGACCGACCAGACTATTCTTGTCAGCGTCATGCATATCAACAACGAAATAGGGTCGATACAGCCAATCGAGCAGATCGGAAGATTGCTCAGGCGATATCCGAAGGCGATGTTCCATGTCGATGCTGTCCAAAGCATCGGAAAGCTGCCGATTTGCATAGAGGAATGGGGTATCGATTTACTGAGCGGCTCTGCGCATAAGCTTCGGGGTCCTAAAGGCGTAGGATTCTTATACGTCCGCGATGGTATTACGCTTTATCCGCTGTTTACAGGCGGCTCGCAGGAGTACGGAAACCGAGCCGGCACGCAAAATGTGCCGGGCATCGTCGCCTCCGCGAAGGCGCTGCGCATGTCGCTTGAGTCATTGGAGCAGCGAGAGCTGCGAATGCGGCCGCTTAAGCAGAAGCTTATTCAGATCATAAGCGGCATACCGGAGCTAAAGCTTAACGGTGCTGATCCGTCTGCCGCTCATATCATTCATTTCTCGTACCCGGGCATGAAGCCGGAGGTTATCATTCATATGCTGGAGCAGCGTGGTATAATGGCTTCAACCAAATCCGCCTGTTCCTCGAAGGACGACAAGCCAAGCCGCGTGCTGCTTGCGCTTGGCGTAAGCCATGAGCAGGCAGCCGGCGGGGTCCGAGTCAGCTTCGGCGATGAGCACGAGGAACGGGATATTGACGCTTTAGGCGCTGCTCTGCGTCATATTGTTGAGCAATTGAAGCCGCTTGAGAGGAGATTGACTTAATCTTGCTTTATGATCAAATTATACTGAGGTACGGAGATTTAATGGTTAAAGGAAGAAACCGGAATAGATTCGAGAAGCGAATGCTCGATCAAGTGAAGCAGGCCTTGATCTCATATGAGAATATTGCTTATTTCAAATCATTTGGACGCTTGTATGTAAAGTTGAACGGGCATCCCTATGAGCCGGTTGCGGATCGGTTGAAGGATTTGTTCGGGATCGTCTCCTTAAGTCCCGTTAGGAGCACGGAGCCGGAGCTTGAGAAAATAAGAGCGGCGGCGTTAGCGATTATGCAAGCATTGCCAGAGCAGCCGGCGACGTTTAAAGTAAGCGCTAAACGCGCTTGGAAGAAGTTTCCTCACAATTCGCAGGAAATGAATCATTTAGTGGGCGGTCATGTGCTGCGCGCAATACCGGATCTTAAAGTAAATGTGAGCAAGCCTGAGATTGAATTGCGTGTGGATATCCAGGAAGAAGCGACATACGTATACTATGACGTTATACCCGGCGCTGGCGGGTTTCCTTTCGCGTCAAACGGCAAAGCCATGCTGCTGCTCTCAGGCGGTATAGACAGTCCTGTAGCAGGCTGGCTGGCGCTGCGCAAAGGGCTTGAGATAGAGGCGGTGCATTTCCACAGCTATCCTTTCACAAGCGAGCAGGCGAAGGATAAAGTCATTGAGCTTGCTAAACGATTGTCATATTTCAGCGGAGAGCCGATCAAGCTACATCTTGTGCCTTTCACTGAAATTCAGACGACTCTGGTTGGGGCAAAGAGCGACAATCTGATTATTACGTTAATGAGAAGGGCTATGCTGCGAATAACGGAGCAGCTCGCGGAGCGAAACGGGGCATTTGGAATCGTCACGGGGGAAAGCTTAGGTCAGGTAGCGAGCCAGACGCTGCCCAGCATGAATGTGATCGGACGCGCGACGGAGCTTCCGCAGCTTAAGCCGTTAATTATGATGGACAAGCATGAAATCATTCGTTTGGCCGAAAGAATCGGAACGTATGAAACGTCGATTTTACCTTACGAGGATTGCTGTACGTTATTTTTGCCAAAATCGCCAACCACGAATCCGAATCTCAGGATCGCCGAGAAGATCGAGGCGCTTATCCCGAATTATAAACAGCTGCTTACAGCGGCTGTAGAAGGGACCGAGCAGCTATTGATTTCGCCAGTGGCTGAAACGGCCGTGCAAACGGCAGGCGAGGATAGCTGGTTCTGATATAAATGTTGGTAATGAGCTGAAAAACCGAAAAAAAAGCAGGAATCCCCTTAGTGGGATTCGCTGCTTTTTTGTTGTGTATTATTTTTGCGCATATTGGTAACCAATCCGCCTGCGATTGTAATGACAACCACCAGAACCACGAACGACCAGTAGATTAACGGATCTTCGAAAAATTCGTGGAAAGATTTTTCGTGCGTAATCATTTTGGCGGCGGTGTATGCGAGAACCGCAGAACCGACATAAATGATCCATCCATAGCGATTGATAAGCTTGATGAATATAGTGCTGCCCCATACTACAACAGGTACGCTGATGAGTAGTCCGAGAATGACGAGCAGCGTGTCCCCATGTGCCGCACCCGCAACCGCGATGACGTTATCAATGCCCATCGCAGCATCGGCAATGATAATCGTACGAATCGATTGCCAAAGCGTATTGCCCGATTTAATGTTGTCATGCGGATCTTCTTGTACGAGCAGCTTATAAGCAATCCATACTAAGAGAAGGCCTCCGACAAGATTAAGCCAAGGCACATTCAGCAGCTGAACGACGAGCAGGGTGGCAATAATCCGTATGCCGACTGCTCCGGCTGTTCCCCAAATGACCGCTTTCTTCTGCTGGTCCTTTGGCAAATTTCGAGCTGCTAACGCTATAACAATGGCATTGTCCCCGGCCAATATTAGGTCGATAAAAACAATGGTCAGCAAAGCGGAGAAAAACTCGACTGTGAATAGTTCCATAAGTAATTTCCCTCCTTCCCTAAATTAGCACTTCTTGAAGTCTACAATAAATACGAGCGAGAGTGAAGATGGATTCATTTTTTTTTGGACATATTCCCCACAGCTTGTTCATACAGCTGATTAGAGGGGGTATGTATCTTGGACAGCGTAATTATTTTTATCGAAATCATTCTAATTAATGTATTGCTTAGCGGAGACAATGCCATTGTGATCGCAATGGCTAGCGGGCAGCTCCCGCCGGAGCAGCGCAAACGCGCTGTGTGGTGGGGGGCGCTGGCAGCTGTAGGGCTTAGGTGCATTCTAACAATAGTTGCCATAAAGCTGCTGCAGGTGCCTTATTTGCAAGCGATCGGAGCTCTTCTATTGTTCTATATCGCGGTGAAGCTGCTGGCTGATGCAGGCGGGCAGCAGGAATCGCATACGGTTAAAAAAGCAAAAACGATCGGTCAAGCGATTTGGACGATCGTGGTTGCCGATTTTATTATGAGTCTGGACAATGTGCTGGCTATCGCCGCCGTCGCGGAAGGCGATCCTGTCCTTATTTTGCTCGGAATTGCGCTTAGCATACCTATGATTATCTGGGGAAGCCAGATTCTGGGCTCCCTGCTGCAAAAATTTCCTGCCCTTTCTTATATAGGCGCCGCTTTGCTCGCATATGCAGCGGGAGAAATGCTTATGCATGATCCCGGCCTCGATAAGCTGCTGTTTCACGGCTCCAAGACGCTTGGCGAAGCGATTCCGCTGCTATGCGTACCGCTCGTTATTGCGCTGGCAGTTGTCAAAAAGAAGCCTGTTTTATGAGGTTTATTACATGCCCCGTTCACGCAAAATATGGCGGAACGGTTTTTTTTTGTTCTGACCCCGCTATGTACTGGTATTTTTGCCTCAGTTCCTTTAAACTAATATAGATAAAAACTGACGCTTTTCGTCAACATATGCGATTGGCGTTGTAAGGAGCGGAACGCGAATGCCTAATAACAAATATTCCGCTGGAATTATTTTGCTGTTAGCCGGGGTCGTTATCTTGTTGGGCAAGTTAGGTGTATTCAGCTTTTTGGGCGCAATCTTCTGGCCGCTGCTCGTCTTAATTCCCGGAGTGCTTCTGCATGTTCTTTACTTCGGCAGATTAGTACCGGCAGTCGTGCTTGTCCCAGGCGGAATGCTCGTCGTATATGCCCTGCTGTTTGTGGTTTGCAATCTATTTGGATGGGATAGCTTGAAATATTTGTGGCCGTTGTTTATTTTTGGAGTAGCAGCTGGCCTTTACGAATATTATTTGTTCGGTTCATCCAGAACGCGTGTTGTATTGACGGCATCGATTGCGCTTGCCGCCGCATCGGCCGTGTTCGTCATTTTAGTGCTGTTGTGGAGCTGGGGGATTTATGCGATTGCCGTTGCATTTATTGCAGCAGGCGGTTGGATGATGCTGGGCAAACGCAGACGTTGGTAAAAGTTTTAAATAAAAAACAATTGGAGTGGATTACTAGTTATGCAAGCAAGAGAGAAATTACGGAATATCGCCATTATTGCCCACGTTGACCATGGTAAAACAACATTGGTTGACAAGCTGCTTCAACAATCAGGTACGTTTCGTGATCATGAAGCAGTACAGGAACGCGCGATGGACTCTAACGATCTAGAGCGTGAACGCGGTATTACGATTTTGGCTAAGAACACAGCAATTAACTACAAAGACTATTTGATTAACATTGTGGATACTCCTGGACATGCTGACTTCGGCGGCGAAGTTGAGCGTATCATGAAGATGGTAGACGGCGTTCTGCTGGTCGTTGACGCATTCGAGGGCTGCATGCCGCAAACGAAATTCGTTTTGCGCAAAGCGCTTGAATCAAACCAGACGCCAATCGTTGTCGTAAACAAGATTGACCGTCCGAACGCTCGGCCTCAAGAGGTTATCGATGAAGTTCTTGACCTATTTATCGAGCTGGGCGCAAATGATGAGCAGTTGGAGTTCCCGGTTGTTTATGCATCTGCATTAATGGGTACATCCAGCCTTGATCCTGAGAAACAAGACGAGAACATGGAAGCTCTATATGAAACGATCGTGAGCAACATTCCGTCGCCGACTGAGGATGTAGAACAGCCATTGCAATTCCTCGTAACTTTGCTTGATTACAATGAATACCTTGGCCGTATTGCAGTAGGCCGCGTTAACCGCGGTATCATTAAGCAAGGCCAATCGGTTGCTGTTATCACACGTGAAGGCAGCACGAAACAAGCAAGAATTGAGAAGCTGTTCGGTTTCGTGGGCTTGAAGCGCGTTGAGATCGAGGAAGCGGGCGCAGGCGATATTATCGCGATCGCGGGTATCCGTGAAATCAACATTGGCGAGACAATTGCTGATCCGCAGAATCCGGAAGCTTTGCCGGTTCTAAAAATTGACGAGCCGACTCTTCAAATGACATTCCTGGTTAACAACAGTCCTTTTGCGGGCCGTGAAGGTAAATGGGTTACATCCCGCAAGCTTCGCGAACGTCTGTTCAAAGAGCTTGAGACTGACGTTGCTTTGCGCGTAGACGAAACAGACAGCCCGGATGCATTTGTCGTTTCCGGCCGCGGTGAGCTTCACCTTGGTATTCTTATCGAGAACATGCGTCGTGAAGGTTATGAGCTTCAAGTATCGAAGCCTGAAGTTATCATCAAGGAAATCGATGGTAAGAAGCAAGAGCCTTACGAGCGTTTACTGATTGACACGCCTGAAGAAAGCATGGGCGCCGTTATGGAAAGTCTGGGAACTCGCAAAGCCGAAATGCTTAACATGATTAATCACGGAAACGGTCAAGTTCGTCTGGAATTCAGAATTCCTGCGCGCGGCTTGATAGGATACCGTACACAGTTTTTGACGTTGACACGCGGCTACGGCATTATGAACAATGCTTTTGACAGCTATGGTCCACTTGCCGGCGCAGGCGTAGGCGGACGTCATCAAGGCGTTCTAGTAGCAAGCGAGAACGGAACATCGACTTTCTACGGCATGATGGGTGTTGAGGACCGCGGAATTCAATTCCTGGAGCCAGGTACTGAAATTTATGAAGGTATGATCGTTGGCGAGCACAATCGCGAGAACGACATTATCGTTAACATTTGTAAAGTAAAACAGCTTAACAATATTCGTTCCGCAGGTAAAGACGATACCGTTACGCTGAAAAGCCCGCGTCTATTCTCGCTTGAGCAAGCGCTTGAGTACTTGAATGATGATGAGTATTGTGAAATTACGCCGAAATCTATTCGTCTGCGTAAGAAAATTTTGAACAAGAGCGAGCGCGAACGTGCGGATAAAAACCGTAAAAACGCTCAAGCAAGCGTTTAAGAGCCAATCATTAAACAAACGTAAGGTTTTGCTGATGCAAAGCCTTACGTTTTCTTTAAAATATAAGTGGGATTATAAGTTTTTAACTTATAATCCCACTTATATTTCACAGTGTTATCGTTGCTGTGCAACTAAAGCGCGGCGAGTGCCGTTTACAATTTAAGAAGGAGGTATGCTGCATGCAGGCATGGTTAAGCGATCATAAGCTAATTTCTTATTTAATCATTCTGGGCTTTACAATATACATATTCAATAAAGTGTTCCGCGCTCAGCAGAAGCTGCCGTTGTTGAAAGAGATCCTTGTATATGCCCTGATTGCGTTTGGTTCTTTCGTTCTGATGATTCTGCAAGTAGATAAGCTGCCGATCATTCAATGTATGGGGGTGGCGGTTCTTATGATGCTTATGCTCCGCGGCCGTCAGCTCTACGATAAATGGAAGGGCAGCAAAACGGGCGATAATCCGCCGCAAAATGCGGAGTCTGGCAAATGAAATTCGAGGATGCCTTATTCAACTGGCTGCAAATTAAGCTGGTAGCGGATGCCCGTCAAGATGACCAGGCGGCTATCGACACACTTGCGTTTTTTGCACAAATTTTGACGGAAGATCACGGCTTGTCGAGTTTTGCCATAGTCAAGACCGACGAAACGATGATTCATGTGAAATACGAAAAGGATGGCCGTTCCAAGCTGCAGCTTTTTCCCCGGGATAGGGGCGAACAGCTCTTAGCGGACATCGAATCTAATCCAAAATATAACTGAACTTGAAGGTGGAACATATGAGTAAAGGTTCAACAGAATTACCTCCAAGAACGGGTTCACGTCAACCGGCAAAGTCAAAAAAGCAAAAGCCGCGCAAAAAGCGCTCGGTGCTGAAAACGATTTTTGTATTGTTGTTCGCCATACTGCTCATCGCAGCTGCTGCTCTGGCCTATTTAGTGTTCAAAGCGGATAAAGCAGTTGATCAAATTTCTGCGCCGAGTAATAACGAGGTCGTCATACCTGCTGGAGAGTCTGTCAGTGAGAAGTCAGTTGCCATGCTGCTGATGGGCATTGACTCGCGTTCGCATGGAGGCGGTTTAAATACGGATGTATTGATGGTAGCTGTATTTAATCCGAATTCAAAATCGGCTACGATCGTTACGATTCCGCGGGATTCAAACATCGATGTGGATGGCTACAGAACGCGCAAAGCGAACAGCTTTTATGCCGATTTTTATATGAACGCACTCAATGATAAAAATTTGTCAAAAGAAGCGGCATATGCGGATGCCAAACAAGAGGTTCGCAACGTAATGAGCAAGCTGTTCGATATTGACATCAAATATTCGGCCGTCATCAATTTCCAAGGCTTTGCAGATGTGGTTGATGCGCTTGGCGGCGTAGAAGTGGATGTCGATATGCGCATGAAATATATTGATACAGCGGATGGCACGAACATCGATCTCCAAAAAGGGGTTCAGGTGCTGAGCGGTGACAAGGCGCTAGATTTCGTCCGTTACCGTAAATCCAACGATGGAAAAAACATGTCAAGCGATTTTGACCGCAACAAGCGGCAAAGTCAAGTCATTGGCGCACTGACAGATAAGATGAAGTCCTTTGACGGCGTTACGAAAATAGGTTCCGTTATCGAGGCTGTGGGTAATAACTTAACGATGGATATGCCTTCCAAAGAAATTAAAAACATGATGACTACTTATTTGGGCATGAGCCGCAATGATATTACGTTCATTCCGCTTGAAGGAACATGGAGAAGTCCATATGTTTATTTGGATGATGCGAAGCTCGAAGAGGCTCGGGCGGCGCTGAAAGCAAAAATGGCTGAATAACCATAGACTCTCGCTAATAATATGGATATAATAATGCTACAAAGGCCATTATTGAATCTGTTCAGAAGGAGGTCATGCCCATGACCAACGCCGAAGCCGCAAGATCCAAGCGACCGATCGAAGAATTGCATGATCATCCAATTGTTCTACTGCACAAATTTAATGCGGTATCTGACAGTTTGGCCTCGAGCATTACGGATACCTTTGACGTGGTGAACAACGCCGCGTGCTTGTCCACTACCCTTGCGTGCGACAAACCGAATAAGATTATTGCTGCGGACAACTTGGATGTACAAGTTTTCGCTGCCATGAAGAAAGCCTAGTGATTAGCTCACTAGGCTTTTTGTGTCTTCAGGGGACCTTTACAATTTCTTATTCATTTTTGGAGCTTCTTGTTTTTCTGGCTCTTGCGGCATGATATCACGCGGCATCTGCGGAACTATTCTTCCCATAATATCAGCCATTTCTTCAGCAAAGCCGGCTATTGGTCTTCCGCGCCTGATGTCGGCGCCAATTTCATTAATTCTCTGGGAGAGATCAATATCTGCGGTTACAAGAGCGTCTACGCCGTAAGGATCTTTGCGAAATGCTTCGGCAACAGAGTATTTAATCGTGCCGACTCTTGAACGCTCCATCTTGGCATCTACATCGATGCCGACAATTGCAGTATTTCCGAACACGACACAGTGCGCGTTCGATACACCATCAATTCCTTTGGCCAATTGTTCCAGATGTGCTGCAACCTGCGCCGAGTTTTTAATTTCTTTTTTTCTTGGTTCGGTTTGCTGAGCCTGTACACGGCCATTATTTCGTGGAGAGGGTGATGTCTCATTACGTGCGACGGTGCTGCAGCCTGTCGCTACAATCGCAATAATGATCGCTGAAGTAAGCCATTTTAACATGTTTGCCACCTCTTTTTTTTACTCATTGAAAATTTTAAAGCCTTACCTGTCCGCCATAGCTTGCCCGCAGCTGCGCTATGCTATGTATGGCCTCTAATGAATATCCAACGCCGGGAGGGTTCTCATGAAAAAAATATTCGTGCTCGATACAAATGTGCTGCTTCATGATCCGCAAGCGATTTTCGCTTTCGATGATAATGAAGTCATAATTCCCGCGGTCGTGTTGGAGGAAATCGATTCTAAGAAGAGGTTAGCTGATGAATTAGGGCGTAATGCCCGCTCGATCTCGCGTCTGCTTGATAAGATGAGAGAAAAAGGGCATCTGCACGAAGGTATAGAGCTGCCTAGCGGCGGCCTGCTCAAGGTGGAATTAAATCACCGCAGCTTTATGCGCGTGCAAGAAATGTTTGGGGAAATGTCAAACGATAATCGGATTTTAGCGGTAGCGCTGAATTACCACATAGAGCAGGAAAATGAATCCGAGAAACAAAGCATCGTTCTTGTAAGCAAGGATGTGCTTGTCCGTATCAAGGCTGATGTGCTTGGCTTGCAAGCGCAAGATTATTTATCGGATAGGGTGGTCGTATCGTCTGACTTTTACGCGGGCTATATGACGCTTTATGTTCATCCTGCTGTCATTGATGAATTTTACACCTACCGCTTTTTAACCGTAAACAACATGCATCTGAACATTAAGTTAAATCCGAATGAGTTTGTTATTTTACGGGATGAAATGGGCACATCAAAGTCTGCGCTGCTCAAAGTTAGTCAAGACGGAGCGAGGCTTGAGCCGCTATATTTAAGCAATGATCCGATATGGGGCATAACGGCCCGCAATGCACAGCAGCGAATGGCGCTTGAGCTGCTCCTAAATGACGATATCCCGCTCGTGACTCTTACAGGTAAGGCTGGTACCGGGAAGACGCTTCTCGCGCTGGCTGCAGGTCTTCTGAAAACAGAGGATGAGCATAAGTATAAGAAGCTGCTAATCGCAAGGCCGGTCGTTCCGATGGGCAAGGATATCGGGTATTTGCCAGGAGAGAAGGAAGAAAAGCTGCGCCCGTGGATGCAGCCGATTTATGATAATTTGGAATATTTGTTCGACACAAAAAAGGCAGGCGACATCGATAAAATATTGATGGGGATGGGCAGCATTCAGGTGGAGGCGTTAACCTATATCCGCGGAAGATCTATTCCGGGTCAATTCATTATTATTGATGAAGCGCAAAACCTAACGAAGCATGAAGTGAAAACGATCGTATCGCGGGTCGGCGAAGGCAGTAAAATTGTACTTATGGGCGACCCGGAGCAAATCGACCATCCGTACCTCGATTCCATCAGCAACGGATTGACGCATATTGTGGAACGATTCAAATCCGAAGGAATCAGCGGACATATGACGCTGGAGAAGGGCGAACGCTCTAAGCTGGCTCAGCTCGCGGCTGATTTGCTGTAAACATGATGACCCCCTCATCAATGAGGGGGTCATTTTTTGTGTCATTCAAGGATAGAGCTTATGTCCCTTGAGCTCTTCAGAGCCGGCAGGGTGAAGCTTCAGATATAATGCTGCTTGATAATGGATGGGTTAGACCATTCGCCTTACGCGGGTTTCTAACGCCTGCAGACGGCATTCATTTTCGATTCACTCGCTGGCAGGGGAAATAAACTGACAAGAGCCTGCCCCATAATAGAATAGGGACAGGCTCTTATTTATCCGGAGGTTTAGTCTACAGCTTAAGGTTTAGCTTAATGGTCAGTTCGCCGTCTTTCATTTCTACGGAATTCGCTTTGAGGAAGGATACGATTAAATCCGGATAAAAGCCAAGGTCAAATTCCTCCTCCAATGCTCGGCGGGTTGTGTCCGGCAAGGAAAAGCCGTTAAATAAGAGCTCATCTACATGGAATAGGATAGCGTTCTTGGGATCATTTTCAATCGTATAATGGCCGGTTATTTTGATTTCCATATTGTCGCGTTTACCTTGAGCGATTACTTTGCCGTCAATGAATTCAAACGAGAAATTGTTGAAAATATCGTTTTGCTCGCGCAAAAATGAATTCAAATCAACCTCCGGCACTCGGATCGTATACTGAAATCCTTTGATTTCCAGCAGCTGTTTGTTATCCTGCACAAAGTCAGGCAGCTTCTTCATAGCCTTCGAAAGGGCGCGGAAATATTGTTTAACCTCGTCTAAACCGGCCGTTTCCCAGTATGAGGTAAGCTCCTTTATTAAAATACGTATGCGTTCGGCATCCGATCGTCCAGCGAGCTGCTCATCAACCTGCTTTTCGAGCGCCAGTACCCGTTCTCTTTGTGCTTGAAGCTGCTCCTCAATGACGGTAAGCTCGCTTTGTCTTGCCTCGAGCTGCTGATAGCCTTCCCTCACCTTTCTGTATTGCTCCACATATGTATTCAAGGTATGCTTGTCGTGGGTAAGAATAATTTCGGCGTAATCCATTATTTGAAACAGCTCCGATAACGAATCGAACGATAGAAGCGCGCTAAACAAATAATCCCTTTCTCCCATATAGTAAGCGCGCAAGACGCTTCCTGCTTCATCCTGCTTGTCCGATATTTGCTGCTCCTGCTGAAGAAGCTGCTTCTCGGTTTCCGACATCGTAAGCGTAAGCAGCTGCTTCTGCTCTTGAATACGCACAATTTCTTTATCAATTTCTACGACGGATAAGCTTTTTTCAAGCAGCGAATGCATATCCTCTTCATCGGTCGTCTGGGGCTCCGCCCGCACAGGGAGGCGGATCAAGAGGAATGCGATTAGGAGTATCACCGCTGCTGCTATGGAAATACGATTTAGTTTGGCTGGCAATGTCAACGGCATCGTCCCTCCTCAGCATTCATTTTATGCGGCAATTCATATTATTATATCTTACATCTGGAAAAGGATGAACCTTATGGTGAAGGAAAATAAGCTCGCGGCAGCCATTGCAGCAGCCATTGCGGAATCAGTCTTATCGGGCTGGCATGTCGATGCGAAAGGAAATAGGCATACGGTTCCATGCATCTCATTTCTTCAATATATGAATGCTTGCTTATACGATCAGAAGTACGGCTATTACCGCTCTGGGCCGGTCCGTGTAGGCAAGGCCGGCGACTTTTATACGAGCTCGGGAATTGGCGGCGTGCTGGCGGAGGTTCTTGCCGGTTTCGCATTGGATTATAGTAAAGCGCTGGGGAAACCGTTAAAGTTAATCGAGTGGGGGGCTGGAACAGGCAGACTTTCTGCTCAAATCGCTGCAGCTGGCCGTGATCGCAGCGGTGACTGGGATGAGCAATTTCAGTCTATCTTGATTGAGGATCATCCCGCTCATGGACAAGCGGCACGTGAAGCTCTTGCTAATTGCAGCAGCGGACAATTGAATGCCGAGCCGCTGCTGGTGTCGTCAGAAGAGGCTTGGGAGGCGAGTTGGCTGAGAGAACCGGCGCTTGTACTAGCAAACGAGCTGCTTGATGCTTTTCCCGTCCACCGGGTTCAGCGTATGAATGGGCAGCTGCTTGAGCTTGGCGTTGCCGGCGATTTGGTGCAGGGCTTCTATCAGGTGTATATGCCGCTCACGGATATGCGGATAAGCGGCTGGCTCGACCGGGACGGGATACAGCTGAAGGAGGGACAGCAAACGGAGATTCATACGGGAGCAGCTGCGTTTCTGGATCGGCTTGGGGCCGTAATGAGGAAAGGACGCCTCATTCTCATTGATTATGGACATGAATCTGCGGAATATGCGGCGGAGCATCGTATGCACGGCACTCTGATGTGTTATTGGCGGCATCAGGCAAGCGATAGTCCATATATCCGAATCGGCGAGCAAGATATGACATCGCATGTGCCGTTCACGTTTGTCCGTCACGAGGCGGAGGAAAACGGCTGGCAGGTTGCGGGCTATACGACTCAAAAGCAATTTTTGATCGAGAATGGCGTTTTGGAATTGCTCCAAAATCATCACAGCACAGATCCTTTCAGTGCGGCGGCGCGGAGGAATAGGGCGATCAGACAGCTGCTGCTTAGCGATCAGATGAGTGAGACGTTTAAAGTGATGGTTTTGGAAAAAAGTTAGTTTGGGTATAAAAAAACGGTGCCAGCCCAAGAGGAGCTGACACCGTTTTTTTGTTTAAATATAAGTAAGCATAAGTTGGACCTATACTGTGCTTATACTCATAACGAAACGAGCCTTAGCCTTCTAGGAAGGCAGAGGCTCGTTTCCGCTTGGCTTACCTATGTAACCTGCCTTGGCGTATTTCGCTGACGCCTTTGTTAGAATGGCAAGTCCATCTTGAAGACCGACCAATACGTGAAACCCACGAATGAAATGATCATATATCCCCAGAACATGATGATGTAAGTTCTCTCGGAGAAATTCAAGTAGCCTAGAAATACGAAAGCAACGGCTTGTGCGAAAAATAATAGCGCAAATTCCGTCATATGGCCTGCGAAAGCCATTAGTCCGATTACCAGGGTCCAAAAGCCAAGTACCCGATACATGCGTGCCATGATAGCATCCCCCTTTCGCTGCGACCCGATTTTCTAATGATCATTATAACGTTTGGCGAAATAAGTGTAAACCAAAAACCGTGACGAAATCGCAAACTTTTTGTTTTCTAACGTTAACGTGCATTGGGTCTGGATATAGTTTGCTCAAATAAAAGAACAAACATGTATGAGTAAATGAAAATTTGGTTATACAAATTAGTATCCAATAGATTCTATGAACTCTACCAAGGGCATAGAGATAAAGTAAGCGCCTTTACGTTAGGAGGTTTTCGTTGCATGACAGCAGTTAGACAAGATGCGTGGAGTCCGGACGATGATCTTATACTCGCCGAGGTTACACTACGCCATATTCGCGAAGGAAGTACTCAGCTTGCAGCTTTTGAAGAAGTAGGCGAACGTATCGGACGTACGTCAGCAGCATGCGGATTCCGTTGGAATAGCTGCGTTCGCAAAAGGTATGAGGATGCCATTCAAATCGCCAAGCAGCAGCGCCAGAAGCGGAATTATTTGAAAAAACAAACGATTGTTGCAACACCTCATGTTTCATCGATTGCCGTTTTTGAAACGGATGAACGCGCATTCAAGCAAGAGAGCGGTTCGATTGAAGAAGGGCTGTCAGTCGATGCTGTTATTCGTTTCCTTCGTGGCTGGAAGACAACCTATCAAGATTTAACCCGTCAAATCAAGTGGTTTGAGAAAGAACTGAAAGACAAAGAGGAAGAGCTATATCGGCTGCGCGACCAGAATGAGAGATTGTCCAAAGAAGTAAACAATGTTCAAACGGATTACCGTGCTGTGAACGATGATTACAAGACGTTGATTCAAATTATGGACCGCGCCAGAAGGTTAACCGTATTAACGAACGAAGACGAAGCAAAGCCGAGATTTAAGATGGATGCAAACGGTAATTTGGAACGTATTGATTAAGTTATAAACCGAAAAAAAGAGAGGCTTGCCATCAAAAATGGCTGGCCTCTCTTTTTTTGCATCAGTTGCTTTATTTTCGGCAGATTTGATACGATAATGGCTAAATAACGGTGAGCAGCGGGTGTTCGGAAGGAGGATGCAAATTGCAAATCGATGTAGTAGGCGGAGGCTCAATTGGTCTGCTCTATGGGGCGAAGCTGGCGGAAGCGGGCGCCGATGTGACAATTTGGACGCGCAGCGAGGAACAGGCGGCGTTGCTTGAAGCTCAGGGGATTAGGCTGGTAGAGCTTGGAGGGACTGGCGAGCGGTTGATCCATGTGAGAAGCATATGGAGCGAACATTCATCGGATCAAAAGAGGTTAAGAAACAAAAATCTGCAGGAAGCGGGTTATCGCTGGGTGATGCTGACGGTTAAGCAGACCGATTTGAATGATCGGCTGCTAGCGAGACTCATTGCTATAACGTCTGGCCAAGGGGAAGGGCATACAGCGGTCGTCTGCTTACAGAATGGTACCGGTCACTTGGAACGCATTCATAACAGCCTTCCGAATTTGCCGCTGTTTGCCGCTGTGACGACCGAAGGGGCTAAGCGGCTCGATTCGCGTTCGGTTGAGCATACGGGCAAGGGACAGCTTTGGCTGGGAGAATGGACAGGAAATGGGCGTAAACAAGATCAATCTCTTGATATCCCGCAAAAAATGTTGGTTTCTATGCTGCAATCGGCAGGATTTACCTCTTATCTGTCGAATGACTTGGATAATCGAATTTTTAATAAATTACTTATTAATGCGGTTATCAATCCGTTAACGGCGATCTTTGATGTAGAGAACGGAGAGCTGCCTTCTCATCCCACCCGCTTAAAGCTGATGCAAGATTTATACGCGGAAACCGAGACGGTTCTCGTGAAGGCGGGAATGAGCATGCCGGAGGATGGTTTGCAGCTTATTCTCGATGTTTGCAAGCAAACCAGCCGTAATATTTCGTCGATGCTAAGTGATATTCGAGCAGGCAGGGCTACTGAAATTGACGCAATTAATGGCGGTGTTGCAAAGCTGGCCGAAAAACATGGGCTGCAAGCGCCGCTAAACCAAGCAATTACGGAACTAGTAAAAGCGCTGCATCCGATGCCGAATATGAGGGAGTGAAGGACGATGGAGATGATTTGGGAAAGCATCAAACATGCGTACGCTTTTTTGGCGGTTATTCCAATCATACCATTCGCAATCATATTATTCGGATACGGGGCGTTCATTCAGGACCGGAAGAAAGCGTTCCGGTTGGCCATGGATATTACGACAGCTTTATTAATTGGATGCGTAGCTGTATTGTTCGATAGTCTGTTCAGCAGCGATTTCGGTATATACGGTATCTTACTATTTATGCTGCTTGGCGGCGGACTGCTGGGGAATGCTCAATTCCGCAAGCGAGGCGCCATTGATGCCAAAAAGATTTTTCGAACGGTTTGGCGGCTTAGCTTTTTTACGATGAGCCTGCTGTATATCGTCTTTATGTGCATCGGCATTGGCAAGATGGTGCTGACCGCATAGCTTAAAATACAAATCATGAAACGCCTCCATAATTGAGAGGCGTTTTTATTTTGACGGACGGCTTCACCTTTGTGTACAATTATGTGGCTGGTTTTTATAAATGATTAGCCGCTTTTGCGGCTATAAAGCAGGAGGTTAATGGCTGCGCTATGAGAACAGAAACATATTCATTGGCAAGCGCTCAACCTCTGACAGAGGCTTATATACATCGGTCAGATGACCGCATTGATGCTTTGTACGGCTATCATGCGGGAGCGGAGCAGGATTGGGATAGACGGTTCAAGCGTTTGGCGCTTAGCGGCAATAAGAGAGCGGAAGGTGCCGAGGTTGCGCGCGTGCTCCGCACTTATAATGAAACGGCTGGCGCTGCTCCCGAAGTATTTGCATCCATTTCAGCGATAGCGGAAGGCGCTCCTGTCGTCGTAGGAGGTCAGCAGGCCGGCTTATGGACCGGGCCGCTGCTCGTCATACATAAAGCGGTATCGATCATCGGAGCTGCAAAGTCGGCCGGCGAGCAGCTTGGGCAAACGGTCGTGCCGGTTTTTTGGGTTGCCGGCGAGGATCATGATTGGGATGAAGCGAACCATGCTTACGTGCTTACTGCGGAGCAGGAGCTGCGCAAGTTATCGGCTGCACGGCCTGAAGGGGCCCGAACATCGGTAAGCCGCACGGTAATTACGGCTGAAAGGTGGGCGGAGCTGCTGGCTGAGCTGGAGCAAGCGCTGCCGCATTCCGAGTTTAAGCCTGTACTGCTCGGGGAATTGCGTCAAATGTCGGAGAAGGCGCATTCCTTATCTGATTTCTTCGCAATGATTTTAAGTCATTTATTTGGCAAGCAGGGGTTGGTGCTGCTCGATGCCGATCATGAGGACATACGCCGTCTAGAGTCTCCAATGTTCCGGAAGATGATCGAGAGGAACGATGATTTGGAGAAGGCGTATACAGCTTCAGCTGCGAAGGTGAAGGAGCTTGGTTACAGCCTTCAAGCGGATGTGACGCCTGGCAGCGCAAACCTCTTTCTCTTTCAAACGGCAAATGGCGATGAAAGAACGCTTCTGCACAAGAAGGACGGTTTGTTTCAAGACCGCAAAGGACAGGTGTCGCTGACGGAGGAACAACTGCTGCAGATCGCGGATGCACGGCCGCAGCAGCTAAGCAATAACGTCCTGACAAGGCCGCTCATGCAGGATTATTTGTTCCCTGTCCTTGCAACCGTGCTCGGTCCGGGCGAAATCGCTTATTGGGCGTTGACCGGAGAAGCTTTCCGCTCGCTTGGCATGGAAATGCCGATTATCGTGCCCCGTATGTCTTATACGTTAATCGAAGGTACTGTAGCCAAGCATATGGGCAAGTACGAGCTTTCCTTCGCGGATGTCATGGAGCGCTTCGAGGAGCGCAAGGGACAATGGCTGAAGGAGCAAGACGGGCTGTCCATCGAACAGCAATTTGCGGATGCGCGGCAGACGTTCGAACAGCTTTATAAACCGCTGCTTGAGCTAGCAGCGACGGTTCAGCCCTCGCTCTCTAAGCTGGGCGATACGAATCTGCAAAAAATTGTAGAACAAATCAATTACATGGGTTCGAAGACTGTTGATGCCTTCAATAAGCAATTCGAAGCGTCTACCCGTCAGCTTGACCGTATCCATCTTTCGATCAAGCCTCTCGGAAAGCCGCAAGAACGCGTGCTTAACATGACGGCATATTGGAACCGCTATAGCTTAAGCTGGCTGGAGAAGCTGCTTGAAGCGCCATACAGCCGCACGGGCGGACACGAAATCGTGTATTTATAAATAATAGGAGGTATATAGGATGAGTACAGCAGATAAAAGCATCGTAGCCGATATGTCGCTCGCGCCTGAAGGACATTTAAAGATTGATTGGGTAGCCGCGCATATGCCGGTTTTGAATACGATTCGTGCGCAATTCGAGAAGGAGCAGCCTTTTAAAGGGCTAAAGGTGACGATTGCCCTGCATTTGGAGGCGAAAACAGCCTATTTGGCGAAAGTTGTCAAAGCGGGCGGCGCAGAAGTAACGATTACGGGCAGCAACCCTTTATCGACGCAGGACGATGTATGTGCCGCGCTTGTGGAGGATGGCATAACTGTTTTTGCCAAATACAATCCAAGCCCGGAAGAATTTAAGGCGCTTAACGTAAAGGCGCTTGAGTGGAAGCCTGATCTTATGATAGATGATGGCGGAGATCTTGCGACGATTCTAAATTCGGAACATCCTGAGCTCGGCGAAAATCTGCGCGGCGGAGCGGAAGAAACGACAACCGGGATCATCAGATTGAAAGCGATGGAGAAAGACGGCTCCTTGAAATTCCCGATGGTAGCCGTTAATGATGCATATTGTAAGCATCTGTTCGATAACCGCTACGGTACGGGGCAATCCGTATGGGACGGTATTAACCGGACGACTAACCTGATGGTAGCCGGTAAAACGGTTGTCGTTGTCGGCTACGGCTGGTGCGGCAAAGGCGTTGCGATGCGCGCGAAGGGTCTCGGAGCTAATGTCGTAGTAACCGAAATCGATGCGATTAAAGCGGTAGAAGCCTATATGGACGGTTTTGCAGTTATGCCGATGATCGAGGCGGCTAAGATCGGAGAGTTTTTCGTGACCGTTACGGGCAACCGTGATGTTATCCGCAAAGAGCACTACGAGGTTATGAAAGACGGAGCGGTTATTTCCAACGCGGGGCACTTTGACGTTGAAGCGAATAAACCGGAGCTTGCTGCATTGTCGTCAAGCGTACGGACGGTAAGGCGCAACATCGAGGAGTATAAGCTGCAGGACGGACGCAGCATTTACTTGCTGGCAGAAGGACGTCTGGTCAACTTGGCAGCCGGTGACGGACATCCGGCGGAAATTATGGATATGACGTTCGCACTGCAAGCGGTGGCTTTAAAATACGTAAACGAGCAATACAAAGCGATAGGCGCTAAAGTCGTTAATGTGCCTTATGAGCTTGATGAACAGGTAGCGCGGCTTAAGCTGCAATCGCTTGGCTTCGGTATCGATAAGCTAACGGAGGAGCAAATTGCTTACCTGGACAGCTGGAAGGAAGCTGAATAAATTATTTGGAAAGCCGCGAGCTATCGCGGCTTTTTTTTGATTTGTAACCTTTGCTTCAAAGGCTGCGTCTATAGGTAAAAATAGTAAGGGGGGAATTGCATTGAATAAAAATAAAAAAGGACTATGCATGTGGGCTGTTATTGTTTTATTATTCGGGCTTTTGGCGGGCTGCTCATCGGCAAACGGGAATTCAGCAAACTCCAAGGGGGAGATGTCCGAGCAAACGGGATCATCGGAAGCAGGCAGCGCTGCAGGCGACATGATCTCCAGCGATAATGAAGCGGTGGAGGAGCCGGCAGCTGATGGGAGCGGTACGGAACCGACAAGCGGCGGAGGCTTCGCTTCCGGGACAGCTGCCGGCGCAGAAGGATTCAACCAAAAAATTATTTATACGGCGTCATTAAGCATGCAGGTGGATGAACTGGCATCCGCTGCGACTTCGCTGCGCAATGCGATTCATCAAAGCGGCGGCTATATTTTACAATTTCAAGATACGAGGCATGAAGGAGAAGTCGGCGCAAGCTACACGATCAAGGTGCCGGCTGACGGCTTTATGTCATTCATCGATCGTATTGAGCAAATTAAACATCGTGATTTCGAACGGAATATCGGAGGCAAAGACGTATCCGAGGAATACGTTGATCTCGAATCGCGGCTGAAAGCGAAACAGCTCGTGGAAACAAGGCTGCTGGCGATGATGGATAAGGCCGTGCGGGCCGATGATTTACTGAAGTTTTCGCAGCAGCTCTCGGAGGTGCAGGAGGAAATCGAGCGAATCAAAGGACGAATTCGATATTTGGATAACAACGTTTCCTTCTCTACAGTAGAGCTGCGCCTATATCAAACAGATCAGGCATTAAAAAATACAAGCTTGGAAAATCCGCATTTGGGCGGCAGGATGTCAGATGCTTTAGCAGCCAGCACGAAGGTCGTGTGGGAAGCTTTCAACCTCGTACTCGTTGTTTTGGCGGGCGCAGCGCCTGTTGCAGCGGTGCTTGCCGTCATTGCAATTCCTGCTGTCTGGTTATCCCGGCGGAGGAAGAAAGGGAAAGCTTTGAATAGGGTCGAGTCTAGTGATGAAGAGCAGCCGCCCATCCTTTAATCTTTAACACTATGAAATATTTTTGAAAAATCCTGCTCATGGAGCAGGATTTTTATTTTAGGTGGCGAACTACTGTATCTTAGTGGGGGAAAGTGGGGAGAAGTGGAGGATAGAGGGGAAGAGGTGGGGCGAAGTCATGTTTATGGGCGAATTTCAACATAGCATTGATGAGAAAGGCCGCATCATCATTCCTTCGAAATTCCGTGATTCACTCGGAGCCTCGTTTATTGCTACCCGCGGTTTGGATAATTGCTTATTCGTATATCCCATGAGTGAATGGAGCATTTTGGAGCAGAAGCTTAAATCGCTGCCGCTTATGAAATCAGACGCACGGGCATTTACCCGGTTTTTCTTTTCCGGAGCTACCGAATGTGAGCTTGATAAACAGGGAAGGGTAAACATACCCGGCCATCTTCGCGATTATGCGAAGCTCGATAAAGATTGCATGGTGCTTGGCGTCTCCAGCCGCGTTGAAATTTGGAGCAAGCAGACATGGGATGGCTACTACGAGCAATCGGAGCAAACTTTTAACGAGATCGCAGAGAAGCTCGTCGATTTCGATTTCAACTTCTAGAATGGACAACAAGAATGGGAGGGCTGAGGCGTGTTTCAGCATATTACAGTGCTTTTGGAAGAAGCGGTTGACGGTTTGGCTATAAAGCCAGACGGCATCTACGTCGATTGTACGCTTGGGGGAGCGGGCCATAGCGAGCTTATTGCATCCCGACTAGGCGAAGGAGGGCGGTTAATCGCATTCGATCAGGATGACTGGGCGCTGGATAACGCTCGTGTTAGGCTTGCTCCTTATTTGGATAAAGTAACGCTGGTAAGAAGCAATTTCCGTGATTTGGAGCAGGAGCTTAGAGGCTGCGGCGTTCCCATGCTGGAAGGCGTCCCTCAGGTAGACGGCATTTTGTTCGATCTAGGGGTGTCAAGCCCGCAATTAGACGAAGCGGAGCGAGGCTTCAGCTACAATCATGATGCTCCGCTTGATATGCGCATGGATCGGGAAGGTGATTTAACTGCACATGAAATCGTCAATACGTGGGATGAGCGTGATATTTCCCGGATATTGGATCGTTATGGGGAAGAGAAATTTGCCCGTTCAATTGCCAGGAACATTGTGAAGGCACGAGAAAAGGCGCCGATCGAGAAAACCGGCGAGCTGGCTGAGCTGATCAAGCTGTCGATTCCAGCCGCAACAAGACGTACCGGCGGACATCCTGCCAAACGCTCCTTTCAAGCGCTTCGTATAGCGGTGAACGATGAGCTGGGAGCAGAGGAAGAGGCGCTGGAGCAGACGATTCGCTGCTTGAAGCCTGGCGGGCGCGCATCCGTCATTACGTTTCATTCGCTTGAGGATCGCATTTGCAAGCAAATATTTGCGAAGTTTGTGGAGAAATGCACATGTCCGCCTGATTTTCCGTTATGCGTATGCGGAAATAACGGTTCGGTGAAATTAGTTAACCGCAAGCCAATCGTACCTTCCGAGAGAGAGCTGGAGCTCAATCCGCGCGCAAGGTCGGCAAAGCTTAGAGTAGCAGAAAAATTGTAAGAGGGGGATTTGAATTGGCGTATGTGAATGGCAATTTAGCGCTGCAGCCCAAGCGGAAGCAGGATCAGAAAACGGTTATCAAAGAAACGAAGCGACTCGTAAAGACTCGCAAATCATTACCGGTTCAAGAAAAGTTATTGTATATGTTCACAGTATTAATGTGCGTTGTAGTCGCTGGTGTCATTATTTTCCGCTACGCGCAAATCTATGATATGAACCTCCAAATCAAGAAGCTAAACAGCGAATACCAGACGATGAATATCGAATTGGAAGATTTAAAGAAACAGGTCGAGATGCTCAGCGATCCTGAACGCATCCGGAGGCTTGCCGAGACTCAAGGAATGGTTAGCTCCCTTGAGGGCGGTATAACGGTAAATACCGGTGATGACGAGATAAAATCGGCAATGCGTGAATAGGGTGAGCGATGATGAAAAAAAGAATTAGATTACGGACACTGTTGTTTGGAGGGGTAATGACCCTCCTTTTTCTCATTTTAATAAGCAGAATCTATATTGTGCAGGTGGTTGAAGGCGCCAAATGGTATGATCTTGCGAAGACGAGATGGTCCGCGGCCGAGGAGCTTGTAGCTAGGCGCGGGACAATTGCCGATCGCGACGGGAATGTGCTGGCGATGGATACGATCGCTTATAATGTTTCCGTTAATCCGAAAGTGATCCATGATGAGGACCTTACAGAAGATATTATCGATGGCCTGCATGATATACTAGGCATCTCGAAAGAAGAGCTTCGAAAAAATGTAAACGCCAAAAAAGAAGACGGAACTTATGTCGTTCACCGGGAGGTGCGTAACGGAGGCTGGCAAATTGATAAAACGCTGGCAGATAAAATTAGAAAGTTCCGTGAAGAGTTATCCAAAGAGAAGAAGGTGACTGATGTTGGTATCGATTTGGCGGAAAATTTGAAGCGTTTTTATCCCAGAAAATCATTAGCTTCTCAGCTGGTGGGATATTTGAATAGAGACGGCGCAGCAATGACGGGCGTTGAAGCTTTTTTCAACGAGCAGCTAAGCGGTGAAAACGGCTATATCAAGTATGAGAAGGACGGAAAGCGGGTTCAGCTTGCGGAGGGCGAAGTGGAATTTAAGCCCGCAAAGGATGGCCAAGAGATTAAACTGACCATCGATAGCGATATTCAAAATTACGTAGAAGAAGCGCTGCAGGAAATCGTGAAAAAGTATGCGCCGAAGAGCGCGACTGCTATTGCCGCCGATCCCAATACGATGGAGATTTTGGCGATGGCCAACACACCGCAATACAATCCCAATGAATATTGGAAAAACAATTCGAACTCCTATAATCATGCGATTAAATCATTGTACGAGCCAGGATCAACCTTCAAAATCGTAACGTTGGCAGCGGCAGTTGAAGAAGGGGTCTTTAATCCGGATGAAAGGTATAAATCAGGCCAAATCAAAATTAAAGGTGTGCCGAAGCCCATTCGTGATATTAAGCGCGAGGGCTGGGGAACGATCTCATTCTTGGATGGTCTGAAATATTCGAGCAACGTTGCTTTCGTTAAGCTTGGATACGAGCGATTGGGAGAAGAAAAGCTTAGAGACTACATTACGAATTTCGGCTTCGGACAAAAGACGGGCATACAGCTCGGAAATGAGCTTACGGGCTCCATTCGCTTTCAGTACGCAAGCGAAGTAGCGAACGCAACATTCGGCCAAGGGGTTTCGGTTACGCCTATTCAACAGGTCGCGGCTGTCGCGGCTGTTGCGAACGGCGGGAAGCTGCTGCAGCCGCAAATCGTGAAAAGTATGACGGACCCGGCAACCAAAACGACAAAGACATTCGAGCCGAAGGTGATCCGTCAGGTTATCTCTGAGAAAACATCCCGTCAAGTGGGCGAATATTTGGAGCAGGTTGTATCCGATCAGGAGAAGGGTACCGGTAAAAATGCGTATATCGAAGGCTACCGTGTAGCGGGGAAAACGGGGACAGCTCAAAAGGTTGTAGGAAATTCTTACTCCGATTCGAAATTCGTCGTTTCCTTTATCGGTTACGCGCCGGTTGATAATCCGAAAATCGTCGTGTATATCGTTGTTGATGAACCGAATGACTCCCTGGTCGGGGGAGGAACGGTAGCTGCCCCGGCGTTCAAGCAAATCGTGTTGAAGAGCTTGCGCAAAATGGGAGTAGCGCCTAACTATGCAACAGACTCGAAAAACGTGAAGAAGGAAGTAACGATGACGGTTCCTAAATTAACGGAGCTGCAGGTTGCGCAGGCCAAAGCGGAATTAAAAGCGAAGGCGATGACATTTGAATTGGTCGGAAACGGCAAAACGGTATTGCAGCAAATTCCTGCGGCCGACTCATCCGTACATCCAACGCAGAAGATTTACTTGATTACAGAGCAGCGGGAAAAACTGACCATACCAGATTTGAAAGGCGTATCGCTCCGGGATGCGCTCGAAATAACTTCGCTGATCGGCATTCGTCTCATTCCCGAGGGACAAGGCTTTGTCGTATCCCAGAAGGAAGAGACGTTAAACAACGTTAGAGTGTTAAAAGTCGTGCTTGCACCGCCGCATGGCGCAGCAGCTCAGACGGATGAGGCTGATGGCTCAGATTCCGAAGAGGCGGTCAAGAAAGAGGAGGCCGCCGCCCCAGGCGGTTCAGCACAGAGTAAGGAGCAGGCGTCTAAAGGTAATGAAGCGGCCAATACCGATGCTGGTGATAGCGGCAATGCCTCCGTCCGCTGAGTAAGACAAGAGAATGGTTCTGATCATACAGGCAGCTGCCTTTGTTTAAAGCTTGTTCTATCGTCCGCTTGTCCCGAATAATCTGGGAATGAGCGTCATCGAACGCTCCTTTTGAAACGGTCAAGCGGAGGGGAACAAGCTATGAAAGTATCCAATGTAACGGTCAGGCGACGTTTATTTATCGTACTTATATTGGCTGGGGTATCATTCCTTGCCTTAATTATCAGGCTTAGCTATGTGCAGCTGTGGCAGGGCGAAGAGCTGGCGGGTAAAGCGGAAAATTCCTGGCGGCGCGATATTCCGTATGTGGCGAAGCGGGGCGAGATTGTGGATCGCAACGGCATACCGCTGGCATACAACGTAAGTTCTCCTACTGTCTATGCGATTCCGGTGCAGATAAAAGATCAGCATGCCGTGGCGTCTGCGCTGGCTCCGCTGCTCGACATGTCGCAGGAAACGCTGTATAACAAAATTAAAACCAAACAAATGATCGTTAAGCTTGGACCCGGCGGCCGCAAAATTACGATCGATAAGGCCGAGCAAATTCGTGCGCTTGGACTTCCCGGAATCGTTGTGGCTGAAGACAATAAACGCTTTTATCCTTTCGGCAGCCTGGCGGCGCATGTGCTTGGCTTTACCGGAATCGACAATCAGGGCTTAACGGGCATAGAAGCAAAATATAATAAGGAGCTTAGCGGTATCGGCGGCAGCGTGTCCTTTCTCTCCGATGCCGCGGGAAGGACAATGCCTAATTCCTCGGATACTTATGTTGAACCGAAGGACGGGCTTACGATGCAGCTTACGATCGATAAGCAAATACAGACGGTTATGGAGCGAGAGCTTGATCAGGCGATGACGAAGCTGCAGCCGGATGGTATAATCGCGATTGCGATGGATCCGAATAACGGAGAAATTCTTGGTATGGCGAGCCGTCCTACTTTTGAGCCTGACAAGTATCGCGAGGTGCCCACAGAGGTTTATAACCGGAATCTTCCGATCTGGATGACATACGAGCCGGGTTCTACTTTTAAGATCATTACGCTTGCTGCCGCTTTGGAGGAAAAGAAGGTTGATTTGAAAAACGAGCGTTTCTTTGATCCGGGCGCGATAGAGGTTGGAGGGGCTAGGCTTCGCTGCTGGAAGAAGGGCGGACACGGCAGCCAGACATTTTTGGAGGTTGTTGAAAATTCCTGCAACCCCGGTTTTGTCACGCTTGGTCAGCGGCTGGGCAAGGAAAAGCTGTTCAATTACATTAAAAACTTTGGCTTTGGCACGAAGACCGGCATCGATATTGGCGGCGAGGAGAACGGAATCCTGTTCAAGCTGAATCAGGTCGGTCCCGTAGAGCTCGCTACAACAGCCTTTGGTCAAGGGGTATCGGTTACGCCCATTCAGCAAATTACGGCAGTGTCCGCGGCAATTAACGGCGGTACGCTTTACAAGCCCCATGTTGCGAAAGCATGGATTAATCCGGATACCGGAGCGACTGTAGAGTCCGTAGAGCCCGTTGTCGTGCGTAAGGTCATTTCTGACGAAACGTCGAAGCAGGTGCGGGAAGCGCTTGAGAGCGTTGTAGCGAAAGGTACAGGCCGCAATGCATTCATCGACGGCTACCGCGTGGGCGGTAAGACGGGGACCGCGCAGAAGGTTATTAACGGACGTTATTCACCAAATGAACATATTGTTTCGTTTATCGGCTTTGCTCCGGCGGATGATCCGCAAATCGTCATTTATGTAGCCGTGGACAATCCGCAGGGGATTCAGTTCGGAGGTGTCGTCGCGGCGCCTATCGTCCGCAATATTATGGAGGACGCACTCTCGATCTTGGAAGTTCCAGCTCGCGAGAAACAGATCGACCGGATTTATAAGTACGGAGAAACGCCAATCGTAACCGTACCGAATTTGGTTGGCAAAACGGTATCGGATTTGTACGAGGATTTGAATATGAATTTCAACCTCACTTCTGCCGGTTCGGGAAAAACAGTCATACGCCAAGCTCCGGCCGCCGGGACCCGTGTCGACCGGGGTTCGACGATTCGGATCTATTTGGGCGAAGAAGATAATATATCCCACTCACATTGACTATAATGGTAGTTAACGAGGGTGCTGCGGGCGGCATATCGAACCTCCGACGGCGCTTAAGGGAGGAGTGGGGCAGATGCGTTTAAAGGATGTTGCGGAGCTGCTTATAACCGGGCGGCTTATAGGCGATGGGGAAACGGAATTGACCGGAGTCGAAACTGATTCGCGAAGTATTAGCGAGGGTCAATTGTTTATCTGCTTGCGAGGACATACCGTGGATGGTCATTTGTTTGCGCCTCAAGCGGCCGCAGCCGGCGCTGCAGCACTGATTGTGGAACGGGAGCTTGATCTGCCGCTGCCGCAAATTATGGTTAAGGATTGCCGCCTTGCAATGGCTGTTATTGCTAACCTTTTCTATGGCTATCCAAGTCATTCGTTAAAACTTATTGGGGTTACGGGTACGAACGGCAAGACAACTACGACGTATTTGATTGAGCAAATTTTGAATGATCAAAGTATGTCTGCGGGTGTTATCGGCACAATTGAACGGCGTTTTAACGGACAGTCATTTCCGATGACGAGCACAACCCCGCAAACGCTTCAGCTGCAGCGTTATCTCGGGGAGATGCGCGATGCAGGCTCGCAGTATTGTGCGATCGAAGTTTCCTCCCACGCGCTGGAGCAAGGGAGGGTGAAGGGCTGCCGCTTCCGGACGGCTGTGTTTACGAATTTAACGCAGGATCATTTGGATTACCATGAAACGATGAGCCGTTATGCTGCGGTAAAGGGATTGTTCTTCTCAAGGCTCGGTAATGTTTATTCCGCCGAGGAGAGCGAGCGCTCCTATGCCGTTCTAAATGCGGATGACGCCATATCGGCCGAGTACGCAAATTTAACGGCGGCGGAGGTCGTGACCTACGGCATCGATAAGGAGGCGGATGTCCGCGCCTCGAATATACGTATAACGGCACAGGGAACAACCTTTCATGTAAATACCTTCCGCGGAGAGGCGGACGTAACGCTGCAAATGGTAGGCAAGTTCAATGTGTATAATGCGCTTGCCGCAATTAGCACCGTGTTAATCGAGGGAGTAGGGCTGGCGGCAATAACTTCGAGTTTAAGCGCCATTCCTGGAGTCCCCGGGCGGGTCGAGGCCGTTCATGCCGGGCAGGCATTCGCCGTTATCGTCGACTATGCCCATACGCCCGACGGCTTGGAGAATGTGCTGCGGGCCGTCCGGCAGTTCGCCGAGAAACGTATTCTGTGCGTATTTGGCTGCGGAGGCGATCGAGATCGGTCGAAGCGTCCGCTTATGGGAAACATCGCTGTAAAGTATGCTGATTACGCCATCATTACCTCGGATAATCCTCGTACAGAGCCGCCGGAGTTAATATTAAAGGATATCGAGGATGGACTTATAAAGAGCAATATCGATCCTTCATCATATGAATTACTTGCTGACCGCAAGGCGGCAATTCAAAAAGCGGTTGAAATGGCAAGCCCAGGCGATGTAGTATTGATTGCGGGGAAAGGTCATGAAACCTACCAGGATATTAACGGAGTCAAGTATCCATTTGACGATCGAAAAGTAGCGAAAGAAGCGATAAGGGGAATCATACATTGATTAAACGTACGATCAAGCAAATAGCCGAAATGAGCGGCGCGAAATGGAATGGAAGCAATACTGAGCTTATTATTACGGGCGTAACGACTGACTCGCGGCAAGCTGCAGCGGGCCAGTTGTTCGTTCCGCTCGTCGGCGAGCAGTTCGACGGGCATGCGTATTTGGAGCAGGCTGTACAGAATGGAGCGGTTGCCGCGCTTTGGCAGAAAGGGCGCGAGGTTCCTGAATCGCTTGCCCGTGTGCCGCTGCTCATCGTAGGCGATACTCTCGCAGCCTTGCAGCGGCTGGCTGCCGCCTACCGCAGCGAACTTGTCGTCCGCGTGGTCGGAATAACAGGCAGCAACGGCAAAACAACGACTAAAGACATGACAGCAGCTATTCTCGGAACCTCGTATAAGGTTCACAAAACAGAAGGCAACCTGAACAATCATATCGGCTTGCCGCTGACCGTGCTTCAGCTTGAAGAGGACACCGAGGTAGCCGTACTGGAGATGGGAATGAGCGGCTTCGGCGAAATCGAACTGCTCACGAAGATTGCCCAGCCGGACGCTGCGATTATTACGAATGTCGGCGATGCGCATCTGCTGCAGCTCGGCTCCAGGGCAGGGATTGCAAAGGCAAAGCTGGAAATCGCACTCGGCTTAAGCGAGGATGGATTGCTGCTTTATAATGGCGACGAACCGCTTCTCGATACCGAACTTAAGCGTTCCGTGCTCCCAGCGGGCATTGTTTGCCGAACCTTTGGATTAGCCGGGCATAACGAATGGTCGGCGGCCGATATCGTCATTGAATCGGAAGCCGCGACGTTTACGGCCATCTTTAACGGTACACCAAGCGGACTAGGTTCCATACGCATTCCGGTTCCCGGGCAGCATAATGTAAGCAATGCGCTTGCAGCCATTGCGATCGGCCGTTTCTTCGGAGTTCCTGCTGCAAAAATTATAGAAGGCTTAAGCAACCTGAAGCTTACAGGTATGCGTATTCAGCCGGTACGCGCTTTTAACGGCGCGATGCTGTTAAATGACGCTTATAACGCCAATCCTACAGCCGTACGCGCGGCGATTGATCTGGTAGAGCAATTGGATGGCTATACCCGCAAATGGATTGTGCTTGGCGATATGCTCGAGCTCGGACCGGAGGAGGAGACGCTGCATTTCGAGGTCGGGGCTTACATTACGCCAAGCAAGGCGGATGCCGTCCTTACGTTCGGACCATTAGCGCAGCATATCGCACAGGGAGTGAAGTCGCGCTTCCCTAGTGCTGCCGCGAATGAGGTTGTTCACCATTTTGAAGAGAAAGAAAAGCTTGCACAGTGGCTGCGCAGTCATCTTCAGCCGACGGATATCGTGCTTATAAAAGGTTCTCGCGGTATGCGGATGGAACAGATTGTCCAAGCTTTGGAAGTGGGGTGAGGATATGGACATGATGGTCATCTTATTTTCGATAGGCGCTTCCTTCTTGCTAGCTGTTCTGCTCGGACCATTGTTCATTCCGCTGCTTCGCCGCTTGAAGTTCGGTCAGCAAATCCGCACGGAGGGTCCGCAAAGCCATCTGAAAAAAAGCGGTACTCCAACAATGGGCGGCATCATTATTATGTTCGCTCTTATGATCGCTTTCCTGAAGTTTTCGGATAAAACAGCGGAATTTTGGGTGCTGCTAACGGCATCGCTTGGTTTCGGGCTAGTCGGTTTTTTGGACGATTATATTAAAATTGTTTTCAAAAGGTCGCTTGGCCTGACTGCCAGACAAAAGCTGTTCGGTCAGCTGCTGTTTTCCATTGTCGTGTGCGCGATGCTATACAACATGCACCACAGTACTGAAATTACAGTGCCTGGTACAGGTTGGGGCTTTGATCTAGGCTGGTTTTATTACCCTTTTGTCGTTATTATAATGTTCGCAGCGAGCAACTCGATTAATTTTACCGATGGGCTAGACGGCCTGTTAGCAGGCACGAGCGCGATTGCGTTTGGCGCATTCACCGTAGTTGCGCTGCAGACATCGGCTCATGAATCGGCGGTTTTCTCCGCTGCGATGGTCGGCGCAGTACTGGGCTTTCTCGTATTTAACGCGCATCCTGCCAAGGTGTTCATGGGAGACATGGGCTCGCTCGGAATTGGAGGCGGGATTGCAGCGGTGGCCATTTTGACGAAGACGGAGCTGCTGCTCATTATCATTGGCGGTGTTTTTGTACTCGAAATGCTGTCGGTTATTTTACAGGTTGGCTCCTTCAAGCTTAGAGGCAAACGAATTTTCAAGATGAGTCCGATCCATCATCATTTCGAGCTGGTCGGCTGGTCCGAATGGAAGGTCGTTACCGTGTTTTGGCTTGTTGGATTAGTGCTTGCAGCAATTGGGCTGCTCTTTGTAATATAATTAATTGAGAGAAAAATAACGGAAAGCGGCTGCCGATTGATTTGGAGCCGCTTTATGTATCCATAGAAGGGACTGTCAGAAATGAATCATCCGGCATCTTATCAAGGCCGCCGAGTTGTCGTTTTGGGCTTGGCTAGAAGTGGGGTTAGCGTAGCGAAGGTGTTTCATCAATTAGGCGCAGAAGTCGTTGTGAACGATAAGAAGGATCGCGAATTATGCCCCGAAGCGGACGAACTGACTGCTTTGGGCATTTCTGTGCTATGCGGTTATCATCCAGACGATCTCATAACAGAGGACACGGCGCTGCTGATTAAAAATCCCGGCATACCGTACACAGCTCCTCCTATTCAGCGGGCGGAGGAATTAGGCGTTGAAATCATTACAGAGGTAGAAGCAGCCTACTGGCTTTCTCCTGCCCCTATCATCGGCATAACAGGCTCAAACGGCAAGACGACGACGACGACCTGGATCGGGGAGATCTTAAACGCAGCCGGTTTAAAGCCGATCGTTGCGGGAAATATCGGCCGTCCTCTCTGTGAAGCAGCATTGGAGGCAGCGCCTGACCAATGGATCGTTGCCGAGCTCAGCAGCTTCCAGTTGAAAGGTACGAGCGCATTCCGGCCTCATATCGCTCTGCTGCTTAACATCGCGGAGACGCATTTGGATTATCATGGCGATATGGATGACTATGTCAATTCCAAAGCAAAGCTGTTTGACAACCAGACGGAGGAAGATGTTGCTGTCATCAATTGGGATGACCCGGAGTGCAGAGCGTTATCGGAGTTTTTGGTCGCACAGCTGCTGCCGTTCTCTCTTTATGAGCGATTGGAGGCAGGTATTTACATTGAACCGCCGTATGCGCGAGATACCGTTGATTCTCAGGAGCATGAAGCGGCGCTGAATAGACAAATCGTGTTCCGTCAGACGGATGGCAAGGAAATTGTGATTTTACCTGTCTCTGAACTTGGTATTCCAGGCCGCCATAACGCTGCCAACGCGCTTGCTGCCATTGCGGCGTGTTTAGCTGCCGGTGCATCGCTAGAGCAGCTCATAGAGCCCTTGCAGCAGTTTAGAGGGGTAGAACACCGGCTGGAGTTCGTTCGTGAGGTAAACGGAGTCAAATATTACAATGATTCCAAAGCGACTAATCCGGTTGCGACCACGATGTCCGTACGCTCGTTAAACGCGCCGATCGTACTCGTAGCGGGAGGACTCGACCGTGGTTCCGATTATATGGAGCTGGTTCCATTATTCCGCGAGCGATTGAAAGGACTGGTCGCTTTAGGCGAAACGAGGGAAAAGCTGTCCCGCGTTGCCGAGCTAGCAGGTTTAGCTAAGGTGGAAATCGTCGAACCTAATGAGGACGCCGAGTCCGTCCTGCAGCAAGCGGTGAAGCAAGCCGCAGCTATCGCAGAGCCAGGTGATATTGTGCTGTTGTCGCCGGCATGCGCCAGCTGGGATATGTTTGCCTCATATGAGCAAAGAGGGCGCATTTTTAAAGATTCGGCGCATACCTTGTAAGTAGGGGGCATGTCCCTACTTTCCCATGCTAAGAGGTGTGTTCGCTATGGCCAAAGCGCGTTCTGCCCCGGATATTTGGATGCTGACTGCAATTGGGCTCATTCTCTCTATCGGATTAATTATGGTTTACAGCGCCAGCGCAGTGCTTGCTTTTCATGAATTCGGCGATCGTTTTTATTTTGTGAAGCGTCAGGTTTTATTTGCCGGATTAGGTGTGGGTGCGTTACTATTTACAATGAACACGCACTATACCGTATGGAAAAAGTGGGCGCCGATGGCTTTGATGGTTTGCTTTGGGCTGCTTTTGCTCGTTTTGATTCCCGGTATCGGCGTCGTTCGCGGAGGCGCGCGCAGCTGGCTGGGCATTAGTTCTTTCGGTATTCAGCCATCGGAATTTATGAAGCTGGCGATGATATTATTTTTAGCGAAATGGCTTTCGGAGAAGCAGCAGACGATTACGCAGTTTACAAAGGGGCTTATGCCGCCGCTTGGACTGGTTGGACTAGCCTTTGGTCTTATTATGCTCCAGCCTGATCTTGGAACCGGAGCGGTTATGGTGGGCGCTTCCTTAATACTTATTTTCACGGCAGGCGCCAGAATGGCTCATTTGGGCGGATTGGCGCTTATCGGTGTTGCAGGCTTCGTGGGCCTGATCATAGCGGCGCCATACCGCTTGAAGCGGATTACGAATTTTCTTGATCCGTGGGCGGATCCGCTTGGCGGTGGCTATCAAATTATTCAATCCTTGTATGCGATCGGGCCCGGCGGTCTAGTAGGACTTGGTCTTGGCATGAGCCGTCAGAAGTTCAGCTATTTGCCTGAACCTCAGACTGACTTTATTTTCTCGATATTATCGGAAGAGCTGGGCTTCATTGGCGGAGTCACTCTCATTTTATTATTTCTAGTAGTCGTCTGGCGGGGCGTACGTGCGGCCATTGCCTCTCCTGATACATTCGGAAGCTTGCTGGCAGTTGGCATCACAGGGATTGTCGGCGTACAGGTGCTGATCAATATCGGCGTCGTAATCGGCATGATGCCGGTAACGGGCATTACCTTGCCGCTCGTCAGTTACGGAGGCTCATCCCTTACGCTTCTACTAACGGCTCTAGGAATTTTATTGAACATTTCCCGTTATTCGAGGTAAGTATCATACCTGGCCCAAATAACCGTCGGCAGCGATGACGAACCTGACTTTACATCGAATAGAACAAGCGGCCACGGCTGGAAGAAGCTGCGGTTAACGCTTTACCTGAATAAAACGGCTGAGGTGCTGGAGGCTGCAACGATCGTTGTAAGCGGCAAAGCGCCTACCTTTGCGGAAACGACGGCGTCTCGCTTGCCGTCTATTCTTATTCCTCCGCCCAAACATAACGACAATCGATCAGTGAGCGGGCAACTCGCTGTGGGCCTCTGTCACACAAGAGCCTATAGAGGCATAAGATACACTAAATTCGTGACAGTCACCCGAAAGGAGCGGTTAATGCAGCAGAAAATCCTGGCGGCAATGCGTGAATGGTTGCAGCTTGGAATGGCGAATCGTTTTTATAATCATTTAATCAGCTAGGAGGTTCAACTAATGGAAGCATTTAAAGCGGAATTGGAACAAGCCAATCTTGGCGAGGTTTTGTATAACGAACCGCTCTCGAACTATACGACGTGGAAAATCGGCGGTCCCGCCGATATATTAATCCTCCCTCGCAGCAAAGAAGAATTAGTATCAGCGGTTCGTTTGGTGCAAAAACATCAAATCCCCTGGACTAATTTGGGCAGAGGCTCGAACATGTTGGTGAGTGATAAGGGGATTCGCGGCGTTGTGATTAAACCGCACAGAGGGTTAGATTACGTGCGTTTTGAAGAATCGCTAGTGATAGCAGGTGCTTCATATTCATTAATAAAGCTATCAGTCATGGCGGGCAAGGAAGGGCTGACCGGGCTTGAGTTTGCGGGGGGAATCCCAGGCACGGTCGGCGGAGCCGTCTATATGAATGCTGGCGCGCATGGATCGGATGTGTCACGTATCTTTAAGTCAGCTGATATTGTACTGGAGACGGGAGAATTGGTTCGCTACGATCGAGAAGACATGCATTTTTCTTACCGTCATTCCATTCTGCATGAGCAAAAGGGCGTTGTTGTTGAGGCAACTTTCGAGCTGGCAGAAGGGGATAAGAAGGAAATCCTCACCACGATGGCCTCTTACAAAGAGAGGAGATTGAGAACGCAGCCGCTGCAGCTTGCTTGCGCTGGCAGCGTATTCCGCAATCCGCCCAATGATTTTGCCGCTAGACTCATTCAAGAGGCAGGAATGAAGGGTGAACGCCTCGGAGGAGCGCAAGTATCCGAGCAGCACGCCAATTTTATCGTAAATACCGGGCAAGCAACAGCTGAAGACGTTCTCGCCCTCATGACTCATATACAAAGCACGGTTCAGGACCGTTTTGGCATCCTGTTGGTGCCGGAAGTATTGGTGGTGGGTGAGCGGTAATTCGGAGGTGATACATTGGACAAATTGGTGATTGAAGGTGGGAAACCTCTCTCAGGAACCATAGTTATCCAAGGAGCGAAAAATGCTGCTTTACCGATTCTGGCTGCCAGTCTGCTGGCCGAAGGCACTACAACGATAGACCATGTGCCAGATTTGCTGGATATCGACGTCATGCTGAACATTTTGCGCGAATTAGGATGCCGCGCCGAGCATGCGGGAGGAACAGTTGTGCTGGATACTGAAACTGCACATACATCCCATGTGCCGGAATTGTTAATGAGACAGATGCGCTCTTCTATTTTTCTAATGGGACCTTTGCTCGCGAGGTTTGGTGAAACGCAGGTTTACCAGCCGGGCGGTTGTGCAATCGGGGAACGGAAGATTGATCTTCATCTTGAAGGCTTGCAGGCTCTTGGTGCAGAAATAGAAGAACTGGGTAACCGAATTATTTGCCGTGCAGAAAAATTGCGGGGCGCCGATATTCATTTAAGCTTCCCAAGCGTTGGAGCAACAGAAAACATTATGATGGCCGCAGCTTTGGCGGAAGGCCGTTCAACGATCAGCAATGCGGCACGTGAGCCGGAAATTCAAGATTTGCAACGTTTTCTAAATGCGATGGGCGCGAAAATTATGGGCGCCGGAACCGACACGATAACGATAGATGGGGTACAGTCGCTAACGCCTTGTCGTTACAAGGTTATTCCGGATCGCATCGTAGCAGGGACTATTATGGTAGCGGCAGCCGCGACGCGCGGTCAGGTGACGCTCCAAAATACACAGCCCGCGCACTTATCCTCCTTGATTCATGTTCTGCGTCGCGCAGGTGTTCAAATTGTTGTCGACGGTGATATAATTAAAGTTGGCAGTGCTACCCGGCCGAAAGCGGTTGAAAGAATCGTAACCTCTCCATACCCGGCTTTCCCGACCGATTTGCAGTCTCAGGTTATGGTGCTGCTTACGCTTGCAGATGGTGTGAGCGTATTGAAAGAAACGATATTTGAAGGCAGATTGAAGCACGTGGATGAGTTGACCCGTATGGGTGCCGACATTCGCGTGGATATGAATGCTGCGTTCATTCGCGGCGTGCCAAGGCTTTATGGTGCAACGGTGGAAGCGACAGACCTGCGAGCGGGTGCTGCCCTTGTCATTGCTGGTTTAGCAGCGCAAGGAAAGACGGTCGTTGAGCAAATTCATCACATCGATCGGGGCTACGAGAAAATCGAAACGATGTTGACGAGGCTTGGTGCCCGGATTTCGCGATATTCACCAGTGCCTAATAACTAATTCTATGCGCATGTGCTGCAAGATAGAAACAGCCGGTTCCCTATTGATGCTAAGCGTAGGCTGATGCAGAGAGGCTAGCCGGATGTTTTTTGGGGAAAGAAGGGACAAGTTATGAGCGCGCAGATGCCTGTACTGAAGGAGCCAAGCCGAAAGCGGATGGGCAGTCGAAAGCTGCTGACCATACTCATTCTATTGTTTGTTGCTCTTTTGGCGGTATTATTTTTTAATTCCTCAATAAGCAAGGTTTCAGAAATACAAATTGAAGGTATGCGATTCGTTTCACGGGAGGAAATTGGCAAGACAGCTGCGATCTTGGTCGGAGATGCATTCTTCCGTACTTCATCCTCTACTATAGAAGATAGAATTCTTACGCTGCCGCAAATTAATGAAGTGAAGGTGACAAAGATTTTTCCGGGCCTCTTAAAAATTTCAGTGGAGGAGTTTCCGGTTGTTGCATTCGAGCTTTCTAAGCAAGGAGAAATGACAGCGCTCTTGTCAAATGGCACTACGGTGGAAGCCGATAGCGACGAATTGCAGCTTGTGGACAAGCCGGTTTTGTCCGGGTGGGCTGACGATGACCCGGTAAAGGCACAGCTCACGAAGAAGCTGGGTGAAATTTCCACGAAGCAGCTTTCCGACCTGTCAGAGATTATACCTTTTCCTTCATCCGCTTATCCTGACCGAATCATTATGTATACACGAACGAAGTTTGAAGTCGTAACGGCCGTCTCTGTTCTTCCAGAAAAAATCGAGGCGCTGAATGCCGTAATTGAGACGCAAGAGCCAGGCAAAATTACGATGTTGCTCGCGGATACATATGTTCCTTTTCAGAGTGAAATCCCAGAAAATATGGACGCAGGGCAAAAAGAGACTACTCAATAGCTTGAAAGAATGGTAGAATTTTATTTATCGCATTTATACTTGATGAAGCTGGATAACATTAGGAAATATAGGTTGCCGCAAGAGGCGGGACTCGACACAAATCGAAAAAACAATGAAAAATCTGTTGAAAAAAGAGGGAAAATATTAAAGGCGTTGAATATGTAGAAAGACCTAAAGCAACCGGTTTATTAATTTTTTTATTTGAAACGGAGGTGCCGCAAGATGAGCAGCAACGACATCATCGTGAGTTTGGACATCGGTACATCCAAAGTTCGTGCTATTATTGGTGAAGTGAATAATGGAGCCATTAATATTATTGGAGTTGGATCTGCCGACTCAGAGGGTATTCGCAAAGGTGCAATTGTAGATATTGACCAAACCGTGCAATCGATCCGTAACGCAGTAGAGCATGCGGAGCGCATGGTAGGCATTCAAATATCCGACGTTTACGTAGGCATTCAGGGCAATCATATTGCTTTGCAAACCAATCGTGGCGTCGTTGCAGTATCCAACGAGGACCGTGAAATCGGTGAAGAAGATATTGAACGTGTATTGCAAGCAGCTAAAGTAGTCGCTCTCCCACCAGAGCGTGAAATTATTAATTTGGTGCCAAAGCAGTATTTAGTTGATGGTTTGGAAGGTATTTCCGATCCGCGCGGTATGATTGGTGTGCGTCTTGAGGTTGAGGCGACAATCGTTACGGGGACAAAAACTGCTATACATAATCTGATGCGTTGTGTAGAGAAAGCAGGTCTTCGTATTTCCGGCGTCATTTTGCTATCGTTAGCGTCTGGCGTTGTGTCGCTGACTAAGGATGAGAAATCGATGGGTACTGTTCTAACGGACATCGGAGCCGGCTCCTGCACGATTGCGATTTATGATCAAGGCGGAATAGAGGCTATATCAACGCTTCCAATCGGCGGCGAATATGTAACGAATGACATTGCATATGGTTTGCGTACTCAAAGCGATCAAGCGGAGAAAATTAAACTGAAATACGGATGCGCGAACGTATTGGACGCGGCGGAAGATGTGAAGTTTAAAGTTACGCGAATGGGCAGCAATGTTGAGAAGGAATTTTCACAGGTTGATCTTGCAAGCATTATTGAGCCGCGTATGCAAGAAATTTTCCATCTGGTTCGCCAAGAAGTACGTCGACTCGGCTATGGCGAGAAGGTTAACGGCTATGTTTTGACCGGCGGTTCCGTATCGATGCCAGGAACACTCGCTTTGGCCCAAACAGAGTTGGAAGCTTCCGTCAGAATTGCGCTGCCCGATTATATTGGTGTAAGAGATCCGGCTTACAGCAGCGGTGTTGGCATGATCCAATACGTGTCGAAATATATGGGAGCTCGTGGATCTGGAGCAGTGAAGAAAACGGCAAGCCGCAAAGCAAGTCCAGCAGCTTCAACGAAACCCGGTATGTTCGAGCGGATCAAAAGTATGTTTAACGAATTTATTTGAAAATATAAGATAATATAAGTCTCACCTCAACGCGATGCTTATATTTTACCGCGAAACGTTGCTGTTACGTCTCATGGATGCAATCAGCAGTTTACGCTTGACTGGGGGAAAATGAAAGATGTTGGAATTCGACTTTGAGCTTGAACAGCTTGCTCAAATAAAAGTAATAGGTGTGGGCGGTGGCGGCAGTAATGCTGTTAACCGTATGATAGAGAACGGAGTCAAAGGCGTAGAGTTTATTACGGTGAACACCGACGCTCAAGCGCTTCATTTGGCTAAATCGGAGCATAAACTGCAAATCGGCGATAAGCTGACCCGCGGTCTTGGTGCTGGAGCTAATCCAGATGTCGGCAGCAAGGCTGCCGAGGAGTCTCGCGAAATTATTATGAATCAGCTTAAAGGCTCGGATATGGTTTTCGTTACGGCGGGCATGGGTGGCGGAACGGGAACAGGAGCAGCTCCAGTTATCGCTGAAATTGCAAGGGAATGCGGCGCATTGACAGTTGGGGTTGTAACGCGTCCGTTTACCTTTGAAGGCCGTAAGCGTTCTGGACAAGCCGAGCTTGGCATCGAAGCGCTCAAAGAAAAAGTAGATACGCTAATCGTCATTCCAAATGACCGTTTGCTTGAGATCGTTGATAAGAAGACACCTATGCTGGAAGCATTCCGCGAGGCGGATAACGTGCTTCGCCAAGCGGTCCAAGGTATTTCTGATCTAATCGCTGTACCGGGTCTGATCAATCTCGACTTTGCAGATGTGAAAACGATTATGACCGAACGCGGATCCGCACTGATGGGTATCGGTATTGCTACAGGTGAGAATCGTGCCGCTGAAGCAGCGCGGAAAGCGATTATGAGCCCGCTGCTTGAAACGTCAATTGACGGCGCTAGAGGCGTTATTATGAACATTACAGGCGGAAGCAACCTATCGCTTTATGAAGTGAATGAAGCGGCTGAAATCGTCATTTCAGCTTCTGATCCGGATGTAAACATGATCTTTGGTGCTATTATCGATGAAGATCTGAAGGACGAAATTAAAGTAACCGTTATTGCGACGGGCTTCGAGCATAAATCAGCAGCAGCACGCCGTATTTCGCAACAACAGCCGGAAGCGACTGATACAAGACAATTGGGAAGCACAAATCCGGTTAAGCCTTTTGGTTCTAGCAATGCATCAAGCGATCAGCTTGAAATTCCAGCTTTCCTTCGTAATCGTCCGCGTGGCGACCGATAAATCTTTTTCTAATCCCGCCTCACCAGTCAATTGGTGAGGTTTTTTTGTTTGAGGAGCTGTAAGCACGCATAAGTGCTTAACAGCGTCAAATTAGACTGAGTATGCTGCATGTAAGCACCGGTGTGTGCTTACAGAGCGGGATCAGAGTATGAGCAAGGCATATATATCGCTATAAGCACGCATAGGTGCTTACAGCGTCAAATTAGCCTGCGTAAGCTGCCTGTAAGGTTGCTGGAGGAGCTGCTCACACATTCGCGGCTTCTCTTTTATGTCGTCATAGGAAAAACGTAATATTTTCCAACCGTCCAGCTCATGAAAGGCCGGATACCAAACCTTCTCTAAAAACAGTTTTTCGGCATGTGCGTGTCTTTGCTCCAGCCTTCGTCTTCTCTTACCCTTTTACGTTTCTTCAGATGCATCTCCAGCCGATTTTCGTAAGACGCTTGAAACGACAATGAATCAACCTCCCCCGGAAAATAAAAAAAACCGCATACTACGGGTAAATACGAACCCGAGTAAGCGGTGTGCTTCACAGCTTTACATATATATTCGTATCATACTAGTTTTCCAATTGACGGGCAAGGAGCAAACTACGGAACAGACACGACAAGAAGTCTACAGCCTAAATAGCGGTAAAAGGCTAGGCGGTTTTTATACTCCTGCTCGACAAAAAAAGATACCTCATGCCGTCATGAATAGACAGACTTTGAAATAGGATTTTAATATACTAGTCTCAATCGTTCCCCCGGGTGCCGGCTGCAGACCCGTTTATCCGCCAGTCGCAGGAAGGTGACCGAAGTGGCTATTTATGTGGATGTTATGTTTTTGCGAGAGCTGCTCGTTGACGGTGCTATTCTATTAACTTCCGCGTGGGCCCGTCATCTGAAACCACGTCCTTGGCGGGTGCTAGCGGCTTCTGCTGTCGGAGCATGTTATGTCGTTTTGATGCTTTTACCGCAATTATCTTTTTTATTCACGCTGCTGGTAAAAATCGGGATGTCGCTCTTGATGGTGTGGATTGCTTTTGGCTTCGCGTCTATCCAACATTTTATGAGGAATGTCGCGACGTTCTATGCGGTCAATTTTGTTGCTGCCGGTGCTGTGCTTGGGCTTTATTATTTGTTTATGCAAGGATCCGGAAAGGTTTGGAGGACGGTTACGTTCGTGAATGGCAGCATGCATGTAGAGCTCAAGATGGGATTATTTTATTTAATTGCTGCTTTTTGTATCGGACTGTATATATACCGTACTGTATTGACGCAAAAACGAGAACGGGAGCTGGTGCAAACTCATTTGGCTGAGGTCAAAATTACAATTGGACATTGTATTCAAACCTGTGTTGGTCTGATCGATACCGGCAACCAGCTTTATGATCCGTTAACACGGACGCCGGTTATGGTGATGGAAGCTGCTTTATGGAAAGATGATTTGCCCGAATCGTGGTTGAATAGCATACGGGATGCACAAGTAGATCGTCTTGTGGCGGGAATGGATGAAGAGCCATTCATATGGCAAGACCGGCTTCGTCTCGTTCCATTCAGAGGTGTCAACCGAGGGTCACAGTTCATGCTAGCGATAAAGCCGGATGCCGTTGAGATTACTAGGGAGGGACAAGTTTTTGAAACGCGGAAGGTGCTTATCGGGCTTGACGGCGGAAAGCTTACGTCTGATGGGGCATATCGAGCTATTATCCATCCGTCTATGGTTCAACAGTAAAGAACGTATGCATATACAAACGAGGAGGGATGGGCCACATGCTCGTCAAGTATAAACTAATCCTTCAGTTATATTACTATCGTGTAATGTTTTTATTCGGATTAAAGAGCGAAGAGATTTATTATATAGGTGGCAGTGAAGCGCTTCCACCTCCGTTAACCCGCGAAGAAGAAGAGTATTTGCTGGAAAAGCTGCCTACCGGAGATACAGCGATACGCGCGATGCTTATTGAACGCAATTTAAGGCTCGTCGTTTACATTGCCCGTAAGTTTGAAAATACCGGTATTCATATTGAAGATCTCGTATCGATTGGCGCGATTGGACTTATTAAGGCAGTCAATACATTTGATCCGGAAAAGAAGATTAAGCTTGCAACCTACGCCTCACGTTGTATCGAAAATGAAATATTGATGTATTTGCGCCGCAACAGCAAGACACGTACGGAAGTATCGTTCGACGAACCGCTTAATATCGATTGGGATGGAAATGAGCTTCTTTTATCTGACGTTCTCGGAACCGAAAATGATACGATTTACCGCAATATTGAAGAACAGGTTGACCGGAAGCTGCTTCATAAAGCACTTGATAAGCTGTCCGAACGTGAGCGTATAATTATGGAGCTTCGATTCGGGCTTGCGGACGGCGAAGAGAAAACGCAAAAGGATGTTGCCGACCTGCTCGGCATTTCGCAATCGTATATTTCACGGTTAGAGAAGCGGATTATAAAAAGGCTTCGCAAAGAATTTAACAAAATGGTGTAATCCCTTATCCTGCTTGCTGTTGTCGAACGATGTCGCAATAGGAATAAAAAGACCTCTCAAGGAGATAATGTACAGTAATGTTTCTCCTTGGGAGGTAATCACGTTGACCCGAAATAAAGTCGAGATCTGTGGAGTGGATACCGCGAAACTGCCTGTCCTAAATAATGTCGAAATGAGAGAATTGTTTACGGCATTGCAAACCCGCAACGAGTGGGCAGCAAGAGAGAAATTAGTAAACGGCAACCTACGGCTTGTGCTAAGCGTTATACAACGGTTTAACAATAGGGGAGAGTTTGTGGACGACTTGTTCCAGGTCGGCTGCATCGGACTTATGAAGGCGATAGATAATTTCGATCTTGGCCAAAATGTCAAATTTTCCACCTATGCCGTACCGATGATTATCGGTGAAATACGCCGTTACTTACGAGACAACAACCCGATACGCGTATCGCGCAGCTTGAGGGACATCGCCTATAAGGCGCTTCAGGTAAGGGATAGCTTGACGAACAAAAATTCACGGGAGCCGACGATTTTCGAAATATCGGAAGCGTTGAATGTTCCGAAGGAAGACGTCGTGTTTGCACTTGATGCGATTCAAGATCCGGTTTCTTTGTTTGAACCGATCTACCATGACGGCGGCGATCCGATCTATGTCATGGATCAAATTAGCGACGAGCGGAACAAGGACGTATCGTGGATCGAAGAAATTGCGCTTCGGGAAGCGATGCATAAGCTGAACGACCGGGAAAAAATGATTTTGTCAATGCGTTTCTTTGAAGGCAAAACACAAATGGAGGTAGCCGATGAAATCGGCATCTCGCAGGCACAGGTGTCGCGTTTGGAAAAATCAGCCATACAGCAAATGCAAAAGCATGTTAAAACATGAAAAACGGTGCCGCGAGGCACCGTTTTTATTTGCAATAAACTTATGCGATTGCCATCATCCAGGTTGTTAGTCCGCAGAGAACGAGGCAGAGCGGTGAATAAAAAATCGTATCCATGCGTCCGAAAGGGGTATTCCGAATGCTCTTGAAAAAACCGACCGCTCTAAATTCACCGACCGCTCGCAATAGAAATACTACAGCAATCGCCCAGCCTGTGAACGCGGGCAGCCATGACGGCCCGATTGTCGGAATAATGTCGGCAAACATGAGAAGAAGAGCCGCAGCACCCCCAAAAATGAGAATGACTGCAGCGATTTCAGGCCGCCGCGGTTTGAAAAGAGGCTGCTTCGTACCGCTTCTTGTAGGTACAGCAATTGCGAAGCCTCCGCGTCCGCCAAGCAGCCAATAAACATGAATACAACCAACGAGAAACAGCACCAGACCAACGATAGCTGCCAATACCACCTGCATCCTAAACCCCTCCGTTACGATACAATATTTGTTCTTATAAATGTCATCAGCAGGTCGACCTGCTTCTCCGCCTCCAAGGCCGAGAGTGCGTGATACTTGTTGCGTTCATACCATCCCAAATAATAACTGTAAAATAGCTCTGAGGTGCTTCGTGCGTCTTCAGCTATTAAGCCGCACTGCATCAGTAAGCCGCTCATATAGTCTAATCGCTGCTGCTCGATCTGCAGCAAGAGCTCAGCATAGGTTGACTCGGATGCTCCTAATTTACGAAGGTGATAAATAAAATCTTTACCTTCGTTCGAACTGAACATGACGGCAAGCAATTGCCTTACCTTCTGTTTCGGCTCCGCAGCTTGATACTGCTGAATATGAGCAATGATCGAGACGGTTGTTTGTTCGTGCCAATAGTCAATGATGCGGTTTACAAACGAGGAACGGTTTTTGAAATACCAGTAAAAGCTGGTTTTACTGCTTCCGAGCTGTTTGGCAAGCTGCTCGACGACAAGAGCAGCTACGCCTCCTTCAGCAAACATTTGCAGACCGAGCTTAACCCAATCGAGCTCCGTTGCGACGATTTTTGGCATGAAACCTCCTTGTATCTCTTTTATGAAATTTGAATTTTATTGTACGACACCGTACATAAATCATAGCATAGATGATCGGAGTTGAGAAGTATTGTACGCAAGCGTACATAAACATTTCACATTCCCATTTGTGCGGCTCGTTTTTTCGATAAGAAGGACATTTTGGGCGAATTGCTCATATAGTTATAGGAGAGACAAACGGACGATCACTCTACTTGAAAAGCGGTGAACGGAAATGAAAATATCTGATTTCCAGACGAAGGACGTTATCAACATTGTGGACGGCAAAAAACTAGGTCAAATTACCGATCTAGAGCTCGATTTACGGCAGGGGCGGATCGATTCGATCGTGGTGCCGCAATTCACGAAATTTTTGGGGATGTTCGGCGGGGGCGGCACGGAGGTTGTTATTCCTTGGCGGAATATCGTGAAGATCGGAGCGGACGTTGTGCTTGTAAGATTGGATGATACAAAGCAGCTGCGGCCTGAGGAAGATGATTTGCACGCTCGCTCGTAACGCGGTAAACTGTGTCTATGCGTGCGAGACCGGTTTGCTCCGCAAACCTTTAAATAGAGGTGAATGCAATGGAAGCTTTTGAATACTTACAATCAGCGAAGGGTCCTTCGCTTTTTTTGTTATCCGAATGGAATGCCCGGCATGAGCGGTTGACGGCTGGGTTTACTGGACGGGACGGCGGTGTGAGCGCCGCCCCTTGGGCATCATTAAATATGGGTCTGCATGTCGGCGACCTTGATGAGTCGGTTATTGCGAATCGACGTTTATTGGCAGATGCAGTCGATTGGCCCTATGAAGCATGGACCTGCGCCGAGCAGGTGCACGGGAACCGCGTGTTTCAAGTTACCGAGGCTGACAGGGGCAAAGGCAGAGCCTCTCTTACCGATGTATTGAAGGACTGCGACGCGATTATGACGAATGTGCCGGGCGTGCTTTTGGCTTCCTTTTATGCCGATTGTGTACCGTTATACTTCTATGATCCTGAGCATGACGCCATTGCGCTTGCGCATGCGGGTTGGAAGGGGACGGTTCAGCAAATTGCCGCAGAAACGATACAGGCTATGGTAAACGCCTATGGGTCGGAGCCTCAAGCGCTTCTCGCAGCTATTGGACCCTCTATCGGCGGCTGCTGCTATGAGGTTGACGGTCCGGTAATAAACCAAGTACAGCAGCTTTTGGCGGAGCTTGGCTTTCAGGGTGAAGCGGCTGAATCGATGCTCAAGCAATCCGCCAATGGCAAAGCGAACTTAGACTTGAAAGAAATAAACCGACAGATTATGATAAAAGCAGGAATTTTGCCGATCCGTATCGAATTAACAGAGTATTGCACGGGATGCAGGCGGGATCTGTTTTTTTCCCATCGCAAAGAAGGTGGCTTAACCGGCCGGATGGCCAGTTGGATCGGGATTCGGGAGAGGTGAAGCATGGCGTCTACATTAGAGGATCGAATACAGCTCGTTGAAGAGCGAATTAAGAACGCTTGCGACCGCTCAGGACGCAGCAGGGATGAAATTCAAATCATCGCGGTTACTAAATATGTATCGTTAGATACGACCAAGGATGTCTTCGAGAAGGGCTTGCGTCATCTTGGTGAAAACCGTTGGCAGGTCGCGCAGGCGAAATGGGAAGCGATAAGCGGGAGTACTGTTCAAGAAACAGACGAACAGCCTATCTGGCATTTCATCGGTTCGTTGCAAACGAATAAGGTGAAGGACGTCATCGGGAAATTTACATACATGCATTCGTTGGACAGGCTGTCGCTTGCCGAGGCAATCGATAAACGGGCTTCACAGCTTGGTATTGTTGTTCCTTGTTTTATTCAAGTTAACGTCTCTGGAGAAGATTCCAAGCAAGGCCTTGAACCCGAACAGTTATTTCCATTTGTGGAGCAGCTCGAGCGGTTCGCATCGGTAAAGCCAATCGGCTTAATGACAATGGCTCCTTATGAAGCGGAACCAGAGCAAACCAGAACGGTCTTTAGAGCTTTGCGCGAGCTGCGCGATGAATTGCAGCAGCGCTCGGAACATCCACACACCATCACCCATTTATCTATGGGCATGTCGAACGATTTTGACGTAGCGATCGAAGAAGGAGCGACATGGATTCGCCTTGGTACGATATTAGTAGGGAAAGAGGAGGAATAATGGATGAGTGTCATGAACCGCTTTATGAGCTTTCTTGGTTTGCAGGATGAAGAAGAAGTTGTAGAGAAGGAACGTGTTGTACAGCAAGAAGAGCAAGAAGCTGAAACTTCTCCCTTTGAGGCACGTAAAAACACGAAGAGCAATAATGTCGTCAGCATTCACTCGCACTCGCAGAAAAATGTCCGGGTGGTGCTTAGCGAGCCCCGTTCTTATGATGAAGCGCAAGAAATTGCCGACCATTTGCGTTCGCGCCGCGCTGTCATTGTTAATTTGCAACGCGTCCGAAATGATCTTGCTGTTCGTATTGTTGATTTCCTAAGCGGCACAGTGTACGCTTTAAATGGGAGCATCTCTAAGCTTGGTCCAAATATTTTTCTTTGTACGCCGGATTCAGTCGAAATTCAAGGTGCTATAACGGAAATGCTGGCGGAGGAGAACGACTACAACAAAATGAGGTGACCTTGGGTTAATGAATGAAATTTATGGCATTGTGATGCTGGTCCAAAAGATTTACACATTCATGATTATTGGTTATGTACTGCTATCTTGGCTGCCCAATGCTCGTGAAAGCTTTATCGGCGTCTTTCTTGGGAAGCTGGTAGAGCCATACTTAGGGATTTTCAGGAAATTTATTCCGCCAATCGGAGGCATGCTTGACCTATCTCCGATACTTGCTGTATTCGCGCTGCAATTTGTAGCATACGGCTTGATTGCGGTTATTGGATTTTTTATTAATTAAAGGAATGAGATCGTATGAAACAAGGGATATATGATCATTTCCACCCTGATGAGAAAGCTTTCGTAGATCGGGCAGAGGAATGGATAGAGCGGTCCGCACAGCAGCATGAGCTGAAGCGGACCGATTTTTTAGACCCTAGGCAAGCACAAATTTTGACGATTTTAGCCAACCGGAACCCAGACGTTATCATTCGCTTGGAAGGCGGTTATGAACAGGCTGAACGGAAACGGGCCATTATTGGTCCGGATTACCGAATCTTGGACGACGAGCCGGTTGGCATTTCAGTGCTTGCGGTTAATGGGCCCGGACAAGCTCTGCTTGAGCTCGACCATGGTGATTTTTTGGGCGCTTTGCTCGGACTTGGGATTAAGCGCGACCGAATTGGTGACATACATGTACATGAACATTTTTGCCATATTATCGTTATGGATGAAATTGCCGATTATTTAAATATTCATTTGAGACAGGTCCATCGAATGAATGTTCTTACGGACATTATTCCTCTATCTGAACTGCAGACCGTCGTGCCGAAGCTTGAGGAAATGAGCTTGTCAGTCGCTTCCATGCGCCTCGACGGAATTGCAAGCGACGCCTACCGGATTAGCAGGTCCAAAATCGTTGATCCGATTCGTGCTGGCAGGTGCAGGGTTAACTGGAAGTCAGAGGAAGATCCTTCTGAGCAGCTCCGAGAGGGTGACGTTGTCTCAATCAAGGGTCTCGGCCGTTTTAAAGTGCTAGAGGTCGATGGTATGACAAAAAAAGGCAGAATCCGCGTCAAGATTGGCAAATTTATTTAAACGATTGCAGGAATTTACCTGCGGTTGTCGAAAGTGTTCACATCAAATAGTGTAATCCGGTTGCCAGAGTCACAAATACGATGAGGAGGTGCGCCAATGCCGTTATCGCCATTGGACATACATAACAAAGAGTTTGGCCGGAGATTACGCGGCTATGATGAGGATGAAGTCAACGAATTTCTTGATCAGGTCATCAAAGACTATGAATCGCTCATTCGTGAAAATAAAGAGCTTCAAAATCAGATTCTCGGCTTACAGGAAAGATTGAATCATTTTACTAATATCGAAGAAACGCTAAGCAAAACGATTATTGTGGCGCAGGAAGCTGCTGATGAGGTAAGAAACAATGCGAAGAAAGAAGCGCAGCTGATCATTAAGGAATCGGAAAAAAATGCCGATCGAATCATTAATGATTCACTCGCCAAATCACGTAAAGTTTCTCTTGAGGTCGAAGAGCTTAAGAAGCAAGCCTCAGTCTACCGTGCCCGTTTCCGTACGCTGGTAGAAGCTCAGCTTGAGCTGCTCACCGTTGACGGTTGGGATACGCTGGAGCCGAAAGTAAGACAATCCGAGCATGAACTGACGCGCGGCTAGTCTTTTGATAAATAGGCGAATTGACATTTGACATTTAGCCTGTTATTACGCTATAACTAATAGTAATTAATTGATGATCTAAACTTCGTTGATGAGAACGAGTACGTTCTAGGTTCACTCTTCAGAGAGCCGGCGGCAGCTGAAAGCCCGGTGTGTGAGCCATTGCGGAATATCCTCTCTGAGAAGCGGTGCCGAACCTGCGAGAGCAGCAGTAAGTGCTGACGGCTGTCCCCCGTTACAGGGAACGCGAACGAAACGTTCGCGACTAAGGTGCCGCATGAAGCACAGTTCAATCGAGCTGACGGCTTTCATCTACTTGCTTTGTTTAGAAGCATGTGCGGAACAAGGGTGGTAACGCGACTAAGCCTCGTCCCTTCTCATAGGGATGAGGCTTTATTTTTGTTCAATAATAGGAGGCTGGAACGATGCAACGCGTAGACGTTAAGGAACGTGCCCGCAGCCGCGAGCTGCGTGTGCTGGAGCAATGGAAGACAGATGAGACCTTTAAAAAATCGATTACAAACCGGGAAGGCAAGCCTAATTTTGTATTTTATGAAGGCCCCCCTACTGCTAATGGAGCGCCGCATATCGGTCATGTCCTTGGCCGTGTAATCAAAGACTTTATTTGCCGTTACAAAACGATGGCGGGCTACCGCGTAATCCGCAAAGCGGGCTGGGATACGCATGGACTTCCGGTTGAGCTTGGGGTAGAGAAGCAGCTGGGCATTTCCGGCAAGCAGGAGATTGAGGAGTACGGCGTTGAGAAATTCGTCAAAAAATGCAAGGACAGCGTATTTGAATATGAGAAGCAATGGCGTGAGCTTACTGAAGCGATCGCTTATTGGACAGATTTAGATAATCCGTATATCACGTTAAAAAATGAATACATTGAGAGCGTATGGCATATTTTATCGACGATTCACGGTAAAGGGCTGCTGTACCGCGGACATCGTGTAAGCCCGTATTGCCCGGATTGCCAAACGACGCTCAGCTCGCATGAGGTCGCACAGGGCTATGAGGATGTGAAGGATCTTAGCGCGACGGCGAAGTTTAAGCTTGCACAATCAGGAGAATTTATTTTGGCTTGGACGACAACGCCATGGACTTTGCCAGCTAACGTGGCGCTAGCCGTAAATCCTGAGCTTGATTATATTCGCGCCTCCAAAAATGGCGAAGTGTACATCGTTGCCCAAAATTTGGCGGAGAGTGTCCTTAAGGACGGATATGAGGTTTTATCTGTATTGAAGGGCGCCGAGCTTGTTGGCCTTAGCTACGAGCCGCCATTCAAATACGTTGCTCTCGAGAAAGGGCATATCGTCATTGCAGGCGATTTCGTCAGCGACACTAGCGGTACAGGTATCGTACACATCGCGCCGGCACATGGCGAGGACGACTATAGAGTATCGCGCGAGAATGGAATCAGCATGCTGAGCGTCGTTGATTTGGCGGGCCGCTATGTTGCAGAAGTAACGGACTTTGCAGGCCGGTTCGTGAAAGATAGCGAGCTTGATATCGATATCGTCAAAAACTTAAGCGAACGCGGCCTGCTTTACACGAAGGAGCGCTATGAGCATAGCTATCCATTCTGCTGGCGCTGCAAAACGCCTTTGATCTATTATGCAATGGAAAGCTGGTTTATCAAAACAACGGCAGTGAAGGATCAGCTGATCGAGAACAACAACAGCGTAGACTGGTACCCTGGTCATATCCGCGAAGGCCGCTTCGGCAAGTTTTTGGAAGATTTGGTGGACTGGAATATCAGCCGTAACCGCTACTGGGGTACTCCGCTGAACGTCTGGGTTTGCGAAGTGACGGGCAAGGAATATTCGCCTAGCAGCATCGCTGATTTGCGGGCTATGGCAATCGGCGATGTGCCGGAGGATATCGAGCTTCACAAGCCGTATGTTGATGAGATCAAGCTTAAATCGCCATATGCCGAAGGCGCCGAAATGACGCGTACGCCTGAGGTTATCGATGTCTGGTTCGACAGCGGCTCGATGCCGTTCGCACAGCAGCATCATCCGTTTGAGAATGAGCAGCAATTCGCTGAGCAATATCCTGCAGACATTATCTGCGAGGGCATTGACCAAACACGCGGCTGGTTCTACAGCTTGCTGGCGGTATCGACGCTCTACAACGGTAAAGCACCTTACAAAGCGGTTATCTCGACCGGTCATATTCTGGATGAGAACGGTCAGAAGATGTCCAAGTCGAAGGGGAATGTTATCGATCCTTGGGAAATTATCAATGAATACGGAACGGATGCGTTCCGCTGGGCATTGCTGGCAGACAGCGCGCCATGGAACAGTAAGCGATTTTCGCGCGGTATTGTAGGCGAGGCGAAATCGAAGGTCATCGATACGATCGTAAATACTCACGCGTTTTTCGCGCTTTATGCGTCGATCGACGGTTTCGATTATTCTGCCCATGCGGAGATCAAATCGGATAATAAGCTGGATCGCTGGATCATTTCCCGCTTGAACAGCTTAATCAACTCGGTGAACAAAGGGCTTGAGGTTAATGACTTCCTTAACCCTGCCAAATCGATTGAGACGTTTGTTGACGAGCTAAGCAACTGGTATATCCGCCGTTCGCGCGACCGCTTCTGGGGAAGCGGACTTACGGACGATAAATTAGCGGCATACCAAACGCTGCGCAGCGTACTGCTGACACTCTCCCGTTTGATTGCGCCATATGCGCCGCTCCTAGCTGAAGATGTGTACGGAAACCTGGGCGGAGCGGGCAGCGTGCATTTGGCTGATTATCCGAAAGCGGATGAAGCTGCAATCGATGAAACGCTTGAGCGCGATATGGAAAGCGCGAAGCAGATCGTTGAGCTTGCGCGCAACGTCCGGAACGAGACGGGCATTAAGACGCGTCAGCCTTTATCGGAACTGATCGTATCGCTTGACCACGATTTTAACGTTGCAGACTACGAGGACATCGTAAAGGATGAAATTAACGTTAAAGCGATCACGGTACAAAACTCCGACAGCGGCTTCGTTGATTTTACGCTGAAGCTGAATCTTAAGGTTGCCGGCAAAAAATACGGTAAAAACGTTGGACCGATCCAAGCGCAGCTGAAAGGCTTGAATGCCGATGAAACCCGCAGCATCGTAAACGGCGGAAGCTTCAACTTCACAAGCGCAGAGGGCGAGCAGCTAACGATCGCAATCGATGAGCTATTGGTTGAGAAGCAGGCAAAGTCAGGCTTTGCTTCTGCATCCGGTAATGGCGTTACCGTAGCGCTGAATACGGATATTACGCCTGAGCTGGAGCAAGAGGGCTGGGTGCGCGAAGTTATCCGTGCCGTTCAGGACACGCGTAAAAAGCTGGATCTGCCGATCGAGAAACGGATTGATCTCGTGCTGGATGTCGACAGCGAGCTGAAAGCGGCGCTTGAAGCATTCGAAGATGTGCTTCACGAAAACGTGCTTGTACAATCGGTTGCCTATGATGAAACACCAGAAATGGAAAGAGTTACGCTCGGCGAGAAGGTAATAGGGATTTTCATCCGCGGATAAGGATATAGTATATAGGAAAATAACAAGCGAAAAACGAGGCCGTCGCCTACCGGCTGCTGCAGTAAGCGACGTAAATAGTCGCATACTTGTATGAGCTGGGAGGTAAGGCCTCGTTTTATTGTTTGACAAAGGGGATACTCGTATGAAAACAAATAACCCGGAACAGCCGAAAAATTTGAACGAGCTACAAACTTCGTTAAGCATGCTTGATAAGCGCCTTCAGGGGATCGCCGCCGATATGGAGCGCACGCAAATGGCAGAATATGTGGATCTGCTGAACCGACCAAGAACGCTGATTTGGAAAAACCTGCTTGCCGGAACGGCGAGAGGCGTTGGAATCGCAATCGGCTTCACTTTTTTTGCTGCCACCATACTTTATGTGCTGCGAATACTAGGCGCCTTGAACCTGCCGATTATCGGCGACTATATCGCGGACATCGTTCGAATTGTACAAATACAGCTCGAAGGAAAAACGTATTGATCATCCATATTCATTTCCGCCTTGCTCATCGCTTTCAAGGTTATGATCTCCTTCGCCGGTTTGCATGTAATGCATGTACTCCCGGTTGCGAACGACGGAGACATGACGGCCGGTAATGTCGGTCGCAAGAAAGCTCTCAATGGGTTCGACGAAGCCGTCGTTCTCGTAAGCATCGATGCCGACTTGTTCATAATCGGCGACATCCCGGTTTTCCGAAAACGCAGGAGAATCCGCATTGCCCCATTGCTCGACAATTTGCCATGCATCTTCGCCGTCAAAGCCATTGTAGGAGTCTTGCTTGTCCATGCTTGTGCGGCCAAAAGGAGGAGCGAGCACTAATTCTTCAACAGGTCTGCGGTGAGACAATTGCTGCCGCGGCGCATGCTCGATGCAATGAAGCGTATCCGGAACGGCATCCAGCCGTTCAAAAGGAATCGGTTCGTTACATGTCATACATTTGCCGTATGAACCTTTGTCCATAGCATCCAGCGCCGCATCGATGCGGCTTAAATGCAGCTCCTCCTGCTCAAGCAGTGCAACATCCTTTTCACGTTCATAAAGCTCGCTTGCGGTGTCGCCCGGATGGTTGTCGATTGACGTTAGCTCACCGGTATCATCGCGAAGGGAATGTGAAAGGCCGTAATGATCATTTTCAGCGAGCCGGTGTTCGATCTCGCGCTGCTCATCTAACAATCTGCCTTGCAGCAGCTTTAATTGAGCGTTTGTTGGGGTTGTCATTTGGAGCACCCTCCTTAGCAGGGAACATAATTGCTGTATTAGCTTTTGCCGAAAGACGGATTTTAAGTATGGTCTTCAATGGAAGAACAAGTGTCAGATGCTGGCTCTCGTTTGGCCCGGTATGCTACAATTGATTGGTATTTAAAAAGGGCTTGCGGGCTGGTTATCTTTACCGGCGGTTGAGCGTTTTTGAATTGAAACGTTGCTTCACAAAAAAATAGGAGTGATTTTAGATGCGTTTTTATTATTACTGGATAGCCTTATTCGTGTTTGTCCTTGATTTTGTAACAAAGAAATTAATTGAAACAAAATTAAACATCGGGGATCAAATTAGCGTTATCGGTAATTTTTTTCTCATCACATCGCATCGGAATCGTGGTGCCGCCTTCGGCATCCTGCAGGAGCAACGGCTGTTTTTCATCATCATTACGATCGTCATTGTAACGGGCATTATTTGGTACATACAGGCGGTGCGTAAATCTGCCAAGCCGTGGCTGCTAATCGGGCTCGGGCTTGTGCTTGGAGGAGCGATTGGCAACTTTCTGGACCGCGCACGGTACGGCGAGGTTGTTGACTTCCTGCAATTCAATTTCGGCAGTTATGAGTTTCCGATTTTTAACGTGGCGGATTCGGCTATCGTCTGCGGCGTAGCATTAATTTTAATCGACACCCTGTTGTCCGCTAAGGACGACAAGAAACGTATGCAAAATGGAGAGGACAAGGATCATAACAATCATGAGCAGCAGCCTATATAATGAAGAGCCGTTGGAATGGATCGCTGAAGCGGAGCAATCCGGCGAGCGGGTAGACAAGTTTGTAACAGACAGCCTCGATGATCCTGCCGTATCGAGAACGCAAGTGCAGGAATGGATTAAATCCGGCGCCGTTCAGGTAGATGGAAAGATGGCAAAAGCAAACGTAAAGGTAGCAGAGGGCAATCGCGTTGTTCTTCAAATTCCGGAGCCGGAGGAAGCCGCGATCGTACCTGAGAATATTCCTCTAGAGGTTATTTACGAGGATCCGGATCTGATTGTTATCAACAAAAAGCGCGGCATGGTCGTTCATCCTGCACCGGGACATTCGTCCGGCACGCTTGTTAATGCGCTTATGTATCACTGTAAGGATTTGTCCGGCATTAACGGCATGATTCGTCCGGGCATTGTCCACCGTATCGATAAGGATACGACCGGGCTGCTGATGGCGGCCAAAAATGACCTTGCTCACATTTCGCTTGCAGAGCAGCTGAAGGAGCACACGGTAACACGCAAATATATCGCGCTTGTGCACGGCAATTTGCCGCATGATCAAGGGACGATTGATGCGCCGATCGGTCGTGACTTGAACGACCGGAAGCTGTTTACGGTGACTGACCGCAACAGCAGACATGCGGTAACCCATTTTCACGTGCTGGAACGTTTGGGGGATTACACCGTCGTCGAACTTCAGCTCGAGACGGGACGAACCCATCAAATCCGCGTGCATATGAAATATATCGGTCATCCGCTTGCCGGTGATCCGGTCTACGGCCGCAATAAGACGGTAGCCTTAAAGGGACAAGCTTTGCATGCGGCGCTGCTCGGCTTTACGCATCCGCGCAGCGGTGAGCGGCTGGAGTTCGAAATGCCATTGCCGGCAGATTTCGAGTATGTATTGAGCAGCTTGCGGTCAAGGTAATGCGTAACGTGCAAAAGTGCAAACTTTTGACCACTTTATTCATTATTTCAAGCTTAGAAGTGCGTTATTCTAAACAGTAACAACGGAATAAAATGATAAAATAAGGATAGGTGACACTTAATGACATCCATTAATCAAAATTATTTGGAGCTGCAAGGCAGCTACTTGTTTTCTGAAATTGCAAAGCGCCGTACGAAATTTATCCAAGAAAATCCTAACGCCGAAATCATCAGCTTAGGTATCGGCGACGTTACCCGCGGCTTGCCTGATGCAGTTCTAAAAGCTATGCACAGCGCTGTAGACGAGCTTGCGGCTCCTGGTTCATTCCGCGGTTACGGTCCTGAGCAAGGATACGATTTCCTTATTAACGCAATTATTGAAAATGACTATAAAGCGCGCGGCATCGATATCGCTTCTAACGAAGTGTTCGTAAGCGATGGCTCGAAATGCGACGTCGGCAATATTCAAGAGATTTTCAGCGAGAACAGCATCGTTGCCGTTCAGGATCCTGTATATCCGGTATACGTGGATACGAACGTCATGGCTGGCCGCTCCGGCAAATACAACCAAGAAACGAAGCGTTATGAGAACATTGCCTATTTGGAGTGCACAGCTGAAAACAACTTCAAACCAAGCTTGCCGGACCGCAAAGTAGATATCATTTACTTGTGCTACCCGAACAACCCGACAGGCATGACGCTGACGAAGGAAGAGCTTAAAGTATGGGTTGACTATGCGAAAGCAAATAACTGCATCATCCTGTACGATTCTGCTTATGAAGCGTTCATTCAAGAAGAAGATGTTCCGCACAGCATTTACGAAATCGAAGGCGCGCGCGAAGTAGCAATTGAATTCCGCAGCTTCTCCAAAACAGCAGGCTTCACTGGCGTGCGCTGTGCTTACACAGTCGTACCGCGCGAGCTGAAGGGCCTAGATGCTTCCGGTAATGAAGTGTTGATCAACGATTTGTGGAATCGCCGCCACACGACGAAATTTAATGGCGTATCCTATGTAACTCAGCGCGGAGCAGCTGCTATTTACTCGGCAGAAGGCAAAGAACAAATCAAATCTTTGGTTGATTATTATATGACTAACGCTGCAATTATCCGCGATGGCCTTGCATCCATCGGTCTAGAAGTATTCGGCGGCGTTAACGCTCCTTATATTTGGCTGAAAACACCGAATGGCATGGATTCCTGGTCCTTCTTCGATAAGCTTCTTACGGAAGCGAATATCGTGGGTACACCTGGCGTTGGTTTCGGTCAAAGCGGGCAAGGCTATTTCCGCCTGACAGCATTCGGCAGCCGCGAAAATACAGAAAAAGCAGTTGAAAGAATCCGTAAGCTTAGCCTGTAGTAACCATCGCTATCCTTGTATAGCTTATCGGAATTGGACCACACTACGTACAAGCGGAAAAATTCGTTTTTACTTGACATCTTTTGTCGAACGTGGGATAATTCCTATGATATACAGCAGTACCTTTAACTCAGTCCCGAGAGGCTGGCAAGGTAGCGTGAAATACAGGTCAATAGAAGAGAAGAATAGGACATCCTAATGCGCGGTTTTCTGTGACGAAAGCTGCGGTGGCATGTACCCTATCTCTTCATGACTTTTCACAAGCTCCTTGCGATTATGCAAGGAGCTTTTTTGTCGCAACTTGGCATTTGGGCGATTATGGAAGGAGTCAGCGGAAATGACGGAAGAAGAGCATTTGGTCATCATGGATGAAACGGCGATTCGCCGGGCATTAACGCGAATTGCTCACGAAATCGTGGAGAAGAACAAAGGCATCGATAATTGCGTGATCGTCGGTATTCGGACGCGGGGGATATACTTAGCACGCCGGGTAGCGGAACGCATCGGTGAAATTGAAGGCAAGCCGGTGGTCGTAAGCGAGCTTGACATCACACCTTACCGCGATGACCGCAAAGCCGGCATTTCTTCGGACATGGAGGTAGCAGCCGCAATTGGCGACATGGATGGCGTACCCTTCACGGTGGAGGACAAACGGGTTATCTTGTTCGATGATGTGCTGTATACGGGACGTACCATTCGAGCGGCTATGGATGCGCTCATGGATTGCGGGCGGCCTCAAAGCATACAGCTTGCGGTGCTTGTAGACAGAGGACATCGTGAACTGCCTATAAGGCCAGATTTTGTCGGCAAGAATGTGCCAACCTCGAAACAGGAGCAAATTGAAGTGGCGCTTACCGAAATCGATCAAATCGATCAAGTTACGATTATTAACCAGAGGGGGCAGGCTGGATGACGATGACAAAGCTGAAACAACGGAGTTTGCTCGGATTAAAAGAACTAAGCAAAGAAGAGATTGAATCGATTCTCGACCGCGCTGCTTATTGGGAAAATCATTCAACCAAGGTTCATAAAACGATGCAAGGCAAATTCGCAGCCAATATGTTTTTCGAAAATAGCACGAGAACACGCTTTTCCTTCGAAGTGGCAGAGAAACGGCTCGGAACAGAGGTGTTAAACTTCTCAGCCGCAGTATCGAGCGTACAGAAAGGCGAATCGATTTACGATACGGTTCGTACACTCGAATCGATGGGGATCGACGTTGGGATTATTCGTCTGAAGCCAATCGGCGTTCTTGCCGAGCTGGCAACGAAAATCAAGGTGCCGCTCGTTAACGCCGGTGACGGCAACAATGAGCACCCTACTCAAGCGCTTCTCGATATGTATACGATGCGCAAGCATTTTGGACAACTCAAAGGATTGACTGTCTCGATTGTCGGGGATGTGCTGCACAGCCGCGTTGCGAGATCGAACCTGTGGGCGCTGCAAAAATTCGGTGTCAACGTGAACTTCTGTTCGCCGCCGAACATGCAGGCATCGGAGCTGGATGTACCTTATGTATCTATAGATGAAGCTTTAAAATCAGATGTTGTCATGATGCTGCGCGTACAGCTCGAGCGTCATGAGAGCGGCATGCTGAGCTCCGCTGAGAGCTACCGCGAGCACTACGGATTAACGGTGGAACGAGCAAGCAAGCTTGCCAATCATGCGATCATCATGCACCCTGCACCAATCAACCGTAACGTAGAAATTGATGACGAGCTGGTTGAGCATCCGCAATCACGCATTTTCCCGCAGATGGAAAACGGGGTTCCGGTTCGAATGGCCGTCATTGAGCGCGCACTTAGCTAACAGCATTAACATAGAACCGAACAAATTCGGAGGGTGAAATAACAATGTCATTGTGGATTATAAACGGCAACGTATGGAACGAAACTTCGGGCAGCTTAGAAAGTAAGCATATTCGAATCGAAAACGGTAAAATCGAAGCAATCGTAGACGGCGCACAAACACCGGATACGGGCAGCTCAGAAATTTTCGATGCGCAGGGCATGCTAGTATCGCCAGGCTTTATCGATATGCACGTTCATTTACGCGATCCGGGGTTTGAATATAAAGAAGATATCGCGACTGGCACTCGTTCGGCTGCAAAGGGCGGGTTCACAACGATCGCTTGCATGCCTAATACTCGCCCGGTAACAGATACGGCCGAGACGGTTCGCTACATTACGAATAAAGCGGAGCAGGTTGGTATCGTTAAGGTGCTGCCATACGCGTCCATTACAAAAAATGAGCTCGGACGTGAGCTTACCGACTTTGCTTCTCTGAAAGAAGCGGGAGCGATCGGTTTCACTGACGACGGTGTAGGCGTTCAAAACGCTCAAATGATGAAGAACGCAATGGCGCTTGCGAAATCGATGGATATGCCGATCATTGCACACTGCGAGGATGACTCATTGGTTGAAGGCGCTTGGGCATCAGAAGGCGAATTTTCCCGCAAGCACGGTTTAAAGGGTATTCCGAATGAATCGGAAGCGATACATGTCGGCAGAGACGTGCTGCTTGCGGAAGCGACAGGTGTTCACTACCATGTATGCCATGTGAGCACAGAGCAATCGGTACGGCTGATTCGTCTCGCTAAGCAAATCGGTGTCCGCGTAACCGCTGAGGTTTGCCCGCATCATCTGATTTTGTCTGATGAGGATATCCCGGGCTTGGATGATGCAAATTGGAAAATGAATCCTCCGCTCCGCACGCCGCGCGATGTTCAAGCGGTTATTGAAGCGCTTGAAGACGGAACGATCGATATGGTCGTAACCGATCATGCACCGCACAGCGCGGAAGAGAAGGCTCGCGGCGTACAGCTGGCACCTTTCGGCATCGTCGGGTTCGAAACGGCTTTCCCGCTCTTGTACACGAAATTCGTTCAAACCGGACAATGGACACTCGGCTTCCTGTTGCAGCGCATGACTGCGGATCCGGCTCGCGTCTTCCGTCTTCCGACCGGACGTTTAGAACAAGGTGCGCCTGCCGACATTACGATCGTGGATTTGAACAGCGAGCGTACCGTTGATCCGGGCACATTCGCTTCAAAGAGCAGCAATACGCCTTTCGGCGGCTGGAAGCTTAGCGGCTGGCCGGTAGCAACTATTGTTGATGGCGCTGTCGTTTGGTCAGAATAATAACAATTAACTACTTTCTTAAGCCTATATATGGGGAACAATCAACACCTGAGGAGTGATACGGATGCAAGCAAGATTATTGTTGGAAGACGGTACATTGTTTACGGGCCTTTCGTTCGGTGCAGAAGCGCAAATGATGGGCGAGGTTGTATTTAATACGGGTATTACAGGATATCAAGAGGTTCTCTCCGATCCGTCCTACTGCGGTCAAATCGTTACGATGACATACCCTCTAATTGGTAACTACGGCATTACACGCGATGATTTTGAAGCGGTTCGCCCTTTCATTCATGGCTTCGTCGTTCGCCGTCATGAAGAAGTTCCAAGCAACTGGCGCGCTCAATATTCGCTTGGCCAGCTTCTGAAAGAATACGGCATTCCGGGCATTAGCGATATCGATACACGGATGCTTACCCGCAAGCTGCGTAATTACGGCACGATGAAGGGCTTGATCACGACAGGCAACGAGCGCGTGGAAGAGCTTGCTGAGCGTCTTAACATTTCGAAGCTGATGACAGATCAAGTGGCACGCACTTCGACACCTAATCTATTTTCAAGCCCTGGTGAAGGCGAGCGCATCGTACTCGTTGACTTCGGTGCTAAAAGCGGTATTTTGCGCGAGCTTACAAAACGCGGCTGCGATGTAGTCGTTGTTCCTCATAACACAACTGCAGACGAAATTCGCCGATTAGCACCGGACGGCATTCAATTGTCCAATGGTCCTGGGGATCCGCAGGATGTGCCATACGCGGTAAAAATGATTTCCGAGCTGCTCGGCGAATATCCGATCTTCGGTATTTGCCTAGGCCATCAGTTGTTCGCGCTAGCTTGCGGAGCTGAAACAACAAAGTTGAAATTCGGACACCGCGGCGGAAACCACCCGGTAAAAGAATTAGCGACTAACCGCTGCTTCATTACTTCTCAAAATCATGGTTACACCGTTCTTGAAGAGTCTGTGAACAATACGCCATTGACTGTTACGCATATAAATAACAATGACCGCACGATCGAAGGATTGAAGCATAACACATTCCCGGCTTTCTCGGTTCAATATCACCCGGAAGCGGCTCCTGGTCCATACGATTCCAGCTATTTGTTCGATGAGTTCCTGGAGATGATCCGTACGCACAAGAAAAATAACCCACAAAAACCTCGTCAAGCTGTGTTATCGGAGACGTTGAAAGGAGAGCTTCAGTATGCCCAAAAATAATGAACTCAAAAAAATTCTCGTGATCGGATCCGGTCCGATCGTTATCGGACAAGCGGCTGAATTCGATTACGCCGGCACACAAGCTTGCCAAGCGCTCAAGGAAGAGGGCTACGAGGTTGTTCTTATAAACAGTAACCCGGCTACCATCATGACAGACACGAACATGGCAGACAAAGTATACATCGAGCCTATTACGCTTGATTTCGTCTCCCAAATTATTCGCCAAGAGCGTCCGGACGGATTGCTCCCGACGCTTGGCGGTCAAACCGGCCTTAACATGGCGGTTGAGCTTGCTCGCGCCGGCGTTCTGGAACGCGAGAACGTCAAGCTGCTCGGAACGCAGTTGACTGCCATTGAGAAAGCGGAGGATCGCGATTTGTTCCGTGATCTGATGCGCGAGCTGGAGCAGCCGGTACCTGATAGCGATATCGTAACGACTGTCGAGGAAGCAATCAGCTTTGCTAATTCGATCGGCTACCCAATCATCGTTCGTCCTGCTTATACGCTCGGCGGAACGGGCGGCGGTATTTGCGCGAACGAAGAGGAGCTGCGCGAGACGGTTGCTTCCGGTATTCGTTACAGCCCGATCAGCCAGTGCTTGATCGAGAAATCGATCGCCGGCATGAAGGAAGTTGAATATGAAGTTATGCGTGATGCGAACGACAACTGTATCGTCGTTTGTAACATGGAAAACTTTGATCCGGTTGGCGTACATACTGGCGACAGTATTGTCGTAGCGCCTAGCCAAACTTTGTCCGACCGCGAGTATCAAATGCTGCGCTCGGCATCGTTAAAAATCATTCGCGCGCTTAACATTGAGGGCGGCTGTAACGTTCAGTTCGCGCTTGATCCGCAAAGCTATCAATATTATGTTATCGAAGTAAATCCGCGTGTTAGCCGCTCGTCGGCACTTGCATCCAAAGCAACGGGCTACCCGATTGCGAAAATGGCTGCGAAAATCGCGATTGGCTATACGCTTGATGAGCTTGTAAACCCGGTTACGGGTCAAACATACGCGTGCTTCGAGCCAACGCTCGACTATATCGTATCGAAAATTCCGCGCTGGCCATTTGACAAATTCGTTAATGCGAACCGTAAACTGGGTACGCAAATGAAAGCAACCGGCGAAGTTATGGCAATCGGCCGCACCTTCGAGGAATCGATTCATAAAGCGGTTCGCTCGCTCGAAATCGGCGCACACCGCATCCATCTGAAAGAAGCTTCTTCCCTGGACGACACTGTTCTGCGGACACGTCTTGCGAAACCGGATGATGAGCGCATGTTCCTCGTAGCAGAAGCGTTCCGCCGCGGCTATAAGCTTCAAGAAATTCAGACGATTACAAACATCGATTGGTGGTTCCTTGATAAAATTCAATCGATTGTAGCTTTTGAAGACCGTATGCGCAGCGAGTCAACGCTTAATCAACAAACGTTGTACGAAGCAAAACGCAAAGGCTTCTCCGATCGTTCGATCGCAGAAATCCGCCGCGAGGGCTTCCCGAACGGCAGCCATACAACAGAAGAAGAAGTACGCGCATTGCGCATTCAGCTTAACCTGAAACCGGTATACAAAATGGTTGATACCTGCGCCGCTGAATTCGAAGCGTCGACGCCGTATTACTATTCGACATATGAAGTAGAAAATGAAGTTACCGTAACAGACAAACAAAAAGTGCTCGTACTTGGTTCCGGTCCGATTCGTATCGGCCAAGGCATCGAGTTCGATTACTCGACGGTTCATGCCGTATGGGCGATCCAAAACGCCGGCTACGAAGCGGTTATTATTAACAATAACCCGGAAACGGTATCTACTGACTTCAGCACATCCGACAGACTGTACTTTGAACCGCTGTTCTTCGAGGATGTAATGAACGTGATTGAGCAAGAGAACCCGATTGGCGTCATTGTCCAATTTGGCGGTCAAACAGCAATTAACCTTGCGGCGCCGCTTTCCAAAGCAGGCATTCGCATTCTCGGCTCCAGCCTTGAAAGCATCGACGCAGCGGAAGACCGCAAAAAGTTCGAAGCATTGCTTCGCGGCTTGAACATCGCACAGCCTGAAGGTAAAACCGTTACTTCTGTAGATGAAGCGGTTGTTACAGCACAAGGCCTAGGTTATCCCGTACTTGTCCGTCCGTCTTACGTACTCGGCGGCCGTGCAATGGAAATCGTATACTCGGATGAAGAGCTGCTTAACTACATGGAGGTTGCCGTGAAAATCAACCCGGAGCACCCGGTATTGATTGACCGTTACATGCTCGGAAAAGAAGCAGAGGTCGACGCGATCTGCGATGGCGAAACGGTTCTTATTCCAGGGATTATGGAGCATGTAGAACGCGCAGGGGTTCACTCCGGCGACTCGATCGCGGTATACCCGCCACAATCACTTTCGGATGATATTAAGAAACAAATCGTCGATATTACGATCAGCATCACGAAAGCATTGAATGTAGTCGGACTTTGCAATATCCAGTTCGTTATTCACCAAGATAAAGTGTACGTAATCGAAGTTAATCCGCGTTCGTCGCGTACCGTTCCATTCCTGAGCAAAGTAACGAATATTCCAATGGCTAACCTAGCAACAAAAGCGATTCTCGGTACGAAGCTTACAGAGCTTGGTTATGTGGAAGGCTTGTGGCCTGAGGATGAGTATGTATCGGTTAAAGTTCCAGTGTTCTCCTTCGCGAAGCTGCGCCGCGTTGACCCGACTTTGACACCTGAGATGAAATCGACGGGTGAAGTTATGGGCCGCGATGTGCAATATGCGAAAGCATTGTACAAAGGTCTCATCGGTGCAGGAATGAAAATTCCGACAACAGGCGCCATTATTGCTACGGTAGCGGATAAAGATAAGGAAGAAGCAACTGAGCTGCTTCGCGGCTTCTTCAATCTTGGCTACAAAATTATCGCAACAGGCGGAACTGCGAAGGTTCTTGAGGATGCCGGCTTGATTGTTACGACTGTCAATAAGCTAAGCGAAGGCTCACCGAACATTCTAGATCTTGTACGCGAAGGGCAAGCACACTTTGTCGTTAATACGCTCACCAAAGGTAAAACACCAGAGCGTGACGGCTTTAGGATCCGTCGTGAAGCGGTTGAGAATGGCGTTGTTTGTATGACATCGCTCGATACTGTTCGTGCATTGCTAATCATGCTCGAAACGTTAAACTTCTCCTCACGCTCCATGCCAGTGCTGCTTCAAAAGAATTAGGCTCATTGCAGCTTAAAAGTACGGCCAGCGTCATGGCTCCGCTATCATTCACAGGGCTCCCAGCCTTGCGAATGATAGCATGGAGCAGGGCGGATGGCCGTTTATTATGCAAATGAACAGAGAAATGGAGAGATTACGGATGAAGTTGACGAACGAGCAAGCCGCAGGACGGATTATGGTTGCGCTGGATTATCCGGAGGCAGCAGCGGCAGAACGATTAATAGCCGAGCTTCAGGGCATTCCTTGTTATATGAAAGTAGGGATGCAGCTGTTTTACGCCGCAGGTCCTTCATTTGTGCAGAGCTTGAAAGAGCGCGGCTACTACGTTTTTCTCGATGTCAAAATGCATGATATTCCGAATACGGTCAAAGGTGGAGCAGGCAGCGTGACCAAGCTTGGCGTGGATATGTTCAACGTTCATGCGGCAGGCGGCAGCGCTATGCTTGAGGCAGCGCTTGAAGGCGTGGACATCGCGCTTACGGGCAGCGGCCTTTGCAAACCGACCGTTATCGCCGTTACGCAATTGACAAGCACAAGCCAATCGATGCTGAATGAGCAGATCGGTATAAGCGGTACAGTGGAGTCGGCAGTGCTGCGTTATGCGGAGCTTACAAAAAAGGCTGGGCTCGACGGCGTAGTCGCATCACCTTCCGAGGTTGAAGCGATCAAAGCGGCATGCGGCGCTGCTTTCAAAACGGTGACGCCCGGCATCCGGCCGGCAGGCGCTGACGTTAACGATCAATCGCGCATCATGACGCCAAGCGAGGCATTGCGTCAAGGCACCGACTATATGGTTATCGGTCGTCCCATTACTGCGGCACCGAGCCCGCGTGCTGCATTAGAATCTATTATTGAGGAGCTGACATCCTATGAGTAAATTGACATTAACCGAATTGCCTAACCAAATTGCCAAGAGCTTGCTTGAAATTGAAGCGGTAGCCCTGCGTCCAAGTGAGCCATTCACATGGACGTCCGGCATTAAATCGCCGATTTATTGCGACAATCGTCTTACAATGACGTACCCTGCTATTCGCGATCTCGTTGCGGAAGGCTTCGCTGCGATTATTCGCGAGCGTTATCCGGATGCGGAGGTCATTGCCGGAACTTCAACGGCGGGTATTCCTCATGCGGCATGGGTTGCGCAAAAGCTTAATTTGCCGATGGCGTATATTCGTGATAAAGCGAAGGGCCACGGCAAGCAAAACCAGATAGAAGGACGAGTTCTTCCTGGCCAAAAGGTCGTTGTCATCGAGGATTTGATCTCGACAGGCGGCAGCTCGCTGAAAGCGGCGCTTGCCGTTCGTGAAGCCGGCGCAGAAGTATCGGCTGTGCTCGCTATTTTCACATATGAATTCGATACGGCTATTCAAGCCTTTGCAGCTGAGCAAATGCCGCTTGAAACGCTGTCTAACTACAGCGCGTTGATTCAAACGGCTGTTGAGCTGGGCAAAGTAGCTCCTGAAGATGTAGCCGCTTTGCAGGCGTGGAGACAAGATCCGCAATCCTTTGGCAAATAATTAATAAATGGTGAAGCAATGAAGCCAAAAGCTGCTGTCAGTGTGATGCGAAAGCATTCGCTTACAGCAGCTTTTTTTGTTTCCAATTGTTTTGAAAAGTTGTTTAATTTTGACGTAACTTTTTGAGCATGTCCTTCGTCTATCATGTAAGATGAGAATTATGAAAGCTGGTTGAGGAGGGATCGGAAGCGCTAATGGCCATTCCACTTGAAGAAGAAGAGACAACTGAAGCGCGGCTCGAACCCGTTGAAGAAAGGCGTAATCTACTTACCGTTACGGATGTAGAGCGTACTTTTCAAGTAGGAGGTTCGCCGCTGCATGTATTAAAGGGCATTCATATGGAGCTCAAGGAGCGCCAGTTAGTTATGCTTAAAGGCAGATCGGGGTCAGGCAAGACGACGCTGCTGAATTGCTTGGGCGGGCTGGATACTCCCAGCAGGGGTGAGATTTTGTTCAATGGCCTGCCTTTTCACAGTATGAGCGACAATCAGCGAACGATCGTTAGGCGTCAGCATATGGGCTTTATCTTTCAGGCCTTCGCTCTAATGCCCCTTTTATCCGCGCGGGAGAATGTCGAGCTTTCCCTCCGCATGGCTGGCGTTCCGCGTGCACAGTGGAAGGATAGAGTCGCAGAGTGCCTTGAGCTGGTTGGACTCGAGCGGCGTATGAATCATCGGCCTTTCGAGCTTTCGGGCGGCGAGCAGCAGCGCGTAGCTATCGCTAAGGCGATCGCCCACAAGCCGATGCTGCTGCTGGCCGATGAGCCTACAGCAGAGCTTGATTCAGGTATGTCGGCTCAAATTATGGCAGTTTTCCAAAATATCATTCGCACTGAACAAGTTACTATTTGTATGACTACACATGATCCTACGATTTTGGAGGTTGCCGACCATGTCTATGAAATGGTGGACGGGAAATTTATTTAAACGTTCAATGGTTGTTGTTATGAGTGTATCTTTAGTATTCGCAAGCGGATGTTCATTGCTTCCTGCGGAGGAAGAGGAGGAGGTTTTGCCTGAAATCTCTCCGCCGCAAATATCCAAAAGACCGGAGTATGAGGTGACGACAGCGACACTTGAGACGAAGGTGCAAGTCATTGGCAAGCTGATCTCCTTAGAGGAAGAGACCTTATTTTTCACATTGGACGGCAAGCATTTGAAGGAGCTGTATGTGAAAGCGGGTGAGGCGGTAAAAGCCGGTCAAGTTATCGGTGAGCTGGACGTTGACGATTTGGTCAAGACGCTGCGTATGGAAAGGCTTTCTTTTAAGAAAGAGGAAATTGCGATGAAGGAGACGCTGCGTCAGCGCGATGAGATGGACCCGATCGAATTCGAGGAGAAATCGATTGCATTCGAGGAACGCAAGCAGAAGCTGGTCGATATGGAAGAGGAGATCGCCAAGGCAAGCTTGAAGGCGCCATTCAGCGGAACGATCGTTACGCTGAATGTACAGAAGGGCGATTTAATTAAGGCCTATGCGCCGATTGCGATCGTAGCTGACACGAGCAAAATAACGGCAGCTGCGAAGCTAACCAAAACGGAGCTTGAAAAAGTGGCCGTCGGCATGGAGGTTGCAGCCAATATTAGCAATGTGGGCAATTTTACAGGCAAAGTAAAGCTCCTCCCGGTCAAGACGGACGACCAGAATACGGGCGGCGGAACGGGCGGTTTGCCGGAAGAAACGAAGCCGGAGCGGCCTGAGGACTACTTAATCGTCGATCTTAACAAATTGCCAAAAAACTTAAATCGCGGTACGCCATTGTCCATTAACATTATTACGAAGCGAACAGAAAACGCCATCGTTATTCCTCCTTCCACGCTTCGTTCGATCGGCTCCCGTACGTATGTGCAGGTTATTGATGCAAACGGTAAGCGCGAGGTGGACGTAGAGGTCGGTCAACAAACCGCGACGCAGGTTGAGATCCTGCAGGGCCTAAAGCCGGGGCAGAAAGTTGTAGGTCGATAGCTGATGGGAATTCCGTTGTTTCGTTTTTTGTTTCGCAAAATGTGGAACACACGCTGGCTGACGTTAAGCACGCTGGCGGGACTGACCTTAGCGGTTGCATTTGCCACGAGCATACCGATGTACGCGGATGGCGCGCTCAAAAGAGTCGTAGCCGAATCGCTGCAGCAGAAGAGCGCTGGCTTACCGGCCGGTTCGCTGCTCATGAGGTATCAATCACCCGCTGGCGGGAAAACGGATTTACCTTCGTTATCGGAGCTTGAACGTTACATTTCTGAAGGAGTGCCGAAGGAGATTGGTTTTCCTTTTAAAACGTTTGTTAACAGCTACTCCATCCGCAGTACGGAGGTCGTGCCTGAGGATTCTTCGAAGGTCGATGCCGGGCGTAACCGCCAGCTGACGATTATGACGATGTCGGGTCTTGAGACCAACACCGAGCTGACTCAAGGCAGATGGTTTGTGAATGCTGAAGGGGATGGTGAGCTGCTCGAAGCAGTTATGTTCGAGGAAGCCATGTACCGCAACGATGTACATATCGGCGATGTTTTTGAATATCCGGTATACGGCGGATTGGACCTTACGTTGCGGGTCAAAATCGTCGGGGCGGTTAAGCCGCTTACTGATACGAGTTCATACTGGTATCAAGGGATGGAAAGCCTGCTGAACACTTTGCAAATCAGTGAGGTTGCATTTGAGAAGGTGCTGCTGGCTAAGAAAGGCATTCCGCTTCATAATGCCAGCTGGTATTACGCCTTCGATTTATCGGAAATTCAAACGAGCCAATTATCACCGCTGGGCAGAACGCTTGAGCGCTTGAACATTGAATTGTACCAGCGCCTAAAGGATACGAGAGTAGAAATTTCCTTTGCGTCCACGCTTACTGAATTTAAGAAGCAGAGCCTGCAGCTGCAAACGCTTCTGTTCACTCTCGCTGCTCCAATGCTGGCCATGGTATTTTTCTTCATTGCCATGAACGCCCGCCAATCGCTTGATAAACAGCGCAGCGACATTGCCGTGCTCCGCAGCAGGGGAGCAGGAACAAGGCAAATTATATGGATCTATTTGTTAGAAGGTCTGCTGCTCGGCGGTATTGCGCTTGCGAGCGGTCCCTTTATCGGCTGGTTTATGGCGAAGAGTATCGGGTCGGCCAACGGCTTCCTCTCTTTCGTCAACCGAAAGTCGATACCGGTCGGCTTCTCTACGGAGGCTATAATCGCCGGCTGCGCGGCGGTTTTGCTTGCACTTCTTGCAACGGTTATTCCTGCTGTCATTTATGCAAGATCATCAATCGTCAGCTACAAGCAGGAACTGGCGCGCTCTGACCGTAAGCCTGGTTGGCAGCGCTGGTATCTCGACGTATTATTGCTGGCTGCTGCAGGTTATGGCTGGTATATGTTCAATGAACGTCAAATGCTGACATTCAAAACAGGCATGACAACGGATCAATTAAACGTTCAACCGTTTCTGTTTTTTGTACCGGCGATTTCGATTTTTGCACTCGGATTATTTTTCCTAAGGTTATTCCCTTGGCTATTAAGTCTCTTCACATGGCTTGGACGTAAGTTTCTGCCTGTGCCGCTTTATTTGACGCTCACTCAGCTTTCACGATCGTCAAAGGGCTATTACCCGCTCATGATTTTATTAGTGCTAACGCTGGGACTAGGCGTTTACAATGCATCGGCAGCCCGAACGATCGATTTGAACTCGACGGAGCGGACGTTATATAAGTACGGAACCGACGTTACCGTTCAAACGGTTTGGGAAGGTACTGCCGAGACCGTAACGAAGCCGGGAAGCGGCGGCGGCACCGGCGGTGGAACTGGCGGTGGTGGAACCGGCGGAGGGAATGGCGGAGGCTCCGGGGGCGGGGGTCAAAGCGTGCCTACGAAAATTTTGTATAGTGAACCTCCTTTCGAGATATTTCGTTCCCTGGATGGGGTAGAAGCTGCAGCCCGTGTCTTACAGACGAAGGGGAGCGTCGTCATTTCAGGGAAATCAATCGGTCAAGGTACAATCATGGGGATCGATAACGTGGATTTCGCCAAAGTGGGATGGTTCCGCAACGACTTATATCCCGTACATCCGTTTTATTATTTAAATAATCTAGGTCTGTCTGAGCATGCTGCACTTATTCCTTCAAAGGTAGCCGAGAAGTATCAGCTGAAGCTGAATGATCCTGTATCGGTCGGCTTCCCGGAAGGCAAAGTCGATTTTGTAGTGGTAGGGATATTGCCTTACTGGCCTAGCCAATATCCGGACAAATCGCCGTTTATCATTACGAATCTGGATTATATTTACGATCAGCTTCCGATCATCCCTTATGAGGTATGGCTGAAGATGAAGCCTGATGCAAAAGTTGCGCCTATCGTTCAGGAGCTGCAGAAGGCGGGTATAGAGATTGCGTCCGTTAAAGATGTCAGGAGCGAGCTGATCTCGCAATCAAAGCTCCCGACCAGAGGCGGCGTCTTCGGCATATTGAGCTTAGGCTTTCTCGTTTCCGTAATCATAACTTTAGCAGGCTATGTACTCTTTTGGTTCTTTAACTTATCCGGCCGTGTCGTCCAGTTTGGGGTTTTGCGCGCGATGGGATTATCGCGTAAACAGCTTACCGGTATGCTTCTGCTAGAGCAGCTTTTCACAGCCGGTCTTGCGATAGGTCTGGGAGTCTTAATCGGGAAAGCGGTCAGCATGCTCTTCCTGCCATTCCTGCAGACGACTGAAAATGTTGAAGAAACCGTACCGCCGTTCCGGGTCGTATTCGAATCGAGCGACACGAATCAATTGTTCGTCGTAGTCGGATTCATGATGCTGGTCGGAGCATTGCTTCTCTTCCTGCATATTCGCAGGCTGAGAGTGCATCAAGCGGTTAAGATGGGAGAGGAACGATGACAACAGCGATGATCGATTGCGAAGGTCTGGTGAAGATTTACAAGACAGACGATCTGGAGGTCGTCGCTCTTCAAGGCTTGAACTTAAAAGTAAACGAAGGCGAGCTCATGGCCATCATCGGCAACAGCGGCAGCGGGAAATCTACGCTTCTGAATACGTTGGGCGGTCTTGACCGCCCCTCTGCCGGACAGGTGCATGTTGGGCCATGGGATCTGCTCAAAATTAGCGAAGAGGATCTCGTGCAGTACAAGCGGGAAACGGTAGGGTTTATTTGGCAAAATAATGCCCGCAACCTGCTGCCTTACCTCTCCGCGCTTGAAAATGTGGAAATGCCGATGATGTTATCGGGCAAAGTTGATCGCGCATATGCGAAACAGCTGCTTGAATGGGTCGGTTTGAAAGAGCGCATGCATAACAAGCTCCATCAACTATCAGGCGGGGAGCAGCAAAGGGTCGCGATTGCGATTTCGCTGTCGAACCGTCCAAAGCTGCTGCTGGCCGATGAGCCGACAGGCTCTGTCGATACAACAACCTCCGATTTAATTATGGGCATTTTCCGCAGGCTGAACCGCGAGATCGGCATTACGATCGTGATCGTTACGCATGACTTGACGCTCGCGAGCAAGGTCGATCGGGTCGTTGCGATTCGCGACGGTTTAACGAGCACCGAGTTTATTAAACGAAATCCGAATATTAATCTTGATGGAGGTGAGGCAGAGCTTCCGGCTGTTGCCAGCGGACTGCAAGCTGTGCATGAAGCCTTTGTCGTCGTAGATCGGGTCGGACGGTTGCAAGTGCCTAAGGAATATTTATCCGCATTAAACATTAAAGACAAAGCAACGATGGAGTTTGACGGTGAGCGGATTATTATTACTCCGCCTAAATCATTGGGGGGTTAAATCGGATGGATAACAAACGGTTGTCAGGAATGCGGATTCGTAAATTTGCTTTGGTTAGCTTGACCCTTGCTTTGCTTATAAGCCTGCTGGCTGCGTGCAGCAGCGGCTCTGAAGAGTCCGCTGAAAAACGGGTATTACGGGTTGGCGTGCTTTACGGCGGATCGGATAACGAGCCTTATTTCCGTCAGCAATACACAGATATGTACGAAATGTCCCATCCGAACATCGAGTTTGAAATCGTTGGCGCAATCAACTATGATGATCAACGTTTCGAGCAGCAAGATCCATCCAAGCCGGTAACGCAGCCGGATCCTTACGAGAAAATGAAAGAGATGCTAAACGGTCAAAATCCGGTTGATGTGGTCGTCCTGGACTACAACATGCTTCGCCGCCTGACGCAAGACAATCTGCTTCAGCCGCTTGATCCGCTTGTGACGCAGGATAAATTTGATTTAAGCGATTATGTTCCAACTGTTATTGACGGTATTAAGGCGGCAGGCGACGGTAATCTGTACGCATTAACGCCTACGTTCAGCTCTTCTGCGCTTTATTACAATAAAAAATTGTTCGCCGATGCGGGCATACAGCCTCCAACTGATAAGATGCAGTGGGCAGACGTTCTTAACTTGGCCCGTCAAGTTGCCAAAGGAGAAGGCGAGGATCGTAAATTCGGCTTCTCGTTCAACCGTTGGCCATCCGACGGCTTTAATGATACGCAAGTTTACAGCCAAGCGCTGCAATTGAAAATGTGGGATGACAAAGGCGAGAAAATGCTCGTAAACAGCGATCAATGGGAACAGGTATGGAATTCCGTATCCTCGCTTTACAAAGAAGAAATTATTCCGACTCAGGAATACATGCAGAAGATTTATGAGAAGCAAAACGCTGCAGGCGTCAATGATCCTTTCTATGGCGATTTGTTTATCAAAGGCAAAGTAGCGATGACAATCGGCGATTACGGCTATATTAACGAGCTTAAGAGAGCGGCAGACAACGCTTCGAAAATCAAAGATTTTGAACCTGTTGACTGGGATGTCGTAACCGTGCCTGTACATCCTAACGATCCGGATGCCGGCGGCAGCATTAATCTTAGTCAACTGATGGGTATCAACAGCAAGGCGCAAAATGATAAAGACGCTTGGGATTTTATTAAATACTCGAACAGCAAGGAATGGGCTAAGCTGAAATCGCGAAGCCTTTACGAAATGGTAGCGCGTAAAGAGTTCTTGAAGCCAATCGGCGGCATGCAATACAACATGGAAGCATTTACGACGCTTAAGCCTCTGCCGCCTACAAGCACGGATGCGGCTAAACTTTATCGTGAAAAACCAGGTATTTGGGAAGCTCAAAATCCAGGCTATGAGTTATTCCAGGAAGTAATCAAAGGAACGAAGACATCACGCGAGGCGCTTGCCGAGTGGGAGACACGCGGCAACGCAGTGCTGGAACGCTTGAAGACGAATCCGAACGGGGGCATGGACGGCGGAGGCGGCGCAATCGATGTAAAGCCGATGGGTGATTAATTAGCAAAATCGCAGAAAGCCCGCAATCGGCCTGAGTGTCGTTTGCGGGCTTTTACGCGTTAGGTTATTTTTAGGTCTATCCTCTTAGCAGAAACGATTGATAAGCGGTCCAAGAGCCGTTATCGGTTTGATAAAGCAAATGAACGCGATCGATTTTTGAAGTGAAGTCAATGGACTGCATACGCAGATTGCCATATAGATCGTGAAGCTCATCAGCCGAAAGCTGCTGCCCGATCGTGAGATGCGGCGTGAAAACGTATTTAGGCGTTTCGATTGTTAATGGACCGCTGCATACGTCCTCATGGAGCTTCTGCATCGAGGCTGTATCCTGAAGCGCCAGATAGAGCACATGATTGACCGGATAGAAGGTAGATACTCGGTTAAAATAAATGGAGAAAGCCGGTATCGCAGACGTTACCCGCTCTAAATGAGCAACAGCAAGCTGCAGCTCGACATCGTTCCATTCCTCTTCTTCTCGTATTGTCAGATGAGCAGGGATTGCTGAGTAATGCGGATCATGGCGTCTTCGCCAGTTATTCGCGTTATCTTGCACATGCTTTTCCGGAAAAACGACGATTCCATATAACATTGTCTTCAGCTCCTTCATAATGACCTAATTTGAGTATACCCGATTTGCATTTATTATCCCAATTTTGGGGCATTCTAATGGATATAACCTTTATTGAGGCGGCAGAACAGCTGCTTATCCTATCAGACAGTGGGTGATTCGCATGAGATGGGTGTACTGGGTTCGCCTATACGAAACGAAGTTTCAAGCTGGGTGCCTGGTTAGAAGAATGGAAAATGACTGGTGGGTTTACGGCTACGAATGCCCGCGTGAGGTTGAGGTTTTCAAGTCGCGCAAAGGGCGTTTCGGCGTTAGATTTATTCCTTAAAAAACATAAAAAAATAAATTAGAATATTTTGCTTGACTTAAAACACCTCCATATAGTATATTATTTTATGTCGCCATTTCAAGAAGCTTTGCTCAAATGGAAATACGTCGCGGGGTGGAGCAGCCCGGTAGCTCGTCGGGCTCATAACCCGAAGGCCGCAGGTTCAAATCCTGCCCCCGCAACCAACCTTTCGATGAATACGTTGAAATAGACGTTTTTCGAGGGCCCTTAGCTCAGTTGGTTAGAGCGGTCGGCTCATAACCGATTGGTCGGGGGTTCGAGTCCCTCAGGGCCCACCATTAGCAAAACCTTCACAACATGCCGGGGTGGCGGAACTGGCAGACGCACAGGACTTAAAATCCTGCGGTGGGTGACCACCGTACGGGTTCGATTCCCGTCCTCGGCATACCTGGAAAACCTTGAGGAATCAATGGTTTTCACGAAGTACATACGATGTGCATTATGCACAAGCCGAAAAAACCTCCTTTGCAAAATCTGACTAAATCAGATTTTGGCGAAGGAGGTTTTTTCGATCGTCACACTACTCTTGTCTGCTAGCAGCATCTCTGGCAGCATTATGAGCCAATCTGTGCAGAGCATTATTTTTCTTGTGACTGCTAATGTACTTTACGATTACTTCAACCTCAGGGAACCTATTATTCAGGTGATGTATCGCAGCCAATATTTCATACCTTGCTTGTTCATAATACTGATGTGAGAAGTGAGGTTTTGATAAAATTTTTGCTATACTGCTGCAATCCGTAAATATGACAGCGAGTTTCGGTTGATGCTCGGTTAGTGCTTCAGCGAGAATTTCAAGACTGTATACGATCGCTTGCAGCTCGCCGTAATTTGAACCTCCGTCTTGTTCAATTTGCAATTTTTTGGCGGTAACATTTATCGTCCGGTTGTAGACAAAGCAGCAAGCTATTCCATAGTTATTTTGTGCAGCAAAACCAGAGTAATCGCAATAAAGGCAGATCATGCCCTTGTTAACTATATTTTGTCTCAAGCTAGGCTTGGCATAGGCTTTTTTGATCAATAAATCATTGGCAGAATTCACGAGTTAATAAAACCACCTTTTAATGAGGATAGTAATGGTAATCAGTAGTGTCTCACTTTGAAAGTTAATTTATTCTGTCATACATCTATCCCTGTACCGCATACATCTTATTCGATGAGTGAAAACCGCTTTATTGGTTAGCATTGCGCATCGGGCAACAACATTAAAGCATTGTTGGAGGGATTTCTCATGAACGCAGGATTTTGGATTCGATTAGGAGCTTCTTTATTGGATGGTTTAATTGTTGGCATTCCGTTATTTTTTATTTCTTGGTTAATTTCAGGAGGGTTTGAGGGAAGAGAATTTTTTACAGATGTGATTTCATTCCTCTATTCGTTATTGCTTCCGGTATTTTGGAACGGTTACACAATCGGCAAACGGATTTGCAGTATTCAGATTAGAAAGCTTGACGGCTCATCGCCTGGAATAGGTACCATGCTACTGCGCAACGTTGTCGGCGGGCTTGTATATGCAGTAACTTTGGGGATAGCGGTCATCGTCAGCGCATTTATGGTTGGATTACGCGAGGATAAGCGGGCCATTCATGATTTTATCGCGGGGACCGAGGTCGTGCGTGTCAAATAGGATGGGAATGAAGCCTGCTGCGATAAGTCGCAACGGGCTTTTTTATGCTTCTAAGAAAAGTTTTTTGCATTCTCCAATTTGTATGCAGTAAACTAGAAGCTGTAACGCAAACCTGAGCAAATAGGGGAAGTAGGCGGTTGAATGAATCAGCACAAGAATGAGGAGTCTTCGCTCAAGCAAAGCTCACGGCGGTTATATGCAGAGTTGTTCTCGTTGAAGGATACACTGTATAATGATCTGCTGGAAAGGTTTAAGGACGATGTTTCTTTAAAGGATAAGGCAGAGCAGTGGAAAACGGGTATTATGGCAGCATCCATTTCGACTGCGCTCTATAGCTCCATATTAGCCGGCAGCAAGGAGTTTCCTTATATTTATTCCTATCTGAAAATAAAGCTAAAAGCGTATCATCCTGAAGGCGAAGACGCGATCGAGGATTGTATGGGTACTATTTCGAGCCTCCTGAATGGAGCTGCTTATCATCCTGAGTCATTTTCCGGAGGGATCGCGCTGTGGCTTTATTTTAGCATCAGAGGCAGGGAAAATTTTGTTGAGGAAGAAACGATGCCATACATGCTGGCGGGGCAATATATTAATCAATACTTTTACAATTGGTTTGATAAGCAGGTTTAACCGCCTTCAGCGGCATAGAATGGCCCGAATGAGATCCTTACTTTGCCATGATCTGTACGCTTGCGACAGATTGAGCAGGGGAAGGATCTTTTATGCATATTTACCTATCCATATTTTGATTTTGCCCTACATTTTATGACATTGAATTGAAGCTGTTTATCTTTTAGAATGATTGGAGAAAGCGCTTAACTTACTCGTTGGACTATTGTTATTTTCAATTATAGTCATTTTTACCTTGATAATCGTTTGTTTGGCCTAGAAAAAGGAGTGGTTGATTTGAAAAAGAACTGGTATCGCCGAATGCTGCTTTCCTATTTTCCGATTTTTTTGTTTACGGTAACGATCCTTATTTTCATGTCCTTTATTATGGTTAATGAAATCTCCCATAAGGAAACCGTGAAAGCGGATCGGATATCTACCGGCTATATTATGGATACGGTGTCGCGCTCGCTTAGAGGCGTCGAGACCGATGTACTTGAGGAAATGGAGAAAAATGATCGCTATCGCGAATTTCTTAATGTTGAGCATACTCAGGACAATCAAGAAGTGCTCTTTGATGTTGTCGATAGCATGCGGGGGTTGATTGCAAACGATGGTTTGATCGATTCGATATATGTTTACCGGATTGAGGATAAGCAGGTGCTTACGCGCAGCGGACTGGTGAAATGGGAAGATTTTGCGGATAAAGGCTTTATTGAGCAGGCACTCGCTAGTCCGGAATATCAAGGCTGGTCGTCGGTTCGTCCCTTTCATGAGATGAGTACGGAGAAAAATAAGCAGGTTATTTCGATGTACAAAAGACAGCCGCTCCCATTTGGAACGGAAGGGTTTGTCGTTATTAATGTAGATATGTATGACGTCGAGCGGATGATTCGTTCGATGAATAATGACGAGGTGACGTTTCTTACGATTCGCGATGAGGAAGGTCAATTAGTTTTCTCGACGCTGCCCTCCATCCAGAGCGACACAGATCAAGAAAACGGAAAAGTGCTCAACAGATTGAACTCAGATATGCTGGGATGGACTTTTGAGAGTGGGATCGCTGCGGGACAGCTGTTCCTTTGGGTATCGGTCATATCGTATGTTTGGATAGTGATTGGTTTATTAACGGTCATCTTTGCCATTTTTTACATCATCTACATCACGAGAAAAAATTACAAGCCGATCCGGGTTATGATGAACCGGATAGAATCGATTCAACTTCGGAGCGACGGCTTCGGAATGAAGATGGATGAGCTGTCTTTAATCGATCGTACGCTGGAAAACTTGATTCAGCAAACGGAGGATTACGAAAAGGAGCAGCGCGAAAATTTGCTGGTGGGCAGGAAACAGCTATTTTTTGAAATCATTCAAGGAGAAGGGAATCAGCATGTGGAAGAACGCCTGCTGAAATTGAAGCTGCTTCCAGAAGTAAATACGTTTGATCTATTTGCTTTTATGGTAGTAGAGATCGGCCATTACGGTCATTTCCGGAGCGGCTTCTCCGTACGCGATCAAAATACGCTTAAATTTGCTTTAACGAATGTACTGCAGGAGCTGGCACGGGACGACGGGATGCATGCTTGGGCGGAATGGGTCGGCGAGAGCAGAATGGGCATCATAATCGGGATAAGCGGTGCGGAGCAAGCTCCGAAGGATAAAATTCGCCAGTTTGCAGAAAAAGGCGGCGCATGGGTATCTGAAAATCTCCGCATGTCATTAACGTTTGGAATCGGCCCTGTCGTCAAGGGTTGGGGGATGATAACGATATCCTTTAAGGCGGCGGCTGAGGCGATGCAGCATAAATTGTCGCTCGGAAAGGAAGCCGTCATTATGAGCGATGACTTGCCGGGAGATACTAGGCAGAGATCGTATAAGTATTTACAGATGGCTGCCGATCTGGTCAGAGAGTTCCGGCTGTCGACAGGCGAATGGCGCGTATATTTGGACAAGATATTCGAATCTTTGGCATTGGATTGCCTAAAGGATGAAGATATTCGGCTGCTGCTGCAAACGATGATGGACATGCTGGGCAGCGAGCTTGGCAACATATCGGAAGACCTGCAAGAGCATTTTAAAGGGGAAAAGGCCGGGCTCTGGAAGCAAACGGTAGAGGAAACGGTCTCGCTGGATCAGCTTCGCGTTCTTTTCTTCGAGTATTTAACTGAAATGTATCGTCATTACGTCGCTTATTGCGAAACCAAAAACCATCGGGCGATGATTACCGAAATGAAATCGTATATCGAAGAAAATTTTGTGAATCCGGACTTATCTCTTAAGCATTTGAGCGATCGCTTTCAAATCTCGGGCAAATATGCAAGCTACCTGTTCAAAGAAGAGTTCAATATGAAATTCGTTGATTTCATCGTGCAGCTGCGAATGGAGCATGCCGAGGGGCTGCTCGCGGAGTCCGAGGATTCCGTGCAAAGCATTGCTCTCCAGGTTGGCTATGCGAATTCGATTACGTTCGGCCGAGTGTTCAAGCGGGTGGTCGGAGTAACGCCGGGAGATTACAGAAAGCTCAAGCTAAAGCCCGGAAAAGCGCGCCATACCGATATTTTTTGAAAAATGTTTAGTGTACGATAACAGTTGATATAACCAGTTTTTGGATATATCACTTCGGGTTTATCAATTTGAAACTAGTTTATTGCGACTTGTCCGGATGGCGTGCCATACTTTGGTCATTCCGGTACAGGTTGCAATAACGGAAGTGAAAGCGCTATCTTAACAGATCGTGCAGCCTGTACAGAATAACAAACGATATGTAGAAGGGGTTGGAACGATGTTTAGAAACATGAAAAGAAAACGGTACATGGGTTCGAAAAGATCTATCCTTTTGCTAGTCCTAGTATGTTCATTAATTTTCTCTGCATGTTCATCAAAGTCGGAGCCGAAAGCTGAAGAAGGAGCGAACGGCGGTACAACAGAGAAGCCGGTCACCCTTAAAGTTGAAGTGTTTGATCGTGGCAATTCTCCAGCAGGCTACACCATCACCGATAACTATTGGACGAAATGGATTGGAGAAAAGTTCGGTAAGGCGAACAACGTCGATGTTAAATTCGTTCCTGTACCCCGGTCCGAAGAAGTAGAGAAGTTAAATGTGTTGATGGCAAGCGGCAGCGATGTGCCGGATATCGTGTTCACGTACGATTCGAGTACGTTTTACCGCTACGCGCAGCAAGGCGGCTTGACAGATCTTTCCGAATTGATCGAACAGCATGCTCCGAATTTGAAGGCGTTTCTCGGCGAGGAAGCGCTAGCTTACGGTCAGCTTGAAGGCACGCAGTATGCGATCCCGGCAAAGCGGGCGAATTTGGGTAAATATTCTTCCTTTGTTCGTCAGGATTGGCTCGATAAGCTGAGCTTGCCGGTGCCGCAATCGACAGAAGAGCTGTACAACACGCTCAAAGCGTTTAAAGAAAAGGATCCTGGCGCAACGGGCGGCAAAGTCGTACCTCTTGGCATGACGATCGCACCAGCCCAATATGAGCCGCTGATCTGGTCGTTCATTAAGTCAGTGTCGGAAGAAGAGAAATTCACGTTGACTCAGCAGCTTGGCTCCCGCGATTATCCGGTACTGATGCCTGGCTTTAAAGATGCGCTTCAGTTCATGAACAAGCTGTATAACGAAGGTTTAATGAGTGCGGATTTCGGTCTGGACGAAGATAAGAAAAAATTGACTGAGGACGTTACGAAGGGCTTAATCGGCTTCTTTAGCGAGGACGATACGAACATCTATGGGCAGGACAGCACTTACGACCTGCTGCAGAAAAATGTATCCGGCGCTACGATATCCGCAGTTGACGTTTATTCGAATGAAGAAGGCAAGCATCCGAAGCCGAAGTACGCACCAGTAGGCTTGTACCTTATGATTCCGAAGTCGAGTGAGCGTGCAGTCGAAGCGATTAAATATTTGGACTGGATGGCGTCTGAAGATGTCCTGTTCGAGATGCAGAACGGCATCGAGGGCGAGAACTACACGTTGAAAGACGGTATTCCGGTTGCTCTGGAAAACCAGACAGAAGAAGCTAAAAACCGTATGTATAACAGCGGCGATATGACCATTGTAACAAACGGCATGCAGCTCGGCAGCGATGAAAAAAATAATGAAGTAAAGGCGTTACAATTTCCGCAAGCGCAGCAGGACCAAGTTCGCATTGCGCTCAAAATCTCGAATGCGGATACACTCCCGCCGATTCTTACGCCTAGACTGATCGAAGCGCAAACAAAATACGGCACGACGCTGCTCGATAAATTCCATGAAATACTCGTCAAGACGACAATGGCGAAGCCGGAACAATTCGAAAGCACCTATGAATCCATGATGAAGGATTATATGTCAAGCGGCGGTCAGGCAATTCAAGACGAGCGCACAGAAGTTTACAAAGAAATGAAATAAGCACCATGAAGACCGGTGTATGCGGGGAGCAGCGATATGCGACTTTTCCCCGCATGCAAGCCGGTCGTTAAAAGGAGGCAGACCGCTGTGAGCGTTACCGGATATTTACGCAGGAATTGGCAGCTGTATTCGCTGCTTGTTTTACCGCTGGCCTACTTCATCCTCTTCAGATACGGCCCGATGTACGGCATTCAAATCGCATTCAAAGACTTTAACTTTTTCCAGGGGATTAACGGAAGCGAGTGGATCGGCCTGGAGGCTTTTAAAGAAGTGTTCGGGATGCGTGATTTCTACTTAACCCTCCGTAATACGCTTATGCTGAATTTACTGGATTTGCTTGTATCGTTTCCGGCGCCGCTCATTCTGGCGATTATGCTCTACGAGATGCAAAGCGTTTGGTTTAAAAAGCTTTCGCAAACCATTTTGTATATCCCCCACTTTATTTCTTGGGTCATTATAGGCGGTATCGTTTATCAAGTGTTCGGCACACAGTCCGGCATGGTAAATAATATGCTAACATCTTTAGGATTTGAAGCGATTCCGTTTCTGACCGAAAAAAACGATTGGCTGTTTACCTATCTTAGCGTCGGCGTATGGCAAAGCGCAGGCTGGGGGACGATCATTTATTTGGCGGCTCTCACCGGTATTAACAAAGAGTTGTTTGAAGCAGCAGAAATGGACGGAGCAGGAAGGCTGAAACGAATTTGGCATATTACGCTTCCGGGCCTAAAGCCAACCATCGTCACCCTGCTTATCATTAATCTCGGCCATATGATATCGATCGGTTTCGAACGGCCGTATGTCATTGGCAATCTCGCGGTGCGGGAATATTCCGATGTGCTGAGTACATTCGTTTATCGAATCGGGCTTCAATCCGGTCAGTATACGCTGGCGACGGTTGTCGGCTTGTTCCAAGCTGTTGTCGGACTTGTATTTGTTCTCGGAGCAAATTATGCATCCAAAAAGCTGACAGACGAAAGTATATTATAAACTCGAATAATAGAGAGGAGCGTACGACATGAGAGATCGAACCGCCAACCGAGTTTTCGACACAATCAACTTTATCGTTTTAACGACTTGCGTGCTGGTGTGTCTGGCTCCATTTCTTCATATAGTGGCTATTTCACTGAGCTCTACCCGTGCGATTACGTCAGGAGAAGTAAATTTAGTTCCGGTGGAATTGGAATGGCAAGCCTATGTGCAGGTGTTTACCGATTCGTCGATGATTCGTTCGCTTGGCTTCACCATACTGCTCACCTGCTTGTTTACGGTTTTGTGCATGGTGTTGACGATTGCAGCAGGATATCCGCTCTCCAAAAGAAATTTGAAGGGCCGCAAATTGGTCATGTTCATTATCGTCATTACCATGTTTTTCAGCGGCGGCCTTATCCCTGAATATATTTTGATCCGAAATCTGAATTTGCTGGATTCGATTTGGGCGCTTGTGCTGCCGGGCTTAATCAATCCTTTCTATTTGATTATTCTGATCTCGTTTTTCAACAATATTCCGGAAAGCCTGGAGGAATCAGCGGAAATCGACGGCAGCAGCCAGTATCGTACGCTTATCAGCATCGTTCTGCCGCTCTCGCTTCCGGTCATCGCCACGCTCAGCCTTTTTTATGCCGTAGGCCGCTGGAACGGGTTTAGCGATACGCTTATGTACATTCAAAGTCCGGAATTGTATCCGCTTCAATTGAAATTGTACCAGCTTATTCAAAATAATATGGTCACTGAACTGATGCAAATGGAAGGCTCGCAGATGCATAAAATGATGCCGGAAAGTCTGAAGGCGGCCAGTGTTATTTTTGCAACCGTACCGATTCTGATCGTCTATCCGTGGCTGCAGCGTTATTTTGTCAGCGGCGTGATGCTTGGAGCGGTGAAGGGGTAACAACACTTACGAACGTAAGGGGACCGCGAGAAAATGGAGGGGCTTATGGGGAAATCAAAAGGAGAGTATTCGTTCTCAACGTGCTGGAACATTAAACGGCATACCGTCGGAAGCGAGATGATAGAGGAAATTCGCGCGCTTGGCTTTCAACGCGTGGAGCTGAATTATAATGTTACGAAAGAGCTGCTCGCTACGATTGAACCGATGATCGAGCGTGGGGACATCGGCGTCTCCAGCGTACACAATACGTTTCCTCATATCGCCGATCCCGACTATGGCACCGATTCCGTGCTGCTCGGTTTCGACGATGAGGAGAAGCGGAAGCGGGCGGTTGATTTGCTTTTATTGACTGTGGAATATGCCAATCGATATGGGGCTCAGGCGGTTGTCGTGCATCCGGGCGAGGTGCCGTTCGATTATAATATCGATCATGAACTGAAAGGCATTTACAACGAACAGGGCCGTGAATCAAAGGCGTACGTGAAGCTTTGGAATGAAATGCTAGAGCGCCGCGAGTCGCTTAGCGGCCATTATTTGCAGCGCATCCAGCACAGTCTGGAAGAAGTGTGCGACAGAATCGCCGCCAAAGGGTGGGACATCGCGATCGGCATCGAAACACGTTCGAGATGCTATCAAATGCCGACGCTGCGGGAGGCGAAAACGGTCATTGACCGGATGAAAGGCGCACCGGTCGGATTATGGTACGATTTTGGCCATGGCATGATGATGGAACGGATGGGTCTTTACGACAACGCACTGGAAATGGATTCGATCAAGGACAACGTTGTCGGCATTCATATTCATGAAACGATAGGGCTGTCAGACCACTGGTGCCCTTACGTGCACAGCGGCGATATGACCTATTTCGATCGTTTCCTTCCGATTATCGAGGCGGCTCCGGTCAAAGTCTATGAGCTGAAAGCGGCTTGCAAGCCGGAGGAAATCGAGGAGAGTCATGATTTGCTGATCTCAAAGCTTGCATCCATCAAGGTGTAACCTGGATGTGGATCAAATACTCCATTATGCGCCGAGGCTGTTATTCGATGAAAAGGAACCGTTCTATCCGGTACGGGTCGGCGTGACTGTGCTTCGAAACGGGGAAGCTTCCCCATCGTTTAATCGCCGGTTTACGTTCACGGACCCTGCAATCGATCATGTCATCGAATTCGCGATTTAATGGGATTACGATATTCAGCATTTGTATGAATTGGAGCATGTTTGGGTGTATGTGAACGGCGACGGCAGCGTCGCGGACTGCGAAGCGAGCTTTCACGGGCGCTATTTGAAAGCATTGCTGCCGGATAGGAGCAATTTGTTCGGTAAGCGCTTGAAGCTGTACTCGCAGCCGGGTAAGCATGCTTTTTCTCCGCTGCCGGTATTGTTCGAGCTGCTGCCTGATGCGCGGGTCTGTACGAATGAGGAAGCGGGAAAGGACGGATTGACGCTCCCCGATTGGTACGGGGATCGTTTAATCGCTAATGAGGAAGACAATCGGGCTGTGCGAACCTATTTGCAGTCGTTTTACAGGTTTATACCATCCTTTGAATAAATCGAATATGAATTTACCGAATCTTCAAAAACGTTCGTTCCATGGGAACGGTTGTTTGAAGAGATTCCGGATCGGATCGAACGGGAACTGACCAAAATCCGGAGCGTTCTCGAGGATCGGGAATAGCAGAAAGAGAGATGATGAGAATGTATGAGAAGCTGGTCTCTATTAACGATTATTGGGTAAAAGACGGAATCGAAAATCAGGTGATTGACAGCAGCAGCAAATTTTACGGGGGGGTTGCCGATCCCGTGAACGGCATCGCCTGGCCGAGCCATGGCGGAACGCCGATGGTGATGGCGCTATGGGCGGCCGCACTTATTAATGAAGATTCAAATTATTACCACGATAACGAATTGCTCTCGCGTTTGGAACTTGCGGCTCAGTTCTGTTTACGGTTCCAGCATGCCGACGGCACGATTTCGCCCGGATGGACGAATATGCACTCGCCGCCGGACACCGCATTCGTTGTGAGTGGTCTAGCGCAGGTGTACGAGCTGCTGGCCGCTCATGGATGGGAACCTTTGCGCAATGCTGCGGAGGATATCAGGATTTTTCTGGAGCGGACAATACCGGCGCTGCTGACAGGGGGCTGCCATACTCCGAATCACCGCTGGGTTATAACTGCAGCGCTTGGATTTATGTATAAGCTGACAGGAAAACCGGAATTGAAAGAGCGGGCGGACGAGTGGCTGGCGGAAGGAATAGACTGCACGGAAGATGGAGAGTGGACCGAGCGTAGCAACGGCATTTACAACGGGGTTAGCGATATCGTACTGTTTTATGCGGCGGAGCTGTTCGACCGTCCTGAATTGCTGGAGCCGATTCGCCGTAATTTACGGATGATGGCATATTTGATTCATCCGGACGGCGAAGTGGTAACGGATTATTCCGGCCGCCAGGATTTCGGCAGCAAATATAATATGGGGAGCTATTTCCTCGTTACGAAGCTGATGGAGAACCGCGACCGGGATCCGCTGTTTGCCGCGTTAGCAGACCTCGCGGGTCAGGCGTTGACTCATCCCGGCTGGCTCCCCAATAATGCGTTGATCGGCTTTTTACGCTACCCGGAACTTCGCGAACGTACGATCGAGCCTGGCAAGCTGCCGGACCGGTACCGGGTATTTATAAACCGCGACTTTCCCCGGGAGCGCTTTTTGGGTGATATGGAGGCAGCCGGACACGGCGGCCGGATTTATCACAGCCGGCTGCATCCCGATTTCGGCGCTCCGGTCGCCCGGCAGCGGGACGGGGCGACAAGCGTCACCGTCATGACTGAGACGAACTCTTTCTTCGCGCTGCGGCATGGCGCTGCGCGGCTGCTCGCCGTGCAAATAGGCACGTCCTTTGAGCCCGGCTTCGTCAAGCTGAAGCGGATGGAACAGCTGGAGCATGGATACCGGTTAACGGCAACTGAAAAGAAAGGTTATTACAGTCCCGTCCCGGGGGCGCATTTGCCGGAAACGGCTGGCGGACCGGTCAGCCCTTGGTATTTGCTGCCGCATCATCTTCGGGAAATAACACACGAGCAGCACCATCTTATCGAGGTTGAATTAACGGAATACGAACAAGGATGGAAGATCCGTGTTCACTGCGAACAGCCGGAAGTGTTGATGACGCAAATCTCCTTTGTGTTCAGCAGTGAAGGAGATTTATCCGGGAAAGGCCTTGAGCCGGCGGCGGCAGGAACCCTTTTCTGGAAAGAAGGTACAGCTCGTCTTACTTCCGGTAGTGATTGGATTGAACTGGACAGCGGAGCGCATGAACACTGGGCGAAGGCGCTCAACAATACGAGCTATCCGGCAAATTGTCAAACACTGGTCGTCAACCTGATGACGCCGTACGACAGAACGTTCGACATCCGGCTTTCCCGGCTTGACATAAACGAAGGCGATACAGGAACGGTCTCGTCAACTGGAAACGGGGAGATGATTCGATGACCGTCTATATGGAGCCCCGCGAGAGCGTGCGTTATTGGTTCGGCGACGATGAGCGCCGCATATTAGAGGTGTTGTCCGGCCGTTATGTCGGTGCGAACCCGCCCGTTCCCTTTGCGCTCCGCGCTTTTGCCAAATCGGGCGTGCTGCAAAATAGAGAAGGGCTGTACGATATGAATTTGTCGGTCAAGCTGCCGGATGCGAAGAATGGCGAATACGCATACGTGTTCGGACTCGTTTGGAGTGACGACGAGCGTTCAATCGACGGCATCATGGAGCCGTTCGGGCCGGTACGGCTGTATATCAATGAAGAGCAGGTTTACAGGTCGAATGCGGTAGATGAGATGAAACCTGATGCAAGAGTTGTTATTCCGCTGCTTTTCCGCAAAGGCTGGAACGCTGTACTGATCGAAGCTCGCAAGACGGAAGCCGGCTTTGGCTGCCGATTCGGCGCGGAGGAGGCCAAAGTCCGCATCCTGCAGGTGCTTGCTCCTTTTGCCGGTCGCGCGGGGAGTGCGGGTTGGGTTTATGCAGGGCCATTGAAAGCATCGGTGTTTGGCGGCGGAGGAATGTTTCCTGACTACTCACTGCCGGAAGAGAAAAGCGGCTTAACGTGGCAGCCCCGGACGGGTTGGACGGTTGAAGAAGAGAAACTGCCTAATTTCGAGCGGCTGTTTGGTCGTCCTGCGCAGCCGGCTGCAGCATTAGGCTGGACCGCACTGGCTGTGCCGGCCGAAGAAGAAACAGTCATTCTGGAAGGGCATGCCTCAGGGCCGACGACAATTTGGCTGAACGGCCAGCAGGTTGTGGAGCTTGAGGAGGCGGGCCCGTTCCGGACAGCCGTTCCCGCCAGCCACGGGATTCGCCAGCTGCTTGTGCGCAGCGTCAGCGGTCCGAGCGGCTGGGGTTTTGAACTAGGCGCTTTCGCGGGAGCAAAACCGCTTGCATTCGAATTGCCTGTTGCCGTCCATGGAAGCGGCGGAGCATGGTTGTATGCGGGACCGCTGAATTGTGCTGAAAAGCACGATCCTTCGTCTGTCTGTACGACGGCTGCGCTGTTTTCTGCCGTAGACCTTGAAGGCCGCTCCGCCGGCGGCGCATATTGGTCGCTGGATGCACCGGAGACGCGGGTCCGGCCTTACTACGAGAATGCGATGCTTAGCAACAAATGGACAACCGGTACCGCTACGAATTACGGGCGATGGGATTATCCGCTCGGCGTTACGATGTACGGGCTGCTGCGAACCGCTCGCGAGCTGAACCGTCAGGACGTAGCCGATTATGCGCTCGGCCACATCCGCAGCTGCACGGAAATGTACGAGTATTCTTTATGGGATCGGGATGAATACGGATTTCCGTCCGTTAACCACCAGCTTGTCTTAATCCGGATGCTGGACAACTGCGGCTCGTTCGGTTCGGCGATGCTTGAGGCTTATTTGCAAACGAAGGAGAAGAGTTACCTCCTTATTGCAGATGTAATAGCCGATTTCATGCTCCAAAAGCTGGAGCGCAGAGAAGACGGCGCGTTCTATAGGTTGTGCGCAGGCGAGTATGCGGCCGATACGATGTGGGCGGACGATCTGTATATGAGTGCGCCTTTCCTGACGAGGTACGCTGCGGCGACAGGGAAACGCGAAGCGCTTGATGAAGCGGCGAGACAGTTTCTGCTGTTTAAACGCTATTTGTTTATGGAGATGGAAGGCGTTATGTCGCATGTATTCGACTTTAAATATGGCAAGGCGACGCGTGTGCCGTGGGGACGCGGCAACGGCTGGTGTCTGTTCTCGTTGTCGGAGCTGCTTGAGAAGCTGCCTGACGATCATCAGGACCGGGAAGCGCTGCTCGCCATGTTCCGGGACATGTGCGCGGGAGTGGCCGCTTTGCAGGGCGAATCAGGATTATGGCGTCAGGTGCTTAATCAATCGGAGGCGTACGAGGAAGCATCCTGCACCGCCATGTTCGCTTATGCATTTGCAAGGGGTGTGCGTTTCGGCTGGTTGGACAGCAAGGACACCTATACCGGTGCCGCGCTTAAAGCTTGGCGTGGACTGACCGGCGGAGCTATTGACCGGCAAGGCAACGTGCACGGCGTATGCAGCGGCTCGCGTTACTCGTTCTCGCCGGACTATTACATGTACGATCTACGGACCGTCGTTAACGACAACCACGGTATCGGTATTATGATGCTTGCAGGCGTGGAAATAAGCCGGTTGAAAACATTCGTTGACAGGCCTGAACACGCTTCTGCACCAGAAATGGCATTGCAGCGGCAAGATGCATGATGAACGAAATTTCTACGGTAGAATTCGTCATAAAATTGGGAACGGCATTGCTGCTTGGCCTGCTGATCGGCGTCGACCGCCAGCTTCGGCATAAGCCGCTCGGCATGAAGACGAGTATGGTTATTGCAGTGGCCAGTTGTCTGATTACGATTGTATCGATTGAAGCCGCAGGCCAATTGGCCCGCCCGGGCATGACCAACATGGATCCGATGCGGCTCGCTGCTCAAATCGTTAGCGGGGTCGGTTTTATCGGGGCGGGAGTTATTCTCCGAAGAAATAACGATGTCATCTCGGGCTTGACGACGGCAGCGATGGTATGGTCCGCATCGGCGCTCGGCATCGCGTCAGGAGCAGGCTTCTACAAGGAGGCATTCGCGGCGGCAGCTTTCATCATCGTAGCAGTTAATCTAGTGCCGTTCGCGGTCAGGACATTTGGCCCGTTGAAGCTGCGTGAAAGGGACGTTTCGGTGTGTCTGATCATCGATTTATCGACTGAACTGCATGCTGTCATCGAAAACATCCGTTCGGATCATACGGTAAAGCATACGAAAATTAAAGATATTGGCGATGGAAGGCGGGAGCTTCATCTCGTTCTTTCCTCGCCGGACCCTTATCCGACAATAACCGTTTACGAGCAAATGAAACGATTGAAGCGAGTTGTATCCGTCGAAGTAGAGAGCATCAGCTCTTGAGCCAAAGCGTTTGCTTACGAAGACGTAATGTTTCATCTAAATATTCAGAAGTTGTACACTACTTTTCCCTATGCTAGAATCAGTATAAAAGCACAGGAAAACAATGAGTATATGATTCTCCTTCGCAATGATCTGAGCGATCAGGTAATGGTGGGGGAGGTTTTTGCTTTATACGGTTTTAAGGAGACTCTGAGTATGGAGATAACGTTGAACAATGATTGGTCGGAACGGTTAGAAGGAGAGCTTAAAGCGCCGTATATGGTAGAGCTGCTTGCTCTGCTTGAAGATAAATATAAGACGAAGACGGTTTATCCCGAGAAACAAAATATTTTTAATGCGCTAAATTATACATCATACGAACAAACGAAGGTTGTCATTTTGGGGCAGGATCCATATCACGGTCTTCAACAGGCGCATGGGCTTAGCTTCTCTGTGCAGCCGGGCATGAAGGTACCCCCCTCTCTGAAAAACATATACAAAGAGTTAGAAGCCGATATAGGCGCTGAGATTCCAGATCATGGAAGCCTGGTTTCGTGGGCACAGCAAGGTGTTCTTCTGCTTAATACGGTGCTTACGGTGGAGGAGGGCAATCCAAATTCGCATCAAGGAATCGGATGGGAGCAGTTTACCGATTTTATTATTGCCGCGATGAACGACAGAGATAAGCCCGTTGTATTTATGCTTTGGGGCAAGCACGCCGGGGCGAAAGCAGACCAGATTGATGGGGACAAGCATCATATTATATCTTCGCCGCATCCGAGTCCGTTTGCAGCGCGTAAAGGTTTTTTTGGAAGCAAGCCGTTCTCGCGGGCGAATGATTTCCTGCGGACGATCGGGAGCGAGCCTATCGACTGGGCAATCCCCATGCGGTCTTAGCCGGGGAACGAATGAAAAAAAGGCTTCTCCACTGTCTGAACAGTTGCTCTGACAAGTAGAGAAGCCTTATTCTATTGTATTACTCGGCGATGGCAGCGCTGCCTGTCGACGATTCGCTCGATTGGGCCGATACAGGGAGCACCGGCTTTAGCTTTGCGTCTACATAGGTGGAAACCTGTACATCGGTAATGACTTGCGGATACATTTTGTCCGGATCAGGCAATACCGTCTCGACGTAAATAATAGCTTCATTTCCTTCGAAACCAATGGAAGCGATCCGGAGACCGTAGCCGGGATGAGGTGCTTGCGCGCTGACGGTTACTTTATTGATGTCGGAGTTTACAGCAGTTACGGAAAGCTTAAGGTCAAGAGCCGGCTGCTCGGGCAAATTAGGAATAGGAGTCGTCTCCTTCACGAATTTAATGGCATCATAGAGCCAGCCTGCTGCCTCGCTGCGCGTAATAGCTTTCTTAGGATAAAACTTGTTCGAGCTATCCAAAGTGATGATTTTGCTGATGAGCAGCTTTTGAATGCTGTCCATATAATCTTTGTTAACGTCGGCTTCATCCTCTAGCATCATGAAAATTTCAATAAAAGCATAATCGCCTTTCGTCAGCATCGCTTTGAACAAATGATGAGCAAATTGCTCACGTGTCATGATATCGCTGGCTTTGACCGTCTTAGGAATTTCAAGCCCGTTCAGACTTGCGATAATAAACGCTTGCGAATACCATGCATCGTCCTTCAGGTTAGTGAAATAATCGCTCGCTTTAGGTTCTTTAATGAAGCGGATATTATCAATATTGAGTTTTAACCCTTTTACGATCAATGTAACGCCTTCTGCATAAGTGAGCTTGTTTTTCGGATTAAACTTATCATTTTTGTCGTCACTTAGTATTCCGAGCTTTTTAAGCTCAGCAATCTTTTGTTCGTTTGCATCATTTTTTACGTCCTTAAATGCCCAGACGGTTTGTCCGAGTGTGAAGAGCAACATTGCAACCAGCGTCATTATCAATATCGATCGTTTTCTCATACGTTCACCTCTTTTTTAATTTGCTGCAGCACTTATTTGACGCAGCGTTAAGACAAATTGTTGCAATTCATTTAAAATCATTATGACCGGCTGAGCCAGAGAGAAAACGCTGAGCAGAGATTAGGAGGGAGTAATAAAAAAGTTCCCAAAAGTGTTGACTTCGCATCGTTCTCCTGATATATTATTAATTGTCGCTAACATGATCTGGTAGCTCAGCTGGGAGAGCACTATCTTGACAGGGTAGGGGTCACAGGTTCGAACCCTGTTCAGATCACCATAACTTAAATGCCGAAAGCCTTGTCCAGCAAGGCTTTTTTTGTTGTGATCAACCATTGCCATGTCAACATAGTCTCTCATTAGATACCGGAGGAAGCAAGCAATTCTGACTGATTGGTTTTATGAATAAATGAGAGTACAAATTCTTCATTAGCCCGTGTAAGTGAACGTAAAATTCGGCAGCACGACACGAAACCGAGAGAAGGCGTATATTACGTCCTGCTCCGATTTGTGTTGTGTAATTTAAATGAGAGTGTATCAGGACAAAATGCTGCTTAGTTGTAACGATGCCTGCAGCTTACCCAAATCCAATTAAGTTATAGCATAGAAAAATGTCATTAAGAGCACGATAATTATTGGTCAATTAAGGACTAACATAATAATTATTGGAGGCTTGCATTATGGTAAACCGAAATATACAACAGATAGCTGCTGATCTACAGGAAAATCAACATTTACTACAAGCGCAACAAGATGTTCTAAAGGCACATCAACAGTTACAAGTAGAAAATCAAGAATTACTACAAGCAGAACAACAGCTGCAAACGAATATTCAACAAGTACTACAATCACAACAACAAGTTAAGAAGGAACATTATGACGTTCAACAGGCACAACAAAAACTTCAACAGGCACAAGCCACTGCAATGACTTATCAAAATAATCCTCAAAACAAACATCATTAATAGTTTAAAAAGGTTCTTGTGGAATAAAAGAGCCGAAATGTAAAAAAAACGGAACCCAAGGCCGATCATTAAGCATAAGAATGCTAAGATGAAGAGATTCCACGGTATGGCAACAGCCCAATGCCGTGGCCTTTTCAGCATGCGGCTAAAGAGTATTTCACCGTTCTACTTGTAATGTAAAACGGAAGGTGAAGTTAGAAAGTTGAATAATTAATTACACAATAGGACGATACTGAAACATAACGTAATTCATTGATTAGAATTGTGTACACAATTATCTTGTATTTTTTAAAGCGCTTTCATATAATATAAATTAAGCACCCAGACAAAAATGGACGACATCTTATTCGGGAGTTGATGCGCCAATGAATAATGACGGAAGTTTTAATATTGGGTTTCTCTGGGGTATCACATTAAGTATTCCTTTATGGGTATCGCTGATTGGATGGGTATGGTTAATAGTCGATATGATGAAATAATTAAATAGTTATTAATCGACACCCGAAGGGGTGTTTTTCTTTAAATAGAGATGTTCGTATGTATCACCTTGTGGTTTTTGCAGCCGATAAGCGGCAATGTCAGTCTTGCTGGGCCTAACCTGACTAGGTTTAACTTTATTTCAGCCAAATATATAATAATTCCAGTTTATTTCCGGTCGCTCAATCGAGCGGCTTTTTTTCTTGCCCAAAGGAGTTGGTTTCGAGCTGGAAGAGCAATCAAAGCAATCGAAATAATGTGCAGAGCCAAAGTTAAGCGTGCTCAAAAACTTTATTAGCGATGGACATAAAACGGAGCGCTTTATACGAATTGTATAGTATCCAATTCAAAACATGGGAGGTTACGATATGTCGATCCTTACAGTCATTAAGATCAACTGGCATAAGTTGTCGCGTAATTACCATTTGTTAATGTTAGAAGATTGTTTAGATACAGAAGCAAAATATAAACTTAGAATAAAAGCTGAGTACCACGAGAAGAAGATAAACACTTACTGCTAATAACCTGTGTTAATGAGAAATAGGATATTTTCACAACCTAAATGAATAACTAGGCACTAGGGGCTAATGCAGTGGTAACAATGGATGCCCATAAATGGAGTTGCTTCCGGAATTCCGGCAGGAGTTGTATCGATAAATGGTTCCGAGGAAGAAAATGCTAGCATTTTCTGAATAATATGAACGTATGAAAGCACCTTGATTGGTGCTTTTTATAATTGATTTTAAAAAACGGGGTTACTCCTGTATGCGATACCGTTTATGTTGCTACTACGTGGTTAATTATATTGGAAATGAATGATGAGAATTATCGTTGATTGTTTGCTAAGCAGCCTGAATACTCATTGAGGAGATAGTCAAGCTCTTGACTGATTTTAATGACAGCATGATCAGTGAAGTTGTTGCAAGCTTCAAATAAACGAACCATTTCAGCCCGCACTTCTTCAATTTTCTGCCGGTAAAAACAGTTGTCCATATCATAATCCCTCCCGCATTGTAACCGAAAAGTTGATTCTGAAACATCTTCAAGATGAAAGCCTGGCTAAATACGTAAAAAAGGGATGAATAACCCCCTAAGGATTATTTTCCTTTTGGGGGTACAAATTAGATGCGAATATCGATATTCCGGGCATCATACACCTCCTACTTTAATTATCGGCAAGTAGAAGGGATTTTTTCATATCTGTTTAAGATTCATGCGGAATATCGCATTTGTTTCGAATAAAGCGGATTTGGTTGCGAACCCGGTTAATGTGCTGCTGTTGTTCCTCAGATTGCTCACCCTGTGCGCCTAGCTCCAGCCGGTCTAATTCCTGCAGTAAGTTCGGTAAGTCATTAGATGCATTCGAACAATTATATTCGCTCTCTAAATTTTCCAGCATCGCTGTCCCTCCAAATGTAAAATTTGACCATAGAAAAGTTATCTCATGACCGTCATTTAGTATGAGCCGTTCAGCGCTCAATATGCATGTTGGCAACGTATACTAAACAGAAGCATTCCCGCATACCTTTATAGAAAGCGCGCAGGAGGCGGTTTCTGTTGGCTGAACAGTATGCCTATTTGGCATTATGGCTGGTGGGATTGTTTGGGATTATTGGTATTGTCGTTAATGCAGTGGCAAGATTCGTTGAACAGGATTCTCAATCGCATGATGAGCAATTTGTCTGGCGAAGGAGGCTTCCGCCAGAAGCGGTCAAAAGAAAATAAAACGGAAATCCGGCGACCGCACACGATGCGAATTCGTCGGATTTTTTATATTGGCTTTCATTTATAATTAAAGTACTTAGGGGGCATTATAATGGTTGGCTGTACATGATCTGCTTTGAGAGGGGTTAACGATAAATGAGCGATAATATTGGCGGACAAGATACGAGAGAGTCTATTGTTGCAGTGCAGAAAGACGGAGACGGCGACCTTACCGCCTTCAAAACGACAAGCGGCCGTGTGCTTGATTACGCGGCAGCGCTTCAAGAAGTAAAGGCCGGTCATATTGCAGGCGTTAATACTTTCAAGGGCAGGGATGGCGAATTTTATATCCGCGGTGATGCCGACGGTGATCCGTCGAACAACTTGGACCAGTTACCTACGTTTTAGAAACAAATAGTTAATGGGATAAGGCGCCGCATTTCTTAATTGCAGGCGCCTTTCGTATGTTTACATAATCTCATACTGCTTATGCTGCTCAACAATCCGCATATAGCCGGTTTGGCCTTCATACTGCTCTATAGCGTCTCCGTAGTGCATGAGCCATGTTTTCCTTTGAATCGCTTCAGGAAGCCTTAGAAGCTCTTCCAGACTCGCATGAACGACACCTGGCGCTTCAAGCTGGCAATCATGATAAATCGTGGTAACTCCTTCGTCTACTAATTGCTGGAGCAGGCCGGGATCGAATCTCATATCGGCAGAGTAGAAGAAGCGTTGATTAAATAGAAAAGAATAGCTTGGCTTATTCGCTATATGCTTTGTTTGCAATAGCTTAACCGTCAAACCGGGATGCAGCTCGAATTGTACATTCGGCTCGAGAGGGCGGACCTCGAAGAAGTCCTCTAGCTTGACTAACGGCTCCTGTGTTAAACCGCCGCGGAGTGTATGCTCCCATAAAGGTTCAATTAATGTATCCGCAATATAAAGGACCGGCTTGCGATTATATTTGAACATCATTTGAAAAGCGTATTCTTCCAAACCGCCAACATGATCCCCGTGAATGTGACTGATCAGCACCGCATCAAGCTCAGGAAACGTAATGCCCTGCTGATGGAGCGCCTTTGGCAGTGTAATCCCGCAATCTACAAGCAGTCGAAAGCCATTTGTTTCAATTAAGGCATTGTTATTATCGTATTTTTTCGCAAAAGCGCTGCCTGTTCCAATCATTCGTATGTTCATAATACTGCCTCCTTATGCGTTACACATCTTTAATGTACCAAATATTGCGTATCCCTGACAATTCCTGATGCACATTCGCCCTCCCGTACATACAATGCTATAGCAGTACGTTTACTGGAGGCGAACGAGGGATGAGCAAAGGAAAAGGTAAAGTCATTAAGAAGAAGAAGTCGGCAAGCGACCGAAAGCAGTATTATTACAAGCTTGTACTTTCGGATACGTGTGCAGTGTGCAAGACGCCATGCGCAAGAGGCATGCGCTATTTAGCCAGGATGAAACAGCCTGGTGCGGTAGGGAAGGGCGTCCCTTGCGTATTAACTAGAACCTATGGGTAATCATATGATTTCATTTCCGTATTTCCCAGGCAAGCGCATGGTTCAACATTATTTGACAGATCTGGTCGAATAGTGGATTGAGCAAAAATAGTTTCGGAATTAGCGCAACTTTGCATGAATTTGCGAGTATAACCTTTCATCCAGGCTATCGGATGGAGGGCTTACAACTATGAAACACAGAAAAGTTGTTATTCTGCTGTTGTTACTGTCACTTTGGGGAGGAACGATGCTGTTCGCAGACTCTGCGGCACAGAGGGTTCACGTCTTCATTAACGGTATCGAGCAGGATGACGGGGGTTTAATTGAAGACGGTAAAACGTATTTACCGCTTCGGCAATTAGCCACATCTATGCAAGCTATCATCGAATGGGACAATCAGAACAAACGAGCGTCCGTGTATAAGCCAAATGTGCATATGTTTCTTTTCCAAAACAACGCGGTATTCGGAAACGTCGCAAAGGGCTACCAAGCGAAATTTAAAGTGTTTGCTCAAATCGATAATTTGAAGCCGGATATTGCAGCTGTAAAGGTTTCGATCTTCGACCCATACGGTAAAGAGAAAGTGATTCAATCGGAAAGTGTGAATACGTCTAAGGATAATTTCTGGTATGCAACCGATGATATCGATTATAAATTCGAATATAGCGGGAAATATCCGATTCGATTCTTTCTAAAGCTGAAGGGCTCGGATGAATGGATTGCTGTTTCAGAAAAACTAATTTCATCTCTATGATCAGATGGTTTGCAAGGGCGCCCCTTTATTTAAGGGGCGTCTTCGTTTGACCGTTGGTAGAGTGTCATGTTACTATACGAATGTCTGTAAACATTATTGAAATGGGGTAATATCATGAGCGAGCATCAGCATGGAGACGATTGCGGCTGTGGTCATGACCACGAGCATGAAGAGCATGTCTTTATCGTAACTGACGACGAGGGCCAGGAACGTGAGATGGTCATGGTTTATACGTTTGAATCCGAAAACAATGTGTATGCCGTATTGCTGGATCGTAACGATCCGGAAGCGGACGGCGTCATTTTCCGTATTGAAGAAGAAAACGATGAGTCTTTCCTGGTTGGCATTGAAGACGATGCTGAGTGGGATCGCGTTACTGCGATTTATGAAGAAATTGCCCGTACGGAAAGCGAAGGGAAGTAATTCCAGATCGACTTCATTCGAACGATTGGCATCAAAAAGATCCAAGAGCTATGCTCTTGGATCTTTTTTTTGTCAACATATAACTAAACTTAAAGCGTTTATTTCCGGGGATTAAAATAAATCGTTCGGCCATTGAACATGGTGAGCTCCGCTTGCAGCTGCTTGGCTATAAATTTGCACAGCTCGTTTGCTTTCGCCTTGTCGCCGTGAGTGGCTTCGTCCGGTAGAACAACTTGCACGCAAGATACTGCTTGGCCGGCCGCACTCGCTGTTTCGCCCGGCCCGAAAATAATGTGCTTATATTGCGGATTAATGCCCTTCAAATAAAACCAGCGGTCATCATGCTTTGACTCGATCGTGTAAGGGAAAGCGGCTTCGGCGTAATCCCAATCCAATTGAGTGCCGGTAAGCGCGGTTTGCTCCCGATAATGTAAGAGCTGACTTCGTATTTCCTCTAATGTTAGCTTCTGAACGGATGATCCTTGCACGAATTTTATGTAAGCGCTTTGACTCATCGCATATCACCTCTGCCAACATCATAGCATGCACGAAATGGGTTGACAATAAGTGGTACTACGGGTAAATCGGCATATAAAAACACCGACCCTTAGGCATTTTAAAACCTTTGGGTCGGTGTTCGTGCTTCAATTATGAAATTGCCGTTTCTTCCACGATAACTTTGACAAATTCGATGCTGCGATCCTCAGGTCCTTTGACCGGCAAGCCGACTTGGACATGATCGACGATATAGTCGATATTTTTTTGGGTAATAACTTCGCCGGGCAGCAGTATCGGAATGCCCGGCGGATATACATAAATAAATTCCGCAATGATCCGTCCTGCAGACTCCTTGAACGGGACGACTTCCGTCTGACCGTAGAAAGCATCGCGCGGCGATAGAGATAGCTGCGGAATGTCCGGAATTTTGACGACTAATTCACGTGCTTCAGCACCCTCGTGAAACCGTTCTGACAAGCCCCGCAGCGAAATTAGCAATTTTGACACGGAATCAGAGGTATCTCCAGGCGTAACTAAGCAAAGAATGTTATACATGTCGCTCATTTCGATTTCCACATTATAGTTATCGCGCAGCCAATTTTCCGTTTCATAACCGGTAATGCCAAGATGCCTTACATGAATAGATATTTTGGTCGGGTCGTAATCATAAGTAGCTTCATCACCGAGAATATCTTCTCCGAAGCAATACAGGCCCGGTATCTCATTGATTTGCTGACGGGCGTACTGGGCCAGCTCAATTGCGTGTTCAGCGAGAGCATGTCCGTTCAATGCGAGATTGCGTCTCGACGTATCAAGCGAGCCAAGCAAAATATAAGAAGTCGACGTTGTCGTCAGCATACTTATAACTGTTTGGATGCGGTGCGGGTTAACTCTGCCCTTGCGAACATTGAGCACCGAGCTTTGCGTCATAGAGCCGCCAAGCTTATGAACGCTCGTAGCTGCCATATCTGCGCCAGCTTGCATAGCAGACATAGGCAGCTTCTCGTGGAAATGGATGAGCACGCCGTGCGCTTCGTCGACGAGCACAGGGATGTCGAAGCTATGTACAAGATCGACAATCTCTTTAAGGTTGGCACAAATGCCGAAGTAAGTCGGGTTGATAACAAGCACCGCTTTGGCATCCGGATGCCGCTCCAGCGCCTTGCGGACGGAGCGTGTCGTGATGCCGTGGTCGATTCCGAGATTATTGTCCCTTGCAGGCGAAATGAATACCGGTCTGGCGCCTGCGAAAATAATAGCGGCCATAATGGATTTGTGAACGTTACGAGGCACAATGATTTTGTCTCCGGGCGCGCATACTGTTAAAATCATCGTCATAATCGCGCCGCTTGTTCCTTGCACGGAGAAATAAGTGTAGTCCGATCCGAAGGCGTCAGCCGCTAGCTGTTGCGCTTCCTCAATAACGCCTGTCGGCTGATGCAGGTCATCAAGCGGTGCTATATTGATTAGATCGATCGACAACGCATTGTCGCCGATAAATTCGCGAAATTCCGAGTCGCTGCCCAATCCTTTTTTATGTCCGGGAATATGAAACTGTACGGGATCCTGCTCCGCATGGCGGCGAAGCGCGGTGAAGAGCGGGGTTTTATTGTGATCCATCGCTATCATCCCTGCCTTTCATTAGAGGTTACAAACAAAGTTGAGTATAGCAAATACAGGGGGGAATGCAAGCTCCATTTTTGGGATAGGGGCAGGGATGGTCAATTTGTTCGTCAATTGTTCATACATGCTGGTTTGACGGATATGGTAACATAGGTTGGTGGAGGGGTTGCAGGATGAAAGATAGACGCATGCTTATCGTTATGGCTATTTTAATGACAACATTTATTGGGTTCGGCATTATCATTCCGGTTATGCCGGAAATTATTCAAGCCGCGGATCCGAATAAAGCGGAATTACATACTGGCCGGATGCTGGCCATTTATTCCGCCGTTTCGTTTTTCCTATCGCCGTTCTGGGGAAGCTTGTCCGATCGAATGGGCAGACGTCCGATTATTTTAGTAGGCGTTCTTGGATTTGCGGCGAGTTTTTTGCTGTTCGGCTTGTCCTCAGGCAATTTGACGCTCATGTACTTGTCCCGGGTGCTGGGCGGTTTGTTCTCGGGTGCGGTCGCTTCCGTTATCGTGGCGTATGTAGCAGACATAACGCCTCCGGAGGAGAGAACGAAAGGGATGGGGCTCGTCGGCATGTCAATCGGCCTTGGTTTTACGATCGGGCCTGGCTTTGGCGGACTGCTGAGCGTGATTTCGCTTGAAACGCCTTTTTTCACGGCATCAGCCTTGGCGTTAATAACGTTCGTACTCGCTGCAGCGAAGCTGAAGGAATCGCTTGCGCCGGAGCAGCGGAAGGACAAGGCGGAGAAGCGGGTTTCGCGATGGGCTGCTTTTACAGGACCGCTTAAATATTTGTACGTGCTGGCGTTTTTCGTAACGTTCACGCTCGCGGGAATGGAAGCCACCTTGCAATTTTTCGGTATGCGAAGGTTTGATGTGACTCCGCTGCAGGTCGGCATTTTGTTTTTTGTATGCGGGTTTGTCGGGGCGCTCGTGCAAGGCGGAGTCGTACGACGGCGGATTAAGAAAGGAGAGGAGCCGAAATATATTGGCATCGGGCTCATTATTTCAGCGCTTGGCTTTTTTCTCCTATTGGCCGCGCACTCCCTATGGTGGGCAACCTTGTCGCTTGCCGTGTTCGGAATCGGCAACTCTTTGATCAGGCCATGCGTTACTTCGCTCATCACGCAGAAGACGAAGGTCGGACAAGGCGTGGCATCCGGTCTTAGCTCGTCCATGGACAGCTTAGGGCGCATAGCGGGTCCGCTGCTCGGCTCTTTCTTCTTTACCATTGAAATGGGCCTTCCTTACTTGCTTGGCGGTATATTGTGCTTGGCGGCGCTGCTCCTGCTGCTCCGCTTCCGTCAATTGGACAAGTTGAGCTTCCAAGAGGCCGCAGTGGATACTGCAAAATAAACAGAAAACAAGCCGGCTGTTCATCGTAGGATGAACAACCGGCTTGTTTTTGTTTGGGAGCTTAAGGAGCAAGACCTTTCAAAATAAAAGTGATGGTCGCCTCCCGTTCCTTCTCATCATTCCAGCTGCTATCTGTACGATTTGCCGAGAAGGTACGAAAAAGCACATAGCCCATGAGTGAGGATGCGGCCAATCGAATGACGGTATGGGGCGACCAATCGACGATTGCGCCCTGCTGCTGAAACTTTTGAATGTTGATGCTGAATTTTTCCAGCACCTTCGCCAGGATCAGCTTCTGGAATTGCTCCTGAAGGTCGGGATGGAAAGGGATCTCCTGGATAAATATTTTGAATACCTGCATATGCCTCTCTAGGAAAGCGATCCGATTCTCAATAATGGCCCGCAGCATCTGATCGAAGCTGTCAAAGCTGCTATCGAGCACCTTGTAAAAGTCTCGGAGTACGAAAGGAGCCACAAGCTTAGCCATGACGGGCGCTACGATCGAAAGCAGCAAATCCTTTTTCGTTTTGTAGTGGCGGAAAATGGTTCCTTCAGCAACGCCGGCCCGCTGTGCGATTTCACTCGTCGAAGATGCGGCAAAGCCCTTTTGGGCGAAAACCTCCGAGGCAGCCTGCACGATTTTTAATTGCTTATCGGTCATCTTTATTTCTTCATCATCTAGCTTCAACAGCTCCTGCAGCCATTGTTCTACTGGTTCTTGCATCTAAGACACTCCTTCGCTCATACCCGTTCCTACTATTATATCAGAAGCATTTCGCTTCTACATACGGCGGTGCTTCTTCAGCGCCAGCACATTCAAGAGTGCGAACAGTAAGGAGAAGCCGGCTAACACGTAAATATCCACTTGAAAATCCCCCCAGCTCTCGCCCCGGATCATTATGCCTTTCATCGCGTCGGCGCCATAATAGAGAGGCATAACGAGGCTTAGCTTTTGCAGCCAAGGATTCATGGCATCCAAATTAAACAGTCCCGAGAAAAAGGCTTGCGGCACGATGACGATCGGGATGAATTGAATGATTTGAAATTCGCTGCTTGCAAAGGAAGACAGCAGTGTTCCGAGCGTCAATGCCGTTAACGATAACAGCAAATTAATGATCAGCATATAACCAATGTTTCCAGCCATATACAAGCCGAGCACATCTACCGAATACCAGGCGATCAAAGAGGCTTGCAGCAGGGTGAAAATGCCGAATCCGGCTAAATAACCGGCTACGATTTCACTGCGCCGAATCGGCGTCGCTAGCAATCGCTCTAAGGTTCCGCTTGTTCTCTCCCGCAGGAAGGACACACCGGCAAGCAGGAAGACGAAGAAGAACGAGAAGAAACCGATAAGCACCGGTCCAAAAGAATCGAAGGCAGCCATGTCCGGCCCGCCATGCAAATATGAAATGGCGGGAGCGGCGCTTCCTCCGCTCGTTTGCAGTGCATTTTGCAATAGCAGCAGTACGGCTCTGTTAATGGAAGGGTCGCTGCCCTCAAGCATAAGCTCAGGCGTGCCGCCTTGTAATTGCAGGATGGCGTCGAGCTCGCCTGCTTGCAGAGCTGCTAGAGCATCGTCTGCTGAGTTGTAGACGATAACATCGGCATTTTGCTGTTCGAATTTCTCCGTTATGGCAGCAGGAAGACTGACCATGCCTATAGCGGGGGAGACGGCTTGCCCGTCAAATACGAGTTTCATCAAGCTTAAGACGAGGAGCGGAGCAAGAAATAATAAAGCAAGCGTCCGTTTATCCCGGAGAAATTGTTTCACAATCCGAATGGCAAGCGCGCGTATTCTCATGATTCATCGCCTCCATCGCGTCCAAGTGCAATGAACGCTTCCTCAATGGTACTGCAGCCAGCCTGCGCGATAATAGCTTGTGGCGCATCGAGCGCAATGAGCTTCCCGCCTCTTATCAGGCCAAGCCGATCGCATTTTTCCGCCTCATCCATCACATGCGTCGTTACGATTATGGTCACGCCCTGCTTGCTTAGCGCGGATAGCTCTTGCCAAATCGATTGACGCAGGACGGGGTCTATGCCTACTGTCGGTTCGTCCAGTACGAGCAGCTGCGGCTCATGAAGCAGGGCTATCGCAAGCGAGAGCCGGCGCTTCATGCCTCCCGAATAGGCAGCTGCCGGCTTATTTAAATGATCCGTTAAGGCGACCAGCTTGGAAACGGCCTGAATCCGGGCTTGAAGCACGGCGCCTTTTAAACCGAACATAGCTCCAAAAAACGCTAAATTTTGTTTGCCTGTCAATTCGTTATAGAGCGCATCCGATTGCGCCATGTAACCGAAGGCTTTCAGCATTTTCAGCTGGGGTATCGGTTCTCCAAGCATGCTGACCGTGCCTGCATCGGCACGGTCAATACCGGTCATCAGCTTGATCAGCGTCGTTTTGCCTGAACCGGAGGGACCCAGCAATCCAAAAAGTTCACCTCGCGGAATGGAAAGCGTTATATTTTCAAGCACGGCACGACCGCCTAACGTACGGGCAATTCCTTTCACCTCTACAGCGGCGGCAGAACCGAATGACTCATTTGGTGTGGAAATCATCTTAATCACGCTCCTCGAACTCATAATGAGTAAGTACTCACTTTATAATACGGGAAATTGAGCGGTTTGTGAAGTGAGTACTTACTCATTATTTCGGATTCGTTCCTCGGTCTGCAGATGTAGCCGATATCCGACTTAGGGCGAGAATCAATTCCCTACTCTGGACGTTTTTGCTAATGCTTCTATCCAACTATGATTAGAAAAGACAAAACTAATGAAATCCGTAAAGGGAGAAGGAGTCGGAAACAAATGAGTAAATGGACAGAATGGTCGTTCCGAAATAAGGCGGCCATGATACTGATCGTCGTTATGGCATTGGTGATGGGAGTTATCAGCTACTTTAGACTGCCGATGGAGTTTCTGCCTGCAGCCGACAATCCGCAGGTCATGATTACCGCTATCGGTCCGGGGAATGACGCGAAGTCCATGGAGCAGCTGGTCACGAACCCTTTGGAGGAAGCAGTAACGTTCGTGAAAGGGAAGACGGATATGTTCTCGACTTCCGGCGACGGTTATGCACAGGTCAATTTGAATTTTGACTCGAAGACTAATATGAAAGAAGCGAAGGCGGAAATCGAGCGGGCGGTAGATCAGGTGAAGCTGCCTGCAAATGTAATGAAGCCGTTCGTCGTACAATTTAATACATCGATGATTCCTATCGCTTGGGTAACTTTAACATTTGATGAGAGCATGAGCGAACAGGAAAAGGAAGCGAAGCTTAAGGCGTTTACGACTGAGCTTCAGAAGACGGAGGGTGCTGGCCAGGTCAGCATTAGCGGCAAGTCGTCGCCAACGGTTAGTGTTGTTCCGCTTACGGATAAGCTGGCTGAAGCGGGCATTCCGGTGCAATCGCTAATGGGCGTGCTGCAGGGAAGAGGGGTATCTGTCTCGATCGGGGAACGCACTGTGGACGGAGCTGCCGGCAATATTAATGTATATGATCAAGTGACGGATCTAGAAACGCTGCGCAAGCTTCCAGTCGCTGCGGGCGTCAAGCTGGGAGATGTGGCAACCGTTGAGCTCGCGAAGGATCAAGAGAGCATTAGCCGCATGAACGGCAAAGATGCGATTATGTTCACGATCTCTAAATCTGCCGATGCGAATGCCGTTACTGTAGGAAAGGGCATTGAGAAAACGGTTGAACGATTAAACGAAGACGTAGAGGGCATCCATGCATCCATTATTTTGAGCACATCCGATTCAGTCGTCTCGTCCGTTAACAGTATGATGCGTGAAGTATTGCTTGGCGCCTTGTTCGCAACAATCGTTATATTATTGTTCATGCGCAATATTAAAGCAACAATTGTGACGATCGTTTCGATTCCACTGTCGCTTGGCATTACGCTGTATTTGCTTCAGCTCTCGGGCGTTTCGCTTAACATCATTACGCTTGGAGGCGTTGCGGTAGCGGTTGGCCGTCTCGTCGACGATAGTATCGTCGTCATTGAGAATATCTATAGAAGGCTGCAAAAGGAGTCATTCTCCATCAAGCTTATAAAGGATGCGACGAAGGAGGTTGCTTCCGCGATTACCTCGTCAACACTCGTAACGGTTGCGGTATTTTTACCGATGGGACTGCTGCGCGGCTCGCTGCAAGCATTCCTGCTGCCATTTGCGCTAACGGTCGCTTACTCGCTGCTTGCTTCCTTACTCGTTGCGTTGACTGTCGTACCGCTTCTAAGCGCCGTCTTGCTGCGCGGAACGAAGGAGAAGGAGCATGCCGGATCGTCCAAATTCGCTGCTTTCATCCGCTGGAACCTTGCGCACAAGCTGGTGCCGATTATTATTGCGATCGTTCTGTTCGCAGGCTCGATTAGCGCTTATGTGTTCATGCCGAAGGGAGCGCTTGACTCCTCCAGCGCCGAGAACGTTAACGTATCGCTGCAATATCCGAGCGAAACGCCGGCAGATGAAGTGCTGGAAGCAGGGAAGAAGCTCGAAGCCTATTTGACCGCCAACAAAGACATCGAGTGGGTAATGATGATGCTCGGCAACAGCGCCGATGCAGCCCAATACGGAGCAGTTTCATCGCCTACTCTCGTGACGTATATGATTGACATGAAGGATGGCGCCGACGCAGATTTGTTTATGGACAATGTAAGGTCGCAGAAGGATAACTATAAAGGTGCAACCTTGACGGCAAATGCATCCAACTTAATGATGGGCGGCGGATCGTCGCAAATTTTTATCGACGTGACCGGCGACGACCAGGAGAAGCTTGCTCAAACCGCTGAGCAGCTGATTGCAGCCATTAAGCCGATTGAAGGCGTGCAAAAGGTAGAAAGCAATCAGGAGGAGAAAAAGCCGGTTTACTCCTTTAAAATTGATCCTACGCTTGCGAAAGGACAGGAGGTAGCGATGCAACTGCAAAGCATGCTTAATCCGGTTCCGATCGGATCGATTCGCATAGAGGAAAGCGATACGCCGGTAATATTGCAGCCGGTCGTGAACCCCGATTCGCAGGCAGAGCTGGAGCAGTTAATGGTGATGACAGATGCAGGCGCCGCTCCTATATCTCAAGTAGCCGAGTTGGTTCGCTCCGAGGAGCCTTCCCTTTACTATCATAAAGAAGGAAAAACGTATATCCGCGTAACAGCTAACGCTGAGCCTAAAGAGCTTTCAGTCGTCGGCGATAAAATTACCAAAGCAACGAAGGAGCTTAAGCTGCCGGAGGGCGTAACCCTTGCGGTGGGCGGAGCATCAGCCGATCAATCGAGTGATTTTGCGGATTTGGGTTTAACTGCGCTTATTTCCATCGGAATCGTATATCTCATTATGGTGTTAACGTTTAAGACGCTCCGGGCGCCGCTAGCAATTATGATTTCATTGCCGCTTGCCGCTATTGGAGCAGTAACGGGCTTGCTCATATCCGGTGTGACGCCTGATTTCACGGCCATGTTCGGAGCGCTGATGCTGATTGGAATTGTTGTTACGAATGCTATCGTATTGATAGACCGCGTTAAGCAAAATGAGCTGACGATGCCGATTCGCGAAGCACTGATCGAAGCGGCCACGACGCGGATGCGTCCGATCGTGATGACGGCGGTTGCGACGATTTCCGCGATGCTGCCGCTTGTGTTCGGCTCGCATGAATCTGGGAGCATCGTTTCGCAAAGTTTGGCTATCGTCGTCATTGGAGGCTTGACCGCGGCAACGCTGCTTACGCTGATCATCGTTCCGTGCGTGTACGAATTGTTATTCTTCCGCACCTCACGCAAGCAGAGGCGCGCTAAAGCTGCATCCGTGCTAACGGAAGCCGCACCATCGCTGCAAAATTAATATAGTAAAAGGCTGTACCTCAGAGGTCTATATTGACCCTGGGGTACAGCCTTTTTGTTTACTTATACGCTTGCCATACGGTAAAGCGGCATGAGCGTCTCGTAAGTAGAGGAAGCCAGCGCGAGCAGCGCATCGCCGTCGCGGAGGATGGCATCACCCGCCTGCACATGGCGGCCGATTAGCAGCTCCGCCTTCTGAACGTCCCGGAAACGAGTGAGCGCGTCTTTCCAATCCTGCTTCGACATGCCGCTGACCGCCATGGACTCTTTCTTCATATGATCCAGTGAAAGGACAAAGTCTTTTGGAACGGTTGAAATCACATCGTCGATTTGGTTCAGGAAAGCCGTTGCTATATTGGATTTGTTCGGCACCTCATAAATAAGCGCCAGCCATAGAAATAAGTGGTCATCAAACAATCCAAGCTGAAAATGCGGATGTGCTTTGTAGCCGCGTTTATTGCTGCAAATGGCTAGCCAAGTATCCTTTGGCGGGTTTACTTTGCGGCGGGCATGTCTGGCTACATGCAAATACATTTCATTGCCGGCATGAACAGCTGCGTCGACGCTCAGCCGCTCGCCGATTGCGCGAAATTTTGGCTGAATTTGATTTTGAATGGCAGCCATTCTCTCTTCTAGCCCTTGGATCCCAAAAACATCGAAGTCGGCTTGCGTGAAGCCTGCCAGGGAGGCAGTCTGTGTTGTCATCGTATTCGTCTCCTTCAATAAAAGAATCATTGGTGCAATAATTTCAAATAAAAGATTGCGATTTGAGTTCGGTCTCGCAGTTCAAGCTTATTTAATATTTCAGATATATAATTTTTGACCGTGCCTTCGCTTAAAAACATAGCGGCGGCAATTTCCTTGTTCGATTGGCCGTCCGCGATCAGACGGACGATTTGCCCCTCTGCTTGCGTAAGACCGGTAATCGTTACCGGTTTGACAGTTGCGGCGCGAGGCGTTTCTAACATCCCGGCCAGCTTGCGGGCAATATCGGGGTGAATGAGCACAGAGCCCTCATGCACCGTCTTTATGCCGCTGATAATACGGCTGGGAGGAACGTTTTTGAGTAAATAGCCGTTCGCTCCGTTACGGATCGCTTGTGCGATATACTCATCATCATCGAAGGTCGTTAAGAGGAGGACGGAAGGAGGGGGGGCGAGCGCGCGCAGCAGCTTCGTGCCCTCCACGCCGTCACAGACAGGCATGCGAATATCCATAAGCACAACATCGACGGGATGCTGACGGACAAAAGCTTCTGCTTCATGCCCATTGGCACAAACTCCGGCGACATGCAAATCGTTATCCAGCTCCAAAATGACGTTCATGCTCTCTCGAATAAAAGGATCATCATCCACTATCAGCACTTGAATCATCAGCCCGAATACCCCCAGTTCTAAGCGCGCAGTATTGTATCATCGTTAACCGCCAAGCAGCGGCAGCGTCGTCGTAACCGAGAACCGGTCGGATTTCTGCCACTCCAGCCGGCCCCCGATCAGTGCGATTCTTTCTTTCATGCCCTTCATGCCAAGACCTGCCTCAAGGGGCTCGCTTGGCAGACTGCCGTTATTAGCTATCGTAAGCGCGACGCTAGCGGCAAGGAATTCGAGATCAACCGTAACGGCTGTCGCCTTACCGTGCCGAACGGCATTTGTAATCGCTTCTTGCGCATTTTTGAATAAGATAAGCTCCATACTTGGGTAAAGCGGCCTCGGGTTCCCTGTTATCCGGAAGCTAACGGTTATTCCTAATGCTGCTGCTGATTCTTCCACGAGCCGATCAAGCGCATATCGTCTGGCGTCCTTCTCGCCATCAGCTGCAAGCCTTCGCACCGTGCGGCGCATCAGCTCCATGCTGTCCTGCAGCTGATCGCGTATTTGCTCAACCGTTCTCCTTGCCTTTGACGCATCCGCATCGAACAAATGAAGAGCGGCTTCGGACATCATCTTAACACGAATCAGCCTATGTCCCAGATCATCATGAATATCTTTGGCGATGCGGTTCCGCTCTTCGATTTGCGCATTATACTCAACCTGCGAGGCATAATCCTGCATTCTGCGTCTCGCCGCGTCGAGCTCCACATGGCTGGCGGCCAGCGCTTCATATAAGTGTTCTATCTGGTGGCGCTTATCCTCGAATTCATTGGAAGCATAAAGAATGGCCGCCGTAGTGGCCCAGAGCACGGCGACGGCAAAAATAATCTCATTGTCTCTGCCATGCAAGCCGGAAAGTAAAGCCGCGAGTCCGATTGAGGACCATAGGAGGCAGACCATAGGAGCAGGCCTGCTGCGGAATGTCGCAAGAAGCGTGGAGAACAGATAGAGAAACAGGACTCCGCCATACGAATAGGAAAACCAGGCGAAGCCGATCAACTCCGCCAGCAGAAAGAGATTGCTGTATTTGGGAAGCAAGGAGCCGGCTTTTATTAGGAGCAGGGCAAGCAGCACACAGGCCGTGTAGATGGCATAGGAGCCTGCGTTTACGTTCACGATGCTAATAATAGAAGGGACCGCCACCAGCAAAGCCCGAATCCGATACAGCATGATATTCATGTCAAAATAGCTCCCGCAGCTGAATTTGCTTCATTATAGCACAATGTTGCATGGACGAACGATAATGAAAAGAGCTTTTCAACCAACTTTTGTGCTGCAGTCAGCGCTTCAAGCAAGAGATGACTTTAGTCACCTTCAGAAGGTGACTAATGAGACCTGTATCGGTGTCCGCCATGACGTACAATTGGTTTATCAGAAACAAACTGGGAGGATGAGCAAGGATGAGTCTAGTCAAATTTCGCGAAGTCGTCAAAAAATACGATACGGCATTAACGGTTAACCATCTTACTTTAAATATCGGCGAAGGAGAAGTTTTCGGCTTGCTTGGTCCAAACGGCGCAGGCAAGAGCACGACAATCCATATGCTGTCAGGCTTGCTTGCGCCTAGCGGCGGGGACATATTGGTTGATGGCTACTCCATCCGGAAGCAGCCGCTAGAGGTGAAGAAGCGGATCGGCTTAGTGCCGCAGGAGCTGGCTATCTATGAAAATTTAACGACGCGGGAAAATGTAACCTTTTTTGCAAAGCTGTACGGCCTTAGAGGCCCGCTGCTCCGCGACCGCGTAGATGAAGCGCTGCAATTCGTCGGATTGCTGGAGCGGGCCAAGGATAAACCGTCGACCTTCTCGGGCGGCATGAAGAGACGTCTCAATATCGCATGCGCCATCATGCACAGGCCAAAGCTGATTATCATGGATGAGCCTACGGTAGGGATCGACCCGCAGTCGAGGAATCATATTTTGGAATCGGTACGATCGTTGAATAAACTGGGCTCAACCGTTATTTACACAAGCCATTACATGGAAGAGGTTGAAGCGATTTGTACGAGAATCGGTATTCTTGATCAAGGCAAGCTGATCGCAAGCGGTACGAAAGAACAATTAAAGCGTCAGGTAGGGCAGGAAGAGAAGCTTATTTTCGAGATCGACCGGAAATCGGGAACTGCGCTAACGGAGATGGAGGAGCATCCCGGCGTGCAGAAGCTGGATGAGCGCGATAACGGCATGACGCTTGAAGTATCGGTGAAGGAATCGCCTTCCATTTTACAGGATTTATTATTTATTATTCAGAAGCACGGCATAAATCTCCGCAAGCTGACGCGGGTAGAGCCGAATCTCGAGTCGCTCTTTCTGCAAATGACCGGGCGCAATTTGCGTGACGAATAGGAGGGGGTTACTATGCGTGCATGGTGGACGACTGCTTGTTATGAGCTGATCAAATACAGCCGGATGCGTTCCGTACTCATCATATTGATTGGATTGCCATTATTGCTGATTTTGCTGCTTGGAAGCGCGTTTGATACGGAAATTAAGCCCGCTAAGGTCGCACTGTACGTTGCGGATCAGGGAGAAATGAGACCAGGCATCGATTCGTTCTGGAAAGATGAAGCCATCAAGCCATATATCAAGGTTCTTAAAGCTGGATCGGAGGGTGAGGTGCAGGACTTTGTGCGCGAAGGGATTGCCGATTACGGCGTGTTTATTCCTTCAGATTTCTCTAAGCGTTTGCTGGCAGGTGACAAGGCGAATTGGTTAACGTATTCAGGACGCTATGAAGAGAAAAATATAGCAGCGGATACTGTTGTAAACGGCTATATGGCAAAAGTGAATATGCGGATAGCGGCTGCGGAGACGCTTGGCCTTGAACTTGCAGCAGAAGCTGATGAAGCGAATAGTCAGGCTGCGGCAGGTGAATCTCTCATTGCCACCCGTAATCTGGGGTCGGGGGATAGTCAAGAATTCGGCGAGACCTCTGCGATTCAATACTATTCAGCGGCCTACTTAATTATGTTCCTGCTTTATGGCGGTATGTCGGGGGCTCTTGCGCTGCTGAATCAGAGAGAGAGCGGCACGCTGCAGCGGATGTATGCCATTCCGGCTTCGTTTAGAGCGATCATGTTCGGCATCATTGTAGGAGCAGTCATGCTTGCTGCGCTGCAAGCGGTCGTAATCGTAACGTTCACAGCCTGTGTTTACGATGTGGAATGGGGAAGTCATTTTGGATGGATTACACTGATTTGTCTGTTTACGACTGCGGCAGGGGAAGGGCTTGCGATTACGATTGCGTCATTCGCCCGTACAAGAAAAACAACGCAAACCTTGTTTACTATTATTGTATTCAGCATGACCTTTCTGAGCGGCGGAATGATGGCCGGAATTGAAACGATGGTTGGAGGAGCCGACAAATTAACAATAAATCATTGGGCGAATGCCAGCCTGCGAGCGATTATGAGCGGGACGGACACATCGGCCGTATGGAGTGAAATCGGGATGCTTGGACTTATCGCACTCATACTGTCTATAATCGCAGTCGTCAGGCTGCCTAAGGTGGTGAAGCAGCATGCCTAGCTTGCATATCGCAGCACAGCTCATACGCAGGACGATGGGGTCACGCCGCGGGTTGATCATGAACGTGATGCTTCCTGCAATTATTTTATCGATCATGGCAGGGCTGTTCGCCAGCTTTGAAGGAGAGAAAGCGGTCATTGCCGTGAATAACGCGGATGCCGGCATTTTAGGCAGCTACCTTGCCACCTCTTTAGAGCAGGAAAGTCTATACGAGATTCATTTGGAGCCGAATTTGACGGAACTGGAGCTTAAGGACATGGTTTTGGACGGGAAAGCAGATGCCGCCATCTATATCCCTTCCGATTACTCGGAGAAATGGCTGAAAGGAGCCGGGTCCAAGGCGGTTCTCTACCGGATGAATGAGCAATTGTGGAACGCTTCGCTGGCAGCCATGCTGGCGACGGAAGGCAATAAGCTTGCTGCCTCAGTCGCTCTTGTTCAGGGCGCAAGCGCCGGTGCCGGAACAGACTTAACGAAGCTAACCGCTTTACTTGAGGCGCAAGCGTCGCCGAAAGCTGTGGCGGAGAACGCCGACATGAAGCTGGGCAATATCGTTTCCAATCCGATGATGATCGGTCTAATCTTGATGTTTCTTATGCTGCTCGTCAGCCAATCGATCGGCCTCGTGATGGAGGATAGGGAGCAGCGCACGATGGCTAGAATGTTCACCGCTCCGCTGCGCGCTATCGATATCGCCTTCGGCAATTTTATGGGCAGCATGCTTGTGGGCACCTTACAGCTCGTTATCGTGCTTGGCTTAACGTATTTCGTATTCGGCTATTCACCGGGCATCTCTTTCGGGCCGATGCTGCTTGTGCTGGAGTTCTTTTTGCTGTCGGCCGTGGGCCTGGCATCTGCGGTAGCGGGGCTTGTGCGCAACAGCATCCAGCTATCTCAGATCAACACCTTAATCATTACTCCTACCTGCCTGATCAGCGGCTGCTTTTTCCCGCTTTCCTTCCTGCCTGATTTTATGCAAAAGCTCGCTAATTTTACGCCGCAAAAATGGGCCATCGGGGCGATCGACCGTTTAGGCGGCGGTGGCAGCTTTAGTGACATCGGACTGCAGCTTCTCATATTGTTTCTATTCGCAGCCGTAATGATTGCCTTTGGATCAGCCGTGCTTAGACCGAACAGCACGAGCAAATTATGACACACTGCATTCGGCGCCAAAATGTGCTTGACTTCGTTACTGTTATATTGTAAATTTGTCAAAAGTTAACGATATTATAACAGCGTCGACCAAGGCTACGTTAGTCAGCAACCGTTTATAACAGAGAGGAAGCCCACAGGCTGCAAGGCTTCTATGAACGATTGATTAATCCTACCTTGCGAGCTGCAGCGGTATAGATGTAGCAGCCGCAGCCGGAATTTTCGTTCCGTTATCTAATTGAGAGCTGTCCTGATGGTTTGGCGGCTGTATGAGGGTGGTACCACGAACGCATTCGTCCCTTACGAATGCGTTCTTTTTGTTTTTCTACCGGAACCGGAATCTGAACAATCGGAGGGTTATCAACAATGAGACAGAGCCAATTATTAATGCCGACGCTGCGCGAGGCGCCATCGGATGCGGAAGCGGCCAGCCATAAGCTGATGCTGCGGGCAGGATTAATCAGACAGCTTGCGGCTGGCATCTACACTTATTTGCCGCTCGGTCGCCGCGTGCTCAGAAAGCTTGAGCAGATCGTGCGGGAGGAAATGGATCAAGCGGGCGCGCAAGAGGTGTTAATGCCCGCGCTGCAGCCGGCCGAGTTGTGGCAGCAATCGGGCCGCTATGAGGTCTACGGGCCTGAGCTGATTCGGCTGCAGGATCGTCACGAACGGGAGTTTACGCTTGGTCCGACTCATGAAGAGGTGATTACCGCCTTAGTTCGCGGAGAGGTGAATTCCTACAGGCAGCTGCCGGTGATGCTGTACCAAATTCAAACGAAGTTCCGCGACGAGAAGCGTCCCCGGTACGGTTTGCTGCGAGGCAGAGAATTTCTAATGAAGGATGCATACTCCTTCGACAAGGACTGGGACGGTCTTCACCGCAGCTATATGAGCATGTATGAGGCCTATAACCGCATCTTTACTCGCTGCGGCCTCCGTTATCGCGCTGTAGAAGCGGATGCAGGGTCAATAGGAGGCGAAGGCGGGACGCATGAATTTATGGCGCTGGCCGATATCGGCGAAGATACAATTGCCGCATGCAATGCCTGCCGCTATGCGGCTAATCTGGAGAAAGCCGAGTACCGCATAGTGCATAGAGAAAATGGCGGGCCGGCATCGCAGAAGAAAGAGCTTGAACGTCTCCATACACCGGACATTAAGAAGGTGGACCAGCTTGTCGAGGCGTTTGGCCTAGGCGCGGATGCATTTATGAAAACATTAATTTATGTTGCCGACGGGAAGCCCGTAGCCGTCATTGTTCGGGGTGATCATGAGGTAAATGAAATAAAGGTCAAGAATGCTTTGGCCGCAAACAATCTGGAACTTGCGGATCAAGAGACGGCAGAGCGCGTAACCGGTGCGCCGACCGGCTTTGCCGGCCCGATCGGATTAAATATCCCTATCCTTGCCGACCATGCTGTACTGGCAATGGATACGGGTATAGCGGGAGCTAACGAGAAGGACTATCACTTTGGCGGTGTATTCCCGGATGATCATTTGCCGAATGCGCTGGCAGGCGATTATCGCAATGCGATAGCCGACGACTGCTGTCCGCGCTGCGAGCAAGGACGCTTGACATTCCACCTTGGAATAGAGGTCGGCCATGTGTTTAAGCTTGGAACGAAATACAGCGAAGCGATGAACGCGAAATTTCTTAACGATTCGGGTACGGAGCAGCCGTTAATTATGGGCTGCTACGGAATAGGAGTATCCAGGCTGCTCTCCGCCGTTATTGAGCAGCATTCGGACAGCAACGGGATCATATGGCCGAAGTCGATTGCGCCCTATCACGTTCATGTCATTCCGGTGTCTGCGAAGGATCAGGCTCAAATGGATTTGGCGCTGCATATTGCGGCTAGACTTCAAGAGGCTGGGGTAGAGACGCTGCTGGATGATCGCGACGAGCGGGCAGGCGTCAAATTCAAGGATTCCGATCTCATCGGCATACCTCTGCGAATCGTCGCAGGGAAGCATGCCGCTGAGGGTATTGTAGAGCTTAAGTTCAGGAACGAAGCAACAGTACAGAAGCTGGACTTAGAGGAAGCAATAGCGGCAGCGCTAATAAAGTAAGGGAGCAGACCGGAAATTGCCAGCCAGCTGCTATATTTTCCGCAGCTGACTATGGAATAATGAAGCAAAAAGGGAACGAGCCGTTATCATTTCGAGACGGCCGCGCCCTTTTTTAAGTTTAACCGCTTATAATCGTAAAATTAGTCAATAATCCAAGTTGCCATTACATAAGATGGAGTATAAGATGAAGATAAGAACAAATTATCAGAACATTTCGTCAACTAAACTGAGGTAAGGGAGGGATTGCCGTGAATAAAAGCCATGAAGTCGAATACTGCAATTTGGAGCTGCGATTTGACCGCCGGCAAATCCAGAATCTCATCCGCGATCTTATTCAGGAGGGTTACTCCTTGTATTGGAGTGAGACAGAAGGGCAGTTCCTTGTATCCATTCGAACCGGCCGCAAGCTCGTCAAGCTTCAATTCCAGCGAATGAAGAATCGCTATAAGATTGTCGGAGATTACATCATCAAAGACGAGAAATTATCAGAATTGATTGAAAAGTTGATTAATGACACACGTGGACATGCGGTAGTGAAGCGCATTAAAGATCGTCAAATCGTCATTGAGAGTATTATGTTCGGTGAGATTATACGACTCGTGGAGGTGTCCGGTATGGAACATCGGATTATTTATCAGAAGAAGCCTTTCGTTACAATAGAAGAAATGATTAGAGCCTTTCAGTCGAAGCGCGCAGAGGAAAGAGCTGTCGTACTTCGCTATGAGCTGGATTACGAGTTGTCGATGCTGTTTGATGCGCTGCAAGGCAACGATGAGGAAGCGGCTGCTGAATCTAAAGAACGCTTGATTGCACTTCGTTCGGAAATGCTGCAACTGGAGCTCTGATGATAGATGTAGGTCCCCATATGAAAACCTAAAAACGATCGAAAGCTGTGAAGCACCTACAGCCTTTGATCGTTTTTAGGTTGTGCAATTTTGTGAAAACAGGAGATATTTATGTGGTTCATGTTAGGTTTTCGCACATATATAAGATATTCTTTTTGAATCGGTCAATAATTCTGATGCCTTTTAAGCGACATTTTTCCTCTTAGATAGTTTTCTTCTTGCCATAAAAAGAGTAAAATAAAACTATTGTGACCCAAAATAGATGATGAAGGATGGAAAAACCAGATGTCAAAACAGCAAATTGGTGTAATTGGATTGGCCGTAATGGGTAAAAACCTTGCCCTTAACATTGAGAGCAGAGGCTTTACAGTATCCGTATTTAACCGCTCCCGCGAAAAAACGGACGATCTTGTTCAAGAAGCAGCAGGCAAAAACCTTGTTCCAACTTATACGATTGAAGAATTCGTACAATCACTTGAAGTGCCGCGCAAAATTTTGATCATGGTACAAGCAGGTGCGGGAACAGACGCTACAATCGATTCCCTCGTTCCTCATTTGGCTGAAGGCGACATCATCATTGATGGCGGTAACGCTTATTTCCCTGATACAGTGCGTCGCAGCAAAGATCTTGAAGCTAAAGGCTTCCGTTTCATCGGTACTGGCGTATCCGGCGGCGAAGAGGGCGCTTTGAAAGGACCTTCCATCATGCCGGGCGGCCAAAAATCCGCTTACGAGCTTGTTGAACCGATCCTTACTTCAATTTCCGCAAAAGTAGGCGACGACGCTTGCTGCACATACATTGGACCAGATGGCGCAGGCCACTATGTGAAAATGGTACACAACGGAATTGAGTACGGCGATATGCAGCTGATTTGCGAAGCATACGACCTGCTCAAGAACGTTCTTGACGTTAGCGCTGAAGAACTTCACGAAATTTTCTCCGAGTGGAACAAAGGCGAGCTGGACAGCTACCTTATCGAGATCACAAGAGATATCTTCTCGAAATATGATCCTGAGACTGGCAAGCCTATGGTTGACGTTATCCTTGATTCCGCAGGTCAAAAAGGAACTGGAAAATGGACAAGCCAAAGCTCGCTCGATCTTGGCGTTCCGCTTTCAATCATTACAGAATCCGTATTTACCCGTTTCTTGTCTGCTATGAAAGAAGAGCGCGTTGCAGCAAGTAAAGTGCTTAGCGGCCCTGCGAAAACGCCTTTCCAAGGCGACAAAGCAGCATTTATCGAAGCTGTGCGTAAAGCGTTGTTCGCAAGTAAAATTTGCTCGTACGCACAAGGCTTCGCTCAAATGCGTGCAGCTTCCGAAGAATACAACTGGGATCTTAACTACGGCGAAATCGCAATGATCTTCCGCGGCGGCTGCATTATCCGTGCTCGCTTCCTGCAAAACATCAAAGATGCTTACGACCGTGATCCTAACCTGCGCAACCTGTTGCTGGATCCTTACTTCCAAAACATCGTAGAGTCGTACCAAGGCGCATGGCGCGAAGTAATTGCTCTAGCTGTTACAAACGGAGTACCGGTTCCTGCTTTCGCAAGCGCGATCGCTTATTTCGACAGCTACCGTACAGAGCGTCTGCCTGCGAACCTGCTTCAAGCGCAACGCGACTACTTCGGCGCTCACACGTTCAAACGTTTGGACAAAGAAGGCACTTTCCACTTCAACTGGATGCAATCTTAATTCGGGAAGCCGGTTAGAGCATCGGCTTGCGGGGATTGTCCTGATTCAATCCATAGGCTGCTTGACGCAGCCAGTCGCGAAGCCGGTCTGCCTCTTGAGCGGAATAATGTCTGCGATGAATGAGCGACATGGCTGCTTCGGCAAAGAAATGAAAGTTTTGCATTAAGCGTGGCTGCGAAAGATCCAGTAAGGCTGGATCTTCGTCAGCCACCTTTTTTTTAATAAATTCAAGCATCCAAATAACATCGGCGCGACAGAGTGGATGAGCAGGATCGAGGATGCGATTGATACGTTTCTCGGTCGGGTGGGGAGCGGACAAATGAAGATCACTGGTCATCGTTAACTTCACTCCTATCCTTGATTAAACATTATTATCATCCATACGGCATTAGCAACTTTTTTATACCCTACAATTACAAAAAAATGATATGATGTTGAAGAAAAAATGGTTTAGCAAGAACGAAAAGGGTGAAACGGTTACGATGGAAAGGCAGCAATTGAAGAAATTAGTGCTAATCGGGTTTATGGGAACCGGCAAGTCAACCGTCAGCAGGCTGTTATCCGAGAAGCTAGGCTGGAAGCGGGTCGACGGTGATGAGGAAATCGAAAGGCTTGAAAACAAGCGGATTTCTGACATTTTCGCGGCCGATGGGGAAGCGGGTTTTCGGGTAATCGAAACCAGGGTGCTTGATGGGATTTTGGCAAGTGAGGAAAATGCCGTAGTTGCTACAGGCGGAGGTGCCGTACTAAGCGCGGTAAACCGGGAGCTTATGCTGAACAAGGGCTTTGTCGTCGCGCTAAAGGCAAGTCCGGAGCAAATTATTGCTCGGGTGCAGTCGGACACGGAGCGTCCTTTGCTGCAAGGCGATGCAGTGGAGAGGGTTAATCTGCTGCTTGCGCAGCGCAAGCATGCTTACGATTTTGCGCATCTTACGATCGATACGACGAATATGTCAGCAGAAGAAGTCGTTGCAGCCATATTGGAGCAATCGGACATTCAGCAATAACAGAAGTTATCATCACTCCATCGGACTCGCGCCCGGTTTAGGAGTATATATTATTGTTAAGGGAGATCATACGAACTATGGATGTATTCGTAACACCGACACCAAGGCTTGAAGGCGAACTTCAAGCGCTTTCTTCGAAAAACTACACAACCCGCTACCTGTTGGTAGCAGCTCTTGCAGAAGGGACGAGCATGATTTATTATCCTGCTCATAGCGAGGATAGCGATGCGATGCGTCGTTGTATCCGCGATCTGGGTGCGATTGTTGAGGAGGATGACGAGAAAATCGTCATTACCGGTTTTGGCCGTCATCCGAAGCCAGTCGAGCAGTTGGATGTGGGCAATGCAGGCGCTGTATTACGCTTTTTGATGGCTATTGCTGCGTTGTGCCCGGACGTAACCTTCATTAACCGTTATCCCGATTCACTCGGCAAGCGTCCGCACAGCGATTTGATTGAATCGTTGACAGCGATGGGCGTGTCTATCGAGCACAATGACGGAAAGCTTCCTATTCGCATTAAAGGCGGCGCTCCCAAAGGCGGAAAAATTCAAGTATCAGGAAACATAAGTTCACAATTTTTGAGCGCTCTGCTGTTCTTGACTCCTCTATTAGAAGAGGACAGTGAAATCGAAGTGCTGCACGACTTGAAATCGAAGGTTGTAGTCGGTCAAACGCTTGAAGTATTGGAGCAAGCAGGAATTGTTATTCATGCTGATGAAGACTACATGCGGTTCCGTGTTCCAGGCGGTCAAAGCTATGCTGCAAAAACTTATTCCGTACAAGGGGACTACCCTGGCTCCGCAGCAATTCTAGCAGCTGCTGCCGTAACCGAATCGGATGTCATCGTGCATCGTCTGGAAGAGAAGAGCAAGCAAGGCGAACGCGCCGTAGTTGATGTATTGAAGATGATGGAGGTTCCGCTTACGCATGAGAACGGTATCGTTCATGTGAAAGGAAACGGAAAGCTGAAAGCTGTGGAGTTCGATGGCGATCATGCAACGGATGCCGTACTTGCGATGGTTGCAGCGGCTGTTTTTGCCGAGGGGACTTCCCGTTTCTATAATGTAGAAAACCTGCGTTACAAAGAATGCGACCGAATTACCGATTATTTGAATGAGCTGCGCAAAGCGGGCGCGAACGTAGAAGAACGCCAGGCTGAGATCATCGTGCACGGCCGTCCGGAGGGCGTAGAAGGCGGCGTTGAGATTAATGCACATTACGATCACCGCGTCATTATGGCGTTAACGATCGTAGGCTTGCGCGCGAAACAGCCAATCCGCATTCGAGATGCTCATCACGTAGCGAAATCTTATCCGATTTACTTCGATCATTTGAAAGCATTGGGTGCAAATGTCGAGTGGATTGAAGGCTAAATGTAAATGGACGCTATCGTTTTTGTTCAAAAAATAATGATTGAGGTGTTATGATGGCATTTGAGAATCCTACGCGTGAGCAGATTAAGGGTATTTTAGAGAAAAGCACTACAGTCGCCGTTGTCGGCTTGTCGGACAACCCCGAGCGGGTTTCGTATATGGTATCCGAGGCCATGCAAGCGAAGGGCTATACGATTATTCCTGTCAATCCTAACGCCGAAACCATATTGGGACAAAAAAGCTACGCGTCGCTTCAAGATATTCCCGTACCTGTTGATATCGTTAATGTTTTCCGCAGAAGCGAACATACGCCTCCGGTAGCAGAGGAAGCCGTAGCTATTGGCGCCAAAACCTTTTGGCTCCAGCTTGGCATCGCAAATGAGGAAGCGGCAGCTATCGCGGCTGCAGGCGGGTTGGTAGTTATAATGGACCGTTGTATTAAGGTTGAGGATTCTATCCTGCTTCCTGGAGGGAAATCCAAAACATAACTGTTATAAAAAAAGGGACACTCCTACACAATAAGAAGGCTTCAAGAGCGAGTGCCGAATTTGCTGGTTCGCCCGAACAACTAAAGCGAAGCGCGCGGCAGTCACTTGAAGACTTTATGATTGTAATCCAAGGAGGACACGACGTGAATCAATTTTCGCAACAACCGGGTAATTTCCAAGGCCAACAGAGCTTCCTAAACCAAGGTGCACAATTTCAGCCAACAGGCAATGTGCAATCTCACTACCAAGGACAGCTCAGCCAACCGACATTTGGCAGACAAACGAATTCTATTGTTTCGAATGCGCCAGGCGGTTATCAAATGTCTAGTTCCTATAGCCAAGGTGCACAGCACTTTGCTCCGACAGGCTATTCGAATATGACACATCCGGTGGGAACGAACAATTCATTCATCTCGCATCAACCGGTTCAAAGCTACGCTCATTCGCCAGCAACGGCGTTTGGCAACGTTGGTCCGGTAATTTCGCATGTAGGCTACCAAGCAGGAGCTGATAACCAGCAATCACATTATCAGCCATCTTCGAACATTGGATCCCAGTATGCCCAGCATGCATCATCCAATTTCGGGGGCTATGCGCAGTCTAATATGCAAAACAACTATGGCGGTATGACGCAGACTCATTCGAACACACCGATCCACCCTGTATATGAAGCCACAAATGCTTACCAACAAGCGGGACCTGTCATTTCCCAAATAGGCTGGCATTCGTCGGGTGCGGCTAACGCTCCTTATTCCGGTGGCATGCGATAACATCGTTTTAAAAAATAAGAAAAGAATCATCAACATCGGCGGGCCTTTACGGGCTCGCCGTTTTACTTTGACAAAAACGTAGCAAACGCTTAACATCGATATAGATATTATGGACTAGGTGAAAAGTTAACGGAGTCAGTTTTGGATTGCAAAACTAAGCTAATGCTTACGAAGCCAGTTTTGCTTCGCAAAACTTTAGGAGGTGCGGGATGGTTTTCATGGGAAGCCTGCAGCAGCTCGGTAGAGCTTTTATGCTGCCGATGATTGTACTGCCGGGAGCGGCTATATTTTTGAGCTTAAGTAAGCTGCCCTGGGCTTACATAGGCCTGCCAGGTATGGAAGGATATTTATTAGCGGCAAGCGATATCATTTTTACGTTTTTACCATATATCTTTGCGCTTGGCATATCGCTTGGGTTAACTGGAAACGCGCTCGCAGCAGGTATGGCAGCGCTCGTAGGCATGATTATTTACAGCGGCATCACAGGCACTGCCGAGGTTCAAATTGAACCAACCGTGCTAATTGGGACAATTATCGGAATTATATCGGGCTTCAGTCACGAACGCTTCAAAAGCCTGCGTTTACCGGAATACATACAGTTTTTCGGTGGCCCGAGGTTCGTTCCGCTGTTCGTTAGCTTCGTTTCCTTGCTGTTCTCGATAGGAATGATTAAGATTGCCCCATATTTGCAGCAAATGCTTGTGGAGCTGGGGGAAATCGTTGCATCGGGCGGCGGCTTCGGCGTGTTTTTATACGGCTTTGTACACCGCATTCTGGTTGTATTCGGCTTGCACCATTTGGTCAGCCATGTGTTCTGGTTTCAGATTGGCGGCTATAAGACAGCATCGGGACAAATGGTATATGGAGACCTGCCGCGCTTCTTTGCGGGCGATCCGTCAGCCGGCGTTTTTATGGCTGGATTATATCCGACGATGATGTTCGCTCTGCCGGCCATTGCTCTTGCGATTATTCATGAAGCGCGCGAGGATTTGAAGCCGAAAATTCGGAGAACGTTCCTTTACGCGGCGCTCGCTTCATTCCTGACAGGTGTAACCGAGCCGGTTGAATTCGCATTTTTGTTCGTGGCTCCGTTTTTATATGTCGTTCATGCCATATTGTCGGGTATTATCATGTGGGTCACCTATGAGCTCGGCATAAAGCACGGTTTCTCATTTTCGGCCGGGGCAATAGACTTCGTCATTAATGAGCATTTGGCGACTCGGGGCTGGCTCATTATACCGATCGGCATTGTAGTCGGATTTATTTATTATTTCTTGTTTCGCTGGGCCATTCGCAGATTTCGGATTCCGACACCGGGCCGTGAGGAAGGCTCGCAGCTTGACGAATGGGCAGGCGACATTCCTTATCGCGCACCGCTTATTTTGCAGGCCATCGGCGGGAAACAAAATATAGAAAAGATGGAGTCCTGTATTACAAGACTGCGGCTTAAAGTATCCAACGATAAGCTGCTCGATATAAATGCACTTCGCAATTTAGGCGCGGCAGGCGTTATAAAGCTGGGAGGTGGACATGTTCAGGTCGTATTCGGTACCTACTCTGAGCTTATCCGTGAAGAAATGGTCAAGACCATCCATCGCGATCAAGCCCAAGTATTGTTCCACTCGCCCATGCAAGGACGAATGATTCCGCTTAATGAGGTGCCTGATCCGATTTTCGCAGGAAAGCTTGTTGGACAAGGGGTCGCATTCATCCCCGACAAGGGAGAGCTTGTATCTCCGGTTAAAGGTAAAATCATTCATATTTACCCGACCATGCATGCGGTCGGCATTCTTACTCCTGAGGGGCTGGAGGTGCTGCTTCATATTGGGATCGACACCTCGAAGCTGGCAGGCAAAGCCTATTTTAATGCGGTTGTTAAAGAAGGCGACGAAGTCACGCCAGGCATGCTGCTCGTAAAATTTGATCTGCAGCGCGTCCGAAGGGAAAGTAAGTCACTTGCTACGCCGATGGTTATTACGAATTCTGATCTTGTGCACTCGTGGAGGTTTGCGCCGTTCAAAGCGGTGAAAAAAGGGCAGTCCTCGGTAATGTCAGTTGTACTTAAAGAGAGAAATGGTGGAGGGGAAACACAATGATTCAAGGAATAGGAGCGTCAGCAGGCATAGCGATTGGGAGATCGTTTGTGCTTCCGAATTGGGAATGGGAGTTACCGGAGCAAAAAATTGATGTAGCTGATTTTGCCCGCGAGTTCGAACGTGTATACGAAGGCATTCGTACTTCGAAATCGGAAATCGAGCAGATTAAGGATGAGCTGCGCGATGTAGTCGGTTCGGAGGAAACACATATTTTCGATGCTCATATAGCCATTTTGGACGATCCTGTCTTTATGAATGAAATACAAGGCATCATCCAACGCCAATATAAAGCGGCTGAGGTAGCTGTTAAGGAAGCGATTGACCATTTTGTTACGATGTTCGATTTGCTTGATGATGAGTATATGAAGGAACGAGCGCTTGACATTAAGGATGTAGGCAACCGCTTGCTGAAGCATCTGCTTGGCGCACCGGAAATTACGCTGCCTTCGGATACACAGCCTTTTATTCTGATCGCGAAGGAGCTTTCGCCTTCTCAGCTCGCACATATCAATCCTCAGCATGTGCTTGGCATTGTGACGCTCGCAGGGAGCACGACCTCGCATTCGGCTATCATGGCACGGGCGCTCGGCGTACCGCTCGTTGTAGGCGTTGAGACGAAGCTGGAGGAGCCGATTCAGACGGGCCAAACGATTATTATTGATGGCAGCGATGGAACGGTATTTATTGAACCTGTTCAGCAAATCATTGACGCCTATACAGAGCTGCACAACGCTCAAGCAGAAGCGAAAAAAAGGCTGCATGGCATTGCAGGCCACCGTCCAGTAACGCCGGATGGTAAAAGATTGGAGCTTGCCGCTAACATTAGTTCCTTTAAAGAGCTGGAAATTGCTTTGTCGAGCGGGGCGCACGGCGTTGGCTTGTTCCGTACCGAGTTTTTGTACATGGACCGCAATCGGTTTCCGAAGGAAGAGGAGCAGTTCGAGGTATACCGCAGCGTTGCCGAGAAGCTCGGCGGCGAGCCGCTCGTCATCCGGACGCTTGATGTCGGGGGCGACAAACAGCTTGATTATTTTGAGCTGCCCGAAGAGGACAATCCTTTCCTTGGCTATAGAGCGATCCGGATTTCGTTAGACCGGCAGGATTTATTTAAAACGCAGCTGCGCGCTATATTGCGTGCCAGCCATTACGGTCAGGTGAAGCTGATGTATCCGCTAATCTCGTCTGTGGACGAGGTGCGTGCTGCGAATGTTGTATTGAATGAAGCGAAGCGTGAGCTTGAGGAAGCAGGCCACCCTTATGATAAAGGGATTAAGATCGGGATTATGATCGAAGTGCCCGCAGCAGTTATGATTGCGGATTTGCTTGCAGAAGAGGTTGATTTCTTCAGTATTGGAACGAATGATTTGGTTCAGTTCACGTTAGCTGTCGATCGGATGAACGAAGAAATATCTCATTTGTATGAGCCCTATCATCCTGCTTTGATTCGGATGCTGCGAATGACGGTTGAAGCGGCCAAACGTGCCGGAATATCCGTATGCGTCTGCGGGGAGCTTGCGGGAGATTTACGAGCGCTGCCGGTTTGGCTTAGCTTGGACGTGGATGAAATCAGTATGTCTTCGCACTCCATTTTGCAAGTGAAGGAAAGACTGCTTTGTACTTCCCAGGAAGAGAGCAGAGAGGTATTTCAGCAGCTGCAAGCCTGCCGTACAAGCACCGAAATAATAGAACAATTAACTGCCTTTATGCAGCGCATAGATAAAAAAACAGCGAATGGTTAACCCATTCGCTGTACTAATGCGTCCACAAATGCTTTTGCATAGGGAGGAAGATCTGGCGGGCGTCGCGCGGAGATAAGATTTCCGTCTACAACGACGGCTTCATCGTACCATGTAGCGCCTGCATTTTCCATATCGTCACGAATGCCGGGTGTTGAGGTTACTTTGCGGCCTTCTAAAATTTTCGCCGAAATGAGCACCCAGCCAGCATGGCAGATCTGCCCAATCGGCTTGTCTGCTGCATTCAGCTCTTGTACGAGCTGCAATACTTTCGGGTAACGGCGCAGCTTATCAGGTGCCCAGCCGCCTGGAACCAATAGACCGATAATGTCTTCGCTGTTCACTTCATCGAATGACAAATCGGCCACCGCAGGAACACCATATTTGCCGATATGCTTTTTACCTTTCTCAGGACCAGCATACAGAACGGTCGCTCCGGCTTCGCGTGCACGATATACGGGATACCATAGCTCCAAATCCTCAAACTCGTCGTCAAGCAGGCAGATGACGGTTTTGTTTTGTAATGACATATTTACCCCTCCATCTATTAAAGATCTCTATTATTGTAGCGAAGGAGACACAATGAAGCAAACAGTTCCTTTTTCAAGCTCAATTTCATATTTAAGACTGCTGCGATTTTTGCCGGCAGTCGCTTGGATGGCCGTTATTTTTGCACTTTCTTCGAGAACTAGCGATGAGATCAATACATTGCTGCCATTCTTTCAAAAGTATCTTCCCTTTATGGAAGATTTCAATTGGGGCCATTTTGTTTCTTATTTCGTTCTGGCAGCAGCACTTGATTATGGAATCGGCAGAAAGGGAGACCGGTTCTGGATGAAGGTTATCATCGTGCTAATCTGCGGTTTATATGGAATTACCGACGAATTTCATCAATCCTTTGTAGGCGGAAGAATGCCGGACCCGCTGGATGTGCGCAATGATCTAATCGGGGCAGCTTTATGGACAGCATTGTCAGCGGTACCGCCGATACGGAAAGTTTGGAGAAAAGCGGCGCCTTGAACGGAAGATTTGGAGACTCGAAAATATGGTTTCAGTAGTAAAAATTACATAGCATTATAAGCAGGAATTTGTGCGAAAATGGTCGAATAATTTATTTATTGTAACTCTGAAAGCAACGCTTAGCGGCGATAGCTGCTATTAAGAAGGAGTGGACCACTTTGCATAAGCGGTGTCATTGTGGTGACATCATGAAGATGAAACTGCGAACAGTTATTTATTCGGGGAAGGTCGAGATTGACAATGTACCCATTTTTTCCTGTACAACCTGCAACCGCAGTGAGGTGTTTCCGGAGGTAAAGCCGGATTTAACCGGATTAATCGCACAACTCGGAGCTCAACCAGATAAGCAAACATTTCTTTTTAATGAATGTAACGAGTGGGCGAATTTGTTAGTGGAAGCGAAAGCGGAGAAGCTGCAGACGGACCAACCCGCATTCGAGAGATTGATCGAACATCGAATTAACGAGCTGCTTGATTTGTATTTGCTTGCTCAATCTCTTAACGACGTGGCTTGGATTACGGATATTAATAAGAGACTTGAGCAAATAAGCCGTCGCACGCTACTTACATAGCTGCTCGGATTTACCTTTTTAAAGATATCGATTCAAAAGATTAATAGAAACACAGCCAATCATAAATGGATGGCTGGAAGGCCGGTTATTGAGAACCCTCAAGCGAGGGTTCTTTTTTTAGGTATAAACAGCTTATACAGAAGCCGGCGCTGCAGCTCCGTTTTTCGGAATTCTTAAAGTATCCATTTGTTAGTAAATTTTATACAGTTTTTTTCACAATATACCTCATAAACAATGCAAGCCATTTTCTATTGTTGATCAATGAAAAATCAATGAAAGCTCGGAATATCACGGTTTTTGACGTCTTTTGCTTTGCGTTGCCAATCCCTTTATGCTATGATTACGTTAATATATGGCGTACGTAATTTAAAAATCTGAGCTAATGGAGAGAACCACTGTGACGGTAACCATTTATGATGTAGCAAGAGAAGCAGGAGTGTCGATGGCTACGGTTTCACGGGTTGTAAATAACAATCCCAACGTGAAGCCGGCAACACGCAAGAAGGTATATGAAGCAATAGAGCGACTAGGGTATCGTCCGAATGCCGTAGCAAGAGGCTTGGCTAGCAAGAAAACGACTACGGTTGGAGTTGTTATTCCCGACATTTCAAATGCTATTTTTGCCGAGGTAGCGCGTGGAATTGAAGATATTGCGAATATGTATCATTATAATATTATTTTGTGTAATGCGGATAAGAAAAAAGACAAAGAAATCCGCGTCATCAACACGCTTCTGGAGAAGCAAGTCGACGGTCTGCTATTTATGGGCGGAGCAGTTACAGAAGAGCATTTGCAAGCCTTCAAGACGGCGAATGTTCCAATCGTGCTTTGCGCGACTTCAGATGAAAGCGGTCAGATTCCTTCTGTCGACATTAATCATGAGGATGCCGCCTTTGATGCCGTTCAGAAGCTGCTTGATCAAGGCCATAAACGAATCGCGATGATCAGCGGCACGCTGCAGGATCCTTCGATTGGCTATGCAAGATTCCAAGGTTATAAGCGTGCGCTGGAAGGCGCCGGCATTGCCTACGATGATTCATTAGTCCGCATCGGTAACTATCGTTATGAGTCAGGTGCAGAAGCGATGAAATATTTCATCGAGCTGGACGAGCGTCCTACGGCCGTCTTTTCCGCCACTGATGAAATGGCGATCGGCGCGATTCACAGCATTCAGGATTCCGGCTTGAAGGTTCCTGAAGATATTTCCGTAATTAGCGTTGATAATAGCCGGATGGCATCGATGGTTCGTCCTCAGCTTACAGCAGTAGCTCAACCGATGTATGATATCGGCGCTGTTTCCATGCGTTTGCTGACGAAGCTGATGAAAAAAGAAAATGTAGATCATTCCAAAGTAGTACTGCCGCATGAAATCGTTGTGCGTCAATCGGTTGGAGGAATATAAAAGAAATGTCGTTTAACAAAATAGGGATTATTGGCGCTATGGCGGAAGAAATTGAACTGCTGCATGAGCATGTGAACGTAGTGTCTCAGGTGACGAAGGCGGGCATTACCTACTACGAAGGCAAGCTTCATGGTAAATCGGTCATTTATTGCAAATCAGGCGTAGGTAAAGTTAATGCTGCCGTCTGCACGCAAATATTGATTGATCTTGGAGCTGATTGCGTCCTGTTTACCGGAGTAGCGGGAGCAGTTGATCCTCAGCTGAATATCGGCGATATCGTCGTTTCCACAAGCTGTGTGCAGCATGATATGGATTGCTCGCCGCTCGGCTTTGCCCGTGGAACGATTCCGTTTCATCCGAGATCGGAGTTTCCGGCTGACGAAATTTTAATCGGCCTCGCTTCAGCAGCAAGCGAACGCCTATTCTCTGGACGCAGTCTTAAGGGCAAAGTGCTGTCTGGCGATCAATTTATAGCTAGCCGCGAGACGGTAAAGCTGCTCCATGAGACATTGCAAGGGGCATGTGCGGAGATGGAAGGCGCTTCGGTAGCACAAGTGTGTGATATGAATGAAACACCATTTGTTATTATTCGTTCGATGTCGGACAAGGCAGATGGATCGGCCCATGTGAATTTCTCGGAGTTTACGGTAACGGCCTCCAACAATTCCTACCAAATTATTGATGATATCGTTCAACATATTTAATAAATACGGTATGGAAAGAACCAGCTTCAATGCATGCATCGGAGCTGGTTCTTTTTTTGTGGTATGACAATGATTTAATGATATTCTTCATAGGGTTAGGATTTGGAATTTCGCTCGCTTACACAGCATTGGTGGATCTAAATATCTTGAATAACGATACGCTGCATGGCTCTATTCTTGTCGGTGATTTCCGCGCGTCTTGGCATAGGTTCGATATCGGCACGGTCATCCAGCCATTTCGTCGGCAGTTCGAGCGGGCTAATGGATGCCCAGCGCTTGAGCCAGCGATCGGGAAGCAGCGGCTGCTCTCCAGCCGCTATCGCTTGAGCGATTGGATGGTCAATCATCGTAAGCCACACCAAAGACCAAGCTCTAGGTACGACGCGAAAAATATCGTAGCCGCCTCCGCCAAGCGCAATCCAACGTCCCTCTGTATGCTTATGGGCTAATTCATGGATAATGGCAGGTATTTCCGCATAGATCCGCATGCTGCAATGGATGTGAGAGAGCGGATCGTAAGCATGCGCATCGCAGCCGTGCTGACTAATGATGACATCCGGCTTAAAGGATGCTATTACTTTACGCAGCGTGACATTAAAGCTCTCAAGCCAGGATTCATCCTCGGTATAAGGCTCGAGCGGTACGTTATAGCAGGCTCCGAAGCCATGGTCTATACCTTTCTCGTGAACGAAGCCTGTTCCAGGGAACAGAAATTTGCCGGTCTCATGGATGGAATAAGTACAAACGTCAGGATCGTCATAGAAAACCCATTGGACTCCGTCTCCGTGATGGACATCGGTGTCGATATAAAGCACTTTCGCACCGTAAGCTTGACGGATGTGTTTGATAGCGACTGCTGCATCGTTATATACGCAAAAGCCTGAAGCACGGTCAGGAAACGCGTGATGAAGTCCGCCAGCGAGATGATAAGCATGCTTAGTCCGGCCCGTCATAACAGCGTCAGCTGCGGCTACTGAGCCGTTGACGATCGTCACTGCAGCCTTGTGCATACCTGGAAAATATGGCGTATCTTCGGTGTGCAGCCCGAATTGTTGAGCGAGCAAGCTGCTATCCTCGTGATTCGATTGCTCGCTCAATTGCTTGACGGCAGCCAAATAGTCCGTTCTATGCACGAGCGACAGAAGCTCGTCCTCAGAATAAGCGGGAGGAGCTTCTATTTGCTCTTCAGATAAAGCCTGTACTTCATGGAGCAAGTCGATCGTTAGCGTAAGCCGCAGCGGATCGAAAGGATGCTCCTCCCCGAATTTATATCCGCTAGAATCCGAATGATGAATGAAAATAGCATTTGAAGCCATCCCTGTCCTCCTAAAAGGTTTGCGCAGCAAACCTGCATCGTAAGCATAAGCTTAATACATAAACCGTTGACGAAAGCGCACCCTGTCAAAATGCTCAACTGACCGAAGCGGAACTTCCTTGCCGATTCGCACCATAAGGCAATTAGCCGGATGGGAGCAAATTTCGGGATCATCCGTAGCGAACCAGATCATTCCGACCGATTGCATCAATTTTTCCATCATTTTGCGATAGTCCCAAACATTGAGCAGGGTGCCTTCCAAATCCCAATGCCAGTAATATTCAGTCGTAAATACGATCATATTTTCTAATTGATCCTCTGCAAAAGCCAGCTGAATCATACGTTTTCCCAAGCCGCAGCCGCGATAATCATCTGCTACCTCTATCGCACCGAGCTCGATGAGATCTGTCATGCCGCCTTCCGACCAGCGTTCAAGTTCATCGGCGTAGTGGAAGGTGACATAGCCGACGATCAGGTCTCCTTCACGCGCCAAAATAATTCGTCCTTCATCCAATCCGGCGATCTCAACAAGCGCTTCATGCTGTTCTTGCGGTCTTCGGAACGCGTCCAGCGCTTTGTGCATCGTCATTCTCTCCAGCCGTTCCGGCGGAACTGGTCCTTCAATAATAAGCTCACGGCCTGCGTCTAAAGCGAGCTGTTCCCGCTGCAAACGCTTTCGATGATCCAAAGCGGAAGCCTCCTTTGCAGTTCAACTGCTGCCAGATCTCAACTCTCTATAACTCTTTATAACAAACATTTGAGAAATTGAAAAGCGTAGTCGGATAGAAAAAGGATATGCTATAATGAGTTTGGCGGTTTAAGTCATGAGAAACGCGAGTAGATGCCAGCTTATTTGCATTAGGCAATGACTATTTTTTGAAAGCGTATTCTTATGAATGAGTCATACAGATTTGATGGGAGAGTGATAGTGTGATCAACTTGCATCAAGAAAGAATTCCAGCGACAGCACAAAATCCGAATTTACCGAATTATGAAGAAGCTGTCGGCAAATTTGACTGGTCGCAGATCGAGAGTCAATTCAGCTGGCATACGACAGGAAAAGTGAATATGGCTTATGAAGCCATCGACAGGCATGTCGAGCTGGGCAAAGGCGATAAAACCGCACTGCATTACAGCGATAATGAACGCGATGAATCTTACACATTTGAACAGCTGAGCAAGCAATCCAACCGTTTTGCAAACGTTTTACGCAAGCTGGGGATTAGCAAAGGCGAGCGTATCTTTATTTTTATGCCCCGCACGCCTGAACTCTATTTTAGCGCGCTTGGCGCGTGGAAGGTTGGCGCGGTCGTAGGGCCGCTATTTGAGGCCTTTATGGAGACTGCGGTAAAGGACAGACTGCTTGACAGCGAAGCTTCAGCGATTATTACGACCCCTGCCTTATATAAACGTATAAAGCGCGATGAGCTGCCGAACCTGAAGCATGTTATCGTATTTGGCAAGGATGTGCCGAAGGAAGAGGGCATTATCGATTTCGCGGAAGAGATGGCGGGTGCGTCCGATGAAGCCGAAATCGAATGGCTTGATCGCGAAGACGGCCTTATTTTGCACTATACGTCAGGTTCTACAGGGAAGCCCAAAGGCGTCTACCATGTTCAGAATGCGATGATTCAGCATTTGTACACGGGGCAAATTGTGCTTGATTTGAAAGAAAATGATATTTATTGGTGCACCGCCGATCCGGGATGGGTTACCGGTACATCATACGGTATTTTCGCACCGTGGCTGAATGGCGCTACAAATGTCATTCGCGGCGGTCGCTTTAGTCCAAGTGACTGGTATAGCGTTATTGAGAAATACGGCGTGACTGTTTGGTATAGCGCTCCTACTGCTTTCCGCATGCTTATGGGAGCAGGGGATGATATCTCGCAGCAATTTAATCTCTCCAGTCTGCGGCATGTGCTCAGCGTCGGAGAGCCGCTTAATCCGGAGGTTGTTCGCTGGGGGCTGAAGGTATATGGAGAGCGCATTCATGACACATGGTGGATGACGGAAACTGGAGGCCAGCTTATTTGTAACTACCCAAGCATGGACATTAAACCAGGCTCGATGGGCAAGCCTCTGCCGGGTGTTAAGGCTGCGATCATAGATGATAGCGGTAATGAAGTTCCGCCTTATCGAATGGGTAATTTAGCCGTTCAGACTCCTTGGCCGTCCATGATGCGGAAGGTATGGAATAATCCTTCTAAATACGAGGAATATTTTTACCTTAAAGGCTGGTACATCTCGGGAGATTCCGCTTATATGGATGAGGATGGCTACTTCTGGTTCCAGGGACGTATCGACGATGTGATAAATACAGCTGGCGAACGGGTTGGCCCGTTCGAGGTAGAGAGCAAGCTGGTCGAGCATCCGGCAGTAGCGGAGGCTGGCGTAATCGGCAAGCCTGATCCGATGCGGGGAGAAATCATTAAAGCTTTTATCGCGCTGCGGGAAGGGTTCGAGGCATCCGATGAATTGAAGCAGGAAATTTCTCAGTTTGTAAAAGTAGGATTATCCGCTCATGCGGCACCAAGAGAAATCGAGTTTAAGGATAAGCTTCCAAAAACGCGAAGCGGCAAAATTATGCGCCGGGTGTTGAAGGCATGGGAGCTGAACCTGCCAACGGGTGATCTGTCCACGATCGAAGATTAGACACAGAATAGAAGAGAGGATGTCTCCTGACTTGGAGGCATCCTCTCTTTTGCTTATTTCTTCGTATCCCGGCTTCGAATCAGCGCTGGAACAACTCAATCCACTCACCATCAGGTCCGCTTACGAAAAAGTACTTGAAGCCGTTCGGAAGTGTAGTAATGCCTTCATCCACAAAGGAAACATCGAGCTGCTTCAGGCGATCGAACTCCGCTTGCACATCGGGAACAGACACAGCAAAATGATGCACCTTGCCCTCATTCGGAAGGCTGTCGTTATAGCCTTGGATTAACTCCAGATCCGTCTCGCCTGATTGGCCAAAGCCGAGAAAGGCGAGCTCAATGATACCATTGGAATGCGGCGTGCGCCCCTTTAGCTCAAATCCGATAATTTCGGTATAAAAGGCAATGGAGGCCTCCATATTTTTGACCATTACTCCAACGTGATCAATCCGTCTGTTTGTCATCGTAATTGTTCCTTTCTACAATAAGATATAAAATTTTTCCTTCTATTGATCAATGAATTCTATCATAAGGATAAGAAAAATAGCTGTCAAGTAGGGATTCTCGGGATAAATGATACCTATGTGTTTATTTTTGAAAAAAATGGGTTGACATTCATCTGTACAGATTTATAATGATGATAGTTCCGAGTAAACAGGTAGGAATAATAGTGTAAAGGGGGTTAGCTTGTTGGAGAAGAGGAGATTAGGCGATAGTGAGCTATTTCCGTCAGTCATTGGATTCGGCGCATGGGCCGCGGGAAAGGCTGGCTGGGGAGAGGTGGACGATGATGAGGTTGAGGGTGCCATTCGTCGTGCATATGAATTGGGTATTACTTTTTATGATACAGCTCCTGCCTATGGCCTTGGACATTCTGAACAAGTGCTTGGTAAAGTGCTTAAGTCTGTTCGGGAGCATGTTATTATCGCAACAAAAGGCGGCCTAGTTTGGAATGAGCAAGGGCAGTTTAGTGCAGACGTGACAAAGGCGAATATCGTGCGCGAGGTTGAGGATAGCCTGCGGCGTTTAAATACAGACTACATTGATTTGTATCAGATCCACTTACCAGATCCTAACGCTAGAACACCGGTTGAAGAGACGTTTGAAGCATTAAATCGGTTGGTGGAAGAGGGGAAAATACACCATATCGGAGTCTCGAATTTCAATGTGCAGCAGTTAGTAGCCGCTCAATCGGTCAGTAATATTGTGTCTTTGCAATTGCCGTACAATCTGTTTCAGCGAAATGTTGAGCATGCGGCATTGCCTTATGCCAAGCAGCGGAATATCGGATTTATTCCTTATAGCCCGCTGGCGCAAGGCTTATTGACTGGTAAATTCAATTATTTAACGAGAATGCCCAAGTCGGATATACGTGCGCAGCTAAACCCGTTATTTTCTGAAAAACAATTTGTCAAAAACATCGTCATCATCGAAACGTTTACCGGAATTGCCAGGTCTATCGGGAAGCCGCTCAGCCAGGTTGCTATTAACTGGTTGTTGTACCGCAAGGAAATATCAAGCGTTATTGCCGGAGCGAAAACGGTTAAACAGGTGGAGGAGAATGCAGCCGCTGCAACATGGAGCTTATCCAGGGAAGATTACGAGCAAATCGGCCGTCTATTTGAATCGGACTCATCTTATGTTATATAAATGCTCAAACATAAAGAATGGAATGAATTATCCCAATAGTAAGAAGAAAAGGTAGCGGCCTCATGCGAGGCTGCTACCTTTTTGGCAAAATATGAGGGTTTGACTGCACCTATTCGAATGGCGTTTGGCCGTTTAATTAACTTTTTTCCTCGAGGATGGAGCTGACTCGCCTATTGCGTTTTGCGCTGTCACAAAAAAGGTTCCGGATACGAGCGGCGCTACATATTCATAAGATGTTTCCGAGGTGGAAGCGATTTTTGTATACTTCCCATCGTTATTTGCACTGTAGTACAAATGATATTGTTTTACTTGGTCAGATACATTGTTAGCCGTCCATGTTAAGAGAACGCTGAGTTCTGATTTCACAACATGAAAGCCTATAGGTGCTGCTGGCTCCGTTGTGCCCGGTTCATTCCCGCCCCCAGGCTGCCCGGGGTTGATCGGAGAGTTTCCGAATTGAACCAGCTGGCTAGGTGCTGATTCCTTCCCTGCGACATCAACCGCAGTTACGTAATAGGTGTAGCTTTGCGAGTTGGAGGTGTACAGCTTCATGCGCTTCTCATCGCCGGCAATGATGGATTTGCCCTGCTTCTCATAAGCGCCCTGATTAACCGATTTATACACGCGGTAGCCAACAACATCCTTTGCCGAGCTGTCACTAAACGTTAAGATGAGCGCGCCATCCGAAGATTGCAGTTTAACGCTAGCAGGAGGCGGCGGTGCGGCACCGTCATCAACGCGCGGATCAGGCTTAGATGGCGCATTATCTTCTGCATCGGCAGGTAAGTAAACCCCCATTGGACGACGGCTGCTTGCAGGCAGTTTCGACTGCGCTGCTCTGATCTCATCCATAAGGACGTCTAATGGTTTTTTACGTTTTATGACGATTTGTTCCTTAACCATGTCGCTCGGTGTAGCAGGGTTAGGGACGTAGTTTACGCCATTGTACGTTATATACGCCATCTTCACGAGCGTATCATCTGTTTTCTTAGGTATATCCTTTTTGTTAAACCAATCGGTTACGAGCATGCCGGCTTCCCTCGTCAATTGACTTGGAAGCAAGCCGCTTGCGCTGGATACCGTCGCCTTGACGATACCGGAAGGACGTTCGAATTTATCGGTTTCAAAAATTTCAGGCTTCGTTTCGGCCAGCTCGTTCATAATTAAGGCCCATATCGAGCGGGCTCTCGCTTTGCCTTTCTCGGATAAGGAGTTAACCTGCTCCTCATAGCCGGCCCACACGCCTAATGTGATATCAGGCGAGAAGCCCATGAACCATACGTCCCCATAGCTTTGGGTCGAGCCCGTCTTACCGGCAATCGGAATTTCACCGTATTTCTTGAATTGCGACTTCAGCTTGTTAGCGGAGCCGCTTTTGCTGGAAATAACGGTTGACAGCATATCTGTCATGAGAAAGGCGCTTTGCTCCGAGAATACGCGTTTTGGCTCAAGCTTGTGTTCGTATACGATCTTGCCGTTGGCATCGGTAATTCTCGATATCATATAAGCGTCATTGAAAACGCCTTTGTTCGCAATGGAGCCATAAGCATTCGTCATCTCTTCTACGGATACGCCGATGCTTAGTCCGCCAATTACGCCGGTCTGTGCATATGCATCTTCCGGCTGAAGCGTCGTAATGCCGAGCTTTTTGACAAATTCCCAAGCATTTTCGATTTTGACTTCCTCATTAAAGATTTTCAAGGCTGGCAGATTTAATGAACGGTTTAATGCTTCGCGTGCCGTAACGAGACCCGCAAACTTCCGGTTAACGTTCATCGGAATATGAAAGCCCTTCTGACCGTCCTTGAGAACGATAGGCGCATCGTCAATAATGCTGGCAGGCTGGATAAGACCTTGCTCGATAGCCGGCAAATATGCGGCTAGCGTCTTCATAGTCGAGCCGGGCTGCCTTGTCATTTGAGTCGCATAGTTTAGCTGCTCCTCGTAGAAGTCGCGGCCTTCCAACATCCCGACAATTGCACCTGTTTTATGGTCCAGCATGACCGCAGCGATTTGCTCGAGACCTTTCTCTTCGCTGTACGGACTAAAGTTTTCTTCATTACTTCCGATCTCTCGCATGAGCCGGTAAATATCCTTGTCAATCGTCGTATAAATGTGATATCCGCCGCGAAGCAGATGATCACGGGCTTCTTCGATTAGAGCGGCGTTTTCTTTTTTACTCATATCAGCTTTCTTTAATTTCGGGTTCTGCTGCATAAGCATAATTTCAGCCGCCTGACGCTCTGCTTCAAGCATCAGATAAGGATAGGTCGTATAAGCTTTCTCCTTTGGCTTAGCGAGCGATGTCTTAATGTCGAATTTGAGCGCTTCATCGTATTCCTGCTGGGTAATGCGGCCCGTCTCCAACATTCGCTTCAGCACGGTTTGCTGCCGGCCGAGCGCTAATTCGAAGTTTGCTTGATTGAATTGGCCTTTGCCTGTAAAAGCAGTATAAGCTGACGGCCGCTGCGGAAGGCCTGCCAAGTAGGCAGACTGCGCAATATTCAGCTGATTTAGATCAGAGATATCAAATATACCTTTGGCAGCTGCTTTAATACCGAATAAATTGTAGCCGCTGGAACCGTTCCCGAAAGGAACCTTGTTCAAATATGCGGCTAAAATTTCCTTCTTCGTTAAATAACGCTCCATGCGCAGGGATAAAAATATTTCTTTAATTTTTCGGCTGTCGGTTTTATCCAGACTTAGAAATACGCGGCGCGCGAGCTGCTGAGTAAGCGTACTTCCTCCCGTCTGCGTATCCTCGTTAAGAAGCTTTTGCTTCACAGCACGTCCAAGTCCGTTGATGTCCACGCCTTTGTGCTCAAAAAAATTGTTGTCTTCAATGCCGAGCACGGCATTGATTACCTGAGGGGGCAAATCATCATATGTAATAATCATTCGATCCTCAGAAGTTCTAAGCTGTCCGACAAGTGTATCATCATTGAAGTAAACGAAACCGGTAATTGAATTTTCGCTGACTTTGTCTTCAATGACTGTCCGTGGTCTTACTTCTTCATTTTTCACGAGTGCCGCGACATAGCCGGTTACTGCTCCGCCGGCTAGCAATCCGATGAAGATTCCAAAATATACGATCCATTTGACTGTTATAAAAGTTACAATTCCGAATGTACGCCATTTGCTTCTTTTGACTGGCGGCGTTTGACGTTCCTCTTGCATTTTTATGACTCCTCCTCCAAATAGCACACCTATTATAACATAAATCGCCATAGGAACGCATGTTTTAACAGCATTGACTTCCTTTGAGTGCTATGGTATAAAAACTATAAAGTTTCATCTAATCATGGCATTGAAGGGCACAAGTAGACAGCGAATCGTAATTGCAGAGAGCCGGTGGGTGGTGAAAACCGGTATGCGCCGCTTGTTGAATTACCGCCTGGAGCTAAGTGAAGGAACCGTTCTGCTCTTGATCAGCAACACCCAGTGTGAAGACATGGGGCCAGTTGTGCTGAACGAGGCCGTAGTAGTTCACTTCGGAGACCGTCTCCGTTATCAACAACGAAGTGAGAGTATCGCTATTTTCATTGAAAGTTTTCATTGAAATGCAGGCGTACTCTAACGAGGGTGGTACCGCGAGCTAATCCTTCTCGTCCCTTGGGGCTGGAAGGATTTTTTATGTCTATATAGATGCATACGAGGGAGGAAAAGATTTATGGTGAAGTGGGAAAGTTTAACGAAGGAGCAGCAAAGTGAGGTTGAGCGTCAGCTTGCTGTAATCCGCCGCGGCGCTCAGGAAATTGTGCCGGAGGATGAGTTAAAGAACAAAATAGCGAATGCCGTCGCAACAGGCACACCACTCAAGGTAAAGCTGGGTCTTGATCCATCGGCGCCTGATATTCACATCGGCCATACCGTTGTTCTGCATAAACTGCGTCAATTCCAGGAGCTGGGTCATCAGGTTCAGCTTTTAATCGGTGATTTTACGGGCAGAATCGGTGATCCTACCGGTAAATCGGAAACACGGAAGCAGCTGACAGAAGAAGATGTGAAGCGGAATGCAGAAACGTACCAGACGCAAATTTACAAAATATTAGACCCACAGCAAACGAAGCTCTACTACAATTCGGAGTGGCTTGCGCCGCTTAACTTCGCTGATGTCGTTAATCTGGCGGCTAAAGTAACGGTTGCGCGTATGCTGGAACGCGACGATTTCACAAAGCGTTACACGTCAGGCCTGCCCATCAGCATTCATGAGTTTTTCTACCCGCTTATGCAAGGCTATGATTCGGTTGCGCTTGAATCCGATGTCGAGCTTGGCGGTACGGATCAGAAGTTTAACCTGCTCATGGGCAGAACGCTGCAGAAGGAATATAATAAACCTGCGCAAGTTGCTATTATGACACCGTTGATCGAGGGATTGGACGGCGTGAACAAAATGAGTAAAAGCTTGGGCAACTACATCGGTATCGATGAGGAGCCAAGCCAAATTTACGGCAAATCGATGTCGATACCCGATGAGCTCATGTTTAAGTACTACGAGCTTGCAACCGACTTAAGCAACGAGGAGCTGGCGGCGTTAAAATCAGGTCTTGAAGATGGTTCTGTACATCCGCGCGATGCGAAAATGCAGCTCGCAGCAACGTTTGTGAGAATGTACCACGGCGAAGAGGCGGCCAAAGCAGCGGAAAATCATTTTATTACCGTATTTCAGCAGCGCGCTCTTCCGGATGATATCGAAGAGGTGTCTGTATCGCCGGATGAGCTCGATAACGGTCAAATTCGCATCGTAAAGCTGCTTACCGTGCTTGGCTTACAGCCAACGAGCAGTGAAGCAAGACGAAGTGTGCAGCAGGGAGCCGTACGTATAAATGAGGAGAAAATAACGGATATCAATGCCGATGTAGTGCCTCAGGACGGGGATGTGCTTCAAGTCGGCAAACGTAAATTCATAAAAATCAAATTAGGATAATTGTTCTATCAGAGCTTGTTGAATGGATAAAATTCAGCAAGCTTTATTATTTTGGAAACAAAAGACGGTTTTTCAACGTAATAAATAACGGAAGCAATAACAGGATATGGATACATAGAGAGGAGGGGGAAGTTGGAGACGCTATTTTTGTCCTGTCTAATCGGTGGAATTCTTTATGCGCTCGTAAGTGTTGTATTCGGAGATTGGCTCGGGCAGACGCTGGACGGTGCGCTCGATTTTTTATCGTTAGATGGTCATTCTTGGTTGTCGCCGACTGCGCTTGTAGGCGGCATTACCGTGTTTGGAGGAGCAGGAATCATGCTCGGGCGCTACACTGCGCTTGGAGCGGCAGCGATCGTAATTATCGCCTTATTAATTGCTCTCATTGCAGGAACGGCTGTTTTTTTCCTATATATTAAGCCGATGGAGCAAAGTGAAAATTCAATCGCTTTTTCGCTTAATGGTTTGTCCGGCATGCTTGGGGATGTGCTGGTTCCGATCCCGGCGTCAGGCTATGGGGAAGTGATGGTTAAGGTGGGGGCAGGCTTTACGAATCAGATCGCCGCTAGCTTTGAGGGCGTCGCAATTGCGGGTGGCGCTAAGGTTGTCGTTGTTGAAGTCAGAGACAGCACGCTTTATGTTTCGGAAGTGAATTTATTTTAAATCATGTAGTTGAGAGGGGAAATATCAATGCCGGATTATTTTATTATACCTGCAATTGTTGTCGGAGTGCTCGTGGTACTAGGTCTAGCCTTCTGGGCGCGCTATAAGACGGTTAGCCCGGATGAAGCGATGCTCGTAACGGGTTCGTTTCTTGGTACTCGAAATGCAAGCACGGACGAATCGGGCCGTAAAGTAAAAATTATTAGAGGCGGAGGCGCGTTCATACTGCCGATATTCCAGAAGGCCGAGTTTCTGTCCTTGCTGTCGCACAAGCTTGATGTATCCACCCCAGAGGTCTATACGGAGCAAGGTGTTCCGGTCATGGCAGACGGCGTAGCGATTATCAAAATCGGCGGTGCGATTGAGGATGTGGCAACGGCGGCGGAACAATTTCTAGGTAAGCCGACGGAAGCGTTGAAGGGCGAGGCGCAGGAGGTGCTGGAAGGACATTTGCGCGCCATACTAGGTTCCATGACGGTGGAAGAGGTTTATCGTAATCGCGATAAATTTGCGCAAGAGGTACAAGGGGTAGCGGCTAAGGATTTGAAGAAAATGGGTCTCCAGATTGTTTCCTTCACAATCAAGGATTTGCGCGACAAGCATGGATACTTAGACGCGCTCGGTAAGCCGCGAATCGCTGCGGTAAAGCGGGATGCGGAAATTGCGGAAGCCGAAGCGGTGCGGGATGCTAGAATCCAGAAAGCGCTTGCTGCTGAGGCTGGTCAAAAAGCCGAGCTTGTGCGCGATACTAACATCGCTGAAGCAGAGAAAGAGAAGGAGATGAAGGTTGCATCCTTTAAGCGCGATCAGGATACAGCGAAAGCAGAAGCGGATCAGGCGTATTCCATTCAAGAAGCGCGTGCGAAGCAAAGCGTAGTCGAGGAGCAGATGAAGGTTGAGCTCGTACGCAAAGAGCGTGAGATTGATCTTGAAGCGAAGGAAATTTTGCGGCGCGAGAAGCAGTACGATGCAGAGGTGAAAAAGAAAGCCGATGCAGACCGTTACGCGGTTGAGCAAGCGGCTGAAGCGAACAAAGCGAAGCTTCTACGCGAAGCGGATGCCTTGCAGTACCGGATCGAGGCGGAAGCGAAGGCGCATGCTGCGCAGAAGCGCTTGGACGGCCTTGCTGTTGCTGAAGCGGAGAGAGCGAAGGGAACGGCGGAGGCAGACGTTATCCGTCTTCGCGGTTTAGCGGAAGCAGAGGCGAAGGAGAAGCTGGCTGAAGCATTTGAGAAATTCGGTGAAGCTGCCGTGCTTGATATTATTGTGAAAATGCTGCCTGAGCTCGCCGGAAAAATAGCGGAGCCGATTAGCAGCATCGATAAGCTTACTGTCGTAGACACGGGGAATGGCGAAGGGGCTGCGAGACTAAGCAATTACGTTACTTCATTAATGTCTACCGCACCTGAAATGCTGAAGAGCGTTTCCGGCATTGATGTAAATGCACTTATTAAGGGACTGACGTCTAAGACGATTAACGCACCGGCTGGCAGCGTTAGACCTGTCGAAATTGCACCTAAGCTGCCCGACCAATCGTAGTTGCAGACATAAAAAAACCTTGAACCGTATGGTTCAAGGTTTTTTTCATAATTAACGGCTGTAGAATTCGACGATTTGTTTCTCGTCGATATCTTGGGAAAGCTCACCGCGGTCAGGAAGACGAACGAATTTACCTTCCAATGCTTGATCGTTGAACTCCAAGTAGTTCGGAAGGTGATGACGGCCTTCCATAGCTTCTTTAATTGTTCTTAGGCTGCGGCTGCGCTCGCGCAAACCGATAACATCGCCGATAGAAACGCTGTAAGAAGCGATATCCACTTTCTTGCCGTTTACAGTAACGTGACCGTGTGATACCAACTGGCGAGCTCCTGCACGGGAGTTGGAAAGGCCAAGACGGTAAACGAGGTTGTCAAGACGGCTTTCAAGGAGGCCCATGAAGTTTTCACCGGCTTTACCTTTCATTTTTGCCGCTTTGTCAAACAAGTTGCGGAATTGTTTTTCGTTCAAACCGTACATGTGACGAAGCTTTTGTTTCTCTTGCAATTGAACGCCATAACCGCTCAACTTTTTGCGTTGGTTAGGGCCGTGTTGACCTGGTGGAAATGCGCGTTTTGCAAGTTCTTTACCCGTTCCGCTCAAAGAGATTCCAAGGCGACGGCTTAGTTTAAATTTAGGTCCTGTATAACGTGACATACGTAAAATTAACTCCTTCATCAAATAAATTTGTGAATGGGGTTGTGTTTCGCCGAATACGTTCAACGTCCGAGCATGCTCGTCCCTGTTAGGCTAGTCAGCCGCTGGCCTACAGCGAACGTATTTCATGAGGGTGACACAAAACCGTACGCCCATCTATTCATCAATAAATAATATATGAAATATATAGTCGTTGTCAAGGTTTGCACTACAATTTTAATGTTGCAAAAGGGGCGTCAATAGTCCTATATTTTACAGGCGCAGTAGTGCAAAAAACTCAAAAGTGAAGTATGATGATTGTATTATTGAGTGATGTAGGAAGCTCATCTCCTTGTTTGACAGATGGAAGGGTTGGGGCTGCATGGTTGATCGAATGAATAGCAATTTTGCATATCGTAAAACATCAGCAATTGTGAATACAACAGCAGAACTGCAACCGGTTTGGTTCAGTAGTGAAGATATTAGCGATGCGGACGAGCCAATGCTATTTCCTTTGTTCAAAGAAAGTTTTATGCAATGGATAAATGAAGCAGCAGGATTAGCCTCGTTTGAGACCGGTCAATTTGTGTTATTCAATAAACAAGCAGAAGAGGTTGCATCTGCTGGGTTGTATAACGCGGGACAGAAGCGTAATGCTGCGCTTGAGAAGGCCGTCCGCGCCGTTCTGATCAGCGGCCGGCCAAGCATTAGTGAAACAGAAGAGATATCTGTTGCAGCGCTTCCCCTGCAAAGGAGAAACGATGGCGCTGTTTTTTGTATTTTCACATACGTAACTCCAATCGGTTTCCAGACAGACATCACGCAGCTTCATATGTCCTCATGCCCCGATCATGGTTGATGGAGAGGTCGGCGGGGTCATTCTGGTTACGCATAAGACGCCTAATTTTTTCTCTTACGAAAATTATAAGCTGCTTCAAGTGATGAGCACGCACATTGGAATCGCGGTATCGAATGCTTCCCTGCATGCTGAAGTTCGCCGTATGGTCATAACCGACAATTTGACTGGGCTGCATGCCCGTCATTATTTAAACGAGCAAATTCAAAGCCGACAACGCAAGGATCAATTCGGCTCGCTTATCCTCGTGGATGTTGATTTGTTCAAACGGGTAAACGATACGTACGGACATCAAGTCGGTGACCGGATACTCATTCATGTAAGTAACATTATCCGAGAATCCATAAGACAAGGCGACATTGCGGCACACTGGGGCGGCGAGGAGCTTGCCGTTTACTTGCCGGGCATTCGAGCCAAGCAGGCTTATCGCATCGCTGAGCGGATTCGGCTGCATGTCGAACAAGAGACGGAGCCGGTCGTAACCGTATCCTGCGGAGTATCCGAATGGACGTTTGAGGATGAGAAAGTTAGCGTAGAATCTTTGTTTTACCGTGCCGACATGGCGCTGTATGAAGCGAAGAACAATGGAAGAAATTGCATTTTTGTAGGTCAAAGCTAAATAAAGCTCGGTTTTATGCAATAGAACTTAAGGATGCCTTAGCCCGGCATCCTTTTCTTTTTGTTCATGTTTGGAATAAGGAACCGGCAGGATAGAGACGATACTATAGTAACAGGTTGGACGGGAGGTATGATCATGAAACGGAAGCAAGCTGTTGGAGCCAGTATTCTTATTTTAACATGCATATTGACGATGCCCGGCTGCAGCCAAGTCGGTAAGAAGCGTTCACCGGAGGAATGGTTGTCTTTATCCTATTCGGGACTTGCGGCTATGGATCAATATGCTTTTACGGGATCCATGAGTATTAAAACGGAGGATGGCTTGGAGTTTAAACCTGAAGTCTTCGAAGGCAAGGTGGTGGACCATCAGCAATTGACCTTACAGACGAACAGCGAGGAGACGCTGCACTGGAATCCCGTACAAGTGCTTGAAACATTAAATAATGCAAACGAAGAGGTTCGTTTGGCAAACGACACATACGATCCGGAAACGGTTACGCTGATAATAAGCGAGCATTCCAACATCACGAAAAAAAGATGGGAGCAGCGGCTGCGCCAGCAGCTCGATCAGCTCGGGGCCAATATGCCTTCAGAAGGCAGTCCGTACCGCCAGGAATGGAAGGAGGAGCTTGTGCGTTCCCGCAAGCAATTAGACGGTATGCTTGCGTCCATGCAAGCGGCCACGGAGTACGAGCTTGTCATTGACCGGGATCGGATGCTTCCGCTAAAAATGGAGGAAAAGACGTCATTCAGCTACAAGTATGATGAAAAACCAATTTCAGAGGCAAGATATACAACGGTCCGTTTTCAATCCTTCAATGGCGCTTCGAGCGATACTATTCAACAATCAATGAAACGTGTTACGATGGATTAGTTCGCGAATGCAAGTAAGAAGGAGAGGATATGAACATGCGTGATCCGCGATTGCAAAAGCTGGCACAAAATTTAGTCGGTTATTCCATCGATGTTCAGCCTGGAGAAAATGTGTTAATTGACATGATCGGTTCAGAACGAGAGCTGACAAAATGTTTAATAGAAGAGGTTGCGCGGCGAGGCGGCAGACCATTTGTAGAATCGAGCGATCGTTCCGTTCTTCGCACTTTGCTGCAGCATGCTTCCAAGGAACAGATGGAGCTGTGGGCGTCGCTTGATCTGGAACGTATGCGAAATATGCAAGGCTATATTGCTGTGCGATCCGGCGATAATGTAAACGAGCTGGCAGGCATTCCTGATGCTAATATGCGCTTATACGAGCAGATCTACAGAAATACGGTACATATGGAGCAGCGCGTCAAAAAAACGAAATGGGTCATTTTACGTTATCCGAACGCATCGATGGCACAGTTGGCCAACATGAGCACGGAAGCCTTTGAGGATTTCTATTTCGACGTATGTAATTTGGATTATGCTAAAATGGACAAAGCGATGGATCCGCTGCAGGCACTAATGATCAAGACGGACCGTGTCCGCATCGTATCGCCGTCAACCGACCTTAGCTTCTCGATCAAAAATATCGGAGCCAAAAAATGCTCCGGCCACCGCAATATACCCGACGGCGAAGTTTTCTCCGCTCCTGTACGCGATTCTGTGCAAGGAACGATTACGTATAACGCGCCTAGCGTTTATTCCGGGGTAACGTTTCAAAACATATCGCTCACGTTCGAGGACGGGAAAATCGTAAAGGCAGAAAGCAATGACACGGCTCGTTTGAATGAGATTTTAGACATGGACGAGGGCGCGCGTTACATTGGGGAGTTCGCGATAGGATTTAATCCGCATATTTTGCATCCAATGAATGATATTTTGTTTGATGAGAAAATTGCGGGCAGTCTGCACTTCACTCCCGGTCAAGCGTATGAGCAGACAGACAATGGCAACCGCTCCTCTGTTCACTGGGATTTAGTGCTTATCCAGCGTCCGGAGTACGGCGGCGGAGAAATTTATTTCGACGATGTACTTATTCGTAAGGATGGCGTTTTCGTTATTCCAGAGCTGGAAGGACTGAATGCCGAAAATTTGAAATAAGTTCCGATTCTAACATCGCATTCCTATGTAATTGATGGGAAATAAAGTGATTTTCATTTTACCCCTTGCTGGATGTTACAATTCGGGTTATCATGGTGACAAAGGTAAGCTTTACTAATTTAACTGGAGGGATCTCCCATGTCAAACAACGCAGCTATTGTAGAAATTTCCCAAACGGCTAGCCAATTCACTTCGTCCATCGTTCTGCAAGCCGAGAGCAAATATATCGATGTAAAGAGCATACTCGGACTATTCACAACACTAGTGGGCGGACATGCATACGAACTGCATGTACACGGTCCTGATGCTGAAGAAGCAAAAACAGCAATGTCTAATGTATTCGCGAAGCATAACTTGAACGTTACGGTTATTACGGATTAGTAGAAATATAATGTTTTAGAGAAAGCACCCCTTCATTGTTGAAGAGGTGCTTTTCGTTTTGAACTTGTGTAATCCCTCTTTTTCGTCTAATATAAAGGGTATAGAAGATGGCGGATACGCGCACAGGGGGGAAAACGATGTCTTCACCGGAAATTACGGTACAATTGCATGAGAAAGCGCTTCGTCTCCTTCAGGAAGATGCGAGTAAAATAGAAAAATTAATCGAAGTTCAAATGGAAAACTTGACAACCCGTCAATGTCCGCTGTACGAAGAAGTGCTAGATACGCAAATGTATGGATTCTCGCGAGAGATTGACTTTGCTGTTCGCGCCGGCCTAATTGCTGAATTAGCAGGTAAGGAAATAGTGAGTAGGTTAGAACGGAATTTAGCTATGTTATACGAAGCCTTGGAAAGAAAAGAGTAGTCTCCGCGGAGACTACTCTTTTTTTCTTATCTTCTTTATTCCGTATGCAGCTTAGTTTATACAAGATAAAAGGCAACGCCAAGAATGACATAGACCATAAGAAGCAGCACACCCTCGTACCAGTTGGTATGTCCATCACGAGAAACTGATTTAGCGATAAAGACGGATACGCCGATTGCTGTCAGTTCGATAGGGGAGAAGACGATATCCATCGTGTTGCCGAACATGGCGCTGACGAGAATGAGCACGGGAGCTACAAATAATGCAATTTGCAGGCTGCTTCCGATTGCGATTTCGACTGCGGCGCCGATTTTGTTCTTCATGGCCAAAATGACGGCGGCGCTATGCTCTGCGGCATTACCGACGATAGCGATAACGAATGCACCTATAAACAGCTCAGACAAGCCGAATTTCTCACTAAACGCATCAAGCGTATGTACAAGCCATTCGCTCACAAAGGCAACCATAACGGTAGCAAGGAGGAGGAAGAAGATCGACATCCCTTTGGACCAGGCCGGCTCCTCGCCGTGATCCGCGTTCATGACTTCGTCAGAGAGCATATCCTTATGGGTGACCATAGAGAATATCAACCACAATATGTAGGAGATGATCAGGATGCCGGCAACCGCAAGGCTTAGAAATTGATCCTTCTCAATCGTGAATTTTTGCGATACGACGAATACGGCCGGCACGAAGAGGCCGATAACAGCCATGATCATGAGCGTTGAATTGTGATCTGCTAAGCGATTGTTAAATTTCTGCTCCTTGTATTTCAGTCCGCCTAGCAAAACGCTAAGACCGAGCACGAGCAAAAGATTTCCCATGATGGAGCCTGTTATGCTCGCTTTCACCATGTCGAATTGCTGGGCCTTTATCAAGAAAATAGCGATAATGAGCTCGGCGGCATTTCCGAAGGTCGCGTTTAGAAAGCCACCGAGCCGTTGCCCGGCATAGTGCGCCACGCTCTCAGTAGCTTTGCCAAGGAACCCTGCTACGAAAATAATGGCGATCGCTGAAATGATGAACTGTACCGTGTTGTCCCAGTGGGCAAAATGGCCAATCCCGCTGAGTACAAACATGATAATTAACCCGGAAAAAAACAATTTTTGATTCAAACTAAACACCTCTTCGTGATATGCTGAAAACCTGTTAATACTATATCGGAAATTAACACTCAAGTAAACTTTACCCACATACGAAAAAGGCTTTTTTGAGAACACGATCCCGATCCGTAATAAGCTAAAAGCAGGAGTTGCAGGTTATACATATGAAACTTACAAATTCTTATATATAAAAAACGGCTAATTGCTATCATTTAGTAGCGCTGTTCTTGCTTCACGGGTGAGGTTCTATTACAATAAACGTATATGGAAAAATGAGGAGTGAGTCACATGACCGAAGAACTTCAAACAGGTCTTATCCGAATCTCTGATGATGTAGTAGCAACGATAGCTGGACTCGCAGCACTTGAAACGCCAGGTATAGCGGCAATGTCGGGTGGGATATCTGAAGGACTCGCCAAACGTCTCAGCGGCAAAAATGTGCAGAAGGGCGTATCTGTTGAAGTAGGGCAGACGGAAGCTGCGATTGATCTTCGAATCATTGTTCACTATGGTATCCCGATTCAAGAGGTTTGCCGCCAGCTTCAGCTTAATGTGCGTGAATCGGTAGAAAACATGACAGGCTTGCACGTAGTGGAAGTGAACGTAAAGGTTGAAGGGGTTGCCTTTAAAGAGGAAGAGATTGAGGATCCGCAGCAGCTGCGGTTAAAGTAATAAGTTAAGCTCTAAATATGTAAAGCAAAAGACCTCTCATATTGAAGAGGTCTTTTGTTTTGTTGACGCTCGGTTTTGAGTACCGATTTTAGTGCTTTGATTTTCCGTTTTATTCGTTTCTCTCGAAATGCTTAGAAGAACCCCCATACACATGAGACAAATAAGCAATGATGAACCGCCATAGCTTATGAATGGCAGGGTGACGCCGGTCATTGGTATCGCATTGGTAACTCCTCCAATGTTGATGAATGCTTGCATTGTCAACAAGCCGACGATACCGATACCTACGATAGTTCCGTATTCATCCGGACAACGCAGAGCGACAATAAGACCGCGCCATAAAAATAGTAAATAAAACAGCAAGAAAATAGTGCTCCCGATAAAACCAAACTCTTCAGCAATGATCGAGAAAATAAAATCGTTATAGGCGTATTTTAAATAGTGTAATTTTTGAACGCTCTCGCCAAATCCGGCTCCGGTCAATCCACCATGTCCAAGCGCCTGTAGGGAAGACACCATCTGCCAGCCAGTCCCTTGCGCGTCCGCAAGCGGATCGGAATAGGCCGTAAAACGGTCAATTCTATATTGCCATCCTTTTGAGTCAATTGCCATCCATATGCTGATTACTACCGTACCGAGTATCGCGAGAACGGTTCCAATAACAAAAAGATGCTTTAAATTCGCGCCGCCTGCCAAAATCATAATGGTAGCGCATGAGGCAAGAACCATGCAAGAGCCGAGATCGGGCTGCATCATAATAAGTCCGCAAATGAATCCGACTATGACGACAACCGGCAGCAGTCCCTTCTTAAAATCGCGAAATTTCTCACCCTTTTTGGAAATAAGCGCTCCAACATACAAAATTAGCGCAAGCTTGGCTGGCTCGGTTGGCTGAATACCAAGTGAGCCGACACCGAACCAACTTCGGGCACCGTTAACGGATTCACTCACAAAAGGGACGAGGATTAGCATGATAATAACCGGTAAGAAAAAGAGCATAAAGGCTTTCTTATAGAATTGATAGCGAAGGTTCATCATTAACAGCATGACGAAAGTACCAAGGCCAGCCCATACGAGCTGGCGCTTAATGAAGTAAAATGAATCATCAAAGGATACTTTTGCAACACTCGAGCTTGCGCTAAACACCATTACAAGTCCAAAGCCTACGAGCAAAAGAGTTAAGATGAGAAGCAGAAAGTCCGGTCTTCCACGGCTACCGTTCTGCGTGGCTTTCATGTTTCCACCGTTACGCTAGCAGCTGTTTCAATTGTTGTAGTCTTTGCGTCGCCGTATTCAAGATGTGCTGCGGTACCGGGGACTCATACTCAAGACCATGCGGGAATGTGGAGCGTCCGATGTAGACGGATTCAATAACGAGCACGGCATGCGGCGATTCCAGCTTTCCTTCAATCGCGCGTGTAGCAATTCTGAGATAATAATCGGAGCCGCTTGCGCGGTCCTCTAGTTTCAAATCGTATGTAGCGCGATAATATTCCCACTGCCAACGGACAAAGCCAACCTTCTCAGCAGATTCGTCTAAATGGTCCAGTTCGCTTTTAACACCGTTTAAGCCGGTATTTTCAATAATCATGATAGTTCCTCCCAAAGGTTTTGTGAAGCAAAACTGACTTCGTAAGCATATGCTTCCAATTCAAAAGACAGAGTTGTGCATTCTTTTCTCATGATAGTATGTTTCCCCAGCAAGCGCAACCCTTACTCCCAACCCTTACCGCAGACAAAAGTGACATTTTGAAGAAATGTATGAATCCTGTCTATTCAATGGCGTATAAGCTTTCTTAATCAGGCTTTTTTCTGGTAAACTATATGAAATGATCCCAGTCGTCCGGAAGTGAGGCTTCCGGGGAGAGCTAAGTGAAACAAAACGCAAAATTTATGTTTACAGGGGATATTTGTTTCACAAAAATGTTAGGGGGTTTGCGATTTGCAGACAGAGGATATCGTAGATCTGGAGCTTCAGCAGCTATATCCCAAAATGATTAATTGGCGCAGGCATCTCCATCAATATCCGGAGCTGTCGTTTCATGAACGTGTAACGTCTAGCTGGATTGCGAACCAGTTAAGCGATTTGAACTGCGAGGTCCGGACAGGTGTTGGCGGACATGGGTTAATTGCAGTTTTTAGAGGGGATAAGCAAGGGCCGGTTGTCGCACTGCGTGCGGACATCGATGCGCTTCCCATTCAGGATGAGAAATCATGCGATTACGCATCGAAGGTGCCGAATGTCATGCATGCTTGCGGTCATGATGCCCATACATCAACGCTGCTTGCTATTGCGTCATATTATTCGGCTAATCTCGCCGGAATTAGCGGTGAGCGCAGGCTGCTGTTCCAGCCGGCTGAGGAGGTTACTCCGGGCGGAGCGGTACCGATGATTAACGATGGGGCGCTCGACGGCGTAGACGCCATTTATGGCGTACATTTATGGACGCCGCTCGCTCATGGCTTAGTCGCGTCTAAAGCAGGACCGTTCATGTCCGCAGCAGATGAATTCGTTATCGATATTGTCGGACGCGGAGGTCATGGCGGACTGCCGCATCAAGCCGTCGATGCGATTATGATCGGCTCAACGCTGGTTCAAGCGGTTCAATCGATCGTTAGCCGCAATGTGAACCCGCTTCATCCGGCAGTAGTGACGATCGGTTCCTTCCAAGCGGGCTCGACGAACAACATTATCGCAGAACGCTGCAGGCTTAAAGGTACGGTCAGAACGTTTGACGAGAAGACGAGGAAGATGATCCATGAACGTTTGGAGTCGCTTGTGACGCATGTCTGCCAGATGCATGATGCGGAATTCGACTATCAAATGAGAATCGGATATCCGGCAGTGGTGAACGATGAGGCGGAGGCCGAGCGCTTCTTCAGAGTAGGGGAGGGGTTGTTCGGTGAAGCGGCTGTTATTCGGTCGGAAGCGATAACGGTTGCGGAGGACTTTTCCTATTACTTGGAGAAGGTGCCGGGCTGCTTTATGTTTGTAGGAGCCGGAAACGAGAATTGCGGCGCCGCTTACTCCCATCATCATCCGAAATTTGATATCGATGAAAGAGCGATGCTTCGCGCGGCAAGGCTCCTAATCGGAATGGCGGAAGATTATGCCGCCGGAACTGCTCCATCTACTTAAACGTGGATATGTGTTCGCGGGGACGGACATACTAAACCTCGAACTGATTATCGAGGAGGGTATCCACATGAAAACCATTAAACAAATTATGTCCACGGATTGTGTCACAGCTACGCTGCAGGATAACGTATACGAGATTGCCTTGAAGATGAAGCAGCATGATATCGGATTCGTTCCGATTGTAGAAGGCAAGAAGCTGATCGGTGTCGTTACGGACAGAGATTTGGTCGTTCGAGGCTATGCGGAGAAGCATTCCGGATCAACGGCAGTCTCGGAAGTCATGACAACGGATGTTGAGACCATCACTTCCGACACTTCAACAGACGAGGCAGCGGAACTGATGGCAGCCAAGCAAATACGCAGGCTTCCAGTGGTCGAAGGCGGCGAGCTGATCGGCGTGCTGGCAATCGGAGATTTGGCGATTCGTGAAATTTTCGTCAATGAAGCAGGGGAAGCGTTAAGTGCGATTTCCGAACAGGAGCATGCGGCAGTTCACTAATCTGTTCAAATAAATAAGGCTGCCGGAGGCGTATGTACGCCTTCGGCAGCCTTATTTGGTTATGGAAGGCATCCCGGCTATTCATCTTCCCAGACGGCTACTAATTCGTTGTATTCGTTGTAGAGCTCAGCAGGATCCGACTCTTTATTATTCCAAATGTTCGCTGCCCCCCATTGAAGCAGGTCAAAGTCCGAAGATATCGCCTGGTCTGCAGAAGTGATGACCACTTTTTGCTGCGCGTCCAAAACATAATGCTCAAACGGGTAGGTCTGGTTGCCGCGAACGCTGATGAGCTTCCAGCCATTCATGGAAATTATTTCATTTGTCGTATTGGTTATGGTGACAAGCTCAGCTTGTTTGTCTACCTCGATGAGAATGCCGTTTCGGGCCGCTTTCTTCACAGGGAAAACGATATGATTGCTTTCGGAACTGCTGCTCCAAAGACCCTTCTTTGCTTGCTTGGCTTGCTGCTCAAGCTGTTTGTATGCGTTTTCCATCTTGACGTTCGGTTCAACAATCAGCACCTTCGCCAGACCTTGCTCCAGCAGCAGCTCGTTTAATATGCGGCCGTCCTTTAGCTCAACAACTGCAAGCGTACGTTCGTAACGATCCGTCGACTCCTTGTCGAAGGTAAGCCTGACCTCTTGTGATTCAGTCAACAGCTTCTCGGTAAAAGCAGAAGCCTCGGGCCCGAACGCCTCCACTGGGCTATTAGGTTTTTTTGTTTCTGGCGTATCCACATAAAGCAGCCGTATTGTCGTTTCATCGGAACCGGTCTTGATCTTAAAGGTATCGCCGTCAATAAAGCCGGCTACCTGATACCATTGGTTCGTTTGAATAACATTCGAGGAAAGCTCGGAAATGGCCGAACAGCCGGCAAGCGGCATACAAATGAGCATGAGGAGAATGATTATAATTCTTTTCATCGATGCGGTACCTCCAGCCCGGTTTGCGGTCAATATAGGAACTTCTTATTACTATAACACATTTCGCATATGAAAATCGCGCGGAGCAATTTATAGCTCAAGCATAAAAAAGTGTTAAATTTTGCATACTGTCAGGAGAAGAACTCTGTTTAAGCTCAAGCTTACGAATTACGTTTGTTTTACAAACCTGAGCTTATGCTTTCGAAGTACGTTTGTTCCACAAACGTTTAAGGAGGAGAAGGATGCACGATCTTAATGAAAAGCCATTGATCGTTCAATCGGATTTAATGGTACTGCTTGATGAAAGCAAGCCTTTGGCACAGCAGGCAAGAGAGAAGCTCGTTCTGTTCATGGACGCCACAAGAAGAGCAGGCTTTATACATACTTATCGCATGACGCCCTTAACGCTTTGGAATGCGGCGGCTGCGGGAATCGCAGCGGATGATATCGTCCGCTGGCTGTCGGAATACGGACGGTACGAGCTGCCTTTTCAAGCGGAGGTTATGATACGGAAGCTGATTGGCAGGTACAATAAGCTCTGGCTGACGACCGATTCGGGTAAGCTGGTCCTGCATGGTGATTTGTCGATTATGGATGAGCTGAAGGAGCATTCCTCCATTATGAGCTGTGTTGCATTAAAACTGGAGGCCGGTGCCTGGGAGCTGAACGAAAGCTGCAGAGGCGCCTTGAAGCAGGAGCTGACGCGTCTTGGATATCCTGTCATTGATATGGCGGGCTATCATGCCGGCGAAGCGCTTGCCCTGCAGCTGAAGGAACGTACGTCAAACGGACGCAAATTCGAATTAAGGGACTATCAGCAGTCTGCAGTTGAGCTCTTCTATAAGGAGGGGACGGTACAAGGCGGCAGCGGCGTTATCGTACTGCCCTGCGGGGCGGGAAAAACGATAGTTGGAATTGCTGCGCTGGCTCGTTTAGGCAGAGCAACGCTTATTCTAACGTCCAATTCGACTTCAGTTAAGCAGTGGAAGAACGAGCTGCTGGATAAAACGTCGCTGACAGATTCGGAGGTGGGAGAGTACTGCGGCACGTTGAAGCAGGTTCGTCCGGTTACAATTGCGACCTACAACATTTTAACGCACCGGAAGTCGAAGGAGTCTCCTTTTACGCATATGAAGCTGTTCTTTGAGCGGGATTGGGGGCTCATTATATATGATGAGGTGCATCTGCTTCCAGCTCCAGTATTCCGGATGACTGCGGATATACAAGCAACCAGGAGGCTCGGCTTAACGGCCACATTGGTTCGGGAGGATGGCTGCGCCGAGGATGTTTATTCCTTGATCGGTCCGAAGCAATTTGACATGCAGTGGAAGGCGGCGGAGGCCGGCTCTCATATTGCTGCTGTCTCCTGTACAGAAATAAGGGTACCTCTCCATAAAAATAAGGAGCTTGTGTATTCACAGGCCAGCGCTCGATCAAAGCTCAGATTGGCAGCTGAAAATCCCGGTAAAATCCCGGTCGTCCAGAAGCTTTTGCAGGAGCATGCAGGCAAGCCAACCCTCATCATTGGGCAATATTTGAATCAGCTGCATGAGCTGTCCAAAACGCTGTCGGCCCCCGTGCTAACGGGAGAGGTGCCCCAGCAGGAGCGGCAGCAGCTGTATGACAGCTTTAAAGCCGGAGATCTATCGGTGCTGATCGTTTCGAAGGTAGCGAATTTTGCAGTTGATTTGCCTGATGCGGCAGTCGCTATCCAGCTCTCAGGGAGCTTCGGCTCGCGGCAGGAGGAGGCGCAGCGGATTGGAAGATTATTGAGGCCGAAGGCCGGCAATAATTGCGCTTGGTTTTATACGATTGTGACGGATCAAACAAAGGAAACGGAATTCGCGATGAAAAGACAACTGTTTATGCTTGAGCAGGGCTATCAATATGAACGACTAAGCTTGCCGCATGACGATGCCGGGCTGGAGGAGGCTGCGGCTTTATGAGAATGCAGCAGCTGGCAGCTAAGCTTACCTCAGAACAAATGGCGGGCTTTATGCAGGCGCCGGCATGGCATCCAGCCAGTCAAAGGGGGCTGTCATGGGAGGAAGCGGCTGTAAAGGACGGGGCAATAAAAGAGGCTGCAGCTTTGCTGACGCCATATGCAGCGGAGGTATTCAAGGAGATGCTGCGTCTCTTTGCAGCTATGCCCGTTGAAGGAGAGCGGCTCATTAAAGAATTGCGGAGGCACACCGATCTGTCAGGTGCCGAGTGCCAGCTGGGACTAGCAGAGCTTGAGGAGGCAGGCATTTTGTTTTCCGTACGGAAAGTATGGGGGGAGAGTCTGTATTTTGCGCCGGTGGAATGCTTCGCCGGATGGCAGAGGGCATTATTTCCATGCACAGCCGAACCGCTATCCGCCCAAGAGAGGGAAATACTAATGAATGGCGTCATGAGGCCTTATTGCAGACCGTTAGGAAGACAGCTGCTATCTGCTTTTTCGGCATTGGGAAGAAGCGGTTTAGGTCTTACGGTTAGCGGTACGCTTCCGAAAAAAACGGTAGCCAAACTGATGCAAACCGTTGATATCGATGAACGCCATCTAAAAACATTCGATTTAAAATGGTCCTACCCGGACGCTTATCCTTTGACCGTGGCTTTTATTATGGAAGCGGCGTCTGCATTTGGCCTGCTCGATGCTGCGGAAGGATCACTGAAATGGAACGAAGCGATGCTCAGCGGCTGGCTTAAGCTGGAGGAACCAGCACGGGAGCGTCAATTAATGAATTGGTGCCTGGGATTGCTGCTCCCTTCTGGAGCGGGAAGCGCACATTTAGCGGCGGCATTGATTGGATTACGCGCAGGGGAATGGTATTCGGAGCGGAATATGGAAAAATGGCTGCACGAGGCTACAGGAACGGATAAGCAGCCTGATGAAGGCGTTACGGAGCTTGGCTGGTTCGGATTATGGCACAGCATGGGCTGGCTCGAGCTTGTGGATTATCATCAATCCGATGATAAAGAGCTCTATTTCAGATGGAAGTCTTCCGCGCCATTGTCAGACGAAAGCCAAACAGGTATCCCGGAATCTTCTCCTTTCATTGCCGTCCAGCCGAATGGTGAGGTGATGGTTCAGCCGGAATGTCCCTTCCCGGTCAGGTGGGAGCTGGAGCTGCTGGCCGAACGGAGATCGGATGAGCAGATCGCAGTATACCGGCTGGAAGCTGCCTCGATATCCCGCGCATTGGAGCTTGGCAGGACACAGGCAGTTATCCAGACTTTTCTTCAGCAGTCTTCAGGTGGTACAGCATTGCCCCCTGCCGTCGAGGCGTTGTTAGAAGTGTGGACCAGCCGCGCATGCCGCACCGAGTTTGCGGAGGTCGTGCTGCTGCGCTGCGATAACGAAGCGATGGCGGCGATCGTCCAGAATGATCCGGCCCTTGCTCCAATGCTCCTTCAAAAGCTTGGTTCTATAGACTTTATTGTGAATAAGTCTCAGATCAGTGAAATAAAAAGCTTGCTGCAGAAGAGGGGCTATCCAGCCCGTAAGGCGATACAATCAGGCGCGCAGAACGAACAAGCCGGTTATCCAATGCTTCACTCAGGAAGTGAAGACGAAAAAGTTCTGGAAATATACGCAACAGGAATGACTAAAACAGCTGCGCCTTCTTACATTTATGAAGCATTTCCGCTTCACCATTTTGAACTTAATAAACATGCCGCCAGGGAAAAGCTTCAAGCCTTATCTCAATTGGAGAGAGTGCCTGCGATGTGGATAAAGCAGCTTCGCGCATATCACCACTCCACGAGGAAGGAGCTTATAGAACAGGCGCTGCATTGGCAAACGCCCGTACAGCTGCGAATAGAACGCGAGCTTCGTTCGTTTGTTCCCGAGAAGCTTGAGCAGCAGGATGACGGCTGGGCTGTCGTCGGGCTGCTGCGGGATGATCCGCAGCGTGAGCTGATCCGGCTTACCCCGGATATGTGGGAGGAAATGCGGCTCGTCATTCCAGGTCATTGAGCACCAATATAATTTCTATCTATTGGCTAAGCGAATATGATATGATAGTGTAGGAATAAGCATTGAAATGAGGTGGATGAATGCCAACTGCTGGAGGTTTAACGGCTGTTCATTTGGAGCAACCGCAAGGCGGCGTTTCTTCTCTCGATATGGCGTCGCTGCTGCTTTGTGCGTATGAATTAGGTGATTGGATCAATCAATCGGCGGAAGTTGCCGAATATTTATATTGGAAGTCGGCTGTGAATGAGGACGAGGAAGTAAAGCAAATGACGAAGCGATTCGCGAAGGCGAAGGAGCTGTTTGCCGAGTGCGAACGATTTGGCCGCTTTCACCCCGATTATAACGAAGCGAAAGACAAGGTTAAGCAGATTGAACGTGAGCTAAGCGAAATCGAAAGCGTTCGCCGCTTCAAGCTCGCGGAACAGCTCGTAGATGACATGCTTTATGATGTATCCCGCACCATTGCGGAGTCTGTTTCGGACAATATTAAAGTGCCTGGCAACGAAAAGGCCGGCGGCGGAGGCAGCTGCGGAAGCGGCGGTTCATGCAGCTGCGGAAGCGGCGGCTGCGGCTAATACGATGCAATACGAGGGCGTTAGGATCACGCTTATGAAGCAGGCGTACTGCGCAAACGTAAGCATATGCTTATGAAGTAAGGTTTGCTGCGCGAACCTTTTAGGAGGGAAAGGATGTTACCGGATCGAACGGGATATATAGTATGGGTAAGTGATTTGAAAGCGGCTAGGTCACTGGAAAGATTCGGGACGGTTCATTATATGTCGCGGAAGATGCATTACGTCGTGATGTACATGAATGCGGAGCGTTCTGAAGAGGCCGTGCGGCAAATGGGAAAGCTTCCGTACGTTCGAAAGATTGAACGTTCTTACCGGAATGAAATTAAGACCGAGTACAGTAAAGACAGTGAAGACAAAACGAGATTTTACAGCTTATAGAAGCGTGAGCGGTCAGCGCCGTAAATTGACGGTGCTGACCCTTAAACGATAAGTAAGTGCATAAATAAAAAATATATTTATAATATTCATTAAAAGCGCTTCTCAGCGACGAATAACGCTGAGAAGTGTTTTTTTATACAAAAATATCCACAAAATTACAAAAATGGTCTGTCTTTATTTTATTGTTGTAATCTCGGACAATCGTGGTAAAATGGAATTAAATTCATAGTATAAAAGCCCTGGTTCCTTGGAAGGAGTAGGTTGCGAAGTGAAAGATAAAATGACGAGAAGATGGAGTACATATGAGTCGTTTTATATCGATCTAGGCGATAAGAAAGTAGCGGATATCGTCATTACGAACCACGCCAAGAGTCGGTGGTTAGACCGGATCGAAAGCGAGAAAACCGGTTTTGAAGACATTGCTGAATTTCTATGGGAATGTTTGAAGCAAGGACGGGTCGAGTCCTATTACCGCAACGAACAGGATGTCTATTTAATTGACGATGATCTTGTATTTGTTGCTGAATTTGCAGATTCACTTACGGAAACGGATATTACCGGAAGCCCTTTACATAAAATGATCATCGTAACCTTCCTTGGGCGCATGTCAGAAACCATTGAGCTAAGGGATCTTAAGTCCTATTATTCATGGCTTCGTCATTCCCGGCGCATGACTCTTGTAAAGAGCAGCAGAAAACGAAAATAAAGTATGATTACTATACAATAATGAGCCGAGCGTGCAATCTGAAAAAGATTGCACGCTTTTTTGATACGGTTGTAAGATTCTGTACAAGCTTTGTAGTATAATAAGCACCAGAAGAAAGGATGATTGGTTCATGGCGCTTAATTTTCATCAGCTGCACATATTTTGTACGGTTGCGGAACGTGGAAGTTTTTCAGCGGCGGCGCAATCATTGCATATGACTCAGCCGGCCGTAACGATGCAAGTACAGTCACTGGAGGACTATTTCGGCACGAAGCTGCTGCAGCGCTCTACAAAACGAATTGAGCTGACGGAAGCAGGAAGGGCGCTTATGCCTTACGCTCAGCGCAGCATCGATTTAATTCGCGATACGGATCAGGCGATGTCCGCTTTCACGAAGCAGCTGAAGGGAAGACTTCAGCTCGGCTCGAGCTTAACGATAGGCGAATATATTTTGCCGCGCTTGCTCGGCCCGTTCGGTCAGGAGTACCCGCATATCTCAATAAGCATGAAAGTAATGAACACCTCGCAAATCATGGAAGATATTTTAAATCATCAGCTTAATTTTGGTTTGATCGAAGCTCCGGTTAATCATCCGGATATGCATATGGAAGCGGTTATGAGCGACGAGCTTCGATTGATTGTTTCCAAATCGCATCCGTTAGCTGAGCGTTCTTCCGTCACTTTAGAGGAAGTCATGGAATTCCCCTTCGTGCTCCGTGAGCAAGGCTCGGGGACTAGACTTGTTATGGAAGAGCAGCTGAGGAGGAAAAATATCGATCCCGCTTCGATGAAAATCGTAATGGAGCTGGGCAGCACTGGTGCTGTGAAGTCGGCTGTTGAGGCTGGCTTAGGCATCTCCTTTGTCTCTTCCTCATCTGTAAAGCATGAGGTGGCGCTAGATTTAATTCGGATGATTAAAGTGTCTGATTCCAAGTTTCAGCGGCAGTTTTATTCCATTTATTTGAAATCGGCTATATTGCCGATATCAGCCGTAACCTTCCTAACCTTTCTGAGAGAGAGAGATTTACAGCAATGGCTCTAATGGATGGATTCGCTGATTTGCATACGCATACAACAGCCTCAGATGGCATGCAATCTCCGGCAGAGAACGTCCGATTGGCTAAAGCGGCGGGACTCTCGGCGATCGCCATCACGGATCATGATACGGTCGCGGGCGTAGCGGAAGCGATGCTGGAGGGGGAGCGCCTAGGCATGACGGTTGTACCGGGTGTTGAGGTGAGCACAGTTGCAAACGGGACGGATATTCATATTCTTGGTTATTACACGAATAATGATGATGTGGAGTGGCTAACGCGTCTTGCAAGCCTGCGCGGATTAAGAGATCAACGGAATGAGATGATCGTAAATAAGCTGCAGGAGCTCGGCATCGCTCTAACTATGGATGAGGTCATAGCTGCCGCACACCGGGAAAGTACGATGGAACCTGCGAAAGCAGCCGACGCTAGCATCGGTCGCCCGCATATTGCTGCGGCGCTAATACGCAAGGGTGTCGTCTCTAATATAAAGGAGGCGTTTGATCGTTATTTAAAGACGGGTGCAGCGGCTTACGTCAATCTTCCAAGGCTGAATCCGTTTGAGGCCGTTGATTGGATACGGGAGGCCGGCGGCACAAGCGTTATTGCTCATCCCGGCTTATACGGCAATGATTCATTAGTCGAGGAAATCATTCGTTACGGCGTTCAAGGGATCGAAGTGTTCCACTCTGACCATGGGCCTGAAGAAGAGCGGCGTTATGCTGAGCTCGCAGCGAGCTACCATTTGATTGCTACGGGCGGATCGGATTTTCATGGATCGCGAGCGGGAGTCATTTTTCATGGTGCGATAGGCAGTCGTACAGTAAATGCAGATGTGCTGCGTCAGCTCGAGCCTTCATGGAGAAGAAAGCAATAAAATACGTAAATCTAATGAGATTCATATAGCATCGATTCGTGCAGCATTGATTCCTGATTGCGTAACATGGCAAAAGCTGCATAAAAAATCAAAAACACGGTTTCTTATTCTAGGTGAATGAGAGACCGTGTTTTTTTGATGTTTAAGCTTGTATGAGCTGCAAACCATAACATAAGATTGTTGAGCGAATTTTTCGCTTTTGGTTTAAGTTTAAGTTTAACTTGGCCGTTACTTTAATTCGCATGCCAGCGATTTAATGCGCTGCTCGTCCGGTGTTATGAACAGCGTTTTTTGGTTGTCGTAAATGACGAAGCCCGGCTTCGCGCCGTTTGGCTTCCGTACATGCCGAATGAACGTGTAATCAACCGGAATCGAGCTGGAGTCGCGGGCTTGGCTATAATGCGCGGAAAGCATTGCGGCCTCCTCCAGTGTTGCATTGCCGAAATCGCCGCCTCTGATGACGACATGCGAGCCGGGAATATCCTTCGTATGAAGCCATGTATCGGAAGGCGAGGCGAGCCGGTTCGTTAAATATTCGTTTTGTGTATTGTTTTTGCCGACATACATCGTTACGCCTTCGGAGGAGGTGTAGCAAAGCAAGGTTGGCTTAAGTGCTTTTTTCTTTTTCGGTCCGCGTCGGCCGCGTTCCTTCATGTAGCCCTGCTCCACGAGCTCGTCGCGAATTTCGCCTATATCGCCAAGCGAAGCGTTGTCGACCTGCTGCAGCAGCGCTTCAAAATATTGAATTTCGGTACGGGCGATCTCCATTTGCTCGGCAACAATGGATAGGCTGTTCTTATGCTTCGTGTACCGCCGGAAATAACGCTGCGCGTTGTCAGAAGGCGAGAGCTGCGGGTCAAGCTCAATCGTAACGGCGGATTGCTCCTCGTCATAAAAGTTAACAAGCTCAATTGAAGTGTCGCCGCGTTTCATTTGATGCATATAAGCCGTAAGCAGTTCTCCCAATACTCTATACTTCTCTGCATCGTTCGCCTCGATGAGCGTTTCTTCAAGCTTTTTAATTTTTGTAATGTTTTTTGCTTTTTCATTTTGGACGAAACGGATGAGGTCAGCAGCGCGCTGCTTAACGGTATCCCGTTCGGCCTTGTTGCCGTAGAAGCCCTCAAGACAAGCGCTAACGTCAGGGAACACCACGGCTTCTCCGTCAATATGAGTGAGCTCCGTGATCGAGAAAAATGATTTTCCGGTATCCGGATTTGTTATGATCGTAGGCTTGTATTGGTCCTTCTTTATCAGCTGGATAAAGCCTGCGAAGCTGCTCCATAATTCGCTTATGGTTGGCTGTGATGCGCCTTCAGCATCCGGAAGCCTGTCTGCTTCAGTCTGTGCGCGATATACGAGCTCTTTGGCGATCAAGGGGCTGAAGCCGCTAAGCTTATCCACCAGCCTTTTATGCAGAGGTGCAGTCTCATCGGTGCCGCTTAGCGCCTCCGAAAATTGCTGCTCGTCCGCAATTGCTAAAGGATCGAGCTTGCCCTGCTCAGGCGGAGAGGTGTAGATACTGCCCGGCAATACGATACGATGACTGCTAATTGCTGGCGTGACATGATGAATGCCGTCATGAATAATGCCCGTTGAGGGGTCCATCAAAATAATGTTGCTGTGGCGTCCCATAATTTCGATAATAATCGTTTTGTTCGATAAATCGCCAAGCTCGTCGCGATGCTTCACTTCGATATGAATGATACGCTCGCGCCCGATTTGACGAATGGATTCAATGACGCCCCCCTCGCAATGCTTCCGGAGCAGCATGCAAAACATAGGCGCTTCCATAGGGTTGACGTATGTGCCTGTAGTCCAGTGCACACGAGGATATGTCGGATTGGCGGACAGGAGCAGCTTGCCCTGCATGCCCGCACCGCGAATGCTGAATACAAGCTCGTGATCGGTAGGCTGGTGAATTTTATGTATACGCGCGCCGACGCAGCGCTGTAGGTCATGCGTGATCGCATGGGTGACGATGCCGTCTAATGCCATGGTGTATGGTTCCTCGCTTCCTTGGTAAGTCTTTCTCTATCATGCCATAGTTGAGACAAAAACTTAAGTCCTTCATGGGATATTTTGTGGGCTGTCCGAATACATTTACCCTATAAAGGCTGTCCGAAGGGCCGGCGCCGTTGCTGCTTGGCTCGGTATATTACGGGAGGGAGTTATACCATGGAACAAATGAAATGGCATCAAATGGGGATAAATGAGTTGGTTGACGTGTTAGTCAGCTCCCCGGAACAAGGGCTGACGACGTCGGAAGCGGCGCAGCGGCTGGAAAAACACGGACGGAATGAATTGACGGAGGGCAAGCGTGTCTCGCCTATCTTATTGTTCCTCAATCAATTTAAAGATTTTATGGTGCTTGTCTTGATGGGAGCGACATTGATTTCCGGCTTGCTGGGTGAATATTTAGACGCGATTACGATTGTCGCTATTATTGTAATTAACGCGGTACTCGGCTTCGTTCAGGAATTTCGGGCGGAACGCTCGCTGCGGGCGCTCAAGGAATTGTCGGCCCCGACGGCTAAAGTTATTCGCGGTGGAGAACTGCTGACCGTCCCTGCTAAGGAGCTCGTTGCAGGTGATCTTATTTATCTGGAGAGCGGAGACCGGATTCCTGCTGACGTGCGTCTGCTCGAAGCGAACAGCTGCTACGTTGAGGAATCGGCTTTAACGGGAGAATCGGTGCCGGTCGGGAAGCATGCTGCGGCTATCTGCGATGATGATCTGCCTTTAGGCGATCAGCGAAACATTGGATTCATGGGCACGATGCTCACACGGGGAACGGCAAAAGCGGTTGTCATTCGTACGGGCATGGGGACGGAAATGGGTAAAATCGCGGGTCTTATCGAGCAGACAGAATCGATGGAGACGCCGCTGCAGCATCGGCTGGAGCAGCTTGGCAAAATTTTGATCATCGTAGCGGTAGGCTTGACGATTATGGTTGTCGCGGCAGGTATTCTGCACGGTCAGCCGGCATACGGCATGTTTCTGGCCGGTGTTAGCTTGGCGGTTGCCGCCATTCCGGAGGGACTGCCGGCTATCGTAACGATCGCGCTTGCGCTGGGCGTACAGCGGATGATCAAACGGAAGGCGATCGTACGCAAGCTGCCGTCTGTCGAGACGCTCGGCTGCGCATCGGTTATTTGCTCGGATAAAACGGGGACGCTGACTCAAAACAAAATGACGGTTACGCATGTATGGATAAGCGGAAGGCAGCTTGAGGTAAGCGGTGAAGGCTATGATCCGACGGGCGCTATTTATGAACATGGCAACGCACTTGATATCAAGCATGATTTATCCGTTAAACGCCTGCTCCAGGTGAGCGCCTTATGCAATAATGCCCAGCTGGTGAAGGTGGAACCGGCGGATACGGGCAAACGGAAAAGTAAGGAAGCGCAGGAGGAGTGGCTGCTTAAGGGAGATCCGACAGAGGGTGCGCTAGCGGTGTTGTCAGCCAAGCTCGGATCCTCCGCCAAATCGCTAGAGCAGCTTTACAAACGGGAGAAGGAGTTTCCCTTCGATTCGGAGCGGAAGCGGATGTCGGTCGTGGTGTCGCATCAAGGCGGACGTCTCATCTGTACGAAGGGGGCTCCTGATTTGCTGATGGATCATTGCTCCTATGTTCTCTGGGAGGGGAAGGTTGTCCCTTTCACGGCGACCCTTAAACGCAAATGCGCGGAAGCGGGCGAACTTATGGCACAGTCCGCGCTTCGGGTGCTCGGACTTGCCTATCGCGATTTGCGCGCCAGCGATACTTGCGAGACGGAACGCGATGCGGAATGCCAGCTTGTATTCGTAGGGCTGACCGGCATGATCGATCCGCCGCGCCGCGAAGTGAAGGAAGCGATCGCCACTTGCAGACGCGCGGGCATTAAGACGATTATGATAACCGGTGATCATCAACTGACGGCCGAAGCGATTGCCGGTCAGCTTGGCATTATGCCGCGCGGCGGCATCGCAATGAGCGGCAGACAGCTGGAGGCGATGAGCGACGAGCAGCTTGACCGGCTGGTGGATAACATTTACGTCTACGCACGCGTCTCGCCAGAGCATAAATTGCGGATCGTTAAGTCGCTTCAGCGCCAAGGGCATGTCGTTGCAATGACCGGCGATGGCGTTAATGACGCTCCGGCGATTAAAGCGGCTGATATCGGCATCGCGATGGGCATTACCGGAACGGATGTATCGAAGGAAGCCTCAGCGCTCGTGCTGAGTGACGACAACTTCTCGACGATAGTAGCCGCTATTGAGGAAGGGCGGGGCATTTACGAAAATATCCGCAAATTTATCCGTTATTTATTAGCATCCAACGTTGGAGAAATACTCGTTATGTTTCTCGCGATGATGGCAGGGCTGCCGCTGCCGCTGGTGCCGATCCAAATTCTATGGGTCAACCTGGTTACAGACGGCCTGCCGGCGATGGCGCTCGGCATCGATCAGGCGGAGAAGGATTTGATGCAGCAAAAGCCGCGTTCGGCCAAGGAAAGTATTTTCTCCCGCAGGCTCGGCTGGAAAATTATTAGCCGCGGCATCTTGATCGGGGTTTGTACGCTCGGCGCTTTCTGGCTTACACTGCATGACGCGCCCAGCAGCGCCGCTCAGTTGATGAAGGCACAGACGGTAGCTTTCGCAACTCTCGTCATGGCACAGCTTATTCACGTATTCGACTGCAGAAGCTCGCGCTCTATTTTTCACCGTAATCCGTTTCAAAACAAATATTTGGTGCTCGCCGTGCTATCATCGCTGCTGCTTATGATTGGGGTGCTTTATATCGAAGCGCTGCAGCCCATTTTCAAAACCGTTCCGCTTAATTTCCGCGAATGGTGTCTCGTATTTGTAGCCGCAGGAATTCCTACTTTCGTAATGGGAATTGGCAGCGTGCTGGGCACGAAGAAAACGAAGACCAAAACAAAATGGCCGATCGGACCGCAAACCGCGGCAAGATAACAAAAAAATGCAAATGATGATACAAATTATGAATAGCCTTTCTTCTTGCTTTGCGGTATGCTATTAGGAATAAATAATAGCTTTATTATACCTAGAGATGCGGCAAGGAGAGGGCAAACAGATGAATTTTACAAAAATGCACGGTTTAGGAAATGATTTTGTCGTTATTGCAGGCGAGCAGCAGCTTCCTGATCATGTGGCGGATTTGGCAATCCGGCTTTGCAATCGATTTTTTGGAATCGGCGCTGATGGACTTGTCTATATTTTGCCTTCGGAGATCGCGGATTTCCGTATGCGCATTATTAATTCCGATGGTTCAGAGGCAGAGCAATGCGGCAATGCCATCCGCTGCGTAGCTAAATATGTTTACGATAATGGCTTAACCGATAAAGAAGAAATTACGATCGAAACTTTAGGCGCCGGCGCACAGAAGGTGCAGCTCACTGTTTCGGATGGCGAAGTGTCATCTGTACGTGTTGATATGGGAGAGCCGATTTTGAATGGCCTTCAAGTGCCGACAACAATCGATGCCGAACAGGTTATTGAGCATCCGATAGAGGTGGATGGACGTGAATTCCGTTTCACCGCCGTATCGATGGGTAACCCGCACTGCGTCATCTACGTAGACGATGCTGTTCATTTTGATCTGAGCACATGGGGACCGAAACTTGAAACGCATCCGCTATTTCCCCGCAAAATCAATGTTGAGTTTGTGACGGTCAATTCCCGTACGCATACCGACATGCGTGTGTGGGAACGCGGCGCAGGCCCTACACTAGCTTGCGGCACCGGCGCATGCGCAACGGTTGTCGCTTCGGTGTTGACCGGCGCGACAGACCGGACCGCTACCGTATCGCTCAAAGGCGGCGATCTTCTCATTGAGTGGAATGAGTCCGATAATCATGTTTATATGACTGGTCCGGCTGCGGTATCGTTCCGCGGTACGCTGTAAGAGCAACGTAAGATGGGTGGAATGAATATAATGAAACCGGATTTGCGGGAAGCGCTCCAGCAGCGTATCTTGACCGGGGACGGCGCGATGGGAACCTATCTGTATCAGATGGGGTTCCCTGTCGGCGTTTCTTATGAGGAATTTAATACACTGCGTCCCGATGTGATCGAGAACATTCACCGCCGCTATTATGAAGCCGGGGCGCGTGTAATTGAGACGAATACGTTTTCGGCCAATTTTGAGAAGCTCTCAAAATACGGCTTAGAGGGCGAGATGGATGCCATTAACCGTGCCGGCGTACGCGCTGCCCGTGCGGCAATCGGCGATGATGCCTACGTCGTAGGAGCGGTCGGCTCCATTCGCGACGGTAAATTGAAAAATTTGCGGACGGCAAAAGTAATCGAAGCCTACCAGCGTCAAATGCATGCGCTGCTTGATGAAGGCGTGGACGGCATTTTGCTTGAAACGTTCTATGATCTCGATGAGATGCTCCTTGCGCTTCGGATTGCACGGGCTGCTTCCGACGTTCCGGTTATTTGTCAGTTTGCGGTTGAGGATGTCGGCCGCACGCAGGACGGGAACGGGATGAAGGGAGCCTTTGATCAGCTTCAAGAAGCCGGTGCTGACGTGGTCGGTTTTAATTGCCGCAGCGGCCCTACCGGCATCATGAGAGCGATCGATTCGATAGCAGGACCTGTCGGTTTACCGTTATCGGTATATCCGAACGCAGGTATTCCGGATTATATAGACGGCAAATATACGTATTCCGCGGGTCCTGACTATTTTGCAGAGACAGCCCAGCGCTTCGCCGACCGCGGCGCTCGCCTAATCGGCGGCTGCTGCGGAACGACGCCGGAGCATATTAAGGCTATAGCTGCGGCGCTTGATGGTTATATCCCTCAAATCGGACAACCGGCTGCGGCTGCGGTAGAGAAGATTGTCATAAAGCCGGCTGAGAAGCCGGCTGCAGACGACAAAACGCCGCAGAAGCTTGCTGTACAGGAGCCGTCAATCGTTGATCTGGTGCAGAAACGCCATACCGTCATTGTAGAGCTGGATCCGCCTCGAGATCTGGATATCCGCAAGTTTATGGACGGCGCTGCAGCGTTGAAGGAAGCGAGGGCTGATGCGGTTACGATGGCTGACAATTCGCTTGCGGTGACGCGCATGAGCAACATTGCGCTTGCGGCGCTTGTACAGGAGAAAGTAGGCATACGTCCGCTTGTTCATATCGCATGCCGCGACCGCAACTTGATCGGAACGCAGTCCCACATGATGGGATTGGATGCGCTCGATATCGATCACGTACTGGCTGTAACCGGTGATCCTGCACGGTTCGGCGACTTGCCGGATTCAAGCTCGGTATACGATCTTACTTCGTTCGAGATGATCCGGATGATTAAGCAGCTTAATGACGGAACCGCCTTCTCGGGCAAGCCGCTCAAGCAAAAGGCGAAGTTCGTCGTAGGAGCCGCGTTTAATCCGAACGTCAAGCATTTGGATAAGGCTGTACAGCGTCTTGAACGCAAAATAACGTCGGGCGCGGACTATATTATGACGCAGCCCGTTTATGATCCGGTCCTTATTGAAAGGGTCGCGGAAGCGACGAAGCATTTATCCGTGCCTGTATTTATCGGTATTATGCCGCTTGCCAGCGGACGTAACGCTGAATATTTGCATAACGAGGTGCCGGGCATTCAGCTATCCGATGAGGTGCGGCAGCGGATGTCGGGTCTCGAAGGGGAAGCAGGCCGGGCGGAAGGCGTGCAGATCGCGAAGGAGCTGCTGGATGCCGCTTTGCCGTATTTTAAAGGGATTTATTTAATTACGCCGTTTATGTTCTATGAAATGGGTGTTCAGCTCACGGAATATGTGTGGCGGAAGACAGAGCGAATGTAGTTAAATACGATAGAATGAATGCGAAAAACAGCCTTTTTGGCCTGTTTTCGCATTTTCGCTTGTTCGTTTGTGAAAAATCAATTAATATGAAGCATAGATACAGTTGCCACACTTATGCAGCATGGCAAGGACAGGTTGCCCGATAGCGGCTTCGGCATATGCCAAAAGCGTGCTCCGGGACGTATGTCCGGCACTTTTTTCGTCAACAATAGTGCAGTAGTTCTGTCGGTATTTGGCAAGAACGCAAACTTGTCGTATTCACATTTATTAAATATAATAGGGTATTTGAACATTTGCAGGCAGATGCACAGGGGAAGGCCGTAGGCGGAGGAGGAACCATTCTTGGCTATTAAACTAATTAATATCGGATTCGGGAACATTGTATCGGCAAACCGCATTATTTCAATCGTAAGCCCGGAATCGGCTCCGATTAAGAGAATTATTCAAGAGGCGCGCGACCGGCATATGCTCATTGATGCAACATACGGACGCCGCACGCGCGCTGTTATTATTACAGATAGCGATCATGTGATTTTATCGGCTGTTCAGCCGGAGACGGTTGCGCACCGGTTGTCCACCAAGGACGACGATAACGACGAATAGTACGGGGAGTAATATGGATAAGGGATTGTTAATTGTATTGTCCGGCCCTTCAGGGGTTGGCAAGGGGACGGTTTGTTCGGTTCTTCGTAATAAGGTTCCTGAGCTGGTGTACTCTGTGTCGGCAACGACCAGGCTGCCGCGTCAGGGTGAGGTCGACGGCGTCAATTATTTTTTCAAAAGCCGAGAGCAGTTCCAGGATATGATCGCGCGGGACGCGCTGCTGGAGCATGCCGAATACGTTGGTAATTACTACGGAACACCGCGTGAGTTCGTTGAACGCACTTTAGCGAGCGGCAAGGATGTTATTTTGGAGATCGAAGTGCAGGGTGCGCTTAAGGTGAAGCAAAAGTTTCCCGAAGGCATTTTCGTATTTCTATTGCCTCCGTCCTTAGATGAGTTGAAGCAGCGAATTACCGGTCGTGGTACGGAATCATTGGATACGATCAATAATCGTATGTCTGTTGCCGTTGATGAGATGAATTTACTCGGTCACTACGACTATGCGGTATTGAATGATGAGATAGATGCTGCTTGCGATCGTATTCGCAGCATTATGATTGCAGAGCATTGCCGCAGAGACAGATATTTGCCCTACGTTTCGGGAATGGTTGCTGCAATTGAGAAAGCATGAGTGAGGAGAATGTACGATGTTATATCCGTCCATTGACGAAATGGTGAAAAAAGTTGACAGTAAATACACGCTTGTCGTAGCAGCTTCCAGACGTGCCCGCATGCTTCGCAACGGAGAAAAGTCGGAGCTTAGAAATCCGCGCTCCCGCAAGTTTGTAGGTGTTGCTCTTGAAGAAATTTACGGCGATATTCTCCAAGTGGAAAACCTCGCAACAAAAGAGGATTAATCAGATTTCCGATCATAGCAAAGAAACAACGGAGTGCATACTGGCGACAGTATTGCGCTCCGTTTTCTTTTCCTGACCAAGAAGGGAAGGGATACAAAAGGCACTTGCCTTTTGGTAAACTATTTGAGGTAGACTGGAGCGGTTTTCTTACGAAGGTTTTTTTTTTGGCAACTTAGGAGGAGGGGAAATATGGATCCTGTTTTATTAGCAATTATTTTTTTGGTCATTTCCATGCTTTTGCTGTCAGTCGTTATTCGAGGCGCTATTGACTCATCCAAATTGACTAAACATATGGAGACGCTCAATAGTGAAATCCAAATGCTAAGACAAGAGATCAAGGATAATAAACATATAGTAGACAAGCGGGTCTAATGGACGAAAAAGGATTGTGGAGAGAGTAACCTATGGCGAAGCGGGAGTGATCCAGTTCATAGGTCATCAATAAATTAAAATATAAATAAAAAGGAAGTCTGCACGAATGAACAGAGGATTAGAAGCGTATCCTGCTCTATCAAAGGGCATTGTAATGGGATTTGTTGAAAACTGCTTTTCGCTTGATTATGGGGTGGATGAGGAGCTGGTTAGCAATATTAGCATCATTCCTACGGTTGGCGAACAATATGTGGTGATGAAACTCGATAACGGAAGATGGGAGCTTGCCGGCGGGACACTGGAACCGCAGGAGCGCCATATGGATGCCCTCGTGCGTGAGGTGAAGGAGGAGCTTGGCGCGGAGCTCGTTTCGTACACGCTGTTTGGATGCTTTAAATGCCGGTCTTTCGCATCCGAGCCTTATAGACCGCATATTCCTCATCCGAATTTCGTTAGACTGGTCGGATATGGGGAGGTTAGTCTCGTTGGAGCTCCTCTTAACCCGCCTGATGGCGAGCAGGTCATTGCCGTTGAAGCCGTGGATATTGACGAAGCTGTGAGACGGTTTGAGGAGATTGGCCGGTTCGACATTGCCGAGCTTTACAAGCTGGCTCACGAGCTGAGAAACGGGGCCTCGCAATAATTTATATAAATCAAGTATAATTGACCGCTCAAAATGTGAATGGTCTGGTTAGATTTTGAACTGGCATATGGTATGATAGAAGATGTGATTGAAGTTGCAGGACGAATGAACAGGAGGGAACGGAATGGACAAATTACGTTATCCGATTGGCAGGTACTCGTTCGATGGAATGACTGTTAAGCATCGTGAGCAGTGGATTGCAGATATAGAGAAGCTGCCGGCGCAGCTGAGGGCGGCGCTGGCGGATTTGGATGCGGAGCAGTTAGATACGTCTTACCGGAGCGGCGGCTGGACGCTGCGCCAGGTTGTGCATCATCTCGCAGATGCTTCAATGAATTGTTTCTCGCGCTTTAAGCTTGCGCTCACGGAGTCCAATCCGACGATTAAGCCTTTTAACGAAGAGAGCTGGGCGGAGACGGCGGACAGTCTGCAAGCTTCTCCAGACATCAGCTTAGCGATCGTAGAGGGCATTTATGCGCGATGGGTATTGCTGCTTCGTTCGATGCAGCCTTCTGATTTTGATAAAATGTTCTACCATCCGGAGAAGGGCAGTCAGATTGGCTTAGCATATTTTCTAGGATTTGTAGCATGGCATGGCAAGCATCATGTTGCCCAAATTACAGGCTTAAGGGAACGCAAGGATTGGTAGCTTAAGCAGAGGATTTGGCGGGTGGATGGAAGCAGTCTATGTGAAAATATAAGAAATGATAAGCTTGCTGTTCGTGATGCAACTTATTATTTTACCGCGAAACGGGCTTTCGCCGCCACAGGACGGCGACAGCCGTTTACGCTCGACAGGGAGAATCACCATGTTAAAAGGGAAATCGATTATACTCGGCATTACAGGCGGAATCGCAGCCTATAAAGGCGCAGCGCTATGCAGCAAGCTGGTGCAGGCTGGCGCGAATGTACATGTTATTATGACGGAATCGGCGACGAAATTTATTACGCCGTTGACTTTGCAAACGTTATCGCGAAACCCGGTCTATATCGATACGTTTGATGAGCGAGATCCTGCGGTCGTCTCGCATATTCATTTGGCTGATCATGCGGATTTGATCGTCATCGCTCCGGCTACCGCTAATGCCATTGCGAAGCTGGCCGGAGGCCATGCCGATGATATGCTCAGCACGACGCTGCTTGCGGCTACTTGTCCGGTGTTGGTCGCTCCGGCAATGAATGTACATATGTATGAGCATCCTGCTGTTGTGAATAATCTGGAGCTGCTTGCATCGCGCGGGGTGATGTTCGTGGAGCCTGGCACCGGCCAGCTAGCCTGCGGTTATGTCGCTAAGGGCCGGCTCGCAGAGCCCGAAGATATCGTTCTTGCGATCGACTCGTGGTTTGGCAGAGGTGGCAAGCTGAAGGGGAAACGGGTGCTCGTAACCGCAGGGGGTACGATGGAGCGGCTGGATCCGGTAAGATATTTGACGAATGATTCGTCCGGCAAGATGGGCTTTGCGATTGCGGAAGCGGCATTGTTAATGGGTGCTGATGTAACTTTGGTTGCCGGCCGCACCTCGATAGCGCCTCCTGCGGGCGTTAAAGTCATTCGGGTAGAATCCGCTGAGCAAATGCTGGAAGCAGTGACGGGCATCTATGACGACATGGACATTGTCGTGAAGTCGGCCGCCGTTGCAGACTACCGGGCTGTGCAAATTAGCGGCCAGAAGCTTAAAAAAAGCGGCGAGAAGCTTGTGCTGGAGCTCGAGCGTACGACGGATATTTTGGAGACGCTTGGGCAGCGTAAGCAAAATCAATTTCTTGTTGGCTTTGCTGCAGAAACAGAAAATATTGAGCATTACGCGATGGACAAGCTGCGCAGGAAGCATTGCGACCTTATCGTAGCTAACGATGTAAGCAAGGATGGGGCGGGCTTTAACGGAGATACGAACATCGTTCAAATATTTGGTTCGGAAGGGCTCGTGGAAGCTATGCCGCTTTTGTCCAAGCGCGAGGTTGCGGGTCGCTTGCTGGAATTGATTGCAGGAATGCTTGCCTCTTCCGGAGGGAACGGAAAATGATTGCTAAAGTAATTGTAGACGTGCCGAGCCGCCAGACGGATCGGCCGTTTGATTATAAGGTGCCTGCTGCCTTTGAAGAGTGGATCGAGGTGGGAAGCCGCGTCGGCGTTCCTTTTGGCGGCCGCGTGCTGCAGGGCTTCGTGACGCAGCTCGCTGAGACGACGGATATTGACGTCAAACGGCTCAAGCCCATTTCGGAGCTGCTGGATCACGTTCCGCCGCTGCTGCCGGATCTTATCGAGCTGGCAAAGTGGATGAGCGAGAAATATTGCTGCTCGTGGACGATGGCATTGCAAGCCATGATACCGGCAGCCTTGAAGGGGAAGGCCGAGCGGCTTGTTGGCATTCAGGATGAAGAAGCGGCAAGGGAGGATCTTCCTGCGGCAATGACCGAATGGATGGGAACGGGCGGACAGCTGGTTAAGCTGGAGGTGCTGCTGGAGCGATTTCCGGAGCATGCGAAGGCAGTGAAGTCTGCTCTTCGCGAAGGCGTGATGGTCGAGCAAACCTCGATACGCGACCGTCTTGCTGTACGCAAAGTGCTGACCGTGTTCGTTCCGGAAGACGCGGAGGGCGTTCGCGCGCAAATGAACGCCTTGCCGCCAAGAGCGGCGAAGCAGCGCGAGTTGCTGGCTTACATGCTTGAGCATGGCGGACCGCTGCAGCTTGGGCAGCTGCTCGCTCAGGCGGGCGGCTCAGCGGCGAGCGTTCGCTCGTTAGCGGAGAAAGGACTGCTTGAGCTGCGCGAGGTGGAGCAGCAGCGCGATCCTTATGCGGGCCGGGAGTTCGAGAGAACGACTCCATTAGCGCTGACTGAAGGGCAGAGGGAGGTATATGCCCGGATCTCAAAAGCCGTTGATGCAGGCGAGCCGGAGACGATGCTGCTGCACGGCGTAACGGGAAGCGGCAAAACGGAGGTTTACTTGCAATCGATTCAATTTTGCCTGGAACAGGAGAAACAAGCGATCGTGCTCGTTCCGGAAATTTCGCTCACGCCTCAAATGGTTGAACGCTTTAAAGGACGGTTCGGAGATGCGGTTGCGGTGCTGCACAGCAGGCTGTCGAATGGGGAGCGTTACGACGAGTGGCGCAAAATCCGCAGCCGCCAGGTACAGGTAGCCATTGGAGCACGTTCGGCTATTTTTGCACCGTTTGAGCGAATTGGACTTATTATAATTGATGAAGAGCATGAATCTTCTTATAAACAGGAGGAAAGTCCAAAGTATCATGCGCGCGATGTGGCGGTTAGAAGAGCGAAGCAGCATGGGGCGGCTGTCGTACTAGGTTCGGCAACACCGTCGCTAGAGTCCTTTGCGGCAGCAAGCCGTCCGCTCTCGGCACGTGACCAAGGCCGTGAGCCGGCGCTGCTGCCGATGCCGGATCGCGCCCTCGGCAGGCCGCTCCCGCCAGTAGCCGTCATCGATATGCGCGAGGAGCTGAAGGAAGGCAACCGCAGCATGTTCAGCCGTCTGCTGCACAGCTCGCTCGCGGAGCGGCTGGAGCGCGGCGAACAGTCGGTGCTGCTGCTTAACCGCCGGGGCTACTCGACCTTCGTCATGTGCCGCTCCTGCGGGTATACGGCCGCTTGCCCGCACTGCGATATCTCGCTTACTTATCATCAGAAATCGCGTGCGCTGCGCTGCCACTATTGCGGGCATGCCGAGCAAGCGCCAACTACGTGCCCTTCCTGCCAAAGCGAGCATATCCGTTATTTCGGCACCGGCACGCAGCGGGTCGAGGAGGAGCTCTCGAAGCTGTTTCCGGGCATTCGGGTGATCCGAATGGATGTCGATACGACCACGGAGAAAAACTCGCATGAAAAGCTGCTCAAGCAGTTCGGAGAACGGAAAGCGGATGTGCTGCTTGGCACACAAATGGTAGCGAAGGGACTCGATTTCCCATACGTCACATTAGTTGGGGTGATCGCGGCGGACACCTCGCTTAATTTGCCTGATTTTCGCGCTGCCGAACGAACGTTCCAATTGCTTACGCAGGTCGCGGGCCGCGCCGGCAGGCATCATTTGCCGGGAGAGGTTGTCATCCAGACCTATGCGCCGGAGCACTATGCGGTCGTAACGGCGCAGCAGCATGATTACGCGGCATTCGTCAGCGAGGAGCTGCGCCATCGAAGTGCGATGGGCTATCCGCCGTATTGCAGGCTGATACTCGTCACGATGTCGCATGAGCAGCTGCCCTTGCTTTCCTCCATCAGCGAGCAGTTCACTTCCGACCTGCGCGAGCTGGCCGAGAATGAAGGTGTATTGCTGCCGCTTAACAGCGGGTTTAGCAGAGCGCTAGAGGTGCTTGGACCAGTCGCATCGCCGATTTCGAGAATCAAGGATCGCTACCGTTTTCAATGTGTGATAAAATATCGTGGGAACATCGATGCTTCATCCTTCGTTCGCAAGGCGCTCATTCCGTATACAGACGGGCCGCCGCAGCGTCAGGTGCAGTTCAGTATTGACGTAGATCCACAAGTTATATTATAAATAGCTATTACTATTTTAATGATCGCAAAGGAAGGGAATACTATGAGTATCCGTATTATTGTGAAAGAGCCAGACCCGGTATTGCGGGAAGTGGCTAAGGAAGTAACGAAGTTTAACGCAAATTTGCAAAAGCTGCTTAAGGATATGGCTGATACGATGTATGACGCTGAGGGAGTAGGGCTTGCAGCGCCTCAAATCGGCATTTCGAAGCGGGTTATCGTCGTTGATGTAGGCGATGAGAACGGCTTGGTCGAAATGGTTAATCCGGTCATCGTGGAGCAGGAGGGCGAGCAGCTTGGTCCTGAGGGCTGCTTGAGCATTCCTAACCTGAACGGAGACGTTCTGCGAGCAGACCGAATCGTCGTTACGGGCCAAGACAGCAGCGGACAGACGTTTACGGTAGAAGCGAAGGGCTACTTCGCACGTGCGTTCCAGCATGAGGTCGACCATTTGAACGGCATCTTGTTTACCGATTTGGCGGAGAGCATCTACGACATTTCGGAAAGAGTTAGAAAAGGCGGCGAATAGCTTCATGCGTATCGTATTTATGGGAACGCCGGATTTCGCCGTTCCCTCTTTGAAGCTGCTCTTGGAGCAGCAATACAATGTTGTCGCTGTCGTAACACAGCCAGACCGGCCGAAGGGCCGTAAAAAAACGTTGACGCCGCCGCCTGTAAAGGAAGCGGCGTTGTCGTTCGGACTGCCTGTGCTGCAGCCTGAGAGAATGCGCAGCGCAGAAGCCGTTGCAGCGGTTGCAGAGCTGAAGCCGGATCTTATCGTAACGGCTGCTTACGGACAAATTTTGCCGAAAGCGCTGCTAGAGATTCCGCGTCTTGGCTGCATTAATGTGCATGGCTCCTTGCTGCCGAAATATCGCGGCGGCGCTCCTATTCAGCGCTCTATCATAAATGGAGAGAGCTCTACAGGCGTGACGATCATGTATATGGCGGAAGGATTGGACACGGGTGATATGATTAGCGTCGTTGAGCTGCCGATTTCTGACGAGGATACGTCGGGAACGATGTTCGAGAAGCTAAGCGTCGCCGGCGCGGAGCTGTTAGGCAAGACGGTGCCGGCGATCATCGCCGGTGAGGCGACAGCAGTGCCGCAGCAGAATGAACTTGCGACCTATGCGCCAAATTTGACCCGCGATGATGAGCGTATCGATTGGACGAAGTCTGCGCGAGCAATATTCAATCAGGTGCGGGGCCTGTCTCCAATGGCAGGAGCCTTCACCTTCCTGAACGGTGAAGTATTCAAGGTATGGCAGTGCGCGGTTCCTTCTGATGCTTCTCCGAAAACGGATGCGCCTGTGCCTGGCACGGTCATTGCAGCTGATCAAAACGGCATTCATGTGCAAACCGGCGCGGGCGTGCTGGTGCTGCAGGAAATTCAGCCTGCCGGCAAGCGGACGATGAATGCGGCGGAATGGCTTAAGGGTGCGCGTCTTGAAAAAGGCACGCTGCTTGGCGACGGGGGTACAGTATGACAGAAGGCACACGTAAGCCAAACGGCAATAACAGCAATGGCATGAAGAGCAAGCCTAAAGCCCGCAACGGGCATAAGCGCCCTGCTAACGGCGGCGGAAACCCTGCCCAGACTGGTCAGCAGCAGCAGCAGCCGAGAACACGCAAGACCAAATCTCCGCGCGAGCTGGCGATGGATACATTGGTAAAGGTTGCCGGGACCGGCGCTTACAGCAATTTGCAGCTTAACCGTACGCTGCAGGATGCAGGTCTGCAGCGCGCGGACGCAGGGCTTGTAACCGAGCTCGTGTATGGTACGATCCAGCGGCAAGCCACGCTTGATTATTGGCTGAGCCGGTTTGTTTCCAAAGGGTTACATAAGCTAGAGCCTTGGGTTCATCAGCTTCTCCGAATGAGCGCGTATCAGCTGCTGTACTTGGATCGCATCCCGGCGCATGCGGCGGTAAATGAAGCGGTAACGATCGCGAAGAAGCGCGGACATTCCGGCATATCCGGCATGGTGAACGGCGTGCTGCGCAGCATCGACCGCGGCCGCGGAGAGCTGCAGGCTTCCGAAATAATAAATGCTAACCCAATCGTGCAAATCGCGCTGCGCCATTCCTACCCGGAATGGCTCGTAGGCCGCTGGGTTGCGGCTTACGGCGCAGAGATGGCAGAGTCCATCTGTGCAGCAGGCAATGAACCCCCGCATTCCAGCGTTCGCGTGAATACGATTAGGGGCAGCCGCGAGGAGGCAATCGGTCTTCTGAAAGCAGCGGGCTACGATGCTGTACCTTCTGTTGTCGCGCCCGCCGGCATTGCGATAGACCGTGGAGGAAATCTTGCCGATACGGACGGGTTCCGCGAAGGCCTGTGGTCGGTGCAGGATGAGAGCTCTATGCTGGTCGCAGAGGTCGTAGCTCCGAAAGCGGGCATGCAGGTATTGGATTGCTGCGCGGCACCGGGAGGCAAGAGCACGCATTTGGCCGAGCTGATGGGCGGTAAAGGGAAAGTATGGGCCAATGATTTGCATGCGCACAAGCGCGATTTGATCGTGACGCAGACCGAACGCTTAAAGCTTCGCAACGTTGAAGCGATCACCGAGGATGCGCTCAAGCTGGCAGAACGCTTCAAACCGCAATCAATGGATGCCGTCTTGCTCGATGCGCCGTGCTCCGGATTCGGCGTTATTAGACGGAAGCCGGAAATCAAATGGACGAAGACGGCCGGTGATGTGTCGGATATTGCAGCGGTGCAGCAGCGGTTGTTGAATGCAGTGTGCGGCCTTGTTCGACCGGGCGGCGTGCTTGTATACAGCACATGCACCATTGAGAAGGACGAGAATGAGCAGCAGGTAGCAAGGTTTCTGCAGGAGCACCCTGAATTTGAGCTGGATCGCAATTGGCCGGAGGCCATTGTCTCACAGCTAAGGAAAGCGGGCGCTATCGGCGAGCATTTTGACGGTCAAGCGCAGCTGCTCCCGCAGCATTTTGACAGCGACGGCTTCTTCATTGCCCGGATGGTGAAACGGCCTTAATCTGCCATTATGGCTCAACATGGACGTTTGTGGTAAAATAAATCGATGGCGGCGAACTAAATGAATTAGCCGTCCTACTATAAGATACAGGTGTGATGAAATGAAAACATGCGTTTATGACTATACGCTCGAACAGCTTCAGCAATGGATGAAAGATAACGGCGAACCGGCTTTTCGCGGCGGACAGCTGTTTGATTGGCTGTATGTGAAGCGGGTAAAGAGCTTTGAAGATATGTCCAATCTCTCGAAGACGCTGCGCGAAAAGCTGGATGAGCATTTTCAGATTATAACGTTAAGTGAGATTACGAAGTTTGAATCAAAGGACGGAACCGTTAAGTTTCTGTTCGGCCTTCATGACGCGCATGCGATCGAGACGGTCATTATGCGCCATAACTACGGCAACAGTATTTGCGTGACGACTCAGGTTGGTTGCCGTATCGGCTGTACGTTTTGCGCTTCGACGCTCGGCGGCCTGAAGCGGAACCTGACTGCCGGCGAGATCGTCGCACAGGTCGTGACTGCACAGCAATTGCTCGACGCGACTGGCGAGCGCGTCTCCAGTATCGTTATTATGGGATCGGGCGAACCTTTCGAGAACTACGACGCAACGATGACATTCCTTCGCATCATGATTCATGAGAAGGGTCTGAATATCGGGCAGCGTCATATTACCGTATCGACGAGCGGCATAGTGCCAAGCATGTATAAGTTTGCGGAGGAAAACACGCAAATTAATTTGGCCTTGTCGATCCACGCGCCGAATGACGCGCTCCGCTCGAAGCTGATGCCGGTAAACCGCCGGTTCCCGTTCGATGATGTAATGGCAGCTTGCCACAACTATATCGCGAAGACCGGCCGGAGAATTACGTTTGAGTACGCATTGATCGGCGGAGTAAATGATCAGGTAGAGCATGCGCAAGAGCTCGCAGACGTGCTTTCCGGTATGCTGTGCCACGTCAATTTAATTCCTGTAAACCATGTTCCTGAACGGAATTATGTCCGGACACCGCGTGAAGACATTTTTGAATTCCAACGCGTATTGGAGCGGAATAAAGTGAGCGTAACGATTCGTAGGGAGCAAGGACATGATATTGCGGCTGCCTGCGGCCAATTAAGAGCGAAACATATGGAGTCTCAGGCGAGGTGATGACTGATTGTTAACGGCAAACCGCAGTGATATCGGACGGGTTCGGCAGGTTAATGAAGACCAATCTTGGGTTAGCCAATTAAATAACGGGATAACGCTCGCCATCGTTGCCGATGGCATGGGCGGGCATCAAGCCGGGGACGTAGCCAGCAAGAAGGCAGTGGACGCCTTCCGCAGCATGCTGGAGCAAAGCGCGGTGAAAGCAGATCTGTCCCTGCAGGAAGGGAAAATGCTTATCCGTCAAGCTATTACTCAAGCGAATGAGGCTGTGTTTGAATTGGCATCCCGTAACGAGCATTATCACAACATGGGCACTACGATTGTGGCTGCGTTAGTTAAACAAGATAATGCGATTATCGGACATGTCGGTGACAGCCGCGCTTATAAGATTACTGCCGGTGAAATTACGCAATTAACGACTGATCATACACTCGTAAATGAATTAGTCAAATCCGGACAACTTAGCGTGGAAGAGGCGGCTCATCATCCGCGCCGCAACGTGCTGACCCGTGCGGTAGGCACGGATTCTCATGTTGATATCGATGTTCAATCGGTGGAGTGGTCCCCTCAGGATGTGCTGCTGCTGTGCAGCGATGGATTATCGAACATGGTGAGTGAGCAGCAAATGCTGCAAACGGTCACGACTGAGCAGCTGGAGCTGGACTCTAAAGCTGATCATCTCATTCAGCTTGCGCTGCATGCTGGCGGAGACGACAATATTACGGTCGTTCTCCTGCAAGAAGCAGCTGGTACGAATCGAGAGGGGTGACAGGGATGATCGGACAGGACTTGGGCGGACGTTATGAAATATTGACACGTATTGGCGGCGGTGGAATGGCGCTTGTATATAAAGCGCATGATGTGCTGCTGAACAGAAAGGTCGCGGTGAAGGTGCTGCGGCAGCAATTTGTGCATGACGAGGAATTCATTCGCCGCTTCCGTCGTGAGGCACAGTCAGCAGCTGCGCTATCTCATCCGAATGTCGTCAGCATTTATGATGTAGGACAAGAAGAGGATACGCATTATATCGTAATGGAATATATCGAAGGCCACAATTTGAATGAAATTATAAAAGAGCGTGCGCCGTTGCAAACAGATGAATCGGTGCGTATTGCCATGCAAATTGCAGACGCGCTTGATCATGCGCATCAGAATCATATTATTCATCGCGATATCAAGCCTCATAATATATTAATAGGAAAAAACGGTCGTGTGAAGGTTACCGACTTCGGCATCGCGCGTGCGGTTACGTCATCGACCATCACTCAGACCGGCTCGGTTATCGGCTCGGTACACTATTTTTCCCCCGAGCATGCGAAGGGGATCAATACCGGAGAAAAGTCGGATTTATATTCGCTCGGCATTGTGCTCTATCAAATGCTTACCGGGCAGCTGCCGTTTCTCGGTGAAAGCCCGATTAGCGTAGCTTTAAAGCATTTGCAGGAAAATTTCGAAGAGCCCCGTACAGTTAATCCGCATATTCCGCAAAGCGTTGAGAATGTTATTCTTAAAGCGATGCGCAAAAATCCGGCTGAACGTTACAGCTCAGCTCATGAAATGCAGCTCGATCTGGATACCTGCTTGCGTCCTGAGCGGTTGAAGGAACCTAAAGTATCATTTACGAGTATTAACGATTTGGAAGAGACGCGCGTGATGCCCGCTATTCGCGGCGATATCCGGTCAGCAGCTCCGTTGGAGCGTGAGCAGCCGGTTAACCCGAGCGAGGATGAGCAGTGGGACGAGAAGGACTCGGCTCCGAAGCCGAAGGGGTGGAAAAAACCGCTTACCGTCGTCGGCGTGACGCTGGTTTTGCTGGGGTTAATCATATGGGGCTTTATTTGGCTCCTCGGCGTATTGGACGTTGCGGAAGTAGACGTGCCTTATGTCGTTGGCAAGACGGAAACGGAGGCGCGGCAGCTGATCGAAGCTTCTGGGCTTAAGATTGAAGAACCGGTCATTCACGAGCATAATAAGGAAATTCCGAAGGATCAGGTATTCAGTCAGACGAAGATGAATATGCGAGTCAAGGAAGGCTCCTTTATTCAAATATCTGTCAGTGACGGTCCGGAGCTGGAAGAGCTGGGCAACTATATCGGGAAATCACTGCAGACTGCGATTGACGAGCTGGGCGCATTAGGCATAACGGAGGATCAAATCGAAATCGTTGAAGTGTTCAGCGAGGAAGCTGTAGATACAATTATTCAGCAGTCTCCAAAGCCGGGCGAGCAGTATAATCCTGAATCGGTTGAATTTAGTTTTATGGTCAGTAAAGGCCGTGAAACGGTACCAATGCCGAATTTAATCGGCAAGCGGCTGGACGAAGCGAAGGATCTGATCAAGGCAAACGAGCTTACGCTCGATGAGTCGGATATTTTGTACGAACCTAGCTATTTGCATCAGAAGGATTTTGTCATCAGTCAGGACCCGTACAAACCGAAGGATCTTGTATCCAAAGGGGCAAAAATATCGATACGGGTAAGCTCAGGCCCGCCGGCCGATGCGAAGGAGCATCTATTCAACATTACTATTTCTCCTGCTGAAGCCGGAAAGACAAGTGAAATCCGAATTGTCTATTCCGATGCGCGCGGTGAAAATATTGAATGGGATAAAAGGCAAATTACGAGCACGCAAACCTTCCCTGTTACGGTGATTGTAGCGCCGGATACGGAAGCTAGAGTGACAGTTTATCGCGACAATCAGTTTATCGATACCAAAACGATTACGTATGATGAATTAATGAAGGGTACGAATTCATCCACCTTGACCATTCCGGGTGAAGAAGTGCAGGCGACAGAAGTGCCGGCACAAGCGGAGGTTACCGAAAGCAATGATGAGCCAATTAAAGAAGAGCAACAGCAGCAGCCATAATAGCAAAGCCGGCCATCTCAAAGGCACGATAGTAAAAGCGCTTAGCGGTTACTACTATGTGAGGGCGGAGAATGCGGCATCGGACTCGGTAACGATCCAATGCCGCGCTAGAGGCGTCTTTAAAAATAAGGGACTTACGCCGCTTGTTGGCGATGTGGTCATGTACAGCTTAACGGAGAACGGAGAGGGCACCGTCGAGGAGCTATTGCCTCGTTCTTCAGAGCTTATTCGCCCGCCGGTTGCTAACATCGATCTTGCGATTCTCGTCTTTTCCGTTACGGAGCCTGCACTTAATTTGCAGCTGCTGGATAAGTTTCTTGTGCATATCGAGCATGCAGGCATACCTGCGGTTCTGTGCTTAAGCAAGCAGGATTTAGAGAATGACGGTTTGGAAACGGAGGAGGCGCGCGCTGCGGCTGCCTCCGTTAATCGTATATACCGGGCACTCGGCTACGAAGTGTACGGGACAAGCTCGCGCCTTGGTGAAGGGATCACGCCGTTTCAAGAAAGGCTGAAAGGCCATTTGGCGGTTTTCGCCGGACAATCGGGCGTAGGCAAGTCGTCGCTGCTTAATGCGATCGTTCCCGGTCTAGAGCTTGAGACCAATGTAATCAGCAACAGACTTGGACGTGGCAAGCATACGACTAGACATGTCGAGCTGATTGAAATTGGCGGCGGTTTAGTAGCGGACACACCTGGATTTAGCCAGCTGGATTTTCACGAGCTGGGTATAGAGGATTTAGGTTATTGTTTTGTCGAGATGCGCGAGCTGTCCCCTAATTGCAAGTTTAGAGGCTGTACTCACGTGCATGAGCCAGGCTGCGCCGTCCTCGCTGCGGTTGAGAGCGGTGAGATCGAGAAAAGCAGGTATGATCACTACTTACTGTTTCTAGAAGAGATGAAAGAGAAAAAACGGAGGTACTAACAACTATGACAATTATTGCCCCTTCCATATTATCAGCTAATTTCGCAAAACTTGGAGAGGAAATTGCGGCCGTGGAAGCGGCAGGAGCGGATTGGATTCACGTTGACGTGATGGACGGACATTTTGTTCCCAATCTGACTTTTGGTCCGCCGGTTATATCTGCTGTACGCTCAGCGACTACGCTGCCATTCGATGTTCATTTGATGATTGAACGTCCGGAGTTGTCGATTGCAGACTATATATCGGCAGGAGCTGACCGGATTACGGTACACGCTGAAGCGTGCGTGCATTTGCATAGAACGGTACATTATATTAAAGAAAAGGGGCTTCCGGTAGGCGTAGCGATTAATCCGGCAACGCCTGTTACCGTGCTGGAGCCTATTTTGCATGACCTCGACCTCGTGCTTATTATGACGGTTAATCCAGGCTTCGGGGGACAAAAGTTCATTCCGTATTCGCTCGTGAAATTGCGCCAGCTCCGCACGATGCTGGAAGAGCAGGGCCTTGATGAGGTGCATGTTCAGGTTGACGGCGGCGTAAATCAATCAACAGCAGCAGTTATCCGCGAGGCCGGTGCTAATGTGCTAGTTGCGGGGAATGCCGTGTTTGGTGAAAAAGACCGTGCTGCCGCAATCTCAGTATTGCGTTAGTGGCCGGAATGATGAATGAGCGGTTAAAAACAGCGTTTTGGCTACTCGGCTATACGTTTCTTGCAGGTCTTATGCTGGCGGTTTTCTCGATGATAACGGAATTTTACCGGTATCTCTTTTCGTTGTTGGCTTTATACATAGGGATACGCTTTTTCCGGAGATTTGAGACGCTTGGACTGCGGATTACCTTCTTCGTCTTGTCGATTGTATTTTATTTGCTTATCACCGTAATTGTCGCCGCAGTTATCTATATGAGGGATAATTTAGACACAATAACGGGCGCGTAAGGCGCTTCCCTCCGCGGTTCACGATGGAATAGGACGAACTGACAACGCATAGGATGGTTACATGAGCGTAGGAATTTTGTCACGGATTAATTCGATGAGCGTGTCTGAGGAGGGATGAGGCATGAAATTTTATACAATAAAACTGCCTAAGTTTTTGGGCGGGTTCGTAAAGGCGATTTTGAATACCTTCCAAAAAAATTAGGTCAGATGCTGCAGGGCACCCTTCGGCCGTGATCGTAGAAATGTAAAAGAAAAGCACCTGAGCGCTCAGGTGCTTTTGTCTATGGCCAAAGAGCCATCATTATACGCGGGTAACTTTACCGGATTTCAGTGCGCGAGTGCTGACATAAACACGTTTCGGTTTACCGTCAACCAGGATGCGAACCTTCTGCACGTTTACGCCCCAAGAACGACGAGTTTTGTTGTTTGCGTGGGAAACGTTGTTACCTGTACCAGGTGCTTTACCTGTAAGAAAACATTTGCGGGACATGACTACACCTCCTTTAAGTCTTGCGTGAGCAAAACTGATTCCATAAGCAATGGCTTCGTTATGCGTGAGGAAAACTTCATTCGAAAGCGAAATAACATTTAAACACACTTGAATATCGTATCATAAACATCGGTTCTGTTCAACCTAAATATATGGCCAGGTACGTTCATGATTGCAGAGAAAGCTTGAAACGGCACAGATAGATTGGATTTGTCGAACAGACTTCAATAAAGAAGCCGTTTATAGTACAATGGTATATAGTCCATAATGTATACAGTAAGGGAGTGTATTTCCATGCCACTGCAGCTTAGCACCGAATTAGGTTCCATACAGGTCTCAGACCATTGCATAGCCATTATTGCCGGCTCTGCGGCCATGGATTGTTATGGACTTGTCGGAATGGCCTCACGTAAACAACTGAAGGACGGAATTGCCGAGCTGCTCGGACGGGATAATTTGACTCGCGGCGTTGAGGTGAGACGTGAAAATGAAAAGCTGCATATTGATCTCTACATCATCGTGAGCTATGGTACGAAAATTTCCGAAGTCGCGCATAACATTCAATCCAAGGTGAGATATGTGCTGAATGACGTAATCGGTCTACAAGTGGAAGAAGTCCATATAATTGTGCAAGATGTTAGGGTACTTAAGTAATAGGGAGGGAAATTTCGTTGAGTAAGCGCTTTATAAACGGATCTGATTTTGCTGCAATGGCACTGCTCGGCGCGGACTATTTAGGACGTAACGCAGAGCACGTTAATGCATTAAACGTGTTCCCGGTGCCGGATGGCGACACGGGAACAAACATGAACTTAACGATGTCCTCAGGCGTTCGCGAGCTCCGCAGCAAGCCGTCAAGCAGCATTGGAAAAGCGACAGAAGCATTGTCGAAAGGGCTGCTGATGGGCGCTCGGGGTAACTCCGGCGTTATTTTGTCACAGCTGTTCGGAGGCTTCTCCAAATCGCTTGCCGGACTTGACGAAGCAGGAACGGCGCAGTTGGCCGCTGCTTTGCAATACGGTGTTGACCTCGCTTATAAAGCTGTTGTAAAGCCTGTAGAAGGAACGATACTTACCGTTGCCAAGGAGGCTGCCAAGCACGCCGTTCAATATGCACGCAGAACAAATGACGTTGCTGAATTGATGCGCGAGGTGCATCAGAAGGCATATGAAGTTTTGCAGCGTACGCCTGATTTATTGCCTGTTCTGAAGCAGGTTGGCGTAGTTGATTCCGGCGGACAAGGTCTGGTGTTTATTTACGAGGGTTTCGCACACAGCCTTTCGGAGCTAGACAGCCATATGGATTCCAATGCGATGCCGTCAGAAGCAGCTCCGCCTGAAGAAGTGGCTGTTCCGACAATCGCTCCTGCGATTCGCGCGCAAGAGCGGATATCGGCGCAATCACGCTTATCGACGGAAGCGATTGAGTTTTTATACGATATGGAATTTTTTATCAATCGCAAACTAAGCGGGCAAGCAGGAGCGTTTTTTAATGAATCCGCTTACAAACGGGCACTTGGGAAAGACGGCGATTCTATACTGGTTATAACAGAGGACGATATTATTAAGGTGCATGTACACACGCGTAAACCGGGTGACGTGCTTAATCTATCGCTTCCTTACGGCGAATTAACCGATATTCATATCCTTAACATGCGCGAGCAGCATCGTGATTTGCTTGAGCATGAGCAGAACGATTCCAGCGTCGTAGACTTTTCTGCGGCTGAGCTGCTCGCAGGGCAGAACGTTCAAGGCATTCCTCCAGGGCAAGTATTCGAATGGGCGCCGTATGGCATCATCGCAGTTGCATTAGGCGAGGGAATCGCAAATATCTTTTTGGAAAATGATGTGGATACGGTATTGTCCGGCGGCCAGACGATGAACCCTAGCACGGAGGATTTCGTGAAAGCGATCGAAGCGTTGTCTGCGGAGCATATTTTTATTCTCCCGAATAACGGAAACATTATTTTGGCGGCTGAACAAGCTGCCGAGCTTAGCGGGCGAAGCGTTACTGTCATCCCGAGCCGCACTATTCCGCAGGGCTTAGCGGCTGTTCTTGCTTTCAAGGAAGAAGAAACGGTTGAGCGCAATAGCGCATGGATGAAAAATGCGGCCGAGCAGGTGCTCTCCGGACAAGTAACAAGAGCTGTACGTGATACTACGATTGAAGGCGTAGACATTCGACAGGGCCAGTATATCGGCATCAAGGAAAAAACAATCGTCGTTTCAGATGCGAGCTTGGAGGCAGCCTGCCAATCGCTTATCGCCAGCATGCTGGATTCAGGCGGAGATCTGTTAACGATTCTTACCGGCGAGGATGCTGAAGCAGCCGGGACTGCATCGCTTTGTGAATGGATCGGGGAACATTATCCGGAGCTGGAGCTGGAAGTGCAAAAGGGTGGACAACCGCTGTATCCTTATGTTTTTGCTTTAGAGTAAAATGCAATTGTTTTAATGCTGGGAGGGGAATACGGTGGGGAAGGTTCGAATAGTAACGGATAGTACGGCCGACATTCCGGATGAGGTCAGAGAGCGGTTGGGGATAAACATCGTTCCTCTTAAGGTGCACTTTGGCGAGGAGACGTTTCTGGATGCGGTAACGATTAATTCCGAGCAGTTCTACGAGAAGCTTGCACAGTCTTCTGCACCTCCAACGACGTCGCAGCCGTCTCCAATAGAGTTCTCAGATGTATATCAGCGGTTGCTCGCTGAAGATGCGGATTCGCCAATTATTTCGCTGCATGTGTCAGCTGCGCTCAGCGGAACGTATCAGTCGGCCAAAATTGCTTATTCTATGCTTGAGAATGAAGCTGATATTACGATAATGGATTCGAGATCAGCTTCTTACGGCTTCGGAATGCGTGTCGTGATGGCGGCTGAAATGGCGCTGGCAGGCGAATCTAAGGAGCGGATTATCGAGGAAATCGAGCGGCTGGAGCGAAATACGAATTTATATTTTCTTGTGGACACTCTTGAATATCTGCAAAAGGGCGGACGGATCGGGAAGGCTTCGGCGCTGATCGGTTCAATTCTAAACATTAAGCCGATCCTGTCATTGGATCAGGACGGTGTTGTGGCGGCGGTGGACAAGGTGCGCGGCTCGAAGAAAGCGATGACACGTATCGTCGAGCTGTTAAAGGAATCGTACGGCGACGAGCCTGTCGGAATAACTATGGCTTATTCTTTCCGCAAGGATACGGCAGAGGAGTTATACGAGCTTCTTAAAAGCCGGTTCAATGTGCGGGCGGTTGGCTGGACAACGATAGGCGCGGTTATCGGGACGCATACCGGACCCGGCACATCGGCTGTGTTCATGTACAGGATGTGATATGATGATGACGCTGGATCAAATTTCTGTTCGGCAAATCAAAGGCGTGAGTGCTCCTAAGGAACAGGAGCTTCACGCCTTTGGCGTGAGAACAGTTGCAGATATACTCGATTATTTTCCCTTTCGTTACGAGGATTACCGAATTCGCGAGCTCACCGACGTAAAGGAAGGCGAGAAGGTGACGGTGCTGGGACATGTTAGAGGCATCCCTGTCCTGCAGCGTTACGGCAAGAGCAAATCGAGACTTACGTGTAAGGTTGAAGTCGGACAATGGCTGGTCACGGCGGTATGGTTCAATCGTCATTTTCTGCAGGATCAGCTTGTAACCGGCCGGGAAATTATGCTCACGGGCAAATGGGAGCAGCAGCGCCTGCAAATTACGGTATCGGATTCGGAATTTCCAGGCAGCGGCGGGCCGGCTAAGTCGGGAACGCTGCAGCCGGTCTATTCGGTTGGCGGAAGCATAACGCAGCCGTGGATGCGGAAGACGGTACGCCAAGCGTTGACGCAGTATGGAACGATGATCGAAGAAATACTGCCTCATGAGCTGGTCCGCCAGCATGATCTGATGGCGAGGCGCGATGCTGTGCAGCGCATCCATTTGCCGGATGATACGAAAGAAGGACAGGCAGCCCGCAAAAGGCTGGTGTATGAGGAGCTATTTCTATTCCAGTTAAAGCTCCAAGCTTATCGGGCGCTTAATCGCAAACGTAATGACGGCATTGCGCATCGGATCGAAAGCGAGACGATTCGCCAGTTTGCTGCGATTCTCCCATTCGAGCTGACCGATGCGCAAAAGAAGGTCGTTAACGAAATTTGCGTGGATATGAGAAGGCCGTCTTGTATGAATCGTCTGCTGCAGGGTGACGTTGGCTCCGGTAAAACGGTTGTTGCTGCGATTGCGTTATACGTTGCAGTCAAGTCAGGCCATCAAGGTGCACTGATGGTGCCCACCGAAATACTGGCTGACCAGCATATGCGCTCGCTCTCGAGAATGTTTGCAGATTTAGGCATTGAAGTTGCTTTGCTGACGGGGAGCGTCACGGAGCGCAAACGGCGAGACGTGCTCGCCGGACTTCAGATGGGACTGATCGATATCGTCGTCGGGACGCATGCGCTTATTCAGGATGATGTTTTTTTTCGGAGCCTCGGGCTCGTTGTCGTCGATGAGCAGCATCGTTTCGGCGTAAATCAGCGGAGCGTGCTGCGCCGCAAAGGGATGAATCCCGATGTGCTTACGATGACTGCGACACCTATCCCAAGAACGATGGCGATTACGGCGTTCGGAGATATGGATGTTTCGACGATTCGCGAGCGACCGCATGGACGTAAGCCGATTAAGACGTATTGGGTGAAGCATAGTATGATGGAGCGCGTGCTTGGCTTTATCCGGAAAGAGGTGGGCAAAGGGCGGCAGGCGTACATTATTTGTCCTTTAATCGAAGAGTCGGAGAAGCTCGATGTGCAAAATGCGATTGACCTATACGTGCAAACGCAGCAATCGTTTCCGGATCTGCGTGTCGGCTTGCTGCACGGACGGCTTTCAGCTGCGGAGAAGGAAGGCGTCATGGGCGCTTTCAGCACAAACGAAACGCATGTGCTGGTCGCAACGACGGTCGTCGAGGTTGGCGTCGACGTGCCTAATGCGACGCTAATGATCATTATGGACGCCGAGCGGTTCGGCTTGTCACAGCTGCACCAATTGCGGGGCCGGGTTGGCCGGGGCGAGCATCAATCGCATTGTATATTGGTGGCCGACCCGAAATCGGAAACCGGACGAGAGCGGATGAAGGTAATGACGGATACGGACGACGGCTTCGAGGTATCGCGGCGCGATCTTGAGATTCGCGGCCCGGGCGATTTTTTTGGCACGAAGCAGAGCGGTCTGCCGGAGTTCCGTTTGGCGGACATGGTTGCCGATTATGAGGTGCTGGAGCTTGCCCGGGACGATGCCGCTGAATTAACGGGGCGTGACGATTTTTGGTCGAATGAGTCCTATGCCAGAGTTCGCAGCGTGCTGCAGAAGGATCAATTTTTTCAAGGGGAACAGCTGGACTAGGCAATAATTACCTCCAGGCGGCATATAGTTTAACGATGTGATTGGATTGCCGGATGGAGGTGTCAGGACAGTGAGTTACCAAAACTATGGAATTCGGCCGCAGCTGGTCGAGCGCGTTAAATACAAGATGAAAAATCCTGTCGTGAAGGATCGAATCAGGCAGCTGCTGGGCAACGTGACGAAGTACGATTTGCAGGACCGGCCGAAGGTGAGGAAGCTTGTGAAAGCGGCGGCCGTTATACTGCAGGAACAGCTTACGGATACGCAGGAGGACCAGATCGTCGCCTTCGTGATGGGGCAAAAAATCGATCCCAACAACACGTTTCATTTGTTGAAGCTGTGGGGGATGTTTCGCTGACCGCTTGGGGTCAGCGATTTTTTTTTGCTTTACGGGCAGCCCGGCTGCTACCACAGCTCCAACTGCTCATCCGACAGGTAGGGCTCGATTAGCGCGGGCTCGTCGTTGCGGACGTTTCCGACAGCAGCGGGGACGGGATATGCTTCGAGTTCATTCGATGCGTATGGCCGCAGGAGCGGAGTGATCGCATGAACGTCCGTCACGGCGCGGTTCAACCAGAGCTGCTCATCCTCGGGGCGCAAAATGACCGGCATGCGGTCGTGAACCTTGGCAACGAGCTCGTTCGGCGTCGTGGTCAAAATGGTGCAGCTATTTATTTTTGTTCCTTCGGGCGAGAGCCATGTCTCATAAAGACCGGCCATACTGAATAAGGCCCGGCTCTTCAGAACGAACCGCATGGGCTGTTTGCCTTGTGCCGTCGTTTTCCACTCATAAAAGCCATCGGCTGGGATAAGGCAGCGCTTGCGTCTCAGCGGCGCCTGGAAAGCCGGCTTGCTGGCTGCCGTCTCTGAGCGTGCGTTTAGCATCTGGAAGCCAATCTTCGGATTGTCAGCCCACGGAGGTATAAGTCCCCATTTCAACTCTCCTAGCCGGTTGCTATGCCCGTCGTTTATGACCGTTAGCACCAGTTGGCTGGGAGCTACGTTATATTTCGGGCGGTGAAACGGCACCATCGTTTCATCGATCATATATCTGACCATCAGCTCCTCGAGCGTGACGGTGAGCGTATATCTTCCGCACATGGCTCTCCTCCCCTTTCTTTACATTTCCCCCTATTATACATTGCAGCTGGCTGAAGCGCATATGTTGCTTACATGGTATGACGAACCGCACGGTGGATGATACTGGATCCTATGGGCTTATAGTGATGCATCACTCCTGCATAGGCAATGACGTTGAATAAGGAGCGCTGACGATGGGCAAAGAGAATGAATCACGGACATATCGCCGTTCATTCGGCTACTGGCTGCGGGAGCTGCTCGCACTGCCAGGTGCGGCGTTCGACTATGCCGTTGGAAAATGGGTGGCGATGAGCGCAGCGCACACGATGATCGCCGAGGCGATACCGCTTCAGCTGTCGGCTCCCGCCGTAGCGAAGCTGATGTATGCGTGGTCAAAGCCCGGCGCAGTGGTTGAGGCCGGGGCAACATGCGGATGGACCGGAGAGGAGCTTGCGCTCGTTGAACGAATCCGCACAGAGACGGCTGCTTGCAACCGTAATAATGTGACGCGGACAGAGGCCTACCGCAGCGTATATTTCCGCACATCCGAGCTGCACTGGGCGCTGCTTGCCCATATGGTATCGCGCAATGGCGGCTGGAACATGACCGATTTGCAGGGGGAGTGGCTTCCTAGGCTGCTCAGCACGGAGCAGCGGGAGGCGGTATTCCGGTTTTTGGAGCAGGCGAACGCGTTGATCTTTCAGGATGCTTATCCGCAGCTGCTATTGTACGAATGGAGCCGGCGGGAGGGCAGGAGTTTGTTCCATCTGCTGCCGGCTTTTGGCGTATCGGCGTTCATGACGCCGGTCTGGAAGCAGTTTTGGCGAGATCGCGATGCGGTGCCGCTGACGATTGCGCTCATCGTTAACGAGCAGCATTATATCGAGCAGCGCGTCGTGCAGCATCCGTATTTTCGCGAAAAGGTGCTCCATACGTTATTTTTTGGGCTGCAGTCTCTTCTTCAGCTGAACGGCGTCATTTTTCCGTACGGGAATGGAAAAGAAAAAGGCGATGGAGCTGCCGCGCTGAAGCTCTCCGGGCTTATAATGGAGCGATTCGAAAATTTACAGGAGCGAATCGAATTCGGCAAGCGGCTTTATGCGATGCTGTTTGGCATTCCGCGCGTATATGAAGGCGCAAAATGTTTTGCCGGCGCGGTTAAGCATACCGGTTCACGTGCGGACTATGCAGCTCATATGTTCACGCGAGTGCGCAAGCAGGCTCCGCAGCGCGTCTATGTGGAGCGACTGCTGGGCGGAGGGCTGAAGCCGGGGGCCGAGCCGCTCTACAGTCCGGAGCTTCACGCGGCGTGGGGGAATCAGCCGCTTGAAGCTCCAGAGGCTGGCGATTGGTTTAAGTCGGCAGCCGACGTAGCGCCTTTTTTTCAAAAACTGCCGCTGCCGCATACCTTTGAAATTACGAATGAATATGGGCTCATGCTGAGCAAGATCGAGCTGGCGGTGCTTGCGATGCAGCGCGGGAAATAAATCTGATTGGATCACAATTGCATAAATTGTATACGGTTTCAGCTGCAGAACGGATAATATATACAGCTTATATTTGAACAAATGGTCCATAAGCAGCGGCTGGCTTAATACCGGACAAATTTATACGACAATAGACCGGCTCGTTCGCGATTTGCTGGTCGAGCCGGCGGATGGCGATGTACAAATGACACGTTTGAAAAACGGGTTGGACCAGGGACGCGATGCGGCAATGGTGCTGCTGCTTGAAGGCAGCCTGCTCCACCTGGAAGCGGATCTGAAATGGCTGGAGCTTGCCCTGTCTCTGCTTGCAGCAAATCCAAGTTAAGTGAAGCGCCCATTGCCCTGCCCGGTAATGCATATGTCCAGCAGAGCGACAGGCTACTGGTCTGTTACCGCTCCTTCAATATCGTGGATGGCAAACCACTCGCCATCGACCATAAAACGGCCTTTCAGCTGGTCGACCCGGTCCACGATACCGATGACGGTAAGTTCCTCGAACGGGTGGAACAGACGGAGTGTAACGGGCTGCCGCTGCTGGAGTGAATCGGTCACGGTGCGGGCTACATTCTCCCACTCCTGTTCATCGAGCTCGACGCGCTGCCGCTGCCGCAATGCCTTCTCCTGTTCATTAATCGCGACCTTGTGCTCGGGCAGCATCATGCGGCTCGATTCCCAAAGCCCGTTTCCTTCAAGCTTCTTTCTCATTTGTAATGTCCTCCAATCTTCTCAGAGCGGTGAAGCGCCTGCCCCGCGGGAGTAATGGAAGCCGCTCTTAAAATAGTAGCGTCCCCGTACTTTTGTTTGAGCGCATCAGTCGCCCGCTCAAGCGCCATCGTCTTCTCGCGGTGCGGGTCAAACAAGGAAAGCTGGTACTCATCATCCTGCGAAAATGACGACAGGCTTACGCCGACCTTTCTCACCGGATAGCCGTCCCAGTGCCGCAGCACCAGCTGGGTGGCGGTGCGGTAAACCTGATTAGTGACGTTGGTCGGATCGTCCATTTTCATTTGGCGGCTAAAGCCGGTTGGCCGGTCATAATCGGCCCCCATTAAGCCGACCGAAACAACCTGCCCCATATAACCTTTGCCCCGGCAGCGCTGGCAAACGAGCTCTGTCAGCTCAAGCAGCACGACCTTAATCTCCTCGAGCTTTCCATAATCGCGCGGCAGCGTCATCATATTTCCCACCGTCTTCGGAGCGACCTGATGTGTACCCGGCGTAACGGGACTATCATCGATTCCATTCGCAATGCGCCAGTACAGCTCGGCGTTAATATCGGAGTTTTTGCCGAATTTGCGGCGCATCATCAGCTTTAGCTTCTCAAGCGGCGTTTCGGCTAATTGACCGATCGTCTCCAGCCCCATCGCATTAAAATGCCGCGTCATTCTGCTGCCGACCATGAACATTTTGGAGATGGGCAAGGTCCAAAGCGTTTCTTGAAGTTTATCCTTCGATAAAATATAAATGCCCGAATCGTTTTTCTTCGCGTAATTGTCGCAGGCAGTCTTCGCCAAAATTTTATTTTCCGCAATGCCGAAGCGGGTATACACCCCAAGCTCTGCTTGAATGCGGATTTGGATATGATGCGCCAGCTCCTCCGGCGATCCGTACAAATGCAGCGAGCCGCTCACATCGAGAAACTGCTCATCGATCGAATAGGGCTCGACGAGGTCGGTATAGGACTGATAAATACGCGTAATAATCATGGAAATATCGATATACAGCTGCATTCGCGGTCTAATGATCACTAGATCCGGACACTTCGCAAGCGAGTCGCCGAGCCTCTCGGTCGTCGTTACCCCGAAGGACTTGGCGATCGGACAAGCGGCGAGAATGATGCCGGATCTGCGTTCGGGATCGCCCGCAACGACAACCGGCAAATCGCGATATTCGGGATGCTCCGCCTTCTCCACTGAAGCATAAAACGATTGGCAATCCGCAAGCATAATTACTTTGTCAAGAGACATTTCGGCTCACCAGCTCCGCCGCTAATACATTTGCCGCCAGAAAGAAACGCTGTGCGCCCGAGTCTATACAGAAGGCTCTGACGTAACCTTCTCTCACGGATATGACCCGAATCCTCCGTTTCGTGATCTTGCCTTTTTGACTCATATAAATGACATCAACGACACAACCGATTGCGCTGAACCATTTTTCCAATGTCATGATGCTATCCCTCCACAATAAGAACGTTTGTTCTTATTATATACAGAACATGAGTTCTTATACCACAGGATTTTTATGGTTATTTCTTACAAGGGTTGGTCGAGGTCTCGTGGCGGAACCGCTCATTTTTGTCCTGCGCGGAGCAGGAGGAAGGGGATATTCGATTATAGCTGCGCTTGCCGCCGGGCTTGCGGCATATTGCTCCTAGGCTTTTTTTATCAAAAACGAACATCAATACGCCTTTAACAATAGCGCAATATTAAGGTATCAGATTAGCACCATTTTTTCTTGGCGGTTTAGATTCAATTTGCGAGCTTAAATCGCTCTCAATTTCTTTTGAAGGGGAGTTAGCTTCAGTATGCGAAATTAAAACAGCGTTATCTCGAGAGGCTGCCAGAATACGTCGTCTAGTTTGAGAAAATCAAACTGAACGGCCATTTTCAAAGACGAGCCCTTGATTAGTTAAGGAAAATGAACCTAAGCGCAATTTTTACATTAGTTAGTGAAAATGAAACAAAGCAAAATTTATACATCAGTTTAAGTGGGTGATCCGGCATGCGGGCTGCCCACTTTGGCTTGCAAACAGCTCTTCGCCGGCGCGATTATACAAATACGAGAGAGCAGCGTACATATTTACATCCATAATGCGCCAAAATAGAAGCAACATGGAAACGAAAGGTGCCGCTATGAACAAACAAAACGTACGAAGGCTAACGCCGTTCAGTCCATCGCTGCATGCGAACCTCGAATCGATTCGCAATCGTTTCGGCGGAAGCTCGGATATCGTTATCCGGATATTTCGCAGCGACGCGGCTCCGGATCGCGAGATCGCGATTATTTATGTGGATGGAATCGTGGACTCGGAGACGATCAATGAAAGCGTCATGGAACCGTTAATGTCGATGAAGCTGCCGCAGCATGCGTACGTCAAAGGCGGCAAGCTGCTGGAGGCGCTTCGCAGCTGCGTCGTTTCAATCGGATCGGTGCAGGATGTAAGTACTTTGGAGCAAGCTCTCCAATATATGACGGATGGGCTTTGCGTTATTTTTGCAGACGGGAGCGCTGCGGCATTGACTGCAGATGTGGGCGGAGGCGAGCAGCGCAGCGTCACGATACCCCAGACCCAGACGGTCATCCGGGGACCGCAGCACGGATTTGTAGAAAGCGTCCGAACCAACATCAGCTTGATCCGGCGCATTATCCGCTCCTCCGACCTTCATGTGCAAGTGCATAAGATCGGTCAGCAAACACATACCAACGTCGCCGTCATGTTTTTGCACGGGGTAGCGGACGAGGGGATCGTGAAGGAGGTTTACCGCCGGTTGGCGGCAATCGAAATAGATGGCGTGCTCGAGAGCGGATATGTAGAGGAATTTATTCAAGACGAGACCTTTACGCTGTTTCCGACGCTATTGAATTCAGAGAGGCCGGATACGGTGGCAGCGGCGCTGCTAGAGGGCAGAGTAGCGGTCATGGTCGACGGGTCTCCGATGGCTTTAATGGCCCCGACAACTTTTTTTACCTTTTTTCAATCGCCCGAGGATTATTATCAAAGGTTCGATATTGCGACATTCGTACGCATCATTCGTTACGCCGCATATGTGGTTTCGATTTTGCTGCCTGCCTTATATATCGCAGTTACTACCTATCATCAAGAGATGCTTCCGACTACACTGCTTATTAGTCTGGCGGCGCAGCGGGAAGGTATCCCGTTCCCGGGCCTGGTCGAAGCGCTTCTGATGGAGTTAACATTCGAGGTGCTGCGCGAGGCGGGACTACGGATGCCGCGGGCGATCGGGCCCGCTATTTCAATCGTCGGCGCTCTCGTATTAGGGCAGTCCGCCGTACAAGCGGGCATTGTATCGGCGGGTATGGTTATCGTCGTATCCTTCACAGCCATATCTAACTTTGTTATGCCGGAATTTAATATGGCGGCCACCTCCCGCATTATCCGCTTCCTCTTCATGATTATGGCGGGTATTTTCGGTTTTTTCGGCATTTTTATTTCGGTGCTGTTTATGCTGATCCATCTAACGTCGCTGCGCTCCTTCGGAGTGCCGTACATGTCTCCGATGGCGCCGGGTCCGACAAAGCAGGGGATATGGAGAGACACGTTCATAAGGCTGCCGTGGTGGGCGATTGTGCTTCGGCCGCTTGATTTGAATCTGCGTAATCCAAAACGGCGGCCTAACGGAAAAAAACCGCCGGCACAGCGCCATACCCGTAAGCCGTAACGAAAGGGAGGAACGGCAATGTATAAATGGAGGCTAATGCTTCCGCTTCTTGTTTGCTTGCTTGTTAGCGGCTGCTGGAACCGTGTAGAGCTGAATGATATTGCCGTTATTTCCGCAACCGGCGTTGATTGGAAAGACGGAAACTGGGTGTTATCGTATCAGGTGGTCATTCCGCAAGCGATTTCCAGTCAGAGCGCTACCAGCAGCACGGCGGCCGTCAACGTTTTTTCCACCAAGGGCCAGAGCTTTCGCAGCGCGGTCAGCAAGGCGAGCCAGGAGACTGCGCGGCGTCTCTACTTCTCGCATACACAAATTGTCATCATCGGCCAGGAGGCTGCCCGCAAAGGGCTGGGTCCGCTGCTTGATACGTATTTGCGCAATCATGATTCCCGCGAGACGGTCAGCGTCTATCTGTCAAGGGGCAGCGCGCGCCGAATGCTGGAGCAGCTGATCCCGCTAGAGAAAATTCCGGCCGCAGCCATTCAGCGCATGATCACAAATGAAGAAGTAAACAGCTCCATCTTTCGTCAAATGACGATCCATCAAGTGCTGCTGGATTTGCTGGGCACGACACATGCTACCGGCATTCCGGGCCTCGTCATGGCAGGATCGAATGAGAGTATGGACAAGGCTGAGAAGCTGACCCGCACGAATACGCCCTCCAAGGTCAGACTGTACGATTTGGGACTGATTGCAGGCGATAAGCTGGTAGGCTGGATTAACAATGAAGAGAGCCAAGGCATCATGTGGATTGCAGACCATGTGAAGAAAACGACGATCTCCTTTGCATGCTCGGAGGACGGGAAAGGGCAGAAGAGTTCATCTATTCGAATTACGATTGCGAAAACCAAGCTGCGTCCGGAGCCTTCAAGCGGCAAATGGATTATGCATGTGAATGCGGTCGCGGAGGGGACGCTGATGGAGTACAATTGCGCGGGCGAACTTTCCAAGCCGAAGCAGGTGGAGAAGGTCGAGGAGCTCATTGAAGGCGAGATTGCCTCGATCATGGAGAAAGGCTGGAAGGCCGTGCGCAGGCATAAGACCGATGTGATCGGCTTCGGCACCGTGATCCACAAAAAATATCCGAAGCAGTGGTCGAAAGAAAAAGGAAACTGGACGGAGCAGTTTCCAAGCACGGAAGTGAAGATAGTGGTGAAGGTGAAGTTGAATTCAACAGGCATGAGCGGAAGCGGATTTAAGAAGGAACAGGAGAAGGACGGCTCATAAACGGAAAGGAGACACTATGCAGCAGATCGGGAAAAACCAGCTTTCAATAATGATCATCGTTTTTTTGATTGGCAGTACGCCTTTATTCGAGCTTGGCATAAAGGCTGAGCAGGACGCATGGATGGCAATGACGTTCGCTGCGTTTGCCGGCCTGCTGCTGACTTTTATGTTTGTCCACATACAAAAGCGTTCTCCTGATTCGGAGCTGGCCGAGCTTTACGTCATGCATTTCGGACGCCCCATCGGCAGCTTTATTGGACTTTTACATGTGTTGTGGTTTGCGTACGAATCGATGCGCAACGTACGGGATGTAGGCGAGCTTACGATGATGGCGCTGCTTAACATTACTCCAAAGTGGATTGTTATGCTGCTTATCATTAGCGCAGCCGCATACACCGTCAGCAGAGGACTTGAAGTATTTGTCCGCGTCGTGCAGCTGTTGTTTCCGATTGTAGCGTTCAGCTACGTTGTCATTATTTTATTTCTGTTTATTGCCAAACTGCCGAAGCTTACCGAGCTGCTGCCTCTTATGGAGGGAGGGGTGCTCCCTATCGTGAAGGCTGCATTCCCGGACCAATTGTCCTTTCCTTTTGGTCAGATGATTATTTTTCTCGTCTTTTGGAAGCATGTCAGCGAGAAGGAAATTATCGGACGCGTCTCCTACTGGGCTTATATCGGGGTATCCGCATTTCTAATCTTTATGAATGTGCTCACGATGTGCGTGCTAGGGCCAGAGCTGTCTGCAATTACAGCGCTGCCGCTGCTTGAGGTCGTTCAGCTGATTAGGCTGGCTAACTTTCTGGAGCGGCTTGATGTTATAGTGACGCTGCTGCTGTTTATCGGTCTCTATGTGAAAATGACCGCGTTGTACATGGCCTCGGTATTCACGTTAAACGCGGTTACCGGCATAGCCTACCGTTATTGCGTACTGCCGATCGGCCTCATCATCTATGCAGCGTCATTTTTGGAACCGAATAATACGTATCACATTTGGATCGGACTCGATATAACGCTGAAGATCGTTCCGTTTTTCCAGATCGTGCTGCCGCTGCTTATGCTTATGGTCGGCATACGAAAGAAGTATAAAACTGCAGGATAGACTGATAGTTGTGACGCGCTCCTCACCGAAACGGCTGCATCGACATATTTTATGGATACAGCATGAAATATAAGATTTGAAAAAGTTCACTGTTATAACCTGTCTATATTTCCTTGCGAAACGGGCTTTGCCGCCAAAGGACTGCGTGAGCCGTTTACGCTTGCTTGAGGGGGATACGCGTGAGCGATGCCAATGGGTGCATGACAAGCATTATTCTCGTTACCTACAATCAGCTTGATTACACGAAGCAATGCGTGGAGAGCATTCGGCGGCATACGCAGCGGAGCTGCTATGAGCTGATTATTGTAGATAATGGTTCGACAGACGGCACGGAAGAGTGGGCCAAAAACGAAAGCGGCATCATAGTGATCGCCAACGGCTGCAATGCCGGGTTTCCTAAAGGCTGCAATCAAGGGATGGCTGCGGCTTCGGGCGATCTTCTTATGATGCTTAATAACGATACAATTGTAACGCCGGGCTGGCTGGACGGATTGAAGCGCGGCTTGCTCAGCGATGACCGGATCGGGGCAGTCGGCCCCGTCACCAACTCGGCTTCATATTGGACGAATATTCCGGTCGCGTATAAGACGATAGAGGAAATGGAGCTGTTCGCTTCCGCACTTCATGCGATCCCCGACAAAACGAAGTGGGAGGAGCGCGTGAAGCTGGTCGGCTATTGCTTGCTTATGCGGCGGGAGGCGTGGGAGAAGGCAGGACCGCTTGACGAGCGATTCGGCATCGGCAACTTTGAGGATGACGACTACGGTTTAAGGCTGCGGCTGGCAGGCTACAGGCTATTGTTGTGCGGAGATACGTTTATTCATCATCATGGCAGCGTCTCCTTTAACTCCGAGCCGGAGCTGTTTCAACAAACCTTCAGGAACAATGCACAAGTTTTTATGGAAAAATGGGGCTTTCATCCGGGAGATGCGACGCAAATACGAATGGATTTCACTACGGTCATTCAGCGGGAATCCCATGAATACAGACGCGAAGATTGCTCGTTTTTGGAAATCGGCTGCGGCTGCGGAGCGACAATTTTGCATATGAAGAAGCAATTCCCGGATGCCAAATGGTACGGTGTCGAGCGTAACGAGCTGGCGGCGAGAGTTGCGGAAGCGTCGGGAATTACCGTATTCCGCTCGGAAGAGCAGGAGAATTGGTCTCTGCCTGCCGAAGGATTGGACGGGATAATGATCGGAGATGCCCACGCCTACGGGACGCCGCAAGCGATGAAGCGGCTAGTCAGCCTGTTGAAGCCTGGCGGCTGGATAATCGGCTGCTTTGCGAACCGGTTTTATTTCGAGAATGTCCGGAAGTATTTGGACCCGATGAATGTGAGGGCGCAGCGTCAAGCGGCTATCCAGTATACGCTGCAGCAGGTTAATCAACTGTACGTGCAGTCCGGTTTTTCTTATGTGAAGGTTACGCTCGCCGAGCATAAACCGCAGGAGCAGCTTGATTATATCCGCCTGCTTGGGCAGATAACGGATGAAGCGATTACGGATGAGCTTACAGCCGCTTATTTACTCGTGTATGGACGCGTCCCGTCTGCGGTCCAGCGGGAGGAAGCAGACAAAAACGGCGAGCCGGCTGAACTTGGGGTCAATGGTGAGGAAGGGGAAGATACGTCGGCTCAGGCCGTTGTTCAGGAGACTGCGCAAGCAGCGCTAGCGAATGTAGCAAAGCAGATATCGCCTCCAGAAGGAGAAGCGGAGCAGCTCACGGAGCAAAACGATGTGCGGTTTACAGGCGAGCGGCTGGTTGTGAATCAAGCGGTCAAGCAAGGCTATAGCAGCGTCTATCATGAGCATATGAGCCGTTATGAATTTGCCGGACCGCTGGTGAAGGGATTGCGCGTGCTGGATGCCGCTTGCGGAGCGGGTTACGGAAGCGCCATGCTGAAGCGGGCGGGAGCGGCTGAGGTGGTAGGTGTCGACGTTGACGGGCCGTCGCTTGAGCGGGCCGGGCGGGACTACGGCAGCAGCGGCGTCTCGTTTGCGGAGGGAGATGTGCTGCGGCTGCCCTTTGAGGATGAATCGTTTGATGCTGTCGTTTCCTTCGAGACGATCGAGCATGTCGTCTCGGGAGCGGATTGGATAAGGGAGTCGGCTCGCGTGCTGAAAGATGGAGGCTTGTTTATCGTATCGACGCCGAATCGCGCCGTTACGAATATGCATATTTATTTCGAGGAGCAGCCCTTTAACCAGCATCACCGCTTTGAATACCGTACGGCTGAGCTGATAGGAGAGCTTGTCATGCACTACGCGGTCGAGGCCGTGTATGGTCAGAATGCGTTCGATGATTCGAGGTTTCCTGCGATGCGCTGGCTGCGCCAAATGAACGCAATCGCGCCAGATCGCAGTGAGGAGCATAAGCGGAATTGGACGCCGCACATGCTGATCCCGCTCCACGAGCTTAAGAGCGCCGAGCCGATGTATGTCGTGGCGGTGTGCCGGAAGACGAAGCGAAATAAGGCTTGATGATAATCATTTTTGAAAAAAGCTAGCGTCATGTTCGGGTTTTGCTATACAATTGAAGATGTTGACGAACCGAATATGTTCCGGGGAGCTGCTAAAGCCGGCTGAGAGGGGATTATCTGTACAATTCCGACCCGCTAAACCTGATCTGGATAATGCCAGCGTAGGGACAGAAGCTTTGTTTGCTTGCCAGGCTAGGGTCGGAGCGGTTCGGCCTTTGCCAGTACTAACAGCTGCACAGCCGATTATAGGGCGTCCTCCGGATCAGGGGGACGTTTTTTTATTGCAGCATTGCAAGATGCGGCGATGAACCGGATACTAACGAGGAATTGTCACCATTATAAACAGAAGCAGCGAGAGGGGAACAAACACATCATGAATCAGAAGAAAGCAAGGCAAATGTCGTGGAGAATCACAGCTGCTATGCTCGTGTTCGTAATGGCGCTGGCAGGCTGCGGCGCAAATAACAACGGGCCAGAGGCGGGCGGGCAGCCGCAAAAACAGGAGGGAGCGGCGGACAAGCCGCTTGAGAAGGTGCAGGTTGTTCTGGACTGGACGCCGAATACGAACCATACCGGGCTTTATGCAGCTAGAGATAAAGGCTTTTTCAAGGAGCAGGGACTTGATGTTGAAATTATTCAACCGGGTCAAAGCGGTGCCGATCAAATGGTAGCCTCGGGCAACGTACAGTTCGGCGTAAGCTACCAGGAGTCGGTAACGATGGCTCGGATCGCCGGCGTTCCGCTCGTGTCGATCGCGGCAGTCATTCAGCACAACACCTCGGGCTTCGCATCGCCGCTCGCGAAGGGGATCGATTCGCCTGAGAAATTCGAAGGCAAGACCTACGGCGGCTGGGGCGCTCCTGTCGAGGAGGCGGTCATTCAATCGCTTATGCAGGAGAAGGGCGCGGACATCGGCAAAGTGAACATTATCAGCATCGGCGACAGCGACTTTTTTACGGCGGTTAAGCGCGATATTGATTTTGCATGGATTTATTATGCGTGGACCGGCGTGGAAGCAGAGCTTCGCGGCGAAAAAATCAATATGCTTTATTTGACCGATTACAGCGACAAGCTGGACTACTATACGCCGGTGCTTGTGACGAATGAGACGATGATCAAGGATAAACCGGATGTGGTCAAAGCGTTCACGGCTGCCGCTTCCAAAGGCTACCAATACGCGATTGACAATCCCGGGGATGCAGCAGAGCTTTTGATTAAAGCGGAGCCCGATTTAAATGCGGATCTCGTGCGCGCAAGCCAGAAATGGCTAAGTCCGAAATATCAGGATGACGCGCCTCGCTGGGGCGAACAGAAGCTCAGCGTATGGGAAAATTACGCGAGCTGGATGTACGAGCACAAGCTGCTGGAGAAGGAACTTGAGGCGGACAAAGCATTCACGAATGAATTTTTGCCGGAATAAGGATTGGGAAACTTTCGGCGAAGACCGAGGAGGCGGCATTGGCCGCTTCCGTTAACAACGATGAGAAAGCAGGAAATCAGATGGCAAGCGCCTTAGTGAGCATTCAAATACTGCCGACAACACCGGGTGGCGAAAGCGTCATTCCATACGTGGACCGGGCAATCGAGATTATTAAAGCAGCGGGCGTGCCGTACCGCGTAGCGCCGCTTGAGACGACGATGGAGGGCGAGCTTAGCCATCTGCTCAGCGTGGTGCAGTCGATGAGCGAAGCGATGACGGAAATGGGCTGTCCCTCCGTTATTTCGCAAATAAAAATTTATTACAATCCGGCGAACGGAGCATCGATGGACAGGCTGCTGGAGAAATATCCAGATGGACAATAGGAGCAGCATTTGGTCAAAAATATGGCCTCCAGCCATCGTGCTGACAGTGCTGCTTGCGTGCTGGCAGACGGCGTCTGCTCTTGGTTTATTTCAACAATGGCTGATTCCATCGCCTGTTTCGATCGTGCAGGAGGCAATCCGGATTTGGCCGCGGCTAATGACACATACGGAAGCGACGGTGCAGCTAACGCTGCTTGGCTTTGCAGGAGGATCGGCAGTGGGCTTCGTGCTCGCCGCTTTGCTGCATTTAATTCCCGGCGTACGGGCGGCGGTATACCCGCTGCTCGTTCTATCGCAAAACGTGCCCGTTATTGCGATTGCGCCGATTTTGACGATGCTGCTTGGCTGGGGTCTGCTGCCGAAGGTTCTGCTTGTGATCATGGTGTGTTTTTTCCCGATAACGGTAGCTATGCTGAGCGGCTTAATGAATACCGATGCGCAGCTTCGCGATTATTTGCAAATGATCGGTATCCGCAAGTGGCAGCTGTTTTGGCGGCTGGAGCTTCCGCATGCCGTCGTTCATTTATTTTCAGGATTAAAAATTGCGGCCTCCTACAGCGTGCTGAGCGCGGTTGTAGCCGAATGGCTCGGCACGAACAAGGGACTAGGCTCGTTCATGCTGATATCATCCAAAGGCTTTATGCCGGAACGCGTGTTTGCGGCGGTCATAATTATCGTTGCGCTCAGTTTGACGTTATTTGGATTTGTGGTCTTAGCGGAGCGACTCGTCATACGTTGGCGCCCTGAGAACGAGGTGAAGTAGCAGATGAGCAATAAGGCTGAGAATAATACGGAAACGCTGCAGGTGCAAGGCATCCGGAAGCAGTTTGGCAAAGGTGCCTTTAGCAAAGAGGTGCTCGCGGGCTTATCGTTTACCGTAGCGGATGGAGAATTCGTATCGATTGTAGGACCCTCCGGCAGCGGGAAGACGACATTGTTTCAAATCATTGGCGGCTTGGAGCAGCCATCGGCAGGCGAGATCTGGATTAACGGCAGGCAGACGACCGGAGAGCGCGGACATATTTCTTACATGCCGCAGCAAGCGTCGCTGCTGCCATGGCGAACCGTTGCGGGCAATATTGAGCTGTCGCTTACGATCTCCGGCGTTGACCGAAAGTCGGCGAAGGGGAAGACAAGAGAGTGGCTGAAGCGGATCGGCTTGCATGAATATGCGGATTCCTATCCGCATGTGCTGTCCGGCGGTATGCTGCAGCGGGTTTCTTTCCTTCGGGCATTGCTTGCGCCGCAGCGTCTAATGCTGCTGGACGAGCCTTTTGGCGCATTGGACGCCTTGACGCGGCTGCAGATGCAGCAATGGCTAATGTCGATCTGGGAACAAAATCGCAGATCGGTGCTGCTCGTTACGCATAGCATCGAGGAGGCGCTGTTTCTGTCCGACCGGATTATCGTGCTGTCCGCTTCGCCTGCGGCAGTACTTGAGCAATTTCAAGTGCCTTTTGAGCGTCCTCGCCATGAGGCGCTATGGACGGATCCGCGATTTAACGAATTGAAGCAGAACATTTACGAGCTGCTAAAAATCAGTGCGAAGGAAGGAAGCGGATAGATGCCGAACGAAATTGAGGATGGCAGCCTTGAGGGACCGCTTAGCTCAAAGTCTGTCTTGCCGGCAGGCTTATGCATAGATGCACATCTTCACGTTGATTTATATGCCGCTGAGGAGCGGGAGCCGCTGCTGGAAAATGCCTTCGCAGAAGGCGTCGCTGCGGTGGTTGCCGTCTCGATGCATCTGCAATCGTCGATAATGAACCGCGAAATTGCCCTTCGTTACCCTGGACGGGTGCATCCGGCTTACGGCTTTCATCCGGAGCAGCCTATTCCTGCTGAAGCGGAGCTCGATGAGCTGTTCGCCTGGATTCGCTTGCGCCATGCAGCGGGCGAGCGGTTTGCGATTGGAGAGGTCGGGCTTCCGTATTATACGCGGACGGAGGCAGAGGAAGCGCGGGCGGGCGTGTCATTTGATGAGAAGCCTTATTTGGAGCTGCTTGAGCGATTCGCCGCACTGGCCGCCGATCTGGATCGTCCGATTGTGCTGCATGCGGTGTATGAGGATGCAGATAAGGCATGCGACATTCTGGAGAAGCATGGCGTTCGCAGAGCGCATTTCCATTGGTTCAAGGGCAGCGAAAAAACGGTAAGCCGGATGGCTGCCTGCGGCTACATGGTATCGGTTACGCCGGATGTTGCTTACGAGGAGGAAATTCAGCAGCTTGTGGAGCAGTATCCGTTAGAGCAGCTGATGGTGGAGACGGACGGGCCGTGGCCGTTCGAAGGGCCGTATGCCTCTCTGCCGACGCGGCCTGCGATGGCTGCCGATGCGGCGGGGCATATTGCGGTCGTTAAGCAGCAGCCCGCCCGGCGAGTTGCGGAAATACTGCTTGCCAATACGCGCCGCTTTTACGGAATCATATAGGGCTTTATAAAGGAGGACAAAGGCCGCCCCCGGAGGATGAACTATTCTTACAGGGCGGTCTTTTTGTATGGTTGCGCGAATCATACGCAATTGTCAGTTGCCGCCAGCGCTGCCGCTGCATACAAAGATAAGGACAGGGTTGGATTACGGCCACATAGCGCGGCAGAAAGGAGTTAATCGATGGCACAGCTGACTAGGAATCAATTTATTGCGGCGTTGGCACCAACGGTTTTACGGGTTAAGCGGGAAGGGTCTGTGATGTTTCCTTCCGTGCGGTTAGCGCAAAATGTGCTCGAAACCGGAGGCGTGATTCATGAGTGGTACAACTTAGGGGGCATCAAGGTTGGCAGCGGTCAAACGAATGCTTTCTGGCATGGAGAAGCAGTCGTTAAGGGCACATGGGAAGTGATCGATGGGCGAAGCATGAATACGCGAGCTGCTTTCCGCGCTTACAAGAGCGTATATCACTTTTATAAGGATTTGGATTTGCTGCTGGAAACCCCGCGGTATGAGCGAGTGCGTAAAGCGATGACGCCTGAGCGGCAAGCGGACATGCTGTTCGCTTGCGGCTATGCGACTGATCCGGCTTATCCGAGCAAATTAAAAGCGATTATCGAGCAGTACGGATTAAAAAAATATGATGCGTTAGGCAGCAAGCAATTTCCGAAGCCGGAGAAGCTGAAGGATGCAGAGCTTATTGTTGTTTTGTACACGGGACAGGCCACTTCGGACGGCTACTTGCTTGGAGGCGTGACCTGGGTGCCGGCCAGGCTGCTTGGCGAAGCTCTGGGAGCGGAAATCGGTTGGACGGGAACGAAGGTAACCGTTAACGGAAAAGAGCTCGAATCGCTATTGTCCGAAGCAACGGGCTATGTTCTAATTCGGGATTTGGCAGCAGAGCTTGGGCTTACCGCCAGCTGGGATCCGGCAGCGAGAGTCATATTGCTGGCATAGTCTGACACACGCAAACAAACCGGCTTCCGGCTCTTGCAACCGGACGCCGGTTTGTTTGCCGCGCTTAAATTATACAGCTCATTTGCCTTTTCTGGATGCGGCCCAGAAGGCGAGTATGATAAGGGGGATAAGGATGTACCACGGGATCGTAATCGTGCCTCCAACGATAAAAGCCAGCGCCATTACGATAATGACGCCGAGAATAATGTACAGACAGCCTCTGCCGAATGTTTCCATCGTCAATCGCCTCCTAAATCCCTCTCTGCAAGCAGCTACTTCCTGAAAGTATATTCGAATATAACGTTTTTATGGGTTATAGGGTTGCAAAAAATAAATGGACAGAGGCTGTGAGAACGGCAAAAAAATGGCCCACATCGCTGTGGGCCGGTGTCCTAGATATATATCAACAGTGGGGTTGATGTCTCTTATTTTAATAAGCGAACCTTAACTCCATATTAAAAATGTTTGACGGTTTGTTGAAGTGCCGCGAGTACGACCTATCGTTATCCGTTATAACTTGCCTCGAAAGTATAACGGATTGTGACAGGAACTTCCATGGATGCCTACTATTGCAGAGTTAATAATACAAGTGTGATGAGCTATGCGACAGCGCCTAACTATCGTCAGTCTTATAAATTCGCGAAGCAGGAGGCCACCGTAAAATGCAGGCTGCAAAAAAGGAAAATTTGAAAAATACGCTTTCGATTTTTGCATTAGGGGGTGTGCATGAAATTGGGAAAAACATGTACGTGATTCAATATGACGAAGATATTGTCGTTATTGACTGCGGATCCAAATTTCCCGACGAAAGCTTGCCGGGGATCGATCTGATTATACCTGACATCACCTATCTCAAGGAAAATAAAGATAAGGTTAGGGCCGTTATTTTTACCCATGGTCATGAAGATCATATTGGGGGTATACCCTATATATTGAAGCAAATGAATATTCCGATTTACGGATCGCAGTTAACGCTCGGATTAATTAAAAAGAAATTAAAAGAAAACAATCTTCTGAGAAATACGGAGCTCCATGAGATCAACTCGGACTCCGTTATTGAATTAGGCGCGTTAAAGCTGGATTTTTTTAAAACGAATCACAGTATTCCCGATTGCCTCGGCGTCGTCTTCCATACACCTGAAGGCACAGTCGTACATACGGGCGATTTCAAGTTCGATTTAACGCCTGTTAATAAGGAGTATCCGGATATTCATAAAATGGCCAGCATAGGCGCTAACGGAGTGCTCGCTTTACTGTCTGAAAGCACAAATTCAGAACGGCCGGGCTTCACTCCCTCGGAAAGGCTTGTCGGCGAGCATATAGCGGATGCATTCAAAAAAGCGAAGCATAAAGTATTTGTTTCAACTTTCGCTTCGAATGTCCACCGTCTCCAGCATGTCATCGATGCAGCGCAGCAAACGAACCGGAAACTGCTGTTGCTTGGACGCAGCATGGTGAATGTCGTATCCGTAGCTGCGGAGCTTGGCCATTTGAATATCCCGGAAGGGATGCTGGTCGAGGTGAAAGAAGCAAGTGAGATGGCCCGCGAACGAATAGCCGTGCTCTGTACGGGCAGTCAGGGGGAGCCAATGGCTGCGCTTTCCCGGCTTGCCAGCTCGAGCTACCGTCAGGTGGAAATACAATCCGGCGATACCGTAATCTTTGCTGCTTCGCCTATACCCGGAAACGAGCGGAACGTAGCCCAAATCGTGGATAATTTATATCTTTTAGGCGCAAACGTCATTTATGGCTCAGGTACAGTGACAGGCATGCATGTATCCGGACATGCCAGTCAGGAAGAGCTTAAATTAATGTTAACGCTAATGAAGCCGAAGTATTTTATCCCTATACACGGCGAGTACCGGATGCTGTTTCAACATCGGTTATTAGCAGAAGCAGTCGGAGTGGAGAGAGACAATATATTTATTGTCAACAATGGAGATGTCGTTGATTTTAAAGATCAGGCCGCCGTCCAAAGACGGAAAGTACCAGCAGGAAATACACTCGTAGACGGGTGGGGGATAGGCGACGTCGGAAATGCCGTGTTACGGGACCGGAAACACCTTGCCGAGGATGGCATTCTCGTTGTAGTCGTTACATTAAGCAAAGAAGAAGGCAATTTATTGTCCGGGCCGGATATGATCAGCCGAGGATTCATATATGTTCGGGAATCAGAAGTTTTAATGGAGAAAATAAACGATTTGGTCATTCAGGCAATCGAAGAATTACAAAATAGCGGTCATTTTATAAAATGGACGATTCTTAAGCACAAAATAAAAGAGTCAGTTGGAAAGTATATTTACACACAAACCAAAAGAAGGCCAATGATTCTTCCCATTGTAATAGAAGTTTAAGCTGGTTAGCTTAGCCGGTTTACGAAACCGTGACCGTTAGCGTACCTGAAAGTGGATACAGCCCGTTAAGCAACATAAAACCCCTGCTGTCCAAGCAGGGGTTTTATGGTTATTTAACGTCGTTTCTAATGGACAAACCGTCCGTGCTTCGGCACAGCGATTTCTTTAAATTTTTTCGTTAGAAGCGTTAGGTTATCTTTCAGGGATTCACCGAACATCGGCTCCCCATGTCCCGTAATCGCTAAATAAGGATTAAGGGCAGCAAGCTTCTTAACGGATTTTTCGGCTGCATCCCAATCTGTCGTAAAATATTTTGGCGGACCGCTTATTTCCTGCTCCTGAGTCATGACTTTGTAAAGTGATTCCTGCTTGACCGTAACAAACGCATCACCGGCTATCAGAGTGCCATCCTCCTCACGGAAAAGTGAGATATGGCCTGGCGTATGGCCTGGCGTATGAATGTATTTCCAATCAGGCAATCCAGGTATAGTTCCATTCGCAGGCAGCGGCTTTACAAGGTCGTCCAGATCAATTCCATCATGGGGAAAGAAGGGGGACATTTCCGATACGAGTCCGCCGTTTACGGTAGGATCTGCAGGCGGATAATCAGACTCACCGGTTAAATAAGGAAGCTCCAGCTTATGCGCGTATACGGGAACATTCCACCGATCAATCAATTCAATAATGGCGCCGACATGGTCAAAGTGACCGTGTGTTATAATAATCGCTTTAGGCGCAGAATTGAAACGTTCATCTGCTTCTTTAATGATTTTTTTCGCGGATCTGGGCATACCGGCATCGACGAGAACCCAGTCTTCTGGCTTTTTATTCGGGTCTCCGATCAGACAAACATTTACGATTTGGATAGGGAGGCAATAGATATCTGGCCGGTAAGCAAGACCCTCTCCGCTAGCAAAAGTCGTTATTGGTATAAAAGATTGCTCAAATGAGCTTTCCAACGCTAAGCGCCTCCTTTGTCATCACTCTCCTCTATAAACTGTCCTAATGTTTTCTGCTTATTCCAGCCTCGGCGCAGTTGGATCGCATTGCGGGGGAGGGATCTCTCCACTCTCCGAAATCTTCAACAAGTAGTAGCATTCCTCCCTGAACATATGATCTGGAACCAGCGGATTTATTCGGCTTAGCAGCTCAGCGCTTAAATCCAGCTCTTCAATCTCCTTTAAAAAAACCATAAAAATGCTCATCTCTACGTTCACATCCGCATGGAACTTAGCCATAGCCGGATATTGTGTTCGTAATGTCCGCAAATATCCGGTCAGCTCGATCGCTTTTAAATAAAATCCGTTAAAATGCTGTTCGAATTCCTTGCTCTTGTTAATTAACCGCTTTTCAACCACATCTAAATCCATCGCGATAATAGCCGCATGACCGGCGGCGTCAGAGAGCCATAACAAATCATGGTGCAGCGGCAAATAATGGGGAACAGGCTTGCCGTCAAGGAGCGCGACCAGTATTTTGGCGTATTCATCCAGCTCATTTACCATATGGTTTATGAAAGTCGGAGTGAGACCGATCGATACTTGGCCGAGCAGCAGCTTCTCTAACAAACTTAACTTAAAAGCGCGCAAACTCATCGTTAATTCATAAGCTTGTTTATTTAATTCAGCCAAAAAAGAAGCAGCGCTTGGTAATCGCGATTGATTAAGAAGTTGATCGAAGAGCTCAATGAAGCGGGCTGCTGTTTCAATATGATCACGCTCTTTTGGCGGCAATGCATTAAAGATAAACCGTGCGTGATCACCTAAAATTTGCAGCCAAAACCGGTGTTCAAACAGCGCTTTTTCTACCATCTTACGACTCCCTTCACGACAATTTAACTGTCATACCAAACTTATGAGCGTATTTGCAATATATGTTAGAAACGGGTCCTTTTTTGCTAAGAATGAAAAGTTATTAAATGACACAAATTAAGGTGCATCATTTACTAGGAGGAGATAGCTATGACGGAACCGCATGCCATTCCCAAGTTTCCGGAGTCCTATTGGAGCGAATCATCGGGCCGGCTCTCATCGTTTCCCGTTCTCGAACAAAATATTGAATCTGATGTTGCCGTCGTTGGAGGCGGGATTTCCGGTATTACAACTGCTTATTTGCTTGCCAGGGAGGGGTTTAAGGTTGCGCTTCTCGAAGCAGGCCGGCTCCTTAATGGAACAACGGGACATACGACAGCAAAAATAACGGCACAACATGATCTGATCTATGATGAACTTATTCACCGTGAAGGAGAGGAGAAAGCATCGTTATATTACAAGGCCAGCATCGATGCCCTTCAATTCATCAAGCAAACGATTGAGCATGAAAAAATCGATTGTGGATTTTCTAAACAGGATGCTTATGTTTATACGAATTCAGATGAATACATAATTAAGCTTGAGAAGGAGATGTCGGCCTACTCGCTTCTGGGTATACCAGGAGCATATGCGGAACAAATTCCACTGCATATCCCCGCTAAAGCGGCAGTTATTATGTTTAATCAGGCACAATTTCATCCGCTGCAATATTTGTCTGTCCTTGTGCGTAAGTTCATAGAAGCGGGAGGAGCGATTTATGAGCACACAACGGCAGTCGATGTGGAGACCGGCTCTATTCCGGAGGTCATTACAAGCAAAGGGCATCGCGTCAAATGTAAGCATGTTGTATCCTGCACGCATTTTCCGTTTTATGACGGTCACGGTTTTTATTTTGCAAGAATGCATGCCGACCGATCCTATGTACTCGGAATCCGTGCCGGGGATGAATTTCCAGGGGGGATGTATTTAAGCGCAGAAGATCCGAAACGCTCCATTCGATATGCAGAAACGGCGGAGCATGACAAGCTGCTGCTTATTGGGGGCCAGAGCCATAAGACTGGACAAGGAATTTGCACGATTAATCATTACGAAGAGCTGCAGAGATTTGCCGGGAAGCATTTTCGAATAAAAGAGATTGCTTATCGCTGGTCTGCTCAGGATCTTGTCACGGGGGACAAAATACCGTATATCGGCCGAATAACCGCTTCCTCCCCGAATGTTTACATAGCAACCGGTTATCGCAAATGGGGAATGACGAATGGCACAGCAGCAGCTATGCTCATTCGAGATTTAATTTTGGAGAAGGATAACGCATATGAAGGGCTGTATGCTCCTTCACGCCCCCTCTCATTTGAAACAATTAAAAATCTTACTGCAGACAATGCAGACGTGGCGAAGCATCTCATAGCCGGCAAACTTGAAATGGTTCATAAGCGCCCTGAGGATTTGGCGCTGGATGAAGGTTGTGTCGTCAAACTTCATGGAAAAAGAGCAGGTGCTTATAAGGATGAAGAGGGGAAGCTGTTTCTCGTAGACACGACGTGCACCCACATGGGATGTGAAGTGGAATGGAATAATGGAGAACGCACATGGGATTGTCCCTGCCATGGCTCCAGATTTGCGATTAGCGGGGAAGTAATCGAAGGGCCAGCAGAAAAGCCGTTAAAAATATTGCAGCTCTAATGATGAATGGCAGAGTGAAAATAAATCACCCCCTTGCTTTATGGATATGAGCAAGAGGGTGATTTGTTTTTACTGACCTATTTATTGTTGAGTGTAGCTGGAGTATTGACCCGCAAAGTTTTGATTATTCATGTAACTTGGTGTGAAAGAAGCAGCGTTCGACAGCTGATTGCACAGGCTATTGATCTGCTGCAGCTGCTGCATCGCCGTTTGGTGGCCTTGCAGCGCTGATTGAATGATTTGTGCCGCTTGATGCTCGCGCTGCGCAATTTGCTCCAGCTGCCTGGCGTTCATTTCTTCCTGTTGAAGTAAATGCTGATACTGTAAGGTTGCTTGCTCTGTTTGCCGCATCAATTGATTGGCAAGCTGGGTAATTTGCTGTGTTTGCGTAATTTGATTCAAAATAACGCCTCCTAAATGGATTGGAATTACTCGACTATTATGGATTGGAACGTCCGTTTTTATTCTGGTTTTCGATTTGAAAATATTAATTTTATGTAAGGAGCTGCAATATAATTTTTATAAAATATACAAACACAAAAGACCCATGAAATGGGCCTTTTGAACAAATATTAAAGGGAATATTAGTAACCTTTGCCATAACCGCCGCCGAAGATACCACAGCTACAAGCGATAATTACTAATAAAATGAAAAGGACAAGTATCGTTCCAGTGTTAGTGAAAGCACCGCCTACATGACCAGACATTTATCATTGCACCTCCTTAAGTGTTGAGTACACTATAAATTATGCGTCGTTTTAACGAATTGATTGGGTGTTTGCCTCGGAGACATTTTATAAATGTCTTTAGCCTGTAAAAATGGTTTAGAAGGTATTATGGCAATAGAGTGCTTAGAGCATAAGTTTGAGACTTCTTAGCAGCATTTATTAAAGCCGCCACCGAAACCACTTACACAGCTGCAAGCGATAATCACCAATAAAATGAAAAGGACCAGAATGGTACCAGTATTCGTAAAAGCACCACCAACGAATCCGGACATTGTTCATAACACCTCCTTGCGTCTTGAGTACTCTGTAGATTATGTATCATTGTCGCATTATGATTGGGTGTTTGTGACGGAGATGCTTTTTACATGTCATCCGCCCGATAAATTTGCAGTATTATTGATGCTCAAAAAAGCCTATCGAGGAAAAACGCTTTCCTCGATAGGCTATTAAGGGATGTAAAAAGGATTACATGTTATAAGGTGCTCCCGGATACGGCATATTTTGTCCGTGCGGCATGGTGGACTGCGCTTCTACTTCTCTTTCGATGTATGATTTGTTACAGTGCATATGGGAAATACGCGGGATATAGACCGATGAGCCCGGTTGGATTTCTTTAGGATTACCAATGTGCGGGTTTGCTTCCTCAAGGATGACGCAAGGTATGTTATACATATGGGAAACCTTTTCTAATGTATCTCCGGCTACTGTCTGGTGGACAGCAAAGTACATATCATTTCTTGCATCTTCACCGTCCTCCCGGAAAAAAGGAAAGAAGAACGGAGAAAAGAAGAAAAAGGGAAACAGAAACCGGCGTGGAAAGAATGGATGAGGGAAAGGCCGGAAGGGAGGACGGAAGCCGGGGCCGCCAAAAGGCGTAAATGCTCGATTCATTTTAAAACCTCCAAAGTGAATATAGTCAAATGACTATATAACATATGAACTTGAAAACAAATGGTTCCAATCATCCCCCCGGATTAGGCTTGTTCTTTGGTTCCAAGGGCATTATTGACGCTATCTTTTAACAAGTTTATTGTAGATAGATTAAATCCTTAAAGAGGAGAATGATCATGCCGGATTGGTCGTATCAGACCTTGTTTCGCCCTTTATTATTCAAAATTCCTGCGAGATTGAGCAGAACTGTAACGCTGACAGCTATCGGCAAGCTGAGCAGATTGCCAGCTGGCTCATTCGTCATTCGAACGTTCGGGCATATGGAGCCGTCGCCGGTACTGGAACGGGATATGGCGGGCATAACCGTCCGCAGCACTGTAGGGCTGTCCGGCGGGGTAGACCCGGAAGGCATCGCACAAAAAGCTTTGGCGCAATTTGGCTTCGGATTTATTGAGCATGGGCCTGTTACGGTTCAGCCTATTCGAAGCAATCAGTCGATAGAGAATAGTACCGCTGCTGAAACTATACGCTATCCAACCTATTACGAGAACGATGGCATAGATGTAGTTGCCGCACGCATAGCAAAGCCTGGACATCATTTGCCGCAGCTTGCCCGCGTCACTCCGATGCCGCATGCTTTGCCTGATCAGGCGATTGTAGAGCTTGGCAGTATGATGAAGAAGCTCCATGTCTCGGGAGCAGCAGGGTTCTATGTGGATGTGCTGCAAGCTGCAAGAAGCGCTGCGGATTCGCAAGCTATTCTAAACCGGTTGCCAGAACTTGCGACTGCCGATAATTATGCAGATAAACCCATGTATTTGTATGTCCCGCCGGATTACCCGAATGAAAGGCTTAATGCTGTATTAATCGATCAGAAGACGCCGATATGGAGCGGGGTTGTCATAGGTGAGGCTGTTCGTAATGGCGGAAGCTTTGGCGATGAAAGCGGTGAATCTATACTCGTGGGAAGGGAAGGAAAAGCTCTTTCCTTGGATAAAATAAAGCTGCTCCGCAGCGTATGCGATCCCTCTCTGGTGATTAAAGCGGGAGGCGGAGTACACGAGCCGCAGGATGCGCTTGATCTAATGAAGGCGGGCGCGGATGGCATCATGCTGCATAGCGGCTTAGTGTATGCCGGTCCAGGCCTGCCGAAACGAATAAATGAAGCTATTGTTTATGAACAGCTTAACCATTTTCCCGTACCCGAAACACCTTCCTTCTGGAAGCACTGGGGGTGGATGTGCCTGCTGGGCATCGGGATGATGCTTGGTGGTATTTTTTCTTGGATGATCGCTGCTACTTCAGTGCTTCTGCCATATGATTTGGCATTTATAGGCATGCCGTTAGAGGAGCTGCACCAAATCAACCATAATCTTCTGCATTTCATGTCACATGACCGGATTACGCTGGCGGGAACGATGATTTCGATCGGCATTTTATATTATCAGCTGGCTAAGCACGGATTAAGAGAGGGATTAAACTGGGCTAGAACAGCTTTGCTGACTTCTGGATTTGTTGGTTTTATAAGCTTTTTTCTATACTTGGGCTACGGTTATTTTGACCCGTTTCATGCGCTGGCCTCGGCTATCCTGCTTCCGATGTTCGTTCTTTCGATGCGAAGCAATCCGGAGCAGCCCTATCGGCGGCCTGTCAACCTCCGCAATGACCGTGTATGGCAGCGTGCCATGTGGGGACAGCTTTGCTTTGTCGTTCTGGGTTTTGCGCTTGCTATCGGCGGATTAACAATCGCTTTGGTAGGGGTTACGAACGTTTTCGTGAAGACCGATCTAGCTTATTTGTACACCAGCTTTGCTGAGTTGAATGAGATGAACGCGAAACTAATTCCGCTTATAGCCCATGACCGGGCCGGATTCGGCGGTGCGCTGTTGTGTGATGCTTTAGCCATCCTCATCATTGCGCTATGGGGCATTCAGCAAGGCGCCCGTTGGTTATGGTGGACCCTTCTGCTTGGCGGTGCGCCGGGCTTCTACGCAGGTTTTAGCGTGCATCTTTCAATTGGATATACTGATTTCTGGCATCTCTCACCGGCTATATTTGCTTTGCTGCTCTATGTTTTTGGACTTATTTTGCTATACCCTTATTTGATGAAAAAACCGCCGCTTACAAGTTTAACGTACAAATGAAAGCGGTAAGAAGGAAGATGTCTGCTTTTGTCGAAATGAATAACGAGGGAGGTGATTAGCTTGGACTTTAAAGTGCCTGAAATCATGTTGCCTCAATTTAAAATGCCTAATTTACCTGAACCGGTGAATACACCAGGACAGAATTTAGCGAGTGAGTTTTACAAGAAAATAATCCGTATGATTAAAAATTTTGATGCGAGATTGGATGCTACCGAGCAGGTAGGCGTTAGGCTCGTTACATTTGGTAAGTCTGTAACTTTTCAAATAACCGATGTTGGTTATGATGATCCCAGCTTGATCATGTTCACAGGAAATTTAGATGACGGAAGTCCTGTTACTTTAATACAGCATGTATCACAAATCAGTTTCTTATTGATGGCTGTAAAGAGACAAAATCCAGAGGAACCCAAAAGACCTATTGGGTTTCAAAGCCAATAATTTTATAGCTTGCAAAAAATCGGGCGTCCTATCGGGATGCCCTTTTCATTGCTGTTGAAACAGGCGTATTTTATTGCGTTATCGCGGTAATTAATTAAATTAGAAGGTTAAAATAATAGCTGTCGAGATTTCTCGACAGCCATGGAGCCTAAATTGACGCTCTATTGATACTTATTATTTAATTTGTTTTAAAACTTCACTGAGCTTTGTGATCTGCTCTTTCAAAAGCGCTTGGTCAAGAGTATCTTGCTTTGCACCGGCTTGAATAGTGCCAAGCGGTTCTTCGACTTTTTCATACATTTCGGATTGGTTCTCTTTAATACCATCTTCAAATTTCGCCCATGACTCTTCTAACGCTTCTGCATCTTCTTTCACTTTGGCAGTGTCGTTTGCTTCTACGTTCTTTTGCATATCCACCAGTGTTTCCTGCATGCTCTTCACGCCGTCGGCAGTGGCATTCGTATTGGAAGAACAAGCTGCAAGAATGAATACCAAAACAATAATGGATAACAATGCTTTTGATGCTTTCATAATAAAAAGACCTCCAAAAATTTTATTGTTGTATGTTCATCTGAACTTGCAATCTTTGATCTCGGATTTTGTTCCAAATCACAACACCGACAGCAGCAAGCAGAAGAATCAATTGAGGGACGATATTTTCCCAGGTTGAATAAAAACCAAAGAAATCAATAGACGGTAGTGTATCGGTATGAGTTGCATGAAGTACGCCTGCCAGCTGTAAACCATGAATACCCGTGCCAAGAAACTTAAAACATAAATAAAAGACGAGAACGCTGGATACTAAGAAAAACGGCCGCATAGGAATCTTTAAGCCAACCTTGAGAATTAAAAAGGCAATTACCGCTAAAATCAATACACCAAGTAGTATTCCTAATAACAGCGTTGCAAGGCTGATGGAGGATGCCATCCCAATAAAGAACAGAACAGTTTCCGTTCCTTCCCTAAACACAGCCAGAAAAGCAAGGATGGAGATGGACCATAAATTGCCGCTAGCTAATGCCTTAGTGCTTTGATTATTGATATACTGTTTCCAGTTGGCGACACTGGATTTACTGTGGAGCCAATAACTCATATAAATCAACATGACTGCAGCAAAAATTCCAGTACATCCGATAATTAAGAAGTTGTTGTTTCCAAATGTCCCAGAGGAGAATAAGCGCTGGACTGCAATTCCAATGATGATACTGACTAAAACGCCTGCGCCAAGTCCATACCAAAGCCAGTTCTTCTTTTCACCGTGTCCTGATTTATTTAAAAATCCAAGCAGAGCAACAATGACCAGGAGGGCTTCAAGACCTTCCCGTAGTAGAATTGTGATTACGTCTACCATGGTATAGCTAGTTTTAGAGGCAAGTGGTACTAGATAATCACGCATGCTCGTTACCGTTTTTATCGCATCCGGTACGTTCGGCGGATTGGCCGTAAGCAGTGCATAAGATGAAACCATGTCTCTTTCAGCGTCTGCGTATACCTTTGACGATTGAGTCAGCACAAGCCCTTCGATATCTAACCATGAATTGCGAAAACTTTGTATATGTTGTTTAGCGGTCTGAACATCATTTTGAGCAAGCGCGGCATTTACTTCATCCAACAATTGGACGAGATCATCAATTGAGGTGCTTCCGGTTGGGGTTGGATCCTTAAAAGAAGACATATCCCCTGAAATAAAAGTTTGATTGATTTCGTTTAGCGCTTTTAAACTGGTGATTATGTTTTCCTTTTTTGCCGGGCTTTGGGCAAAAGCGAATTGAACTTCTCCCATTCTTTCTTCGATAGAGCGGTAAGCCCCTTTTGATTTATCTTTTACACCGCCCTCGATTTCGTACCAGAGCGTGTTGTATTTGTCGTACTCTACCTTAGATTGATCCAAGTCATTCTGCTCCGCCAATTGGAAAGCTTTAGTAACATAATCATTTGCCTTTTGCAAATCTACAGAGGCTTGATCCGCAAAAATCCATGCTGGAAACAAGAGGATAAACAGCATAATTAGAGTTGTTATTTTATAACGCATGAAACACCTCATTCATTGTTGTTGATAATCATTATCATTTTAAAGCCGTTTATTATCTTAAGTTGATTCAATTGTTTTGTCAATGTGAATTTTTACGATCCGCTGATTCAAAATAAAAAAAGCCCCCCCGTTTCTGGGCAGCCTAATTCTACTGGAAAGCATCAAGTGTTCAATCCACTATTTATGTTGGAATTATGGTGTTGGTAATCCATTAGGAACATAATACGGTGGTATTTTAATCCAACCACGCCTGCGGATTAACGTCTGCTTCAATACACTTGTCACACGAGGGCGGTAATACCTTAGTAAGCACCATCAATAAGAAAAAGGCTCCTCTAGAGAGGTTATCCAGCCGCTTTAGAGTTGCAGAAAAAAAGGTTATGTACGTATGGTAAACAATTAGTGCGTGTAATTCCAATTAGAAAAAATTCATTTCTGTCTCATCTGCTATAGCTTTCAGACCTCAACTTATAAGGAAAACCTGAAAAAGTCCCTGTATTACAGACAGCGCTCATCCTCGACTTTCATTGCTAGAGATAGCTGCGGAATGAAACTCAAAAAAACCTTGGTATAACAAGGCTTAAACAAAAAAATCGGGCGTCCCTTTCGGGACGCCCTTTTCATGGGAGAGGAGAAACCGGACGAAGAGCTTATGGGGAAACGTAAGTCTTCTCCGCGGTTGTCTACGGCATCTTGCGACGCCGATAAATGTATCTTGTCCGGTTTAAGAGGAAATATACATGATTGGGGTGAGAAATATTTTTGTGCGCAGTTGGACCGGTACTCTGATACGCAATTTTCGACATGCTTCTGCTTTATTATGAAAGGGATTCTATGGTACGATAGGCGGGAATGAGAGTGAAGGGGGCAATTGCAGTGAGAGTCATTGCGGGCGAGGCCAAGGGCCGCACGCTGAAGGCTGTGCCTGGCATGAACACGAGGCCGACAACGGATAAGGTGAAGGAAGCTATTTTCAGCATGATCGGGCCTTACTTCGACGGTGGAATGGCGCTGGATCTGTTCGCAGGTACGGGCGGATTGGGCATTGAGGCTTGGAGCAGAGGTGTAGAGCGTACGGTCTTTATTGATCGGGAGAAAATAAGCGTAGATATTATTCGTCAAAATGTACAGACAGCAAATATGGGCAGCGCCGCTGAAATTTATAGGAATGATGCGGAGCGTGCATTGAAAGCGCTAGCGAAGCGGGGACAGAAGTTCCGGCTTGTTTTTCTTGATCCGCCATACAAAATGATAACGATGGACAGCCTAATGGCGCAGCTCGCTGCGAATCAGATACTGGAGCCGGAGGCGATTATAGTAGTCGAGCATGATGCGGCACACCGGTATCCGGAGCAGCTGGAGCATTTTGACCAACTGAAGCATGCGAAATACGGGGATACCGCCGTGTCCATATACCAATATATCAGCCAAGACAGTCCCGACGGAAGTGAGGTCAATGTCAATGAATAAACAAGAGCGTGTAGCCGTATACCCGGGAACCTTTGATCCTGTAACCTATGGGCATCTGGACATTATTCGCAGATCCGCTAAGCAATTCGATAGGCTTATTGTAGCGGTTTTAAATAATTCTAGTAAAAATCCGATGTTCAGCGTCGATGAGCGCAAGGCGCTGCTTGCCGATGTCACGCGAGATATTCCGAATGTTGAGATCGACAGCTTCCGGGATTTGCTCGTCCGATTTATGAAGTCGCGGCAGGCCAATGTTATTATAAGAGGAATTCGATCGGTAACCGACTTTGAGTATGAGCTTCAGCTCGCTTCGACGAATCATTTGCTTGATGATGAGATCGATACGATGTTCATGATGACAAACCCTAAGTATTCGTATTTGAGCTCCAGCATCGTCAAAGAAATCGCACAGTTCAACGGGGCTGTTCATGAGCTGGTGCCGCCTGTTGTGGAGAAGCAATTGCGAGAGAAATATAAACAAAAGAGCTAACAGATTTTCACTTAAGCCATCATTCATCCCTATAGCATTTAAAGCGATCTGCCGGTTCGGCGAAACGGCAGCAGCATAATTAAAATAACGAATCCGAGGAGCGCAAGCAGAGCGCAGGCCGATAGGGAAAACTGCCATAATAAAGGTAAATCGCCGGCTTTCAAGGCAACCGTAACGGCTTTATCCGGCGAGAATGATTCGACAGGCGCAAATGCCGGCGCGGCTCCTGGTGCGAGTAGATGGCTAAGCATGGACGTGGCCGGTTTCCAGAGCAGCAGCATGAATAGGAGGGCGTGCAGCGCATGTGCGACTCTCCATGCAATGAACGGAATAAGCTTAAGGTCCGTTCCGGTAATGGAATAGCCTGCTTGTAAAATGCCGCTGAGCCCGCTCCAAGCGAGCACGACAGCGATCGCAGCGGCGTTGCCAAGAGTTCCGGCTCCCGGCGCATCCCAGACTGCAGCCGCATAGGCGCCCAAGTGGCCTTCAAAAAATGCTTGGCTGATAAAGCTTAGTCCGGCTTTGTCCAGAAGAGATGATAGAAGCGGCTCTGACAATTTGGCGAGTACAGCTGCAAAAATCATAAAGCCGCCGATCAGCATCAGCTTCTGAACGCTGGCAGCAACGGCATCGCCAAGCGCTTTGCCGAAGCTGCGGCCATCCTGCTCCCTGCCGAGGCGGAGCGCTTCGGCTGCTCGTTGAAGCATGCTGTGGCTCTGATCAGTATCTTTGGCTGCATTAGTATGCGTTTCCGAAGCTTGGACACCTTGGCTGAGCAGTGTCATGATGATCATCAGCCATAGAGCTGAGAGCCATACGATAACTGCAATGATCACTCCGACAATAGGTTTGTGCAGAAATCCTGCGCCAATGACGACGAGCATGAACAACGGGTTCGGCATGTGGGCAAAGGCCAGCAGACGCTGGCCTTGTTGTTTGGTGACAAGACTTCTCTTACGCAAGGAAGCGACCGCCTCCGCTCCTGCGGGATAGCCTCCCATCCAGCCTAGTACGATTGCAAGCGCCGCTTCTCCCGGCAGCTTGAACAAGCGGCTCGTCAATGGCTGCAGGAGTGATCCGATGGCGTGAGCAAGGCCGAAGGCGGCAATCAGTTCAAATAGTACGAGAAACGGCAGCAAGCCGGGAAATACGATATTCCACCATACGGTTAGCCCTTGCAGCGAGGATTGAAATGCAGCATCCGGCTGAAGAATAATGGCAACGACAAGCAAGATGGACAGGAACGCAAGCAAAACCGTTTTAGCCAATGCTGCTCAACTCCTTTATTTCGCTGAGATAATGAATGACCGGTAAGCAGATTGAAGACATGAAGAATTGGACAATCGTATACGTTAAATAGTACGCATGCTAGATGCTGGATAGACCACATGCGACAGCCAGTCCAGCAGCCGAAAAGGGACTTCGGCATGCTTGATGGGGAAAATGGGAGTTTAAATTGGGGGTGGCAGGTGCAAAAGCAGCGTTCTGATTTACGCAGAATGGCGATGATCGGTTTATCGACCGCAGCATTTATGTGGGTGTTATTGTACGCTCCAACGCCCTATGTTGTTTATGAGCCTGGAATCGCCGTTCCCGTTAAGTCGATGGTATCGATGGAAGAAGGCGACCGTCTAGGCGGCGGCGATTTTTTGCTTACTGCCGTAAAATTGACGGAGCCGAATTTTTTGCACGCGTTCCAGTCGATGTGGAATTCGAACATGGAGGTGCATCTCAAGCGGGATGTGCTTAGAGGCTATTCAAAGGATCAATACGCAGACAGATTGAATGTCATTATGCACGGGTCGCAAAACAATGCAATCGAAGCTGCGTATCGTTACGCTGGTTTTCCTTATGAGAGCAGAACCAACGGCATTGTCATATCCGACGTGTATGTGAAGGAGCGTGCAGGGTCCAGCTCATTTAAGGCGGGGGATAGGCTTCTTGGCATTAACGGCGATAAGCCGGTCGGCAGTGTGACGGAATTGCTCGATAAGCTTCAACAAACAAGCAAGAATAAACCGGTTCGATTCAATATTAAACGTACTGGAAAACAGCTTAATGTGACCTTCGCGGCGAACATATTTGATTCGACGATGACAAACGAGCAGCGTTTAGAAGCGATTGGCATTATGAGTTTGACCGAGCTCCGCAGCTTGGAGCCGGCGGACGAAGGTAAACGTCTTACGATAACAGCCGGAGATATTGGCGGGCCATCGGCAGGTCTGGTCTTTGCGCTGCAGGCTGTGGACCTGCTCACTAAAGGCGATTTATCGAGCGGCCTTCGCATAGCGGCAACCGGCACCATAACTGTGGACGGGAAGGTCGGCGCGATCGGCGGAATAAGGCAAAAAATCGTCATTGCAAGCAAAGAGGGCGCTCAGCTGTTTCTGGCGCCTGCGGATAATTTTGAGGAAGCGGAGGCGAAAGCAAAAGCGCTGGGCACTCCGATGAAGGTGGTTAGCGTCAGAACGCTGCAGGAAGCGATGGATCAAATACAAGCCTTTCATAATGCGTCTACATAAAAAAGCTCAATGACTCGCCTGCGCCTGAAATTATTAAACCGTAACCGGCTTATCCGTAAAGTCGCGGAACAACGAGTGTGCGGAGGTTGATCCAGGGACGCCGAGCATATAGACACTGCTCGCTTGCGTGTCTAACTCCAGATAGCGGAAAGGCTGCGGTGCCCGTGCTGCGCTAAGCAGTACGGGCAACTTGGCGGTATTTCGCATGCGCCGAAGCAGATGCTTGCCTTTTTCCGTAAAACCAAGCACTCTTATATATTCAACACCCGATGCGAGCTTGTCTTGTGTGAAGTCGGCTTTGCTGTGACCGAGCAGGATGGAGAGAAGCGCGCGCTGCAGTTTCGTCCGGGTGTAGCGCTTCGTTTTCAAAGCTGCCAATAAGTCTTCGAATTGACGTGATGCCAGCTTCGGAAGGGCATTCCGGATCCGGTGTTCTAAGCCCTCTGTAATCTCATGCAATTCGGCCAGTTCAGAAGATGAACGAGATACAATGGCATGCAGCAGAGCGCTTGTAAAAGGCTCCCAGCTGATTGGGCAATGACCTGCCGACCATTCCTTCTGCAGCGTACGCATCGTAGATTCCGGCACGAAAGCACGCGCTGCTTCAAGCGAGCGCTGCTCAAGCAGCAGCTTGCGAATGGCAGTTGCGCTTGCAATCATACTGTCGGTCGCGGTTTCCTGATTATACTGCGCCTTCTCGCGGGTAATGGTGAATGGCTCCATTTTGCCATCCAGCCGTTTCAAGGCAAGTAAATAATGGAGCGCTAATGTATGATTGGGAAGCGCGAATGGGAAATTAGCTGCAGAGGCAAATCCATGATCTGATAAATAGGCGGTTATTGCGCTGCTGTATGCGCTTGGATAGCTTATGCCTGTTTGAAGAAGCTGCTTCAGGAGTGTCTTGAAGGCAGGCGGCTCCTGCGCCACGATTTCAGCTGCCTGCAGCAGAGGATCAAGCTCGCCGTTTTCCGTTCCGAAGCAGAAGCTGTCAACGACGCCTGTCGCCTCAAGGAGGGAGACAGCTCCGTAGGCGAACCACTCGGCCGCTTGGGTTGCGTAAGCGACTGGCAGTTCGATAACGAGATCGCAGCCGCCAGCGAGCGCCATCTTTGTTCTGGCCCATTTGTCGAGCAGGGCAGGCTCGCCGCGCTGCAGGAAATGGCCGCTCATGACGGCAACGACAGCGTCCGCCTGCGTTATTTTGCGCGATTGTTGCAAATGATACAAATGTCCGTTATGAAACGGGTTGTATTCGACAATGAGTCCGACGGTGCGCATTCGTTTGACCCTCTCTTTCGTTAATTGTTGGTTGTTTCACTATAGCATAGAGAGGGAGCTCAATCACGGGTTGCTTTAGGCTTATTGAAAAACAGTGTGAAAATGTTGACAAAACGGTAGTCTGATAGATATAATAATCTTTGTTTGTTTGGGGTGATCTGATGCAGTTTCATATTCAAGAAACAATGTCCAAAGGGTTAAAAACGACAGTTAACGAAGAGTTGGATGTCAGTGACCTTTTTAAAGGACGCCAAGATGTTTATCGCACGGGACCGCTCCGGGTATCGCTTCAGGTGACTGGGCATGAAGGCTTTATTGAAGTTGATGGCGAGCTTGCCATCGATCTTGAGCTTGCTTGTTCACGCTGCCTTGAACCGGTGAAGGAACATACGGTTATTCCATTCTCGGAAGTATTCAAGCCGGCTTCGCCCAGCGAAGACCGCGATGAGGATTCGGATGAGGAAGAGAGTGACTTCATTGAGGTAGATGCGGAAAGACTGGATTTGAGGCCTTATGTGGAAGAAGCGCTTCAATTGTTCATGCCTTTTGCACCGCTCTGCAGCAATGACTGTAAAGGTCTATGTCACACGTGCGGACAGAACTTAAATGAGCACAAATGCAGCTGTTCTACGGAGAAGATTGATGTCCGTTTTGCAGCGCTAAAGGATCTATTTAAGGAATAAGCGAAGTTGTGATTGATTTTTTGAAGGAGGTGTTAAATATGGCAGTACCTCAGCGTAGAACATCCAAGACTCGCCGTGATAAACGTCGTACGCATTTCAAACTTGCAGTACCGGGCATGGTGAAATGTGAGCAATGCGGAGAGTTGAAATTGGCTCACCACGTATGCAAAGTTTGTGGATATTACAAAACAAAAGAGATCATTTCCCAATAGTGATTTGATGTCAGGGATAGCACTTCATCACGCGATGAAGTGCTATTTTTTTGCTGCATGAGATTGTTTTACTTGTCAAATAATAGCGCTTAAAATGATACTTTCTTGCGCTGCATTGCGCTCGAGCGTATTTTTTTATATACTTATTTAGTACCAGGTGATAATATCGGGCAACATACATATACTAATCGTGCTGATGCTGAAAGGGCTAAGGCGCGGTTGAAATCGTTTATCAGTCACTTTACGGTTAAAGGCGGTGCCGAACATCGAACGAATGCCCAAACGGCAGCGGCATCAGCAGCTTGCCCGATACATTGATGATAATCCTTTTATAACCGATCGGGAGCTCACGCGACTGCTAAAGGTAAGCATCCAGACGATTCGGCTTGACCGGATGGAGCTTGGTATTCCGGAGCTCAGGGAGCGGCTGAAGCTGATGGCCGAACGCTCCTATGACTCGGTTCGATCGTTGCCATTGCATGAAGTAATCGGTGACATCGTCGATTTGGAATTGGACAAAAGCGGAATCTCGGTGTTCGAGATTCGCGAAGAGCATGTATTCTCAAGGACCGGCATCGCTCGCGGTCATCACGTATTTGCACAGGCGAATTCACTTGCGGTTGCTATTATAGATGATGAAATTGCACTTACCGTAACGGCTGATATCAGATTTATCCGTCCAGTTAAGCTAGGGGAGAAATGTATTGCCAAGGCTTACGTCCGGTCCATCTCGGGCGAGCGAAGCAAGGCAAAGGTCGAGCTGTTTACGTATGTTGGCGATGAAATGGTGTTCCAGGGTAACTTTGTTATTTTTCGGTCCGCGGGAGATACAGAAACTGAAGGAGGAAACGGACGTGCGGATCGCTATTGATGCTATGGGCGGAGATAACGCTCCGAGCTTAATCGTACAGGGCGCGCTTGATGCGGCGGCGCAGTGGCCGGATACGGAGCTGCTGCTCGTCGGCAATACGTCAGCCATTGAAGCGCTTATGAACGGGCGGAAGCCTGCTAACGTGACCATTTGTCATGCGGACGAAGTAATCGGAGCCGACGATGAGCCGGTTAGAGCGGTGCGCCGCAAAAAAGGAGCGTCCATGGTTGTTGCCGGACAACTCGTTCGCGAGAAGCAAGCGGATGCGATGCTCTCGGCAGGCAATACGGGCGCTCTAATGGCGACGGGGCTTCTCGTAGTTGGAAGAATGGACGGCATCGAGAGACCGGCGCTTGCGCCTATGATGCCAACGATGGACGATGTCGGCATTCTGACGCTTGATTTGGGAGCGAATATGGATGCGAAACCGGAGCATTTGCTGCAATATGCAATTATGGGCAGTATATATCGTACAAAGGTGCACGGGCTTGAGAAGCCCAAAGTGGGGCTTCTTAACGTCGGAACCGAGGCGATGAAGGGGAACGAGATGAGCAAAGCGGCATACGCATTGCTGGAACAGGCGCCAATTCATTTTATTGGCAATGTCGAGGCCAGGGATGTTCTTAACCGTAATTGCGATGTGCTCGTTTGCGACGGCTTTGCCGGCAACATTATGCTGAAGGCTATGGAAGGCGCGGCAGGCACGATTTTCACATCGCTGAAAGACGCTTTTGGTCAATCGCTAATGACGAAGCTGGCTGCTGCCATCATGCTGCCGAAGCTGCGCTCGATTAAGAAAAGAATGGACTATAAGGAGCATGGCGGTGCGCCATTGCTTGGATTGAACGGCCTCGTTGTGAAATGTCATGGCTCGTCGGACGCGCTCGCCGTCAAAAATGCGGTAAGGCAAGCACGAAGCGCCATTCAAGGCCAATTGATTGAAACGATTGCAGCAGAAATAAACGGGAAGTGAGTGTGCGGAATGAGTTTACATCCTGTAGGCATTATTGGAACGGGCAAATATGTTCCAGAACGCATTTTAACGAATAAAGAGCTGGAAGCGATGGTCGAAACAAATGATGAATGGATCGTCACGCGCACAGGCATCAAAGAACGCCGCCTTGCATCCGCGGAGGAGGCAACGTCCGACCTTGCGCTGCATGCTTCGCTTGAAGCCATCGCAGCGGCGGGTCTAACTGCGGAAGATATCGATCTTATCATTGTAGCTACGATTACGCCTGATATGTTTTTCCCATCGACCGCATGCTTGCTGCAGGAAAAGCTGGGAGCCAAGAAAGCGGCTGCTTTTGATCTGTCGGCTGCATGCTCCGGCTTTATTTACGGACTGGCAACAGGTTCGAGCATGGTCGCAAGCGGCATGTATAAGAATGTGCTTGTCGTAGGCGCTGAGACGCTATCGCGAATTACGGATTACACCGACCGCAATACATGCATTCTGTTTGGAGACGGCGCAGGCGCTGTCGTCTTAGGACGGGTTGAAGAGGGCCGTGGATTCCAATCGTTCGAGCTTGGCGCGGACGGCAGCGGCGGAGAGCTGCTTAAAGTGTCGGGAGGAGGCTCCCGAACTCCGGCAACGGCGGAGAGCATCGAGACGAAGCAGCACTTCATTCACATGGCCGGAAATGACGTATTTAAGTTTGCCGTAAGGATCATGGGAGGCGCAGCCGAGGAAGCCTTGCTGAAAGCTGGACTTACGAAGGACGATATCGACCTTCTTGTCCCGCATCAGGCGAACATCCGGATTATTCAATCTGCTTTAAACAGGTTAGACCTGTCTGCGGATAAGGCGATGGTTAACTTGGATAAATACGGGAACATGTCATCGGCATCCATTCCGGTTGCTCTTGCAGAAGCGGTAGAGCAGGGACGGGTAAGCGAAGGCGACCGCCTTGTGCTCGTTGGCTTTGGCGGCGGTTTGACGTGGGGAGCTTCGGTACTTGTCTGGTAATTGTCAATGCTTAGGAAAACATGAACTTTAAAATAAGCCGCGATAATCTTTCTTCTTATAATCGTTCTAAATATCACCGCGTAACGGGCATTGCCGCCGCTGGCCGGCGCAAATCGCTTACGCGTGTAAGGGGGAAACGCATTGAGTAAAACAGCATTTGTTTTTCCGGGACAAGGCGCTCAAGTAGTCGGCATGGGCAAGGACGTCTACGATGCATTTGATCGTTCACGCTCGATTTTTGATCAGGCGGATGAAGCTCTGGGCTTCTCCTTGAGCAGTATTATATTCGAAGGTCCGGATGAGGCGCTGAAGCAGACAGCTAATACGCAGCCTGCCCTGCTTACCGTCAGTGTTGCCTTGCTTGCGGCATTAGAAGGACGCGGGCTGAGACCAGATTATGTTGCTGGTCACAGTCTTGGAGAGTACAGCGCGCTTGTCGCTGCCGGCGTGCTTAGCTTCGAGGACGCCGTTCGCACGGTACGCGCCCGCGGACAGTTTATGGAGCAGGCCGTTCCGAGCGGACAAGGCGCCATGGCGGCAGTGTTAGGCGCGGAGCGCGGGTCGCTCGCTGCGCTATGTGCAGCTATTACGGCTGATGGCACGGCTGTCGAACTCGCGAATGTGAATTGCCCGGGACAAATCGTCGTGTCAGGCACAGCCGCAGGGGTTCAAGCGGTTGTCGAACGCGGTAAGGAAGAGGCTGGCGCGAAGCGGGTCATTCCGCTTGAAGTAAGCGGTCCTTTCCATTCTTCGCTGATGAAGCCTGCTGCGGCTAATCTTCAGGTAACGCTCGCAAGCATTGCGATGCAGGATGCGTCTGTTCCCGTTGTGGCTAATGTGACTGCAAATGTCGCAACAGCCGCGGACGATATTCGCAGCTTGCTCGTGGAGCAGGTTTATTCACCTGTGCTATGGGAAGACAGCGTTCGCTATTTAATAGAGCAAGGCGTTGATACATTTGTGGAGATCGGCTCGGGAACGGTGCTTGCCGGCTTGATTAAGAAAATCGACAAGAACGTAAGTGTCATTTCTATAAACAGCATGTCTGCGCTTGAAGCGCTGCAGGTAACCGAACATTAGGATGGAGGCGATATGATGTTTGCCAGCTTGGAAGGTAAGAAAGCGCTCGTAACCGGGGCGTCGCGCGGAATAGGCAGATCGATTGCAATTGCACTCGCCGAAGCAGGCGCGGATGTTGCAATCAACTACTCCGGCAGCGAGGCTGCGGCAGTTGAAACGGCACAAGCCGTTGAAGCGCTTGGAAGACGCGCAATTGTCATCAAAGCTAATGTCGGCAAAGCGGACGAATTTGAAGCGATGGTTAAGGAAGTCATCGGACAATTTGGCGCTGTTGACATTTTGGTGAATAATGCGGGTATTACTAGAGATAATTTAATCATGCGCATGAAGGAGGACGAGTTTGACCAAGTTATTGAAACGAACCTTAAAGGCGTTTTCAATGGCATTAAAGCGGTCACTCGTTCCATGATGAAGCAGCGTTCCGGCCGCATCATCAACATTTCTTCTGTCGTTGGTGTGCTCGGGAATCCGGGGCAAGCTAACTATGTCGCGGCTAAGGCTGGCGTAATCGGTCTGACTAAGGCTAGCGCCCGTGAGCTTGCGTCCCGCGGCATAACAGTTAACTGTGTTGCCCCGGGATTTATTCAAACCGAAATGACGGACAAGCTTCCGGAAGAGATGCGTGAGTCGCTGTCTGGCCAAATTCCGCTTGCCCGTCTCGGTGACCCGAGCGACATTGCAAATGCGGTCCGTTTCCTTGCTTCGGATGCCTCAGCTTATATGACTGGACAGACGATTCATGTGGACGGCGGCATGTATATGTAGCACTAAATAATTCCCCTTTGAGGAATTAGCACGGTTACGTATGGCATTTTATCTTTAATTCTCGTATAATACCATGGAGGAGGTGAACCGGATGTCCGAAGTAGTAGATCGCGTAAAACGTATCGTCATCGACCGACTAGGCGTAGACGAAGCGGAAGTTACACTTGAAGCTTCATTTAAAGATGACCTCGGCGCTGACTCTCTTGATGTCGTTGAATTGGTCATGGAGCTAGAAGACGAGTTTGATATGGAAATCTCTGATGAAGATGCAGAGACAATCACCACTGTGGGAGAAGTAGTTAAATACATACAATCTCATACGTAAGAAGGACAAGTCCCGTTTTTAATAAACGGGACTTATCTCCATCTTAGACCGTTTTCATTGATTACGATTATGCAAAGCGTTATAGCTTGATACGCATCGATTTTATACCTCCTTATATTTCAAGCGTAAAGGCTCTCTCCGTTCACGAATGGTATCGCTTTTATTTACCGAGAAATATAAGCAGGGTATATGCATCAAATGAACTTCGACAAAAATTAAACAAGATGATGCAGCATGCTCATCTATATTGCTGGACATAGAGGTGAATCGAATGAAACAAAGAGTTGTTGTTACTGGTATGGGGGTTATTACCTCGCTCGGTTCCGATTTGGAGCAATTCTGGGGTAACCTGCTGGAAGGAAAGTCAGGGGTATCTGTTGTTGAGGCCTTCGATTTCTCCGAATACCCGACGCGCATTGCCGCAGAAATCAAAAATTTCAATCCCGAAGATTACGGTTTAGATAAAAAAGAAGCACGCAGAATGGACCGTTTCGTTCAATTTGCAGCAGTAGCCAGCCAGTTGGCGGTTAAAGATGCGGATTTGCAAATTGGTCAAAATGCGGACGCTGAACGTGTTGGAGTTATGGTCGGCTCCGGTATCGGCGGACTTGGCACTTGGGAAGACCAGCATAATGTTTTGCTGGAGAAGGGTCCTAAGCGGGTCAGCCCATTCTTTATCCCGATGATGATCGCGAACATGGCCTCCGGCCAAGTATCGATGCTTACAGGCGCGAAGGGCCCGAACAGCACGGCGGTTACTGCTTGTGCGACGGGTACGCATTCCATCGGAGATTCGTTCAAAATGATTCAGCGCGGCGATGCCGACGTCATGATTGCCGGCGGTGCCGAAGCGACGATCAGACCTACAGGAATGGCGGGCTTCTGCTCGATGCGGGCGATGTCTGTCCGCAATGATGAGCCGGCAAAGGCAAGCCGACCGTTTGACATAGACCGCGACGGTTTCGTTATGGGCGAAGGCGCTGGCGTATTGGTACTGGAGTCGCTTGAGCACGCTCAAGCACGCGGTGCAAAAATTTATGCAGAGGTTATTGGCTACGGCATGAGCGGCGACGCCCATCACATGACCGAGCCGGATCCTGATGGAGCTGCCCGCTGCATGACGAAGGCGATGAAAGATGCTGGTATTGAACCTTCTGACATCGACTACATCAATGCGCACGGCACATCTACACCGGTTGGTGACCGTTCGGAGACGAAGGCGATTAAGAAGGCGCTTGGAGATCATGCTTACAAAGTAGCAGTCAGCTCGACAAAATCGATGACGGGCCATTTACTTGGTGCTGCCGGTGGCGTTGAGGCCGTTATTCTCGGCTTGACACTCAAAAACGGTATCATTGCTCCGACCATTAATTTGGAAAATCAGGATCCTGAATGTGATCTCGATTACGTTCCGAATACACCGCGTGAGGCGAATGTGAAGACGGCATTGTCAAACTCGTTCGGCTTCGGTGGTCACAATGCAACGATCGTGATGAAAGTTTATGAAGCGTGATTCCTTTTATGAGCTGCAGCAGCGGCTGCAGCTGAATTTTAAGCGAACGAAGCTGTTGAAGCAGGCTTTCACCCACACTTCTTATGTGAATGAACACAAACGCGGGTCTGCTCAGGACAATGAACGTTTAGAGTTTTTGGGAGATGCGGTACTGCAGCTGCTAGTGTCGGAATATTTGTTCGCGACGTATCCGCAGCGACCGGAGGGCGAGCTCACGAGAATGCGCGCCTCAATCGTCTGCGAGCCTTCCTTGGCACAATTCGCGGAACGTTTGGAGCTCGGCTCGCATGTGCTGCTTGGACGCGGTGAAGAGCAGCTAGGCGGCAGGCAGCGTCAGGCTTTGCTGGCAGACTTGTTTGAATCGTTTGTCGGCGCGATCTTCCTTGATGCTGGTATTGAGCAAACGAGAGCCTTCCTTAATGAGCATATGTTCCCGTTCGTTGAGTCCAATGACTACGGCCTGCTTGTGAAGGATTCCAAGTCGAAGCTGCAGGAGCGATCCCAGCATCATGGACTTGGCCCGGTTGAATATCGTATCATTGAGGAACGTGGTCCTGCTCATGATCGTGAATTTGTCGTTGAGGTATATCTCGGGGAAGAACGCTTTGGCGTAGGAAACGGGAGAACGAAGAAGGAAGCGGAGCAGCGCGCTGCGGCTGAAGCATGGCGTACGCTGTCGCAGGAACAAGCTTAATCAGCGAAGAGAGTGTCCAGTGAAGGTCATGCGACCGGAAGGACACTCTTTTTTTTCTATTAATAACTGAAAATACATACATTTATTCGACGTGATAATAAATGGAATCGAAGCTTTTTTATCATCTAAGGATGGCGATACCCGTGATCACCGGGGTGCGTTAAAGCGCCGTAAGAGTTATCAAGGCCCACTAGATGTGGTACAATGAGGGGTGAGGTGAAAACCAAAACATGTTTCTGAGACGGATTGAATTATCAGGCTTTAAGTCTTTCGCCGATAAGACTGAAATGGAATTTGTAACCGGAATTACAGCGGTGGTAGGGCCGAACGGCAGCGGAAAAAGTAACATTTCGGACGGCATACGCTGGGTGCTTGGCGAGCAAAGCGCGAAGAGTTTGCGCGGCGGCAAGATGGAGGATATTATTTTTGCCGGCAGCGATGCCCGTAAGGCAGTCAACTATAGCGAGGTTTCGCTTACTCTGGATAATGCTGACGGTGCGCTGCCTCTTGAATATAACGAGGTTACGGTCACCCGCCGCGTACACCGGAGCGGCGATAGCGAATATTTGATTAACAAGCAGCCGTGCAGGCTAAAAGATATTACCGAGCTGTTCATGGATACCGGTATCGGTAAAGAGGCTTACTCCATCATCGGACAAGGCCGAATTGAAGAGATTTTAAGCACGCGCTCGGAGGACCGGCGCGGTATTTTTGAGGAAGCCTCCGGCATAGTCAAATACAAGTCGCGTAAACGCGAAGCGCAGAGGAAGCTCGATGAAACCGAGCAGAATCTGCTCCGAATACATGACCTGGTAACGGAGCTTGAGGATCAAGTTGGTCCGCTGCGCAAGCAATCGGAGAAAGCGATTCATTTCAAAGCGCTTAAGGAACAGCTGAAAACGAAGGAAATCTCAATGTACGTACATAACATTGAACAGATCCACAGCTCTTGGACTGAAGCGAACGGCAAGCTTGAGCGTTTGCAGCAGGAGCAGCTTCAGTTGTCCACTGTTGTAAGCAAGCATGATGCGCATTTGGAGAAGGATCGTCAGCAGCTGAGGGAGCTTGAGCAAGCTCTCGACCAGCTTCATGAAGCGATGCTGCAAATTAGCGAGGATTTTGAGAAATGCGAGGGCTATGGCGAGGTTCTTAAAGAGCGCAAACGCAATCTGGAGCAAAATAAACGGCAGCTTGAAGAATCAATTGCCGCGCAGGATGCCCGCATTGGCACAATGACTCAGGAGGAAGCGGAATTCCGCAGCCGCGCTGCGGCGCTTCAGCTGCAGTTGGCCGATCTTCGCGCGAAAATTTCCGAAGAGGAAGCGCGTTTGCTTGGCGTTGCAGGCGGCGCAGTTGTCGATGCGGAAGAAACGCTTAAGAGCGAGCTGCTGGAGGTGCTCAGCGCTATGGCTCAGCATCGCAATGAAATTCGATATGCGGCTCAGCAGCAGGAAACGCTGCAGCGGCGGATGGAGCGAATTAGCGAGGACGAGACGAAGTGGCAGGAGCAGCAAGCAAGACTGGATACAAGACGGTCAGAGCTAACGCTTACGCTTGAATCTACGCTCGTTCGCCTCGACCAGGCAAGGAATACAACGCTCGCTGAGACAGAGCAAACCAAAACGATTTCGCAAAGCTTGGAAGAAGTTACATTAGCCATCCGAAAGTGGGAGCAAAAGCTCGACAGTCACGTTTCGAGGCGCGACACGATGAAGGAAATGCAGGATGCTTTAGATGGCTTCATGCAGGGTGTTAAAGAAGTGCTGAAAGCCTCAAGGCGCGGCAGCGGCGGCATTAGCGGTGTTCATGGCGCGGTTGCGGAGCTCGTTCGCGTTCCTGAACGTATCGAGACGGCTGTTGAGACGGCGCTTGGCGGCGCTCTTCAGCACATTGTTATGGAGGACGAGAAAACGGCCCGTACCGCGATCGCCTTTCTAAAGCAGCGCCAGCTTGGACGGGCTACTTTCTTGCCGCTGGATGTCATTCGCGGCAGACAAGTGCCTGAGCATGACAAGCGGACTGCAGAATCGGTCGATGGATTCGTTGGAGTCGCGGCTGATCTGGTCAGCTCGGATTCCCGTTATGCGGCAATCGTGAACAATTTGCTGGGCAACGTCCTGCTTGCCGAAACGCTTGAACAAGCGAATCGAATCGCTTCGAAGTGCCAATACCGTTACCGCGTCGTTACGCTTGAGGGCGATATCGTAAATGCCGGCGGATCGATGACGGGAGGCAGCTTGCAGAAGAAGGGGGCCAGCTTGCTTGGGCGTCAACGTCAGATCGACGCGCTTGATCTAGAGATTGCGAGTGCGCGCAGAATGGTGGAGCAGCTGCGCAATAAGCTAAGCGATTTGCGCAAGGAGCATTCGATACGTACTCAAAAGATAGAGGAGTTACGGGCTGAAGGAGAGAAAAGCCGGATTGAGGAGCAGCAAATCAGAGCCGAGCTTCAGCAGCTGAACAATGAAGCCAAGCATTTAGATGAGCAACGGCAGCTGTATTCGGCAGACCGCAATACGCATTTATCCGAGCAGAAGGATGTGCAGGCAGCGGCTGCAGCGGCAGAGCTCCGGTTAGAGCAGCTTGTCGTAGATGAGGCAAGGCTGCAGGAAGCGATACGTATGGCGGAAGGGCGGCGCAAAGCGAGCGAATCGGCTAAGGAAGAGCTGCAAGGCCAGCTTACCGATATTAAAATCGCCGCGGCGAAGACGGATCAGGAAAGGCTCTCGTTCGAGGATCAATCGGCACGCGTGCGCGCTGATATTCAGCGGGCGAAGCAGGAGCTGACAGGGCTGCGCTCCTTGTCTGTACAGCAGGAGGAAGAGCTGAAGCGGCATGCCGAGGAAACCGTGCAGCAAATTGAGCAGCTTAACCACCTTCGCTTGAAGAAGCAAGAGTGCGCGGAACAGACGGATTTGAAACGATCTGCGCGCGCACAGCGTATTACTGAGCTCGATATGGGTGAAAGTGAGACGAAGGAGCAGCGCGCGCAGCTCAGACAAGTCGAGGAGCAAATGCGGCAGACGGAGATAGCAGCTAACCGGCTTGACGTGGAGCTGGACAATCTGCTTCGCAAGCTTAGCGAGGAATACGAGCTCAGCTACGAGCTCGCAAAAGAGCAGTACCCGGTTCCTGAGGATGTTGTGGGGACGCAGAATGAGGTTAGAGATATTAAACGCCAAATAACGGCGCTTGGCGAGGTTAACCTGGGCGCTATCGAGGAATATGAGCGGGTTAGCGAACGGTTTGAATTTTTGTCGGAGCAGAAGAATGACTTAATCGAAGCGAAAACGACGCTGTATCAGGTTATCCGTGAAATGGACGATGAAATGTCGAAACGGTTCAAAATGACTTTTGAAGCGATTCGCGGACATTTTGTCATCGTATTCGCGAAGTTATTCGGCGGAGGAAGAGCTGATCTTGTACTCGTAGAGCCGGATCGCGTGCTCGATACCGGCATTGATATCGTTGCGCAGCCGCCGGGCAAAAAGCTGCAAAACCTGCAGCTGCTGTCGGGCGGAGAGCGCGCATTGACGGCGATCGCCTTGCTGTTTGCCATTTTGCAGGTGAAGCCGGTTCCGTTCTGCGTGCTCGATGAGGTAGAAGCCGCGCTCGACGAAGCAAACGTTTCGCGTTTCGCTCAATATTTGCGAGAGTTTTCGGAGCTGACGCAATTCATCGTAGTAACCCACCGAAAGGGTACGATGGAAGAAGCAGATGTGTTATATGGCGTTACGATGGAGGAAGGCGGCGTATCGAAGCTTGTGTCGGTACGCTTAGAAGATGATGAAGAGCCGGTATCCGCATAAACAAATAAATCCGGCAATGTGAGGATGGGGAGTTGAAACGATGAGTTTTTTTAAGAGGCTGAAGGAAAGCATAGCAACAAAGACGGAAGCGGTAACGAATATTTTCAAAGAAGGCTTATCGAAGACGCGTACGGCATTCGTAGAGAAAGTCGAGGAGCTTATTACGCGCCGCAAAAAAATCGACGAGCAATTTTACGAGGAGCTTGAAGAGATTTTAATTGGCGCGGATGTTGGCGTAAATACCGTTATGCAGCTGATTGACGATCTCCGCATCGAGGTGAAAAAGCGCAAGATCGAGGATGCCGCAGATTTGCAGCCGGTTCTTTCCGAGAAGCTGATCCAGCTTATGAAGGGTGACGATCAATCCGGTTTACGGATGGCTTCGAGCGGTATTACCGTTATTTTGTTCGTAGGGGTTAACGGTGTCGGTAAAACGACGACAATCGGAAAGCTTGCGCACAAGTTCAAGAACGAGGGCAAAAGCGTGCTTATGGCAGCCGGCGATACTTTTCGTGCAGGAGCAATCGAGCAGCTGGAGGTATGGGGTCAGCGCGTAGGCGTCGACGTTATTAAGCAGCAGTCAGGAGCAGATCCGGCGGCCGTTATGTACGATGCGGTGCAAGCTGCTAAACAGCGCGGCGTAGATGTGCTCTTGTGCGATACAGCTGGAAGGCTGCAAAATAAAACGAATTTGATGGAGGAACTCAATAAAATTTTTCGCGTCATTAGGCGCGAGCTGCCGGATGCCCCGCATGAGGTACTGCTTGTGCTGGATGCAACGACGGGTCAAAACGCGCTCAGTCAAGCGAAGCTGTTCGGCGAGAAGAGCGGTGTTACCGGTCTTGTGCTGACGAAGCTGGACGGTACAGCTAAGGGCGGCATCGTTATCGCGATCCGCAATGAACTTAGCTTGCCGGTTAAGCTTGTTGGACTAGGAGAGAAAATGGGCGACCTGCAGCAGTTTGATTCGGAGCAATTTATCCATGCGCTGTTTGCCGGACTAATACAGCGCGAGGATTCGCAGGATTCGGAGAAAACGACGGAATAACGCGCTTATGGGCCGAGCACACTGCTGGTCTTTGCTGCTTGTAAAGGTGACAAGGGGAAATGCTTGACAGCTGCCTATGGCGTCATGTATGATATAAGACGTCGCCTGGTGTAAAGGTATTTACCTTGTCGGTGACACAAGCATAATAACAGGAGGGGCTGCGGGGATGAAAGCAAATGAACCAGATGCCTTATCCAAAACGACCCGAATAAACTTCTTGTTCGACTTTTACGAGCCGCTCTTAACAGAGAAGCAGCGGACGTTCCTCAAATATTATTTTCATGATGATTTCTCTCTTGGAGAGATCGCGGCAGAGTTCGGCATTAGCCGACAGGCGGTTTATGAGCATATCAAGCGAGCTGAACAGGTGCTTGAGAGCTATGAGAGCAAGCTTGGCTTGCTTGTAAGACATGAATCGCTTTTACAATTAACGGTACAGCTTGTCAACAGCGTAAACGAGCTTTCGATTGCCGAGCAGGACAGGCAGTCGCTTATGAGTGTGATTGCACAATTTAATTTAGCTGAATAATACATGAAGAGTGGAGGTGACGGTACATGGCAGCATTTGAGAGCTTATCAAGCCGGCTTCAAAATGTGTTCAGCAAGCTGAGGGGCAAAGGTAAGGTATCCGAAGAAGATGTTAGCGAAGCGATGCGCGAGGTGCGATTGGCGCTTCTAGAGGCGGACGTTAACTTTAAGGTCGTGAAGGATTTTATCGCGAAAGTGAAGGAACGGGCAATTGGCCTCGATGTGTCAAAGAGCTTTACGCCCGGCATGGTCGTCATCGATATCGTAAATAAAGAGCTGACCGAGCTTATGGGCGGCACACAAAGCAAGTTGGTGAAGGCAAACAAGCCTCCTACAGTCATTATGATGGCAGGTTTGCAGGGTGCCGGTAAGACGACGACGACAGGCAAGCTTGCTAAGCTGCTCCAGAAGAGCAACAATAAGCCGCTTCTTATCGCGTGTGATATTTATCGTCCCGCTGCGATTAAGCAGCTTCAGGTTCTTGGCGAACAGATTAATGCGCCAGTCTTCTCGCTTGGTGATCAGACATCACCGGTAGAAATTGCGCGTGCCGGACTTCAGCATGCCAAAGAGAACGGCAATGATTATGTCATTATCGATACCGCAGGCCGCTTACATATCGACGAAGAGCTGATGGAAGAGCTGAAGCAAATTCATCAGATTACGAAGCCGGATGAAGTGCTTCTCGTCGTTGATGCGATGACTGGTCAAGATGCGGTTAACGTAGCGCAAAGCTTTCATGAGCAGCTCGCTTTAACCGGTGTCGTGCTGACCAAGCTCGATGGTGATACACGCGGCGGCGCGGCGCTTTCAGTCAAAGCCGTAACGGGCTGTCCGATTAAATTCGCGGCGATGGGTGAGAAGATCGACTCCTTGGAGCCGTTCCATCCGGAACGAATGGCCTCCCGGATTCTCGGCATGGGGGATATGCTGTCTCTCATTGAGAAAGCGCAGTCGAACATCGATGCAGAGAAAGCGAAGGAAATGGAACGTAAAATGCGCACAGCAGAGTTTACGTTCGACGATTTCCTCGATCAGATGGAGCAGGTTCGCAATCTTGGGCCGCTCGATCAAATTATGGATATGCTGCCCGGCATGAACAAGATGAAGGGCATGAAGGATATGAAGGTCGATGAGAAGCAAATCGGCCGCGTCGAGGCGATTGTCCGCTCCATGACGAAAGAGGAGAAACAAAAGCCGGAGCTGCTTAATCATAGCCGCCGCAAGCGCGTTGCTGCCGGCAGCGGCACAACGGTTGTTGAGGTCAACCGCCTCATTAAGCAGTTTGACGACATGAAGAAAATGATGAAGCAATTTTCATCGATGATGGGGCCGAAAGGGCCGAAGGGCGGCAAGAAAGGCCTGAAGGGCTTGCTCGGCAAAAATATGAAGTTCCCGTTTTAACAGCTGTTTACTCTTTGAAGGAGGTGAATTTTCATGGCAGTACGTATTCGTTTGAAAAGAATTGGTGCTCACAAAGCTCCTTTCTACCGCGTAGTAGTATCGGATTCCCGTTCACCGCGTGACGGACGTTTTATCGAAGAGATCGGCACTTATAACCCGGTTGCACAACCGGCTCAAGTTAAGATCGATGAAGAAAAAGCGTTGAAATGGCTGCAAACAGGTGCGCAAGCATCTGATACAGTTCGTGACTTGCTTTCCAAAGCTGGTGTTCTTAAAAAGTTCCATGAGCTTCGGCAACAGAAATAACTGTTGAATAGCGGAGGGCCTTGAGATGAAAGAATTGATTCTTGTCATAGCGAAGGCATTGGTTGATCATCCCGATCAGGTGCAAATCAATGTGAAGGATGATGACCGTGGCACGATATACGAGCTTTCGGTTCACCCCGAGGATGTCGGTAAAATCATCGGTAAACAGGGACGCATAGCGAAAGCGATGCGTACGGTAGTGACTTCTGCTTCCGTCAAATCGCAAAAGCGCGTCATCGTCGACATTATGTCATGATGAACGTACGGGAAGAAGGTTAGGATGAATGTCCTAGCCTTTTTTTAATGTGCTGGCCTTTTTAGGCATAGGCTTAACCTAGCGGCTTCGTTCTCCAGCGTGGAACGAAGCCGTTTTTGTATGTATAATAAGGATATACACAAATGAAGGGCTGGTTGTAATGAGCGAAAAATGGTTTACAGTCGGGAAAATTGTTAATACGCATGGTCTTCGGGGAGAGTTGAAAATACTTTCGCAAACGGATTTTGCAGATGTCCGTTTCGCAGCCGGCAGTAAGCTGCTCATGCTGAATGAGGAAAACGGAGCATCTCTTGAAGTGAAGGTAATTAGCTCCCGGCCGAACAAAAACGTATACATACTGAAGCTGGAAGGCTTCAATGACATTAATCAGGTGGAGAAATATAAGGGATGGGTGCTTAAGGTATCTGAAGCTAATCTGGTTGACCTGGATGAAGGCGAATATTATTACCACGAGATAATAGGCTGCCGCGTCGTAACGGAAGAAGGCGAGGAGCTGGGCACGATTTCCGAAATTTTAAGCCCGGGTGCAAATGATGTATGGGTTGTTGACCGGCCCAAAGGCTCCGGCAAGCAGCTGCTTTTACCCGTCATCGACGAAGTTTTAATAAGCGTCAACACAACAGAAAAAACCGTGACGGTCCGCTTGATGGAAGGATTGATTTAACCGATGAAAATAGATGTGCTGACGCTGTTTCCGGAAATGTTCGACGGCGTATTTAATGCGAGTATTCTGGGAAAAGCGAAAGAAAAAGGGATCGTCTCCCCTCAGGCCATTAACTTTCGTGCTTATTCGGGCAATAAGCATAATACGGTCGACGACTACCCATACGGCGGCGGCGGCGGCATGGTGCTGAAGCCTGAGCCGGTATTTGCGGCAGTTGAGGATCTTAAGCTGGATGAACATGTAAAGCCTCGTGTCATCCTGCTGTGTCCGCAAGGGGAGCAGTTTACGCAGCAGAAGGCAGAAGAGCTTGCAAAGGAGCAGCATCTGGTTCTCATTTGCGGCCATTATGAAGGCTATGATGAGCGTATTCGCGAGCATCTGGTTACGGACGAGCTATCGATCGGAGATTATGTCCTAACGGGCGGAGAAATTCCGGCGATGGTTCTCATTGACAGCATCGTTAGATTGCTTCCCGGGGTGCTTGGCAATGAAACCTCAGCAGTTACAGACTCTTATAGCACGGGTTTGCTTGAGCATCCTCATTATACGCGGCCTGCTGAATTTCGCGGCTGGGAAGTGCCGGATGTCCTCATTTCCGGCCATCATGCGAATATTGAGGTGTGGCGCCGCGAGCAGTCGCTGCTTCGGACGCTGCAGCGCCGTCCTGACCTGCTGAAGAGCGCTGCGCTTTCGGATAAGGAACGGAAGTGGCTGGCTGCTCAGTCGAAGCAGGAGACTAATAAAGCGGATAAATAGATTAATCTCAGTCAGAAACAAAGCCGTAACGGAACCCGTTGCGGCTTTGTTCGATTATTAAATATAGGATGACTAAATTTTAAGCTTATGATGTGATACTTGTAACCAGACGTTCAGGCTGGAATAGAAGAGCGGCTTATGGCGTATAAAAATTTTGGGTATAATAAACATGATAGTCGCCTCCAACGGAAACGCCTGTTCCAAGACGCTTAAGCGTGTTGTCGAGCAGCGTCTCGCGATGTCCTTTCTTGGAGTTGATCCAGCCGTAGTGGGCAAAAATGCTATCCGGGTAACCGGCTGCGATGTTTTCTGCGGCAGAATGGTATTGAACGCCCGCAGCCTTCATGCGGTCAAAAGGGGACAATCCGTCGGGATTCGTATGATCAAAAAAATCGCGAGACCTCATATCGCCGCTATGATTATGAGCAGATGCGGCAGCTAGCTTGTCCCATTGTAAAACAGGGATGCCGCGAGCGGCGCGTTCAGCATTTGCGAGATCGAACAGCTGCTGCTCAAATACAGCTTCGAGCTTACTCGTATAAGCTGCTTTTACTGGCTTGGTAAAGGCTAGATTCATCAGAAGCATGCCGGTGATCTTGCTTCCGTCTTGTCTGTCTATGAAGAGTGTCGTCCGTTCGCTGCCAGTTGTATAAGCATAATAGTCGTCATTTGTCTCGGCAGTAGAAGCGTGATTAATGAGCTTCTTGGCTTCCGCAATCGTTTGGCCGATTTTGATTCCTTCCGAGCTTATCCAGCTGTCTCCAGCATTGGAGAAGAGCGCTGTTACGCGATCATTTTGCACGCCAAACATCATGAAGTTCGTGTAGCTTTTGTTATAGATATACCAGGAAAATCCATATTCGCTCGGGTCGATACGGGACGGTTTTCCCAGCTGCTGCAGGAGCTTTTGCAGCGTATCGTTCAAGGCAATTCCGCTAAGGGTATGGCCTGTTTTGGGAATTTTTTCTTTTGATAGCACTGCCGAGTGAAGCTTGAGGTTGTAAAAGAAGGTGAGCGCTTCGGCGCGCGTAAGCTTTCCGTCCGGGATAAAGCCGCTTACGGTGGCGGAAGTTCGGCCGTTAGATATCTTTTCGTCAAGAAGCCACTGAATGGCATCCTGTTCATTAAATGCTTTGCCGTTAACGGCGGATGCGAGGAGCACGGCTGCTTGTCCGCGGCGAAATTCCCCATTTTGCGGCAAGGAGCTTGTCGGCCACCCCAAACTATCCGCATAATCGTAATAAGGCTTAAACCAAGTGCTGCCGCTTGCTGACGATTCGGGTGAAATGCCGTAAGCTCTTAAAAGCATTGCAAGAAATTCCGCTTCATTAACGAGCTTATTGGGCTTGAATGAGCCGTCGCCATAACCCTGCGTTAATTTCTGTTCGATAGCCCAGGATATGTAGGAGCCTGCCCAGTGACCGTTCGTATCTTTGAAGGTCAAGGGCTCTGCGAACGCTTGCGCGGGCGCTGAAATGGTCAATAGCAACAGTACAGTAGCGATCCCTCCTTTTTTAATAGCTGAAACGGATTGCTTATAATAGTGCAAATTGGTCACCTCTTCTAGTCGGTGTTTGTCATTATTTAGTATACATGAAATAGGAATAAAAAAATCGTGTTGTATTATTGGGCTGGTTATGGTAAAATTTCTAATGTTGTTCGTTAAGTCGGACGGTCCGCTATCAGCGATGATCCGGTTCAGAGGAATTCGGTGAGCTTATAAGAACGTCTATGGTGGAAGGAGTGAATCAAATGAATCTTTTGCAAACAATTGCGCAAGAAAACCTGCGCCAAGGTCTACCGAACTTTCGTCCTGGTGACACGCTAAAAGTTCATGTAAAAGTTATCGAGGGAACTCGTGAGCGTATCCAATTGTTCGAAGGCGTTGTAATTAAACGTCGCGGCGGCGGAATTAGCGAAACTTTTACAGTACGTAAAATTTCTTACGGTGTTGGTGTGGAAAGAACTTTCCCGCTTAACTCGCCTAAAATCGAAAAAATCGAAGTGGCTCGCCGTGGTAAAGTACGTCGCGCGAAATTGTACTACCTACGTAGTCTTCGCGGAAAAGCTGCTCGTATTAAAGAAATTCGTTAAGAACAAACGACAAGAGGGGCTTGCGCAAACAAGCTCCTTTTCGTTTTTTCTCAAAGGTCATTTACATATTACAGCTTAGGGAAGAAGGCGGACAGAGTGGACTCACAGCAGCGAAATGACGGGCTGAACAACGGTAATACGAATGATTTGAAGGATACACAAAACCATGCGAATATTCAACAAAATTTACCAGACCGAGCAGTGACCCATGAATCCACATCCGGCAAGCAAAGCGGTACCTATAAGGAAATTGTCGAATGGATTAAGGCATTGGTTATCGCGGTCGTGCTCGTATTTCTCATTCGCCAATTTTTATTCTCGCCGTTTATCGTGGACGGACCATCGATGCAGCCGAATTTCGAGACGGGCGAACGCTTAATTGTAAATAAAATATTGTATACGATCCGCGAACCGAAATTCGGAGAGGTAGTTGTATTCGATGTTCCGGAGCAGGGACGAAAATTCATTAAACGGGTTATTGGCGTGCCTGGCGATAAAATTAGACTTGAAGGCGATGACCTTTATATTAACGACAAGAAAATCGATGAGCCTTATATAAAGGAAGCTATTGAAGCGGCCCATGCCAAGGGTGAGCTATACAACACTGGCCCCAACTTTCCGAATTCAGATGTGACGGAAATGACGGTTCCTGAAGGTTCGATTTTTGCGCTTGGCGATAATCGCGGCGATAGCACGGATAGCCGGTTCATCGGTTTTGTAACGGATAAAGAAGTTGTTGGCCGCGCCGATATTATTTTTTGGCCGCTGAACAAGCTAGAGTTTATTAAGCACTGGACTAAATGAGGTGAGTAAATGACCATTCAATGGTTTCCGGGTCATATGACCCGGGCGAAACGGCAAATACAGGACAAGCTCAAATTAATCGATCTTGCCATCGAACTATTGGATGCCCGGGTTCCGCTTTCGAGCCGTAATCCGATGATTGAGGAAATTTTGAACGGAAAGCCAAGACTGATTGTATTGAACAAATCTGATTTGGCCGATCCGAAGACGACTGAGCAATGGATGGCGTATTTCCGTAACGAAGGTCATGAATCGATCGCGATCGATTCATCAACGGGAACAAAGGTCAATGAAGTTCCGCTTAAAGCGAAGCAGATTTTGCATGAGAAAATAGCTCGTCAAATCGCAAAAGGAATAAATCCGCGCGCAATCCGCGGTCTTATCGTAGGCATACCGAATGTCGGGAAATCCACGCTTATTAATAAGCTGGCAGGCCGCGCCATTGCTTTAACGGGTGACCGGCCAGGCGTTACGAAAGGGCAGCAATGGATTAAGATTGGAACGGAAATGGAGCTGCTCGATACACCTGGTATTTTGTGGCCGAAGTTTGAGGATGAGCTTGTCGGCTACCGGCTTGCGATGACTGGCGCGATTAGAGAGCAGATTTTAAACGTTGACGATATCGCATTTTTTGCGATGCGTGAGCTGGTGGACCGTTACTGGCCTAACATAAAAGAGCGCTATGAGCTTGAAACGCCTCCTAAAGATGCTTCCGATTCGGATGAAATCGTACGGGTAATGGAGGATATCGGACGCCGGAGAGGCTGTCTGGTAAGCGGTGGGCGTGTCGATTTGGAGAAAACATCCGGGATTATTTTACGTGATTTGCGCTCAGGGAAGCTTGGACGCATTACGCTTGAAGCTCCACCTTATTGATTTGAAACGGGGGAACGTAACGTGCTGCAATATGAACAGTCGTTATGGCAAGACGGATACAGCGCTATTGCCGGCGTGGATGAAGTAGGCCGCGGATGTCTGTTCGGAGACGTTGTGGCTGCTGCTGTTATTTTGCCGCCGGGGCTAGTGATTGAGGGAGTAAATGACTCCAAGAAACTGTCCGAGAAGAAGCGCGATCAGATGTATGACATTATATTGCGGGAATGCGTGGCCTGGTCGGCCGCTTGCGTTGATGCAGAAACGATTGACCGCATCAATATTAAGCAGGCTGCTAGACTAGCGATGAAGCTTGCTGTGGAATCACTGCAGATTCCTTCCGATTATTTGCTTGTCGATGCGGAGAAGGTTGACGTCCCGCTGCCGCAGCTGTCGATCATCAAAGGTGATGCTACCAGCCAGTCGATCGCAGCGGCGTCTATCGTGGCTAAGGTTACGCGCGATAGGCTTTGCGCGCTGCAATGGGAGCAGGAATACCCCGCTTATGGTATCGCTATTCATAAAGGCTATGCGACGAAGCAGCACCGCGAGCGTTTGCTTGAGAATGGGCCTAGTCCATTGCATCGCAGAACGTTTCTCGGCAACTTATTTACGGAGGAGCAATTGCTGCTCTTTTAGCTGCTGCCCGGAAGGGATGCTGAATGACGCTTGATTGATTGTACCAGGCAAAGGAATGCCTGGTGTAATGATCGGGCGTCTTTTTTATTTTAAGTTTGTTTTTTTGGGGTAAATCGCTTCATGCTTGGCTCTTAATAACCGATATAAGGTTTATGAGTTTAACGGAGAAGTACGATTTATATGCAGAATGATAAGCGCAATAAAGTAACTTGTAGATTGGCGCTGAAACTGCGGAGGCGGATGAATAGATGAATATTAGTCAAATGATGCGAAGCTTCTTGGGAGAAGCGTCAAGCGCGGATTCGCGGGCAATAGAGCTGAGGGTTGGACAAATTGTGCGAGGCGTCATCCTGCAAGTTATGGAAAATAACGAAGCGCTCGTTCAGATTAACGGTGTGCAGGTGCGGGCGAAGCTAGAGCTCACGCTTCAAGCGGGGCAATCAGCGATGCTGCAGGTACAGCCGCAATCCGGCGGGGCGCTCGTCATGCTGAAGCAGGTTGAACCGGGCGTTGTGGGATTGCCGGAGGATACATTTAAGGAATGGGCCAAGCAGCTGGCATTGCCCGATCAGAAGTGGGCCGCTATTCTAGTGAAGGATCTAAGAAAAGAAGGCGTCATACTGAACCGCGAGGTTGCACAAGCCTTTCAGCAGGCAGCTTCCGCGATGCCGGAAGGCGGAGATGCAGAGCAATGGATGCAGGCAGCCTCAGCCACGTTTAAGCGCGGTTTGCCCATGACTGGAGCCGCTGTTGGAGCCATGCAGCAGGTTATGTTCGGACGCAGCGCGCACGAGCTGCTCGAAACGCTGCAGCAGCAGCTATCGTCTATTGCAGCCGGCTCAGACGGAGGGACAGAGGCGAAGTCATTACCGCATGCGGCTGCGCGTGTACTAGCTCTACTGACCGAAGGTATGGAGCTGCTTCGAAGCGCGTCTTCTGAGAGTCCGGGCGAGACATTGAGTGCTTCAGGAGCTGGTTCAAAAGAAGCTGCAGCTGCAAAACAGCAAAATGCGCAATTGACAAAGACAGATGTGCTTCAGGGCAGCACATCCATTTTGGCTGCGGCAGAAGAGGGCTCCGGGCAGCAAGCTATGCCGCAAGCGGCTCGAGCTGCATCAAGTCCTCCTAATTGGCTGGGACAGATGATGAAGTGGATGGGGGTGGACCATGAGCTCCAGCTTGCCAAAGCGGTTACAACGGAAACACAGTCTAACCAGCCAACGCCAGCGCCTGCTTCACAGTCAGTCTCAGCAGATGCTGTTGTGAAGTCTTCTGCTGCATCACCAAATCATCCTGCACCGCAAATGCTCCCGTCAGTTGATGCTGGCAGCAAGGAAGCGGCTCAAACGGTTATTTCCGCCCACGGGAGTACGGGGAATGAAGACGATCAACAGTCAGTAAAAATTCAAGAATTTAAACATACCGCCGATCGGGCTGCCGCAGCGGTCATTTCAACTGTAGCGGATGGCATACCTGGGGCAGATTCCTCCTCACCCTCACAGCACGAGTCATTGAAAAGCGCGCTGCTTTCATTCGTTTCTACGGAAAATACGCCGCCTGCAATTAAGGAAACTGCGCAGCAGCTCATCCAGCAAATAACGGGGCAGCAGCTGTTGCTCACGCCTGAACGCAATAGTTCAGTGCTTACACATGTGACGATGTTTATTCCGCTTAATAGCACGGACGGGAAACAGACCGCATCGGTTCATATTCAGACAAGACGCGGACGCAAAGGAGAACTGGACTCCTCCAACTGCAGGCTGTTGTTCAACTTGTCTATGAATACGCTTGGAGACACGATGGTTGACGTAAATGTGATGGACAAAATGGTTAGCTTGAATTTATGGAACGATCATCCCGCTATATCAATGCTCGCTGAGTCATCTCGTTCCGAAATTGCGGGCAGCCTTCAGCAAGCAGGCTATCAGCTGCTTTCGCTTCGTACAACACCTTTGCCAAAGGCTGGCGAGCAAAGGCCGGAGGGGGAAGGGGCGGCGGCGAAGAGCCGGCAGCTGCCTGAAATGTCCGCCTTTTCTACCAATCGCTACAAAGGAGTCGATTACCGCATATGAGCAGCGAGCAGGAGAATAACCCGCAGCAATCGAAAATCAGGAAAGCCGTTGCGCTAAAATACGAGCCCGGTGAACGAGCGGCTCCGGTTATGGTAGCTAAAGGTAAAGGTCATTTGGCGGATCTTATACTGGAGAGAGCGAAGGAAAACGGCATTCCCGTGCAAGAAGACTCCTCTTTAGTTGAAGTGCTCTCCAAGCTCGATATTGATCAAGAAATTCCGCCCGAGCTTTATACGCTGGTTGCAGAAATTTTAAGCTTCGTCTATCGTTCTGACCGCAAAGCGAGGGATATGAAAAATGGTTGATGACGTAGAAGCAGTTAGCAGACAAATTAAACGGGGTACTAGAAAGCATACGGGACAGATTGGGGAAGCCGCAGCTTCCGTTTACTTGACGGAAGCGAACTATGCCATAGTGGACCGAAATTGGCGCTGCCGCAGTGGAGAAATCGATATTATCGCGGAGCGGGATGACAGACTCATATTTGTAGAAGTGCGGACAAGAAAGGCAGGCGGCAGGTTCGGCACGGCAGCCGAGTCCGTTGATCGCCGGAAGCAGCAAAAGCTGAGAGATACGGCTCAGGTATATTTGCGCAGCATAGGGCGACCTGCTGCATCCGTTCGATTCGATGTTATTGCTATAACCTTGAACGGAATGGATGAATCGATCGTCGAATGCAAGCATTTCGAGAGCGCTTTTTAATAGAATGGCAAATTGAAGGGCTTTCTCCCGGGTTATAAACCTAAGAAGAAAGCCCTTGGCTTTACGATCATGGAAGCTGCCTGTCCAGCCCGCGATATTGAATGGCTTCAGCGACATGCGCAGCTTCGACCGATTCGCTGGCCTCGAGATCGGCTATGGTGCGGGCAAGCCTCAGCATCCGGTCATAAGCGCGCATGCTGATTCCAAGCGCTTCAAAAGCATTTTCTAATAGGCTGAGTGCACCTTGCTTTATATTTACAGTTTTGCGGAGAGCAGCGCCTGTTAATTCACCAATAATTTTGGAGCCGTTATTAACGATGCGGGCGTGCCGGAAGGCTCTAGCTTCCAGCACGAGCTTCCTCATTTGAGCGGTGTTAAGAGATGGTCCAGACTTTGCGTGGTCAAGTGAAATGGGGCGCGGCACCTCAAGCTGCAAGTCGATACGGTCAAGCAATGGACCGGATATCTTTGAACGATAGCGGCCAATGGCAGATGCGCTGCAAGTACATCGCTTATCCCCGTACTCATGTCCATAGTATCCGCACGGACAAGGATTAAAGGAGGCTGCGAGCATGATGCTTGCTGGAAACTGGAACACAGCCTTGGAGCGGGAAATGGTCACAATTCGGTCCTCAAGCGGTTGACGCATGACCTCCAGCACTTGCCTTGGAAACTCAGGCAGTTCATCCAGGAAAAGAACACCGCGATGAGCAAGCGTTACTTCGCCAGGCTTCGGTATCGAGCCGCCGCCGATTAATCCGCCTGCAGAAATCGTATGGTGAGGCGCGCGGAAAGGCGGATCGGTAATGAGGCCGCGGGAGCCTTCGAGCAGCTTGCCTGCCACACTGTAAATTTTCGTAACCTCCAGCGCTTCCTGTTCGTTCAATAGCGGCAAAATACCTGGCAGACGGCGGATCATCATCGTTTTACCGGTGCCTGGCGGTCCGCTCAGAAGAATATTATGATTGCCGGCTGCAGCAATGAGCATTGCGCGTTTGGCTTGATGCTGTCCAATGACATCCCCGTAATCTCCAGTGCTGTCCAGTCTCTCAAGTGAAGTGTGATGCGAGTCTCGATTATAGGCAGAGTCAATGTCTTGATTGACGCGAATATGCTGCCAGCTTTCTTGTTTCTTTTTGTGTAAATCGAGCTCGTTCAAATGACTTAACGCAAATAACTCCATACCTGTAATCCAGCTTGCTTCCTTCACGTTGCCGATTGGCAGCAAAACGCGCGTAAACCCATGTCTCTTTGCTTGCTCAAGCATCGCCAAAACGCCGGCTACCGGACGGACATTTCCGTTTAGAGAAAGCTCACCTAACAGCAGCGTATTCTCGAATAGGGCGGCGCTTATTTGACCGCTTGCCGTCAAAATGCCAGCCGCAATGGCCAAATCGAACGATGTTCCTTCTTTACGCAGGTCGGCAGGTGCCAAATTAACTGTGATCCTGTCCATTGGGAAGTTAAAGCCGCTGTTTTTCAACGCCGCTCTCACTCGCTCGACAGATTCACGGACGGCCGGATCTGGGAGGCCAACGATATTGATTTGTGGTAAACCGCTCGAAATATCCACCTCTACCGATATACTTTTCCCGTCTACCCCATACACGCTTGCACTGTGAATTAAACTAAACAAGACAAAAAGCACCCCCATTTGTGTGAATGAAGGTGCTTCCTTTCGATTCCGTCGCTAAGATATGAATTTGGAATTATCATAGATTAGTTGTATTCAGGTTGTCAATGTTTAAAATTTTCGCGTATAGAAAAGATGTTTTGGTCATACTAGATGGCGTAGTTCCCCGGGTGATCAGATGTCAGCAAATGCTGATCCATTTGTTTAATCTCAATTTGAGATGAAATCCATATCAAAAAAGCCGTATTAATTATGTATGAAAATAAGGTAACAAATGTCGAAAGGTGCTACAATAATAGAGGTTTGTGTACATATGACTGATTTCAGTCTGTGAAATGGAGGATTTCAACAATGAATATCCATGAGTATCAAGGGAAAGCAGTCTTGAAACAGTATGGTGTCGTCGTACCAGAAGGAAAAGTAGCCTTCTCCGTAGACGAAGCTGTTGAAGCTGCTAAAGAGCTCGGAACACCGGTGGTTGTCGTGAAAGCACAAATTCACGCAGGCGGCCGTGGTAAAGCGGGCGGAGTTAAAGTGGCAAAAAGCATTGACGAGGTGCGTGCATACGCTGGCGAGATTTTAGGCAAAGTGCTCGTTACGCATCAAACAGGTCCGGAAGGCAAAGAAGTAAAACGTCTTCTGATCGAGCAAGGCTGCGACATCAAGAAAGAGTATTATATCGGCGTAGTATTAGACCGCGGTACGGGTCGTGTCGTTATGATGGCTTCGGAAGAGGGCGGCACGGAGATTGAAGAAGTAGCCGAGCACTCCCCGGAGAAAATTTTCAAAGAGATCATTGATCCGGCTGTTGGGCTGCAAGCTTTCCAAGCCCGCAAATTGGCTTACGCAATCAACATCCCTAATGAGCTTGTTAACAAGACGGTTAAGTTCATGATTTCGCTCTACACAGCTTTCGTAGAGAAAGACGCTTCCATTGCAGAAATCAATCCGCTCGTCGTAACTGGCGATGGACAAGTTATTGCACTTGATGCAAAGCTTAACTTCGATTCCAATGCACTTTACCGTCACAAAGATATCATTGAGCTACGCGACTTGGAAGAAGAAGACGCTAAAGAAATCGAAGCGTCTAAATTCGACCTTAGCTACATCGCTCTTGACGGCAACATCGGTTGCTTGGTTAATGGTGCGGGTCTTGCGATGGCGACAATGGATATTATCAAATATTACGGCGGCGACCCTGCCAACTTCCTAGACGTAGGGGGCGGTGCGACAGCTGAGAAGGTAACGGAAGCGTTCAAAATCATTTTGTCCGATGAAAAGGTTAAAGGTATTTTCGTTAACATTTTCGGAGGCATTATGCGTTGTGACGTTATTGCAAACGGTGTTGTCGAAGCAGCGAAGCAAGTCGGCCTTGACCGTCCGCTCGTTGTTCGTCTAGAAGGCACGAACGTAGACCTCGGCAAAAACATTTTGAAAGAATCGGGATTGAACATCGTGGCTGCGGATTCCATGGCGGACGGCGCGCAGAAGATTGTCGCTCTCGTGAAATAAGATAACTTGCTGTGTGGCTTTAGGCCGCATACGAATTCATTCAGGGGATGTGAGTTAAGAGTGAGCATTTTGGTCAATAAAGATACAAAAGTCATTACCCAAGGTATTACAGGAGCTACTGGCTTGTTCCATACAAAAGGCGGATTGGAATACGGCACACAAATGGTTGGCGGCGTAACACCTGGTAAAGGTGGCACGAGTGTTGACATCACACTTGATAACGGCACGCTCGTATCATTGCCTGTATTCAATACGGTTGCTCAGGCGAAAGCTGCTACTGGAGCTAACGCTTCGGTTATCTACGTACCACCGGCATTTGCTGCGGATGCGATCATGGAAGCTGTTGACGCTGAGCTTGACTTGGTCATTTGTATTACTGAAGGCATTCCGGTTCTGGATATGGTAAAAGTTAAACGTTACATGGACGGCAGCAAAACGGTTCTAATCGGGCCGAACTGCCCAGGTGTTATTACTCCGGATGAATGCAAAATCGGTATTATGCCTGGTTACATTCATACAGCTGGACACGTAGGCGTTATCTCCCGCTCAGGAACATTGACTTATGAAGCGGTTCATCAATTGACGACTCGCGGAATTGGACAATCTTCTGCAGTAGGTATCGGCGGCGACCCGGTAAAAGGTTCGGAGTTTATTGATATCTTGAATCTCTTCAATGAAGATCCAGACACCTACGCGGTTATTATGATTGGTGAAATCGGCGGAACGGCAGAGGAAGAAGCTGCTGAGTGGATTAAAGCCAACATGAAAAAACCGGTTGTCGGCTTCATTGGCGGCGCTACGGCGCCTCCGGGCAAACGGATGGGACATGCAGGCGCAATCATTTCCGGCGGTAAAGGAACAGCTGCTGAAAAAATCGCAACGCTTGAAGCATGCGGTATTAAAGTAGCTCCAACACCATCCGAAATGGGTTCAACGCTTGTAAGCGTTCTTGAAGAGCAAGGCTTGCTCGAAAAATGTATTACACGTAAATAATCATAGCGATTGAAGCAAGGTAAGCAACCTTTCAACAACCCGAAAACGGGAGTTGGAAGGTTGCTTTTTTATTTGCCGGTTGCCATTATTTTTACGGTTGACTTGCAATCTTATGGCGTGTAACGCACAATAGATAAGAATGCAGGCCAGCCCAGACGAAGAAAGGGTTGGTTGATATGGAGCAGAATAAAGATATTCGCAGACAAATGATTATTGCCTTTCATGAAATTCCAGGTATCGGATGGCATTCCATTCAGAAGGCCGTTCAGCATCAATTTTGGAATAAAAGATCATGGAGTATAGAAGATTTACTAGCTATAGGCTTAAATCGGGGTCAAGCGCAATCAGCAGCAGAGCGTTATGCAGAACGTCCATGGATTTTGACAGAGGATCCGTCCGAAGCGGTCGCCAAAGCGAATGCGGTTGCTCTGACGCCCTATGATGCTTCGTATCCAAAGATTTTAAGAGAAATCGCCCAGCCGCCATGGGTCATATATGCTAAAGGGAGACTTGAGTTATTGCATCGACCTGCTATCGCTGTTGTTGGAACGAGAGTGCCAACAGCTTATGGCAGGCATTCAGCGACTACGCTGGCACAGGATCTTTCCTCTGCCGGCTTAACGGTCGTAAGCGGTCTCGCAAGAGGCATCGATAGTAAAGCTCATGAAGCGGCGTTATACGGAGCGGGAGGCACGATTGCCATTCTACCGACGCCGATCGATAAATGTTATCCGCCTGAAAATCTATCATTATTTCATAAGATTGCGGAGCACGGCTTGCTCATCTCGGAAACGCCTATCGGAACGCCGCTGCATCCCGGACAGTTTCATCAGCGTAATCGCATCATTGCAGCATTGTCGGTTGGAACTGTCGTTGTGGAAGGCGCTACGAAGAGCGGCTCTCTGATTACGGCGCAGCATGCATCGGACATGTCGCGGGAGCTGTTCGCGATCCCCGGCCCGATCTCATCCCCGAAGAGCGAGGGACCGAATGAGCTCATTAAGCGGGGAGAAGCGAAGCTAATAAGCGGCGTTAACGATATCATCGATGAGCTGAATTGGCTGCCTGCTGCATTAGAAGCATACAAGGATGCAGAAACAGCAGGCCGTTCTAATCAGAAGGCAGAGGGTGTCAAGTTAACGGCAGAAGAGAACAAATTGATCGCTTTATTAAGGGATCAGCCATTGTCTATTAATGAATTGCATGAGCTCTCAGCCATTCCGTTTGGACATTTGAACGCACTTCTGCTAAATTTATGTATAAAACGCAAAATTGAATTGCAGCAAGGGTCAATATATATTGCTTTATAAGCTTGCAATGGAGAGAGGAGGCGCCTTACATGGCAGATTCTTTAGTTATCGTCGAATCACCCGCTAAAGCCAAAACGATCGGAAAATATTTAGGCAGTAAATATATCGTTAAAGCTTCAATGGGACATATTCGCGATTTGCCCAAAAGCCAGATCGGCGTCGAAGTTGAAAATGATTTTAATCCAAAATACATAACGATACGCGGCAAAGGCAGCGTCCTCAAGGAATTGAAGGATGCCAGCAAAAAAGTTAAACATGTCTTTCTGGCTGCCGATCCGGATCGCGAAGGTGAAGCGATCGCTTGGCATTTGGCACACTACTTGGAGCTGGACGAGACGGATGCTTGCCGCGTAGTATTTAATGAAATAACGAAACAAGCGGTTAAGGACGCATTCAAGACGCCGCGCAAAATTAATATGGATTTAGTCAATGCACAACAGGCGAGACGGATTTTGGATCGATTGGTCGGTTACAAAATCAGTCCTTTGTTATGGAAGAAAGTGAAAAAGGGCTTGTCTGCCGGCAGGGTGCAGTCGGTTGCGGTCAAGCTCATCATCGACCGCGAAAATGAAATCGATGCTTTCATACCCGAGGAATATTGGTCCATTACTGCGAAGCTTAGTCATTCCGGCATTCCGTTTGATGCGAAATATTATTCCATAAACGGGGATAAGCGCGAGCTTGGCAAGGAAGCGGAAGTGCAGGAAGTGCTCAGCGCGATGAAGGGCAGCCAGTTCACGGTCTCTGACGTAAGAGAGAAGGAGCGTCTGCGCAATCCGGCACCGCCGTTCATCACGAGCTCGCTGCAGCAGGAAGCGGCTAGGAAGCTAGGCTTCCGCGCTTCTAAGACGATGTCTGTCGCACAGCAGCTCTATGAAGGCGTTGAGCTGGGCAAAGAAGGTACCGTCGGTTTAATTACCTATATGAGAACCGATTCCACGCGGATATCGCCAGTCGCGCAGGAGGAAGCAAAAGAATATATAACGGAAAAATACGGCGCAGACTTCGTGCCTGAACAACCGCGAGTTTATTCGAAGAAAAATAGCAACGCCCAGGATGCGCATGAAGCGATTCGGCCGACCTCCATTTTGCGGGATCCCGAATCGATGAAGCCTTTTTTGAGCCGCGATCAGCTCCGGTTATATAAACTCGTTTGGGAACGCTTCGTATCGAGCCAAATGCAATCAGCTGTGCTGGATACGATGACGGTCGATTTGCAGGCAGGCGAGACGGTGTTTAGAGCTACTGGCTCTAAAGTAAAGTTTGCCGGCTTTATGAAGGTGTATGTGGAAGGCAATGATGACGGCACGGTAGAGGAACATAAGTTTTTGCCGCCGCTCACGGCAGGCGATGTTATTAACTCGGAATCAGTTGATCCTAAGCAGCATTTCACGCAGCCGCCGCCGCGCTTTACGGAGGCTAGGCTTGTAAAGACGCTTGAGGAGCTCGGCATAGGACGTCCAAGTACGTATGCGCCTACGCTTGAGACGATTCAGAAGCGCGGCTATATTGCAATGGAAGAGAAAAAATTTATGCCGACCGAGCTTGGTGATCTTGTTATCCAGCTTATGGAGGAGTTCTTCCCTGAAATTCTCGATGCCGAATTTACGGCTAACATGGAAGGCAACCTTGACCATGTGGAAGAAGGCACGGAGGATTGGGTAAAGGTTCTTGCAAAGTTTTATGAATCCTTTGAGAGAAGATTAGAAGTAGCCGAAGATGAAATGAAGGAAATCGAGATCCAGGATGAAGTGTCCGATGAGATTTGTGAAAAGTGCGGACGTCACTTGGTCTACAAAATGGGACGCTTCGGTAAATTTCTTGCTTGCTCGGGCTTTCCGGATTGCCGTAATACAAAGCCGATCGTCAAAGACATTGGCGTTACTTGCCCGAAATGCGCAGAGGGCAAAATCATCGAGCGCCGCAGCAAAAAAGGCCGGATTTTCTATGGCTGCGATCAATATCCTGGCTGCGATTATGTGTCGTGGGACAAACCGACGAACAAGCCCTGTCCGCAGTGCGATTCCAAACTGGTGGAGAAACGCAACCGCAGCGGCGTAAAGCTGCTCTGCCCGACCTGCGATTACTCTGAAGAGGTTCTGGAAGAAGACGAGCAAGGTACGGATACCGAATAACGGTGTAACCTTCTCTCTTGCCGAATGACTAATAGGGAGAGTACATGCTCGTCAATTTCAAACGTATGAACGAGTCCTCCCTCCACACAGGGAGGACACCGTTGTGAAACGGCCTGTTAATTTGCTAATAAGGATTATTTTTGATTAACAAGCCCGCACAAAAATGTAAGCGTGTCCCGCAGGTACGGAAGCTCTCAATGAACCAGCCTGACAATCCAGCGTCTTTAGCACTGCTGCCTTCAATGAGTTCAAATGAGAAGAGCGCAGCTCTCTGTGGGCCCTCCCCTTGGCAGGATGGAGCAGGAATCGTTCATACTCATCTAAGCGGATTAAAATAACTGAATTTTTTGTATAATGCTGGGAGAATTAAATGCTGAAAGGATTGAACACATTTTGTCACAACCACAAAAAGTAACCGTCATTGGAGCAGGTCTTGCAGGCAGCGAGGCTGCATGGCAAATCGCATCGCAGGGAGTACCAGTCACTTTATACGAAATGCGTCCGGTAACGAAAACGCCGGCCCATCATACGAACCAATTCGCAGAGCTTGTCTGCAGCAACAGCCTGCGGGCAAATGGTCTCTCAAATGCGGTAGGCGTCCTAAAGGAAGAAATGCGCAGGCTTGACTCGCTAATTTTGAGCAGCGCCGATCAGCATGCTGTACCGGCAGGCGGGGCGCTTGCGGTTGACCGGGACGGATTTTCCGGTGAGGTTACGCGGCGGCTGCATGAGCATCCGCTAGTCGAAGTGCGAAATGAGGAAGTGACGGAAATTCCGGCAGATGGTATCGTAGTCATTGCTACAGGGCCGCTGACTGCACCGGGTTTATCTTCCCAAATTCAAGAGCTGCTTGGTGAGGAGTACTTTTATTTCTACGATGCAGCTGCTCCAATTGTAGAAAAAGATTCAATCGATATGAATAAGGTTTATTTGGCTTCCAGATATGACAAAGGGGAAGCCGCCTACTTGAACTGCCCGATGACGGAAGAAGAGTTTGAAATTTTCCATGAGGCGCTTACGACGGCAGAGAAAGCAGAAGTAAAGGATTTTGAGAAGGAAGTATACTTTGAAGGCTGTATGCCGATTGAAGTGATGGCGAGCAGAGGCAAGCAAACGGTATTATTCGGTCCAATGAAGCCCGTTGGCCTCGTTAACCCGCATACGGGCAAGCTGCCGCATGCCGTTATTCAGCTTCGTCAAGATAACGCAGCAGGTACGTTATATAATCTGGTTGGCTTCCAAACCCACTTGAAGTGGGGTGAGCAGAAGCGGGTATTCTCATTAATACCTGGACTGGAAAACGCTGAATTCGTTCGTTTTGGCGTCATGCATCGCAATACTTTTATCAATTCACCGCGACTGCTTAAGCCGACATACCAGCTTAACAACCGCGACACGCTGTTCTTTGCAGGTCAAATGACCGGCGTTGAAGGTTATGTGGAATCGGCTGCGTCCGGCTTAATTGCCGGCATAAACGCTGCGAGGCTTGCGCGCGGTCTGGAGCCGCTTGTCCTGCCGGAGCATACTACGCTGGGAAGCATGGCTCATTATATTACGACTGCCGATTTTAAGCATTTTCAGCCGATGAATGCTAATTTCGGGTTATTCCCGCCGCTAGAGAAGAAGATTCGGAGCAAGAAAGAAAAGAACGAAATGATCGCGAATCGCGCGCTGGAAAGTATCGAGCAATTTAAACGGGAACATTTGCAGTAACCTTTCGTAATGAAGGCATGACAATCTATTTTCAATATGGAACCTTGGGGAGGCAAAGCAATGGAAATGCAATTTCACGCAACTACGATCTGTGCAGTACGGCATGAAGGGAAAGGCGCTATTGCCGGGGACGGACAGGTAACTTTCGGGAACAGCATGGTCATGAAAAATTCAGCGAAAAAAGTAAGAAGGCTTTACCGCGGTCAAGTCATTGCCGGATTCGCGGGATCGGTTGCAGATGCGATTACTTTGTTCGAGAAGTTTGAGGCGAAGCTGGAAGAGCATCATGGCAATTTGCAGCGTTCTGCAGTGGAGCTTGCGAAGGAATGGCGTTCCGATCGCGTTTTACGCAGGCTGGAAGCGATGATGCTGGTCATGGACAAAACCGGCTTGCTGCTGATTTCGGGAAATGGCGAGATCATAGAGCCGGATGACGGCATTTTGGCAATAGGCTCGGGCGGAAGCTTCGCCTTGTCGGCGGCAAGAGCGCTTCATCGCCACGCGCCTCAAATGGAAGCAAAGGATATCGCGCGCTCATCTCTCGAGATCGCAGCTGAAATTTGCGTTTTTACAAATCATAATATTATTGTAGAAGAAATCGTATAAATCAACTAATCCTGTTTAGAATAGACGGCCAAGCTTCGGGAATTCATAGGGAAGAATAGATATCGGAGGGATTTTATAATGGGAAATGATGCACTGACGCCACGTCAGATCGTAGCGGAGCTTGATAAGTATATCGTTGGGCAGAAGCCGGCGAAGCGTTCCGTAGCAATTGCGCTTCGCAATCGTTATCGCAGAAGTTTGCTCGATGAATCGCTGCGCGATGAAATCGTTCCGAAAAATATTTTGATGATTGGACCAACCGGAGTCGGTAAAACGGAAATCGCCCGCCGCTTGGCGAAGCTGGTAAAGGCGCCTTTCGTAAAGCTTGAGGCGACTAAATTTACTGAAGTAGGCTATGTCGGCCGCGATGTTGAATCGATGGTCCGCGATCTCGTCGAAACAGCCATTCGGATGGTGAAAACGGAAAAAACCGAAAAGGTCAAAGACAGAGCCGAAAAGCTTGCTAACGACCGGATCGTATCCTTGCTGGCGCCGTCCGCAACAAAAGCGAAGTCGCAAAAAAATCCGTTCGAGATGCTCTTTGGCAATCAACAGCAGTCCGAGGAGCCAAAGGAAGAGCCTGAAGTAGAAAATGCGCTCTCTCAAAAACGCTCGCAGCTCAAGGAACAGCTGTCCGCAGGTAAGCTCGAAAATGAAATGATTGAAATAGAGGTCGAGGATACCTCGCCTAGTATGATGGATATGCTTTCTGGACAGGGGCCTGAAGGCATGGGCATGAATATGCAGGAGCTGTTCGGTCAGCTTATGCCGAAGAAGCCCAAGAAGCGCAAGCTTCCTATAAAGGAAGCGCGTAAGGTGTTGACGCAAGAAGAAGCGAATAAGCTGATCGATATGGATGATGTGATCTCGGAATCGATTACCAGGGCGGAGCAATCCGGCATTATTTTCATAGACGAGATTGATAAGATCGCAAGCCCTTCGCGTGGTTCTGGACCGGATGTTTCCAGAGAGGGTGTTCAGCGCGATATTTTACCCATTGTAGAGGGATCTACGGTAATGACCAAATATGGTCCGGTCAAGACGGATTATGTTCTGTTTATTGCCGCAGGCGCGTTTCATGTTGCGAAGCCTTCCGATCTGATTCCCGAGCTTCAAGGCCGCTTTCCGATTCGGGTAGAGCTGACCAGCCTAAGTTTGGATGATTTTGTAAGCATATTGAAGGAGCCGAAAAATGCTTTGACGAAGCAATATGCGGCCTTGCTCGAGACGGAAGGTATCCAAATCGAGTTCTCGGATGAAGCGATTCGCGAGCTAGCATCGATCGCTGCTGAGGTAAATCGCAATACCGAAAATATTGGCGCACGCCGTTTGCATACGATTTTGGAAAAGCTGCTTGAGGATTTATCGTTTGAAGCACCGGAGCTTTCGCTTGAGAAAATGACGATTACGCCGGAATACGTTCGGGAAAAACTGGGAAGCATTGCACAGAACCGTGATTTAAGTCAATATATACTGTAGTTGTTATGAGTTCTAGGAGGCATCAGAATGACTTTACTAACAAAGACAAGAACGCTGAATCGATTGCTGCAACGTGCGGCCGGCAAAGCGCTCAGCTTCAGGGAAATGGCGGAAGTGCTTTGCACAACGATCCAGACGAATGTATTCGTCGTCAGTCGCAGAGGGAAAATACTTGGCTGTTCGGCTGTAGACGCATATGATCATGATTTTATGCGGACGTTATCTGCTGATGAGCTCCGTTTCCCGCAAGAGACTAACGTTCGTTTTTTAGATATGCAAGAATCGATGACGAATGTGAAACCGGATCCTGGTATTTATGAAACCTTTCCAAGGTTAGGGGATCAAGAAATAATGACGGTTGTGCCTATTATCGGTGGAGGAGACCGTCTGGGGACTTTAGTGCTGACCCGTTTGTCAGGCACTTTCGATGATGATGATCTTATATTAGCGGAGTATGGGTCAACGATCGTTGGTATGGAGATTTTGCGTGAGCGGACTGAGGAAATTGAGCAGGAGGTTCGAAGTCGCGCTGTTGTTTCAGTCGCGGTCGGTTCTTTGTCGTTTAGTGAACTAGAGGCAGTGGAACATATTTTTGAAGAGCTGGATGGCAAAGAAGGCTTGCTCGTAGCATCGAAAATCGCGGATCGAGTAGGTATTACCCGTTCAGTCATCGTTAACGCATTGCGCAAGCTTGAAAGTGCCGGCGTGATCGAAACGAGATCTTTAGGGATGAAAGGCACATATATAAAAATTTTGAACCAGCAGCTGCTGCAAGAGCTGGAAAAAATTAAGTCCTGATTGCAGGACTATGAGAATAAGAGGGCCCTATCTTTTTTAAAAGATAGGGCTTTTTTCTCATTGTAATATTTTAGGGAATTGTTGAATATTAACTTGTCAGCAAAAAACGACACAGTCGTCTCATTTTTTTAATATTTCTGTCGAACAAAGAAGGAAATTAGCGGTAATCTGTTGAATAGGTAAAATAGATCTCTTATGTGAAAGTGGTGAAACTACGTGAATTTGTTGAATGGCGCAGCATTCGGAAGAATGGAAGGTGCGCTTCAAGCAGCAGAAATGCGGCAACGCGTCATTTCTAACAATGTGGCAAATGGAGATACGCCGCATTTCAAACGGTCTGAGGTTTTGTTTGAGGAATTATTAGGACAAATGATGGGGGACCGGCAAGGTCGATTGACGGGTCAAAGAACGAATCATAGGCATATAGCTATAGGACCGGGATCGCCCGGATCATCTAATGTGCCTATACCCCAGATTGTGACCGATGAATCAACTTCGATGAACAACAATGAAAATAATGTTGATATCGACCGAGAAATGTCTTTGCTGGCCAAAAATCAATTGAGCTATAACCTGTATGTGCAACAAGTTAATCATGAAGTGAGAATGATGCGCACGGCGATTGAAGGGAGAGCCTAACGGTGAGATTGTCAACAGGGTTTGATATAAGCGCTTCCGCATTATCTGCGCAACGCTTGCGGATGGATGTTATTTCTTCTAATATAGCAAATGCAGAAACGACTCGAGGCAGTTTTGTAAACGGTCAATTCCAGCCATATAAGAGGAAGATGGTCGTTATGGAACCGATGCAGCAGTCGTTTTCAAGTGTGCTTTCTAGGCAGTTAAGCGGAAGCCCGGCTGCGCAAGGCGTTAAAATAACAAAAATAAAAGAAGATCAATCGCCGAACAAGCTCATCTACAATCCAACACACCCTGATGCGGATGCAAACGGCTACGTGAATATGCCGAATGTGGATGTTACGAAGGAAATGGTGGATATGATTTCGGCGACACGATCTTATGAAGCAAACGTAACGGCTTTGAATGCTGCCAAATCGATGTTTGTTAAGGCCTTAGAAATCGGCAAGTAAGCATACATAATCATTCAATAAAGTATTGGAGGAATATTGATGATACAAGCGATGTCGCTTGGACCGGTTCAGCCTGCCAAACTAGTTGAAACAAAATCGGTTCAAGAAGCGACTCCGGCACAATTAACACAGTCTTTTGGACAATTTTTGCAAACGGCAATCGATAATGTAAGTAACCAAGAACAAAACGTTCATAAGCTTAATGATAAATACATAATGGGTCAGGCGGATGTCACGAAGGTTCTAATTGCTTCTGAGCAAGCACAGTTGAGTTTGCAGCTTACCTCACAAGTCCGCAACAAAGTAGTCGAGGCTTATCAAGAAATGATGCGGATGCAAATCTAATCATACTTAAGACCTAGCATAGTATTTGGGTGAGGTGACAACGTGAACGAGAGAATCGCCCAATTTCGAGGTAGGCTCACTCAATTTTGGGGCCAAATGGGCAGAAAACAAAAAATATGGTTGGGGGCATCTATTAGCGGACTGTTGTTAACAATCATTTTGTTAACGATCGTGTTTACGAGAACGGAATATGAAATTGCTTTCCAAAATTTAGACACGACCGATGCAGCAGCTATTATGACTTACTTGGATGGCAGCGGAATTGCTTATCAGCTCAGTGACAACGGGAAAAGCATTTCGGTGCCGAGCACGGATGCATCCAGAATTAAGGTGGATGTCGGCTCGCAAGGATTAGTGCAAAACGGTTCAATCGGATTTGAAGCCTTTAGTGCAAGCTCTAGTCAATTTGGAACGACTGAAAATGAATTTAACGTGAAGTATATCAATGCCTTGAATGGAGAAATTCAACAGCTTCTAAATGCAATGCAAGGTGTGGATAGTTCGAAAGTTTTGGTTAATTTGCCGGAAGAAAGTGTATTTCTTTCAGCGGAAGACGCTGAACAAGCCTCCGCATCAATCATGTTGAAATTTATATCAGGCTATCGGCCTAGTCAGAAAGAAATCGACGGGTATTATAACCTCGTAAAAACCGCTGTTCCGAATTTAGCGATTAAGGACATCACGATTTCGAGTCCGCAAGGAGAATTGACGTATTCTGAAACGGATGGCGGATTAGCTGGTAATACAGATGCAGTAGAATCGCAATTCGTCATTCAACGGAAATATGAAGCCGAGCTTAAGAAAAACATTCAGCAATTTCTCGGACCGATCGTCGGAGCTGATAATTTAGTTATTCAAGTGTCCAGCAGCATGAACTTCGATAAGAAGACATCGCAGGAATCAGTCGTGAAACCGCTTGATAACAACAACAATAACGGAATTATTATTAGCGAAGAAATTAACAACAGCACTTCGACTGGCGATTCGGGAGCAGTTGGCGGCGTTGCAGGAACCGGGGAGACTGATGTGCCAGGGTATCAGGCGGCATCAACAGGTGGAAGCTCTTCAGAAACGAATTCCCAAATTCGGAATTATGATGTTACTCGTATCAGCAATAACATCGTGTCCGGGCCATTTGTTCTCAAAGACCTTTCTATTAGTATCGGTATCGAACAGTCAGAAATGAATGATGAGGCGAGTAAAGCAGCAATTATGACCTATTTAACTGCATTGGTCAGAGCGCAGCTCGCGGATTCCGGTCAAGATGTGAACGATGATGCGCTTATGCAGAAGAAAGTATCCTTAATTGCAAGAACATTTTCCGGCAGCAGTTCGAATGATCAAGCAGGTCTGCTTTCTATGCCTTGGATGATCGGCATCGGTGCCGCAGCTCTTGCTATAATCGGCGGACTGATCTTTATGCTTGCCCGCAGACGCAAAAAAGTTGTTGAGGAAGAAATTGAGTTGTCTGCACCTACCAAAGTGGAATATCCAACGCTTGATTTGGAAAGTGTCAGCAACGAAAGCCAAGCCCGTAAAAATCTTGAAACACTTGCAAAACGAAAACCGGATGAGTTCGTTAATCTTCTTCGCACATGGCTCGTGGATGAATAGAGGTGGTTCAATTGTCAAAGTCAATGCCAAGCTTAACAGGTCGCCAGAAAGCAGCCATTTTGCTTATTACGCTTGGACCTGAGGTGTCGGCACAAATATTTAAGCATTTACGTGAAGAAGAAATTGAACAGCTAACGCTGGAAATCGCAAATGTACGGAAAGTAGACAGTATTGACCGAGAAACGATATTGAGCGAATTTCACCAAATTTGCATGGCTCAGGAGTACATAACGCAAGGTGGTATTTCCTACGCAAAAGACATATTGGAAAAAGCGCTCGGCGAGCAAAAAGCGCTTGAGGTCATTAACCGATTGACAGCTACGCTGCAGGTAAGACCATTTGATTTCGCCAGAAAAGCGGAGCCTACACAAATTTTAAACTTTATTCAAAACGAGAATTCGCAGACGATTGCTTTGGTCTTGTCCTATTTGCAATCTGAGCAATCCTCGCATATTCTATCTTCTCTTCCTCAGGAGAAGCAAGCAGAGGTAGCAAGGCGAATCGCGTTGATGGACAGCACGTCGCCAGAGGTAATTTCTCAGGTAGAGCGTGTCCTTGAGCAAAAGCTATCCGCAACCGTTACGCAGGATTACACCAATGCCGGCGGTATCGATTCTATCGTACAAATATTGAACGGTGTCGACCGAGGTACGGAGCGAACCATTCTTGATGCGCTCGAAATTCAAGATCCGGAACTTGCAGAAGAAATCAAGAAGCGCATGTTCGTATTCGAGGATATTGTCAATATCGACAATCGCTCGATTCAACGGATCATCCGCGATATTGAGAATGCAGATCTTCAGCTGTCGCTTAAAGTGGCGAGCGAAGAGGTTCGTGAAGCGATATTCCGCAACATGTCGAAACGAATGGCAGAGACCTTCAAAGAAGAAATGGAGTTTATGGGTCCAGTCCGTCTGCGCGACGTGGAAGAAGCACAGACCCGTATCGTTGCTACCATTCGCAGATTAGAAGAGTCTGGTGAAATCATCATCGCCCGCGGTGGAGGAGACGACATCATTGTCTAATTTGATAAAATCTTCGAGCGTGATTACTCTTGATCAACTAAAGCAGCTGGAATGGCTGCATCAACGAAATGTTGAAATGGTCGTGGAGCTTGATCAGGAAGCTGAGATTGAACCTGTACCTGATGAAGAGACCATTTCACTGCGAGATCAAATTCTGAATGATGCTCAGCTCTATGCGGAAGAACGACTTCGCGAAGCGGCTCAGGAAAGCGAAAGGCTTCTGGATGAAACGCAGCAGCAGATCGATGTTTGGTGGCTGCAAAGGCGTACGGATGATGAAGCGGCAGCCGAAGCATCAAGGAAAGCCGGTTATGAGCTTGGTTATGCTGAAGGTGCTGCGCAATCAGAAAAGGAATTGCGCGAGATTTGGGAGCATAAGCTTTCCGAAGCATCGGATGTATTAAAAACAGCATTTGAAATGCGTGAGCAAATCATTCAGGAGGCGGAGCCCTTTCTGGTTGAATTAAGCTGCGCTATCGCAGAAAAAATCATTGGGCAGCAGCTTACGTTAGCGCCTGAGATGGCTATCGACCTGATTCGCAAATCGTTGTCCCGAAGAAGAGAGCAGGGCGTAATTACGCTTTGCGTCGCTCCAGGACAACTCTCGTTCGTACAAGCTGCTAGAGAAGAGCTTCATTTTGCGATCGATTCGCAAGCCGAGCTGCAGATTTTGCCTGATTCGACGGTAAAGGATAACGGTTGTGTCATTCGTTCTGCATACGGCAGCATCGACGCGAGGATCGATACGCAGCTGGCTGAGATTAAACGAGAGTTAATACATCTCGCTCATCATAGCGGCGAAGAACGAGGTTATTCCGATGAAAGTGAATAAACTGGATGTTCTAAAGTACATCGAGCATATGCAGCCGCTTGATCCCGTACGGGTAAACGGAAAAGTAACGCAAGTTATCGGCCTGACGGTTGAATCGGAAGGGCCGGATGCGAGTATCGGAGACGTTTGCCTTATCTATCCATCCAAAGGAGCGAAGCCGATTAAAGCGGAAGTCGTCGGATTTCGCGATAACAAGGTTATCTTGATGCCGCTTGGCGATCTTCATGCGATAAGCCCTGGCTGCGATGTTGTCGGAACAGGCAAACCCTTAACGGTTCAAGTCGGATCAGAGCTGCTGGGTAAAGTGCTGGACGGCCTCGGCAATCCGCTGGACGGATCGTTCTTGCCTAGGCGGATGCAGCATTATTCAACGCACAATGAACCGAGTAATCCGCTCATGCGTCCACGCGTCGTAGAACCGCTAGGAATTGGCGTGAGAGCGATTGATGGACTGCTTACCGTAGGACGCGGTCAACGCGTCGGAATTTTCGCCGGCTCGGGTGTCGGCAAAAGTACGCTGCTTGGGATGATTGCAAGGAATACATCCGCTGACGTCAACGTAATTGCCTTGATCGGCGAGCGCGGACGCGAGGTGCTGGAGTTTATCGAGAAGGACCTGGGGCCTGAAGGGCTTGCCCGTTCGGTCGTAATCGTAGCAACTTCTGACCAGCCTGCATTAATTCGTATGAAAGGCGCTTTAATTGCGACTTCCATAGCTGAATATTTTCGCGATCGCGGCCTAAACGTTATGTTGATGATGGACTCGGTTACACGTTATGCGATGGCGCTGCGTGAGGTTGGCCTTGCTATCGGCGAGCCTCCCGCTACACGCGGTTATACGCCTTCGGTTTTCGCTGCACTGCCAAAACTGCTTGAACGTGCAGGGACAGGACCTGCAGGATCTATTACTGCCTTCTACACCGTGCTTGTAGACGGTGATGATATGAATGAGCCCATTGCGGATGCTGTCCGCGGAATTTTGGACGGTCACATCGTTTTGAGCCGTCAATTAGCTCATAAAGGACATTTTCCCGCAATCGATGTGTTAGCCTCTGTTAGTCGCGTTATGAAGGAAATTGTAACGGAAGAGCAGCAGGATGCGGCAAATGATCTGAAAAAGCTTCTATCTATATATAAAGATTCGGAAGACTTGATCAATATCGGGGCGTACCAACGAGGATCAAATGCAGAAATTGATATGGCGCTTCAATTTATTGAGCCGATTCAGAGTTATACGAGGCAGAAGACCAGCGAAAAAGTGAGCTTAGAGGAAGCGCAAAATCGTTTAATTACCGATTTTTACAGGAGTTGAACAGATAGATGGCATCGTTTCGTTATTCATTTCAAAAAGTTGTTGATTTGAAGTCCAGTGAGAAGACACAAGCAGAATGGACTCTATCATCAGCAATTGGCGCACTAGCAGAAGCGGAGCTGTCGCTTGGGCTGTTAAGAGCGAAGCAGCAGGAATGGGAAGGTAAGCTTCATGAGGCTACACGTATTGCCGTCCCCCTGTCAGAACTTCAAGTCATCCAGCATTATTTGGATCATTTAGTAGCTTGTATTACAAGCAAATTGCAAGATGTGCTGCATGCGCAGAAGGCGGTTGAACAAAGCAGGCTTAAGCTTTCGGACAAGATGAAGGATGAGAAAGTGTGGCTTAAAGCAAAAGATCATGCGCGTGACCGATTCCAACAAGCTATGCAAATCAAAGAGCAGAACGAATTGGATGAGCTGGCAAGCGTCCGTTTCATGATCCCAACCCCATAAAGTGAAGCGTGAGACCGGCTAGAGGGAGTGAGTGGAATTGGCGGGTTTGGATAATGAAAAGCAAGGTTACAGCACGCTGGAACGAATCATGTTTTTGATGACGCCGATTTTATTCGCAATCGTTTTGCTCGGCGTATTGTATACCTTGTTCAATAATGATTTTCGCAATAAGATGCTGGAGGCCGGAAACTCGGTTCCCTTCTTAAAGGATGTGCTTCCTGAACCTAAGGTTGCAGGAGGGGCATTAAATGATGTTGATTTGAAAACAGCAAACATGTCTGCGAAAATTGCGGATCTGCAAGCGCAGCTGACTGCGATTGAAAGCGAACTGGCAGCTGCAAACCAGTCGAAGACTGCGCTTGAGCAAGAGGTTAAAGATTTGGAAAGCGATAACTCTCAGCTCAAGAGCGTTAATGATGAGCAATTGCTTGAGGATGAGGAATACGAAGCGAAAATTCAAGAATTAGCGAGTATGTTTTCCAAAATTACACCAAGTAAAGCAGCACCTATTCTGCAAAGCATGACTCTAAAAGAAATCGTGCTTGTGTTTGCAAATATGCGCTCCGATGACAGGGTACGTATTATGGAGAAGATGAATCCGCAGACGGCGGCTGACGCAGCAATGATGCTGAAGGATAATGTGAAGACAAAGGATTTGCAAATTGCCGCGCTTCAAGCAAAACTTAATGCTCAGAAAACACCGGAAACAAAGAAAGCGACCTCTGTTCTTGATCAAGAGCAGCTAAGTGCCACCTTCACGGCAATGGATCCAAAAAGCGCCGCTGAATTATTAATTAAAATGGTGGAGGTAAGTCCAAGCAAGGTGCTTCGGATTCTTAATGCGGTTGACAATCAGCCGAGATCGGCCATTCTAGCGGAAATGTCGGGAATTAATGAAGCGACCACAGCTCAGATTGTATCCAAATTGATGACAGGCAGTTAACGGCTGACCAAGCAGCTTTTGAACCCCTTAATCGAAAGGAGGTGAGAAAAATGGAAATGATGATTCCACAAATTGCGTCAAGCCAGCCGAAGGCTCAATCAACAACATCTGGACAAGCGAGTAATAGTACAGGCGGAGCGGTATTCCAAAAAACGTTAGTGCAGCAGCTTAACGGCGGCGATGCTGCAAGCGGTACTGCAAATACGCAAGGCAATGAGCCAGTTGCTATTGTCTTAAAGGAAGCGGCAAGCGAAACCGCAGAACCTGCAGCTGCCCCTACTATATCCGATCTGATGTCGATTATCGACGGGCTGCTTGAACAGCTTGCTGAACCGGCAAAAGAAGATAGCGAAGCGCCAGCAGAAGATGAGCAGCAGCTGCAGCAATTAGAAGCTGTTCTCGATCAAATGAATGCGCTGCTCGCGTTGATCGGAATTCCAGTTCCGGTAATTCAGCAAACGGCTAAGCCATTGATTGCCGGGGATGGAAGCATGTCTGATCAGCAGGTAGTTGCAGGCATCGCAGCTGTGAAGTCTAGCCTGCAGGATACGCTGCTGCAATTACAAGCCATGCTTCAGCAAGGAACAACTAAGCTGATTCAACAACAAGAGCCATCTGAATTGGCAGCGCAGCAGCTTCAAGCGTTAACAGCGATTTTGGAAGGCGAGCCGGTGGAAACGAATAGACCGCAAACGAAATCGACAGCCTTCACACAACAGCTGTTTTCAGCGCAATCTGCTCCACAAGTTGAGGTTAGCACGTTGTTGCAGCGTTTATCGCAGCAAGCGGCAGTACACCCGGCAGTCCTCTCAACAGCAGTTCCAAGCTTAGAGCAAGGCGTCGATTCAGAAACAGTCACTTCATCGGCTGAAACGAATCCGCTGGTTCAGCCGGGTGCAAGTAATCCGGATAAGCTGCGTGGATTCGCACCGCTGGTTGCAAATGCAGCAGCAGCTGCGACTTCTTTTGTCGTTGCGGATGACTTTGCTAAGTCGATGACGGGAATGATTGTACAAAAGTTTGATATAACGTCTTTAAACGGTGTTTCAGAAGCGAAGATTATGCTTTTCCCTGAACATCTGGGGCAAGTTGACGTACGGATTACGATGCAAAATGGCTTATTGACGGCAATCTTCCAAACGGATACAGCTATGGCCAAAGATATGCTGGATAATCAAATGGCTCAGCTTCGTTCCGCTCTTCAAGCACAAGGCCTAATGGTCGATAAGCTTGAGGTGTCGCAGGGACAATCGATGACTCAGCTGTCATCGCAGCATCAAGGCCATGGAAGCAGTCAGCAGCAAGCTTCTGGCCGTCAGTCTTTTCAAGGCGAAGAGGGATCAAGTGAAACTCAATTTGAAACCGAAATGATTGAACAAGCGGCAATTCAAGGACTTGGCTTCGGCAGAGGAATAAACGTTAAGGCTTAGCAGAACAATCGTGCCGCAAGAGAGATCGGAGGTGATCGGAAATGGCAGATAGCATTTCTACCCGCGCAGTATGGCCGAACTATAGTCAAGCAAACGTGCAAGCGGCAGCAAACAAAATAAGCACGGATACGCTTGGCAAGGATCAGTTCTTAAGCATCCTTGTAACGCAGCTTCGTAATCAGGATCCAATGCAACCGCTTCAGGATAAGGATTTCATCGCACAGATGGCACAATTCACCTCGGTGGAGCAGCTTATGAACATGTCTTCTGAGCTTACCTTAATGCGTCAGAATATAGGCTCCGCTTCAACCATGATTGGCAAAACGATTGAATGGAACGAAGCTGACGAAGCGGGAGATGTCACAACCATTAAGGGCGTTGTTGAGTCCATCATCTCGAAGGACGGCATTCTATATGCAAGGGTAGGCGGTGCTGAGATCGCTCTTGATGATGTCACAGCAGTATCGGAAACGGATGGAGACAGTGCCAGCGCGGAGGAAACGGCAGATAATGCCAGCGTCGAAGCAGCGGATAATTCATCTTCTGATTCAGCGGGTGCTGAGGAGGGGGCGGAAACCTAGTGAACAATGGCGTGAGAATCGGTCATATTTTCCCGGTTAAATCCACACCCCTTCAGCCAGGCAAAGCGGCAGCTAACCGTTTACCGCAATCGACAGAGTTTCAAGGCTTGCTTGATACGAAAGTGCTTAAGTTCAGTCATCATGCCGAGGTGCGCATGCAGCAGAGAGGCATTAAATTACAGCCGGAATCGTTAACGAAAATTATAAATGCCGTTGAAGAGGCTGCATCAAAAGGCGCTCAAGATTCTTTAATCGTTTTTCGAGATATCGCTATGATTGTGAACGTTCCAAGCCGCACCGTAGTAACGGCTATGGATGGCGGACAAATGAGAAGTAACGTATTTACTCATATAGACAGTGCTATTATTTTATCGTAAGGCTGGACCTATCAGGGAGCCTCAAGCTGCGGACCGATTGAAGCAGCTGCATGATAGTGCATACATACTTAGAAGCCAATGAGTCCAATCCATATTCCAGGAGGAAAAACGAACAATGCTAAGATCGATGTATTCGGGCGTATCCGGTATGCGCGGCTTTCAAACAAAGCTTGACGTCATAGGCAACAATATCGCCAACGTCAACACGGTAGGTTTCAAAGCAGGCCGCGTCATGTTTAAAGATATTCTAAGCCAGACTGTTGCGGGCGTTACCGCACCTGAGGAAGGCGTGCGAGGTGGCGTAAACGCGAAGCAGGTCGGTTTAGGCGTATCTATCGGATCTATCGATACGGTACATACCGCAGGAAGCGCAATGACGACGAATCAGGCGACTGATCTGCGTATCGACGGAGATGGCTTCTTCGTTGTTCGAGCTAACGACGAGTCTGAAATGCTTCTGACCCGCGCAGGAAACTTTACGTTGGATGCGAACAGACAGCTTGTAACAGGCGATGGATACTTTGTACTAAGCGTCGACCAAGAGCCGATCGTTCTTGACGAAGCGATTACTGCTTTTTCCATCGGACAGGATGGAACGATTACGGGCGTAACGGCTGACGGTACGGAAGCTGTCGCACAACTTGGCATTGCGAAGGTTGTAAACCCCAGCGGTCTTGAGAAGCTTGGCGGCAATATGTACCGCGTGACGGCCAATGCTAACCCGGACGCTTCAATTGAAGATTTCATGACGTTCGCCGGCGATCCGGAGCTCGGTACGGGATCGATCATTGCCGGACAGCTGGAAATGTCAAACGTTGATTTGACAGCTGAATTTACGGAAATGATCGTTGCGCAGCGCGGTTTTCAAGCAAATTCGCGTATTATTACAACTTCCGATGAAATTTTGCAAGAGGTTGTTAACTTAAAACGATAGGTAAGTCATAACGGGCGGGAGGCCCAGTGCCTCCCCTAGGTGTGAGGGGGTAACTAATGATTACCGTAACGCGATTAAATGGAACAAGAGTCACGATAAACGCACTATTAATTGAAGTGATTGAAGAATCCGCGGATACCGTTATTACGCTTACGACAGGAAAAAAGCTGGTAGTTAAAGAGAAGACAGCTGAGCTGTTGCTGCTTAATGAGCAGTATCTTCGGACAATTGGCCTCGTTGCGGCGGCCCAAAAGAGTGAGCAAACGGAGGGGCCCTCAGCATGAAAAAAATGCTTCCATGGTTGATTACCATTTTGTTATCTATAACATTAATCGCAATTGTTGCCATTATATTGTTTAAATCCTTTTTTACCGACCCTAAGGAACAAGCGACGGAGACAAAGACCATTGAGGTTAAAGTGTTGTCTGCGGATGAGCGTGTAGAGGTTACATCCGAATTAAAGGATTTCAGAAGAAACTTGAAAGACCCTGAATATGTTGTTGTTCTTAGCTTTGCTTTCCAGCTTGACAGCAAGAAAACAAAGGAAGAGTTCGACAAGCTGATCGAAATTGAGGTCAGACCTATCATTAACCGTACGCTAGCAGATATGACCGCTGACGAGCTGAAAGGCTCTCAAGGCGAAGATGCACTCGAATCCAAGCTGCTTAACCTTATTAATCCCATTGTCCCGAAAGGTAAATTGGTTAAGGTAGAAATCACAAACTTTATTATTACAGAAATTTAACTGACTACGCCGACATTCCTCGAAGGAGGTGAGATATTTGGTTGATGTTTTATCGCAAAATGAAATTGATGCGCTGCTTGCTGCTTTGGATTCCGGTGAAATGGATGCAGAGGAACTGAAAAAGGAAGAGACGACACGAAAAGTCAGTTTGTATGATTTCAAACGCGCCGTTCGTTTTTCGAAGGATCATATAAGAAGCTTGACCCGGATCCACGAAAACTTTGCACGATATTTAACAACCTATTTCTCAGCGCAACTACGCACATTTGTTCAAATAAATGTCGTGCAGGTCGAGCAATTGCCATATGACGAATTTATTCGTTCGATTCCTAAGATGACGATCTTGAACATCTTCGAAGCGGAGCCGCTGGAAGGGCGGATGGTGCTTGAGGTTCATCCAAACGTAGCTTACGCCATGCTTGATCGGATGTTAGGCGGGCAGGGTATAGCGCCTTCCAAATTTAACAGCTTAACTGAGATCGAGACGATCATTATGGAGCGTATCTTCAGCCGAACGTTTGAAAGCTTGCAGGAAGCATGGAAAACGATAATCGATATTTCTCCTAGACTGGAAGCTTTGGAAACGAATCCTCAGTTCATGCAAATCGTATCTCCGAACGAGACGATAGCACTTATTTCTTTCAGCACCAAAATTGGCGACACGACAGGAATGATCAACCTTTGTATTCCGCATGTCGTTATCGAACCGATTATGTCCAGATTATCTGTTCATCATTGGTTTGTTTCGCAGAAGAAAGCCCGTGCGCCAGAAGAGGTTGAAATATTGGAGCAGCGGGTGAACAAAGCGAAGCTTCCAATCGTAGCTGAGCTTGGTGAATCCTCGCTTACGATCAAAGAATTTCTGGGACTGAATATAGGCGATGTTATTTCATTGAATAAGTCAGTCGATGATGGTCTGAAGATTAAAGTGGGAGAGAAGCTTAAGTTTATTGGCAGTCCGGGCTCCGTTAAGGATCGACTGGCTGTTCAAGTAGATCAGGTTGTCAGCGAAGGAGTGGAAGAAGATTATGACGAGTAAGGACTATTTGTCACAAGAGGAAATTGATGCATTGCTTCGTCAATCCGTAAGTGAGCCGGAACCGGAGCTGCCCTCTGAGGCCGGACAACAACTTTCAGACTTCTTATCCGAAATGGAACAGTCTGCGCTGGGCGAAATCGGAAATATCACCTTTGGCAGTGCCGCGACAGCACTATCGACGCTGCTTGGCAAAAAAGTAGACATCACGACGCCGCAGGTTAGCATCGTTAAAAAAGACGAACTCCCGGACATTTTCCCTAAACCGCATGTCGCGGTCAGCGTGCAATATGTTGACGGATTTCAAGGCATTAACTCTCTCGTTATTAAGACAAAGGATGCCCAAATCATTGCTGATTTGATGCTGGGCGGTGAAGGGAACAACATCACTGTCGAAGAACTGAACGAAATTCATATTAGTGCTGTACAAGAAGCCATGAATCAAATGATGGGTTCTTCCGCGACGTCGATGTCAACGATCTTTAATCGATTTGTCAACATTTCACCGCCAGGAATTGATATTTTAGATGTGAATAACGGCGATGGCATGGAGCATTTGCCGCCAGTGGATTTGTTTATTAAAATTTCTTTCCGGTTGACGATCGGCGATCTTATCGATTCGACGATTATGCAGCTTCTTCCTATCCCTTTTGCAAAGCAAATGGTTGATATATTGATGGGGGTAGTAGAAGAACCGCCAGCACAGCCTGCAGTTACAGCTCCAGCTGCTGCTCCTGCAGTTCCCGCAGCGCAGCAAGCAATGGCTATGCAGGAAACAGCTGCCGCAGCTCACATGAACGCTGTGCTGCCACAAATGCACATGGCACCGCCTATGCAGGAAATGCCGCAAATGAGTCAAATGAACCAGATGTACGAAATGAACCAGATGAATCATATGAACCATATGAACCATATGAACCATATGAACCAGATGCCGCCGATGCAGTTTCAGACACCGGCAGCCGGCTACGATATTCCCATGCAGCCGCCTGGACCTCATACATATGGTCATTCAGCTAATCGTAATGTAAACGTTCAGCCTGTCCAATTTGCTAATTTCGGCAACGCTCCGTTTATTCAGCCAGATGAGACAAACCTCAATTTACTGCTCGACATACCGCTTAAGGTCACGGTAGAATTAGGAAGGACCCAGAAGCAAATAAAAGATATTTTGGAGCTGTCGCAAGGTTCGATTATCGAGCTGGACAAGCTTGCCGGCGAGCCGGTCGACATCCTGGTGAACAATAAGCTAATTGCCAAAGGCGAGGTTGTTGTTATCGATGAAAACTTTGGTGTTCGCGTGACGGATATCGTAAGTCAATGGGACCGTATTCAAAAATTACAATAGTATCCTGGGAGGATAAAAAGAGATGGCAAACCGCATTCTTATCGTAGACGACGCAGCTTTCATGCGCATGATGATTCGTGACATTTTATCAAAGAACGGCTACGAAGTCGTCGGTGAAGCCCCGGATGGCGCTCAGGCGGTAGAAAAGTACAAAGAACTGAAACCGGATTTGACAACAATGGATATTACGATGCCTGAGATGGACGGAATCTCCGCACTGAAAGAGATCAAAAAGATAGACAGCAATGCAAAAGTGATTATGTGTTCAGCAATGGGTCAGCAAGCAATGGTTATTGATGCGATCCAAGCAGGCGCAAAGGACTTCATCGTTAAACCGTTCCAAGCTGATCGCGTAATTGAAGCGATCAAGAAAACGCTCGGATAGCGGATAGACAAGATGTTTAACTTACCTTCGCGCATTTCAATGGTGTCTGCTCTTGGGATGGCGATTTGGCCTCGTTTTGCTGCTGCTGCTGCAACAGACGGCAGCAGCGCAAACAATGATGAACAGATGGTGTTCACGGGTACAAAGGATCTAGCGGGCAGCTTGATTTGGGTCATTATCGCGCTTGCCATCGTTATCGTGTTGATCATTTTAGTCATCAAATGGTTGTCTCAGCGCAACCGTACGTGGGGAACGAATCGTTCGCTTCGTTCGCTCGGCGGAATTGCGCTCGGACAAAACAATTCGCTTCAAGTCGTTGAAATTGCTGGACGGATTTATATTGTTGGTGTCGGCGAGAACATTACCCTAATCGATAAGATTGACAATGCTGAGCAGGCAAACGCTGTCATAACTGCGCTCGAACGCCAGCAGCAATCTGCGTGGTCCAAAGACATCATTTCTGAGCTGCTTAGCAAGCTTAGAAACCGTAACGAAAGAGCCGAAACAGAGCTGTCAGAAGAGCAATGGAATTCAACATCCTCCTTTCAGCATCTGTTGCAAAACAAGCTTAGTAAACAAGCAGACCGCAAACAACAATTGGAATCGATGCTGCATGAATCTAAATCAAATGAACGGTTGATGGATGATGAAAAATAAGTGGTGGATATCAATCGTTGCTGTACAACTGTTTGCCATGCTCATACATAATCAGGCATTTGCGGAGCCTTTGCCCGACGTATCCATTAACATTGGCGACGGAAGCGGCGACACGCCCGGTACTAGCGCCTTATCCATTCTTTTATTAATAACAGTATTAAGCATCGCACCGGCAATTATGGTGCTAATGACCAGCTTTACCCGAATTGTTATCGTTCTAGGCTTTGTAAGAACTTCACTTGGAACGCAGCAAATGCCTCCCAATCAAGTATTAATCGGTCTTGCGATGTTTTTAACTTTTTTCATCATGGCGCCAACGTTCTCGCAGGTCAACGACGTTGCACTTCAGCCCTATTTAAAAGGTCAAATCTCGCAAACTGAGGCTTTCCAAGAAGCATCCGTCCCAATGAAGAAGTTTATGTTCTCCCATACGCGGGAAAAGGATTTAATGCTCTTCATGAATTACACCAAAACGGAGAAACCTGCTTCATTTAAAGAGATTCCAATTACGGTATTAATACCTGCATATGCGATCAGCGAGCTCAAAACAGCTTTTCAAATGGGATTTATGATTTTCATTCCGTTTCTAGTCATCGATATGATTGTTGCGAGCACATTGATGGCAATGGGGATGATGATGCTGCCTCCCGTAATGATATCTTTGCCGTTTAAACTGCTTCTATTTGTATTAGTAGATGGATGGTATTTGATCGTAAAATCTTTATTACTAAGCTTCAACACGTGATACTAGCAGGGAGTGACGTTCGATGAGTACTGATTTCATAATCGGATTGGCCAGCGAGGCTGTATTCGTCGTTTTGAAAGCCAGTGCACCAATGCTCGTTCTTGCTTTGGTCGTAGGGTTACTTGTCAGCATATTTCAGGCAACAACACAGATTCAAGAGCAGACGCTGGCATTTGTCCCGAAAATTGTAGCTGTTTTCGTTTCCATCATTATTTTTGGCCCATGGATTCTAAATACGGTTATCGACTTTACTTACAATCTGCTGAACAATCTTCATAATTACATCGGTTAGGTTGTGAGTGAATGAACGCGATCGTACAAGGTTTTCCTATTTTTTTGCTAATCTTTTGTCGAATAACTGCGTTTTTCGTCGTAGCGCCTGTGTTCTCCTCGCGAGGCGTGCCGAACGTGTTCAAGATCGGTCTCGGCTTCTTCATTTCGTTTATCGTTTTTTTAACGTACGGAATGAAGCAGACGATTGTACCGGACGCAGAGTATGTGCTTGTGCTGTTTCGTGAAATATTAGTCGGCGTTTTGATGGGTTATGTGGTCTATTTGTTCTTCGCCGTTGTTCAAACCGCAGGCGCCTTTATGGATTTGCAGGTTGGTTTTGCGATGGCAAACATAGTAGACCCTCATACGGGTACGTCAGCCCCTTTGCTCGGCAATTTTAAGTACATGCTGATTATCGTCATTTTTCTGATGATGAACGGCCATCATTTTTTAATAACGGGTCTCATGGATAGCTACAAATGGATGCCTTTGTCAAATGAACTTTTTAGCAGATTGATGAGCGGCAGCGTGACCGACTTTTTAACGAGATTGGCAGGCAACACGTTTCTGCTTGCCATTCAAGTAGCTGCGCCGCTTATTGTGGCCATGTTTTTGACCGATGTAGGCTTGGGTTTCCTGACTAAAACAGCTCCTCAATTCAATGTGTTTGTAATCGGTATCCCGTTAAAGCTTATCATCGGCATGATTCTGCTTGTCTTGTTAATGCCAAGCCTTGCTGGCATATTTGAAAGATTGTTTTCCATCATGTTTGGCGCTCTGGAACAGCTATTCGGTATTGTGCAGGGTCCGCCGCCTGAAGGGCAATAGGAGGATGCTGCCCATGCGCAATTACCGTCTAAAGCTTGATCTTCAGCTGTTCAGTCAGGAGAAGACTGAGCAAGCCACTCCGAGAAAACGGGATGAAGCAAGAAAGAAAGGTCAGATCGCCAGATCCGCTGATCTGCCTGGTTCACTTATTTTAATGTTTGTTTTTATGAGCTTCATCATGTTAGGCGGTTATTTCAAAGCGCATATTATGATGCTGTTCGGAAATTTATTCGAAGACTGGCTGCTGATGGATTTAACGGCTGGAAACGTGATGTCACTCTTCAGCGATGTAGCAATCGAGCTGCTGCTCATTTTGCTGCCGATATTTGCAATTGCCGTTATTACCGGGATCCTTGGTAACATTGTGCAGTTTGGTTTTTTGTTGACAGGCGATCCTCTTAAAATGAAATTTAGCAAGTTGAACCCGGTTAACGGGTTTAAACAAATATTTTCAGCAAAAACAATAGTTGAATTTTTAAAGAGTGTTCTGAAGCTTCTGATCATAGCAGTACTCGTGTATATGACGATCATGAAGGAGTGGGATCGGATATTAGTATTGGCAAGCCTTCCGGTTCAACAAATATTTAGCTTTATCGCAGGTTTAACCGTGAAGCTAGGGATTGAAATCGGTGCGGTGCTTACGGTACTCGCGCTAGCCGATTATTTCTATCAACGCTTTGAACATAGCAAAAGCTTAAGAATGTCTAAACAAGATATAAAGGATGAATACAAGAAATCGGAGGGTGACCCGATCATCAAGGGCCGTATTCGTGAGCGTCAACGCAGAATGGCGCTGCAGCGAATGATGCAGGAGGTTCCGAATGCGGATGTCATCATTACGAACCCTACACATTTTGCCATCGCATTGAAGTACGATGCGACGAAGATGGAGGCGCCCAAGATAATTGCCAAAGGGATGGATCACGTAGCGCTTCGCATCAAAGAAATAGCCAAACAAAACGGTGTTGTCACAATGGAAAATAAGCCGCTGGCCAGAGCGCTTTACGAACGGGCTGAGATTGGGGATGTGATTCCGCAAGATTTGTTCCAAGCTGTGGCTGAGGTGCTCGCATATGTATATAAACTGAAAGGACGCGTGAAATCATCATAACACTACCGGAGGAGACGGCGTCATGAAAGCAAAGGACTTTGTAGTACTTTTTGGCGTAATTGGAATTGTGCTCATGATGATAATCCCGATCCCAGTCCTACTACTAGATATTCTCATTATATTAAACATTTCGATCGCTTTGATGATTTTGCTGATCGCTATGAATACAAGGGAAGCACTTGATTTCTCAATATTCCCGGCCATTCTATTAATCACTACTCTATTCCGTCTAGCGCTGAATGTTTCAACGACTAGAAATATTTTATCGCATGCTGAAGCGGGGGAGGTCGTCGCTACATTTGGCAGCTGGGTTGGCGGGGGAGAAATTGCAATCGGCTTTATCGTCTTCCTCATCCTCGTTGTCGTTCAATTTATCGTCATCACGAAAGGCTCCGAGCGGGTAGCGGAGGTCGCTGCAAGATTTACGCTAGACGCGATGCCAGGTAAACAAATGAGTATCGATGCGGACCTGAATGCTGGATTGATCAATGAACAGCAAGCGAAAGCCCGCCGATCCAAAATCGAACGGGAAGCCGATTTTTACGGTGCGATGGACGGTGCCAGTAAATTCGTAAAAGGCGATGCGATTGCCTCTATCATCATTCTAGCCATCAACTTGGTAGGCGGATTCATAATCGGTATGGCTATCCATGATTTAAGCTTCGGCGAATCACTTTCGACGTTCTCTATCCTTACAATCGGTGACGGACTCGTCAGTCAAATACCTGCTTTGCTTATTTCAACCGCCGCAGGCCTGATCGTTACCCGTGCAGCATCTGACGGAAACCTGGCTGAGGATGTTACGGCGCAGCTTTTCAAATATCCGAAGCTCTTATTTATCGCCGCAGGAACGATAGCTTTACTGGGTCTTACACCAATCGGGCCAATGCGGACTTGGCCATTCGCGATTATGCTGGCATACGGCGGCTGGTTCATGCATAAAGCGATTCATAAGCAGAAGGAACAAGAGGAGATGCTCGTTGAAGAGCAGCAGATTGAAGAGGTTCGCAGTCCCGAAAGCGTCATTAGCCTTCTGCAAATTGATCCGATTGAATTCGAGTTTGGATATGGACTTATACCGCTTGCGGATACGCAGCAGGGTGGAGATTTGCTGGATCGGATCATTATGATCCGCAGGCAATGCGCGCTGGAACTAGGGCTCGTTGTACCAGTTATCCGGATTCGGGATAACATTCAACTGAAGCCGAATGAATATGTAATCAAAATTAAAGGCAACACCGTAGCCCGCGGTGACTTGCTGCTCAATCATTATTTGGCCATGAGCCCGGGGTTCGAGGACGATTCGGTCATCGGTATAGAAACAACCGAGCCAGCTTTCGGATTGCCTGCCATGTGGATCGATGAGCAGATGAAGGAGCGGGCAGAGCTGTCCGGTTATACAGTCGTAGATCCACCATCTGTAGTGGCGACGCATTTGACGGAAATCATTAAACGTCATGCACATGAGCTCATAGGCCGCCAAGAAACGAAACAGTTAGTAGAAAATGTGAAAGAAACGTATCCTGCGCTTATTGATGAGTTAATTCCTTCTATTCTCGCAATCGGCGACGTACAGAAAGTATTGTCTAAGCTGCTGCGTGAAAAGGTATCGATTCGTGACCTCGTTACCATTTTTGAAGCATTAGCTGATCACGGTAATTATACGAAGGACACTGATATCTTGACAGAATATGTACGTCAGTCATTATCCAGACAAATTACACAGCAGTTTTCTTCAGGCAGCGACACCCTGAGGGTTATTACGGTCGGACCGCAGCTTGAGAAAAAAATTGCAGAGTCTGTACAGCAGTCGGATCAAGGAAGCTATATTGCGCTCGATCCCGTTTCTACGCAGCAGATTTTTCAAAAGCTTAATGAGCATGTCAATCGTCAAATTCAATCCGGCCAACAGCCAGTCGTACTCGCATCGCCTACCATTCGAATGTATTTGAGACAGATCGTGGAGAGAACGATGCAAGATGTGCCTGTGCTTTCCTACAGCGAGCTTGAACCGAATATTGAAGTACAAAGCGTCGGGGTGGTGAACCTATGAGAGTAAAGAGATATGTGGTAAATGCACTGCCTGAGGCTGTTTCCATGATTAGGAGCGAGCTCGGGAAGGATGCCGTTATTCTGAATACAAAGGAAATAAAGGTCGGCGGGTTTATGGGCATGTTCCGGAAGAAGAAGATGGAGGTTATAGCCGCTATCGAGTCGAATCATACGCCACCTCCGCCGCAGCCTATACGTAAAGCGGATCCTCAAGTGGATGCGGCCGTGGAGCAAATATTGCTTACGGCGCAACGCACTGCTACTGCAGTAATGGAACCGCCCGCAGCTCCTCCTGTTGTGGAACGAAATGCCAGCATCGGACGCGAGCAGTTCATAATTGATGAGATTCGAGATTTAAGAGAATACATGGTCAAGCTCTCTAAACAATCAAGTAATCAAATGGCGATGTCCGAGCAATTGATTCAGCTCAAAGAGCATTTGATCGAGCAGGAGTTGGATGCGCAGTGGATCGAACGTTTGCTTCAATCGATAATGGACCAGCAGAACGAGGAACGAATTGAATTCAGCAAGGAGCAGGTTTGGGATCTTGCCGCTTCACAGCTTGAAGAGTGGCTGCGGCCCTACATAGGCAGCGGTATTAGCAGTCAAGCAAGAGTTGTGCATTTTGTCGGACCAACAGGTGTGGGCAAGACCACAACGATCGCAAAGCTTGCAGCAGAACATACGATTAAGAACGGACGGCAGGTTGGATTTATTACTTCTGATACATACCGGATTGCGGCAGTCGATCAGCTTAGAACATATGCAAACATATTGAACGTCCCTCTAGAGGTCGTTTTCTCGCCAATGGATTTGCCGCGTGCCTTCATGCAGCTTGCCGAGCGGGATTTAATTTATATGGATACAGCAGGGCGGAATTTCCGCAGCGAGCTGCATGTATCCGAAGTGAACAGCTTGCTTCAAACGACCGAGCCCAGCGAAACGGTGCTGGTGCTTAGCATGACAGGCAAGACTCGCGACATGGCTGCGGTTGCGGAACATTTTAGCAAATACGGTGTTCGCAAGGTATTGTTTACGAAGCTGGATGAAACAGCGGTTTTCGGAGCGATTTTTAATCTGATTATGAACTATGAATTGCTTCCTACATATATGGCCAGCGGACAGACCGTTCCGGACGATATTGCGAAGTTTCAACTAGAAACGTACATACAGCAGCTGCTCAGGAGTAAGAACCCATGATGGATCAAGCGGAAGCGTTACGTAACTTAGTAAAGCAGCAAGAGCTTCAAGACGAGGGCCGTACGACTCGTGTTGTAACGGTCACCAGCGGAAAGGGCGGCGTCGGAAAATCGAATTTTAGCCTGAATTTCGCATTGTCGCTGCAGCGGTTGGGAAAAAAAGTGCTTGTATTCGATGCAGATCTCGGAATGGCTAACATTGATGTGCTGATGGGCGTATCTTCGACCTACAATTTATATCATTTGCTTAAGCAGGAAAAAACGATTTGGGAAATCGTGCAGGAAGGGCCGGAGGGACTGAACTTTATCGCGGGCGGATCCGGTTTACGTGATTTGATGGATTTATCGGCGGAGCAGCTTGACCGTTTCGCGGAGGAAATAGGCAAGCTGCATGGCAAATATGATGTGATCTTGTTTGATACAGGTGCCGGACTTTCAAAGGAAACGGTTAAGTTTATCACTTCCGCCCAGGAAACAATCGTCGTCACTACACCTGAGCCAACATCGATTACGGATGCTTACGCGTTAATTAAGATGGTTAAAGCAATGGAAGCTGACGTTCAATTCAAATTAATCGTCAACCGCGCCTCAGATTTCAGGGAAGGGAAGCAAACCGCAGATAAAATCAGCATGGTAGCTAAGCGGTTTCTCCAGTCAGATCTGCCTCATTTAGGCATTTTGCCAGATGATCCAAACGTTTCTAAAGCTGTTAAGCGTCAATTGCCGTTTACCGTCGCTTACCCGGGAAGCGAAGCATCGCTCGCGGTTGACCGGATTGCGAAGCACTTTCTTGAGATACCGCAAATCACTGCAGTTAGCGGCGGAGTCAAAGGGTTTTTGCATAAAATGTTCAGGCGCTCAAGATAATCCTTTGGAAGTGAGGAGGAAACAAGATGGCTCCTTATCGTGTCCTTGTTGTTGATGATTCCGGATTTATGCGGAAAATCATAAGCGATTTAATTGTTCAGGATCCGCAATTTACGATTGTGGCGACTGCTGAGAATGGACTAGACGCCATTGAAGCGGTTCGTGAATGGAAACCGGATGCTGTTACATTAGATTTGGAAATGCCGTTAATGAACGGAATAGAAGCATTGCAAATGATAATGAAAGACAACCCTACGCCTGTCATTATGCTCTCGGGAATTAGCGAAGATAATACGAGAGAGACGATTAAGGCGCTGCAATTCGGTGCATTCGATTTTATAAGAAAGCCTTCAAGTGCCCTATCAAACGATATTCATCAGGTCGGCGAGGTTTTGCTTGAAAAATTGCGTATCGCCGTTCTGACGAAGCGGCATCAACCTGTCATTACGATTAGCGAGAAGCCGGAGTCGATTGTCGAAGAAGTAAAGACGAGAATACATAGTATTGACAATGCTTTGAAAAAGCCTCTGCATCTTGAGGAGCCTGTAATTGCACCGCTGCCTGCACCAATTAAAGATCGGAACAAGCCGCTTTTCCCGAAAGTGGAGCACAAGCAGCGGCCGCAGCAAGAGGCACCCCCATTACATACAAAACCAAAAGGCGCAAAACCTGAAGTAACTGACAAGGGAAAGGCAGCTTCGACTGCTGCCCGCAATTCCGTCAGTAAGGAACCGCTGGCTGATGCTAAACCTCTTTTTGCAGAGCCGCTTTCTATTAGGAAGGCCAAAACTAGCGACCCGCAATCAGCATTCAAACATATAGTAGCAATCGGTACATCGACAGGCGGACCAAGGGCGCTCCATGAAGTGATTACATCTTTGCCAGCGGATTTTCCGGCTCCTGTGCTCATCGTCCAGCATATGCCTCCAAAATTTACAAAGTCACTGGCTCAGCGACTTGACAGTTTTAGCGGTCTGCATGTTGTTGAGGCGGAGCAGGGGCAGAGAGTGGGTGCCGGAGTTGTTTATCTTGCGCCTGGGGGATATCACATGGAGCTTGCTAAGGATTCGTCCGGCTACTCGATTTTATTGACGGAACAGCCTCAACGCAACGGTCATCGCCCTTCCGTCGACGTTTTGTTTGAATCGTTGACAGCATTTCGGGAGCTAAAGAGGCATGCAGTCATCATGACAGGTATGGGAAGCGACGGCGCGAAGGGCATGAAGCTGCTAGTCGAATGCGGTGCCGAAACAACGATTGCCGAAGCGGAAGAAACCTGTGTCGTTTATGGCATGCCCAGGTCCGCGGTTGAGGCTGGCTGCGTGGGCAAAGTATTGCCGCTGCAGCACATTGCCCCGCAGCTTGTGCAGGCAGTGCTGAAATAATAGGCTAGATCGCTTTTAACCATACTTACAGGAGGTGCTGAGAAATGGATATGAATGCCTATTTATCGATGTTTATCGATGAATCTAATGATCACCTGCAAGCGCTGAATGAAAATTTGCTTCGACTGGAAAGCGAGCCTGAGGAGCTTAGTATCGTTCAAAATATATTTCGTTCAGCTCATACGCTGAAAGGGATGTCGGCCACTATGGGCTTTGAAGATTTAGCTGCGCTGACGCATGAAATGGAAAACGTGCTCGACCTCGTTCGAAACAGCAAGCTAAAAATGGACAGCTTTATTTTTGATACCTTGTTTAAAGGGCTGGATGCTCTAGAGGCGATGGTTCAGGATATCGTAGGCGGCGGAACGGGCAAAGCTGACGTCACCTCCATCGTGAACTCGCTGCAAATTATTTTAAAGAGTGACTACAGTGCGAGCAAAACGGTTGAAGCTCAGGCAGTGGCGGCAAGTGCAGTAGGTGCTCCAGTTTCAAGCGCATCAGGGGCGATGCTGCTCGATGAATTCCAATCCTCCATATTGCTTCAATCGATTGAGTCGGGCCACAACGTATTTCACATTCAGATAGCTATTCGTGATAATTGCTTGCTGAAAGCGGTTCGCGCGTATATGGTGTTTGAGCTGCTTGAGCGTACGGGCGAGGTTATTAAATCTGATCCATCCGTTCAGGATATTGAGCAGGAAAAGTTCGATTTCACCTTCACTGTATTTACGATTTCGCAAGTGGCGCAGGAAGATCTTCAAGCACAGCTTCTTAACATATCTGAGATTGAGTCAGCTGTTGTAACGTTATTGGACGCAGAATCGTTAGCTGTACTCAGTCAATCTCATGCAGCTGCGGCAGTAGAAGTGATTGAGGTTGCTGAGGTTGCGAAGGCTGATGCTCCGTCTAAAGCTGGTGGTGATACGCCGCGTGAAGAAGCAACAAGCAAAGGACAAGCTTCGTCTGCGCCAGCTAATGTATCTAGAACCATTCGTGTCGATATTGAGCGCTTGGATACGCTTATGAACTTGTTTAGCGAATTGCTCATCGACCGCGTAAGACTTGAGCAGCTATCCAGCGAAATTAAACGAAACGACTTAACCGAAACGGTAGAGCATATGACGCGCGTAAGCTCGGACCTTCAAAGCATCGTTCTTAAGCTGCGGATGGTTCCGGTTGATTCTGTATTTAATCGTTTCCCTCGTATGATTAGAGATTTGGCTAAATCGCTGGACAAAAAAATCGAACTTGTCATTAATGGCGCTGATACAGAACTTGACCGTACCGTAATTGATGAGATTGGCGACCCGCTAGTTCACTTGCTTCGTAATTCGGTTGACCATGGTATTGAAACCGTCGATGAGCGAATTGCAGCCGGCAAGCCGGAAACGGGCACAATCTACCTGCGCGCCTATCACAGCGGAAACCATGTCTTTATTGAAGTGGAGGAGGACGGTCGCGGCATTCACCAGGAGCGCGTTCTCAAAACGGCTGTCAAAAACGGCGTCGTAACCGAGGAGCAGGCTAAGCAGCTGTCCCCGGACGATATCAATATGCTGATTTTTGCTGCGGGCTTTAGCACAGCCGATAAAATTTCTGATATTTCGGGACGCGGCGTCGGTCTAGACGTCGTGCGGTCCAAAATCACCTCTTTAGGCGGTAACGTGACTATCGATTCCGTATTTGGAAGAGGGACAAAGTTTTCTGTTCAGCTGCCGCTTACGCTTTCTATTATTTCGGCGATGCTTATTCAGCTGGGCTCTGAGAAATATGCGATTCCTTTATCCTCTATCGTCGAAACCGGAATCATTCGCAAGGAACAAATTTTGCATGTTCATGGCCATAAAATGATTGAGTTTAGAAACACGATCATACCGTTGATATCACTTAGCAAAGTGCTGGATTCTCCGGATTTTAATGAAAATGACGAGCCAGAAACCGAAATTGTGGTCATTCGCAAAGGGGAGAAATGGGCTGCCGTTATGGTTGATGAATTTATTGGCCAAAGTGAAATTGTCCTAAAAACCTTAGGAAAATATTTAACGAATATTGAAGCAATTTCTGGCGCAACGATACTTGGCGACGGGTATGTCGCATTGATTATTGATCCGAATGCATTAATCAAATAGGGAGGTTTTTACGATGGGGGAAGAATTAAAAGTTATCGTGTTCGCGCTTGGCAATGAAGAATACGGAATTGAAGTAGATAAGGTCCGCACGATTGAAAGACTATCTCCGATTACGCGCGTCCCGAAAACTGCAGCTTTTATTAAAGGGGTTATTAATTTGCGCGGCGTAGTCGTTCCTGTCATCGACCTGCGTGGCCGGTTTGACCTGCCGGAAACGCCGGCTACCGAAAATTCCAGAATTATTGTTGTCGTTGCAGCAGACATCGAGGTAGGCTTTATTGTTGATTCAGCGAATGATGTCATCGATATCGATTCGGATACGATCGATTTGCCGCCGGAAATTGTCGGAGGCATTAAAGCTAAATACTTAAGAGGCATTGCAAAGCTTGGTGAAGGCCGACTTCTCATCATGCTGAATTTGTCCGAGGTGTTGAACAAGAGCGAAATCATTCAAATAGAGCAGATAGAGGTATAACTAGTGAGCCTATTCAGCCGCTTTGAAGCATTTGAGATGGATGTATTGAAAGAAGTCGGCAACATCGGGGCAGGTAACGCTGCGACCGCGCTATCACGCTTGTTAGACAAACCAGTCGATATGGCTGTACCAAAAGTAAGCTTACTGCCCTTTGAAGAGATTGCGGAACGGGTTGGCGGCTCCGAACAAATCGTGCTGGCGGTGTTCCTTAGGGTAGAGGGTGAAGCTCCCGGCAACATGTTTTTTATAATAGAAGAAGCATCTGCCAGACGAATTTTGCGTCAGCTGCTTTCTATGAATATTGCAGAGCAGGAGGGTTACTCCGAAATGGAGCTGTCTGCGCTATGCGAGATCGGCAATATTTTGGCAGGCTCTTATTTATCCTCATTAGCTGATTTTACTCATTTAACGATGGCCCCATCCGTCCCTGCAATAGCAGTAGATATGGCAGGAGCCGTACTGAGCTACGGTTTAATGCAGTACGGAGAGATGGGGGACTCGGCCCTTCTAATCGAAACGACATTTTTGGAAGATTGCCAGTCGCTTGAAGGACACTTCTTCCTTATTCCAGATCCGGAGTCGTTTGAAAAGATTTTTAGGGCTTTGGGAGTCGTTAGCGAATGATACAACAAAATCTGGTCAAAGTCGGCATGGCTGATTTAAATATTGCAACAGATGGAGCAATACTCAAAACGACCGGCTTAGGATCTTGTGTGGGGCTTACTTTGTATGACCCCATCCGAAAAATAGCCGGAATGGCACATGTGATGCTGCCATCATCAGATATTGCCCGAGAGACCAAAATGAATTTGGCCAAATATGCCGATACGGCTATCCCCGAATTGCTTGATCGGATGATCGCAGCCGGCGCATATGTCGAGCGAATGAAAGCAAAGATGGCTGGCGGTGCTCAAATGTTTGCTATGTCGGGCCACACTGATTCCTTAAGAATTGGTCCCCGTAACGTAGAGTCATGCACGGAGATGCTGCGAAGATTGAATATCCCGGTTATTTCTCAGGATACGGGAGGAAGCTTTGGGCGGACGATTGAATTTGACAGTTCGAGCGGAATGCTGTCCATCAGAAGCGTACAGTTTGGAACAAAGGAGATTTGATATGCTGGGAACATGGCGATGGAATGTCGTATTTGGTATTTTCGGCACCGTGCTTACGGTAGCTTTCTCGATCGGAAACAATCCGGTTACTGTTATGCTGCTTAGAAGTATGTATGCTTTCATCGCTTTTTTTGTTCTGGCGTATGGAGTACGGGCAATATTGGCATACATTCTTCAGCCCCCTTCTCTTGTGGGCGAGCAGACCGAAGTCGATGAGGGTAAAGGGATTCAGCTGGATTTGCAAACTCCTGACGAGTCGATGGATATTAACCAAATGCTAAAATCGCAGCTGCAGGATGGCGGGTCAGCGCCATCCGCTGATGCTTTATCTAATGAAACAGCCGGCTTTCGACCGTTAAATCCTCCACAATTATTATCTACAAAAAATACGCAGCCGGAAGAATTGGTAAAAGCCATTCGTCACCTGACAGGAGAGTGAGTCAATGATCGAGCAGAAAACCCCTCATTTGACAAACTTGCAGATGTGGCAAGCATGGAGAGAACAGGGCGATTTGGAAGCTAAGAAGAGGCTTATTGAGCAATATTTGCCGCTAGTTGATTATGTAACGAATCGAATGGCGATCGGACTTCCGAAAAACGTTATGAAGGACGATCTTTCCAGCAATGGCGTTATGGGTCTTATTGATGCAATCGAGAAATTTGATTACGGACGCGGCTTGCAATTCGAAACCTATGCATCGTGGCGCATTCGCGGTTCAATTATTGATGGATTACGGCAGGGGGACTGGGTTCCGCGTTCCGTCCGGGAGAAAGCGAAAAGAGTGGAAGAGGCATATCAGCATTTGGAGCAACAATATTTGCGCTCTGTAACTGATGCTGAAATTAGCCGTTACCTTGAAGTGTCTGAGAAAGAATTTACGAACATACTCCAAGATATTGCGGTCACAACCGTATGCTCCTTGGAAGATCCGATTAGGGAAGAGGAATCGGAGACGAGAATGTCATTGCTGGTAGATGATAAAGCAAAAAACCCGGATCATAAGGTACATGAGTTTTATTTAAAGGAATCATTAGTTAAAGGTATTGAACGGCTTACAGAAAAGGAACGCACAGTCGTTTCACTGTTTTACTATGAGGAATTATCATTAAGTGAAATTGCTGAAGTAATGACACTATCACCATCGAGAATTTCCCAGCTCCACTCGAAAGCTATTTTGCGGCTGAGGGGAGCTTTGGCTAAGCATAAAGATCAACTCATGCAGCATTAGAAAGGAGGGCAGTAAGGTGAATAACCTACAATTAGAATCATACCTGAGCATTCAGATATCAGCTGATAAGTTGGCTGCATTTTTAACATTTATCCGAATTTCAGATGAATTTGAATGTAAGGTCGATGAGCTGGAGCGTTTCGTGCGCAGCAAGGGGGTCGTTCACGGCCTGCTTACTGATGTTCTGAATCAAATCGCTGCTAATCCTCTGGCATATTATAAGGAACAGACGCTAGTTGCACAAGGTGAGTCTCCCGTACCAGGCAAGGACGGCTTCATCAAGCCTGTATATGATATGGAATCTGGTAATAGCGCCCCTGCTGAGCTTGAGGATGGAAAGGTCGACTTTAAAGAGGTCGTGCAGCTCAAAAACGTCAAGCGCGGTCAATTGATTGCAGAACGTTTCGATCCTCAGCCGGGACCGTTCGGTAAAACTGTGACGGGAGAGGAAATTCCGGCCAAGCTTGGCAAGCAGGTTAGATTTAAGGTTGGCAAAAATGTCGTGCTTAATGATGGCCAGACAGCGATGTACTCCGCCATTGACGGTCTTATTTCACTTACGGATAAAGAGAAAATCAATGTTTTTCCTGTGTATGAAGTGAACGGCGACGTCGATTACAGCGTCGGAAACATTGATTTTGTAGGAACGGTAGTCATTAGAGGCAACGTGCTCAGCGGTTTCCGGATTAAAGCATCCGGCGACATCCGGGTAATTGGCGGTGTCGAAGGGGCAGAAATCGAGTCAGAGGGCTCCGTTGAAATTACGGGCGGCATCCTGGGGAGCAATAAGGGCTTTGTAAAAGCAGGGCGTAACGTGCGAAGCACATTTATTCAAGAAGGCAATGTAATGGCCGGTGAAGAGGTGCTCGTTTCGCAAAGTATCATGCATTCGCATGTAAGAGCAGGTAAAAATGTCATTTGCTCCGGCGCCAAAGGATTAATCGTTGGCGGGCTCGTACAGGCTGGCGATTTTGTCAGCGCCCGAACGGTTGGTAACTCCATGTCCACGGCAACGACGATTGAGGTAGGTGTAAAGCCTGAATACCGTATAGAGATGCTCGAGTTGAGAACTAGACTTAGACATAATATGGAAAGTTTGGACAAAACAAATAAGGCTCTAGCTATTTTGGATCAATTGGCAGCTACAGGCCAGTTGTCTCCGGAAAAGTTGGCATTGCGCATTAAACTAACGGCTACGAAGCGCCAAACGCTCCTGGAAAACGACCATACTAAAGACAGAATTCTTAATATTGAGAAATCGCTTGAGGATACTGACCGCTCGAAGATCGACGTTAGCAATATCGTTTATGGCGGCACGAAAATCGTGATAGGCAGATATACCAAATTTGTGAAGGATCCTTCGCAGCGTGTATCCTTCCGGTATTCTGAAGGAGATATCGTTTTACTTCCGTATACCAAATAAACAGCACAAATGAATAGCGCAAAGAGGTGAGCTGATTTGTCGTTCAAATCCATTGATTTGCAGATGTCCGTACCTCGCACACAAGAATTCAGCGGCATGCAAGGACAAGCTATTCATAAGCCCGTGATGGATCAAAATATGCTAGCAGCTCAAGCATCGAAACAAACCGAGCTTGCTAGAGGGAAAAATATCGCAATAGAGCAAACGAACGGGCTTCATGTACGCAGCGAGCATGATGGGCAGCAGGGGAATGCTTATCAGAAGCCAAGGCAGAAGCGTACAGATTTAGAGAATGCGGATAGTGAGCATGAGCAGTCTCCGGCTCATCCGTTTAAAGGGCATAAGTTAGATATAAAGCTGTAAAAAAATAAAAGGCGAATATTAGAAAGGCAGGCTATGAACGATGCAGCCATATTTGCAATATATTGTATTATTCGGAGCGGTTGTCATTGTTGGCGCCTTTGTAATGCCTCGGAAAAAGCAGGATAAAGCATTTCCGCCGCAAACTATACAAAATATGGAGACGGCATTAGAGCAGTTTATGGAAAACATGGAGAAAGATAATGAAGAGCTCGTTCTCTTAGTTAGAAAAGCGCAGCAGGAGACAAAATCTGATGCTGAGCGCAAAGAGCAAAGAATTGCTCAGCTGGAGAAAAAATGCGAACTGCTTACAGAACAGCTGCAATTGACGCTGTCCAATTCTGCCTCTTTGGCACTCCAGAGTGTTTCTACTCCCCAAACCGCAGCTATCGATACGACTAAGCATGAAGCAAAGCATGCGCAGCAGCAAGAGCCAATAATTGAGGAGCCTCCGATGATGAATAGTATCCATGCCCGATATTCGGAGCTTTTCATGTTATATGAGCAAGGCAAATCCGTTGAAATGATTTCCAAAAAGCTTGGAATGAATATGGGCGAGGTACAGCTTATTATTCAGCTCGCAAAGCAGGAGGCGGCTGTCCATGCTTAAAAACCGGGCATTTATGATCGGCCTCGGCGCTGGCATCATTCTTGGGGCCTTGCTTTTCCAGCTCATGCTCTCTGGCGAGCAGAGCAGACAAAAACTAGGCCAACTTGGCAAAGATACGGCTGAGAGGCTGTATACGCGGGCAGAAGTCGATGCGTTACTGGAGGCAGAGAAACTGAAAGAGCAGCCTGCAGCCGCAGCTGAGCCGGTCAAGAAGGAGTCAAGCGGGGCATATCTTAAAGAAGCCGCACAAGAAGCCGAGCTTGTCAAGGAGAAGGCCGCAGCTGTGCATGTCATCCGTATCGAAGCGGGTTCTGGGTTAGCCAAAACGGCAGAGCTGCTGGCTGCACAAAATATTATCCATGATCAAGCAGCTTTCATCAGTCAGATGAACAAGTCGAAAAAGCTGGTCCGCGCCGGTTATTTTTTGTTTCAAGAAAATATAACGGTGGATGAAGCCATTACCGTCGTTACGGGACAGCCGATAACGGAAGAACAAGCGGGTGCGATTGATATAAGCAATTAAGCAAGCTAACCTTTCTTTTCGAAAAAACGTCTGTTGCGCGTGCTAGTTATTTATGGTATATTAATTCACGGTGTTAAAAACGCACGCAGGTCAATTTTGTCAAACGGTGCTTCCGCCCGGCGGAAGTTTTGGCGAAAGATGCGACTAGCGGAGGAGCACTAAAAAACCATTACAGGAGGTGTTGAAGAAATGGCGGTTATTTCCATGAAACAGCTACTAGAAGCTGGGGTACACTTCGGTCATCAGACTCGTCGTTGGAACCCGAAGATGGATCGTTATATCTTCACTGAAAGAAACGGGATTTACATTATTGATTTGCAAAAAACGGTTAAAAAAGTTGACGAAGCGTACAACTTTGTTAAATCGATCGCTGCAGACGGCGGCACTATGCTGTTCGTAGGTACGAAAAAACAAGCACAAGATTCCGTGAAAGAAGAAGCAGAGCGTTGCGGCAACTTCTACATCAACCAACGTTGGCTTGGCGGAACTTTGACTAACTTCCAAACGATTCAAAAACGTATCGATCGTTTGAAACAGCTTGAGAAATGGGAAGAGGACGGCACTTTTGAAGTTCTTCCGAAGAAAGAAGTTATCATTCTTCGTAAAGAAAAAGACCGTTTGGAAAAATTCCTTGGCGGTATTAAAGGAATGAAAGGTTTGCCAAGCGCGTTGTTCATCATTGACCCACGCAAAGAGCGTATCGCTGTTGCTGAAGCTCGCAAACTTGGTATCCCAATCGTTGGTATCGTTGATACGAACTGTGATCCAGACGAAATCGACTACGTAATCCCAGGTAACGATGATGCAATTCGTGCCGTTAAGTTGTTGACGTCGAAAATGGCTGATGCAATCGTTGAAGCTAACCAAGGCGAACAAACAACGGCTTAATTAGAGGCTTTAGTTAAACAACAAAGGGTGGTCAGATGGTGATAAACCTCTCACTGCCCTTTTTTCGAATGTAAATCACGGATGTCAATAATTTACAATTACGGAGCTATATGACTTCGTAAAACTTATAGGAGGGCTTATAATGGCAGTTAGTGCTAGCGCTGTAAAAGAACTACGGGAAAGAACTGGAGCAGGTATGCTCGATTGCAAGAAAGCTTTGGACGAAACAAACAATGACATCGATAAAGCGATCGCGTTTCTTCGTGAAAAAGGTTTGGCGGCTGCAGCAAACAAAGCAGGCCGTATTGCAACTGAAGGCGTAGTTGAATCGTACATCCACGCTGGCGGCCGTATCGGCGTTATCGTTGAAGTTAACTGCGAAACAGATTTCGTTGCGAAAACAGATCAATTCCGTGATTTCGCAAGAGACGTTGCTATGCAAATCGCAGCAGCTAATCCGAAATTTGTTCGTCGTGAGGATGTTTCTTCTGAAGAGCTTGAAAAAGAACGTGAAATTTTGAAAGCTCAAGCGCTAAACGAAGGTAAACCAGAAAAAATCGTTGAGAAAATGGTTGAAGGACGTATTTCGAAATACTACGAAGAGTTCTGTCTTCTTGAGCAATCCTTCATCAAAGATCCAGACAAAACAATCGCTACTTTGCTTAATGAAAAAATTAGCAAAATCGGCGAAAACATCTCTATCCGCCGCTTCGTTCGTTATGAGCTTGGTGAAGGCCTAGAGAAAAAAGTTGACAATTTCGTTGAAGAAGTAATGGCTCAAGTTAAACATTAATCCGAACGCACAGGCGGGGCGGGGCGTCCGCCCCGCCTGCTTGTGTGAATAGAACATATTTGAAGAACCTCTTTTAAAGAGGTACTTGATGGGGGTATTAACGTGGAGCAACCTGTTTATAAACGTATCGTACTGAAAGTTAGCGGTGAAGCATTGTCTGGAACTGAAGGGTATGGCATTGAAGCTTCGGTCATTGCTTCGATAGCTGATCAGGTGAAGGAAGTCGTTGCACTTGGCATTGAAGTAGCAATTGTCGTCGGCGGCGGCAACATTTGGCGCGGTATTGCCGGCACTGCAAAAGGGATCGACCGTGCAACAGCCGATTATATGGGAATGTTGGCTACTCTTATGAACGCACTCGCACTTCAAGATGCACTGGAACAAGCTGATGTACCAACCCGCGTACAAACGTCGATCGCTATGCAGCAAATTGCTGAGCCTTACATCAGACGCCGTGCGATTCGCCATTTAGAGAAAGGTCGCGTCGTTATTTTTGCTGCAGGTACAGGGAATCCGTTCTTCTCAACGGATACGACAGCAGCGCTGCGTGCGGCTGAGATCGAAGCAGAAGTTATTCTAATGGCGAAAAACAAAGTGGATGGCGTATATTCCGCAGATCCATTTAAGGATAATACGGCTGAGAAATTTAAGGAACTTACATACCTCGATATGCTGAACCGTAATCTAGGTGTAATGGATTCAACAGCTGCCTCACTATGTATGGACAATAATATTCCGCTTATCGTATTTGCAATTACGGAGAAAGGGAATATTAAACGCGTCGTACTGGGTGAGGAAATCGGAACGATTGTGAGAGGAAGTGCGAAATAATGCCACAAGATTTAAAGAAAAATGCAGAAGAACGTATGGATAAAGCGATCTCGGCGCTAAAACGTGATTTATCTTCCTTACGCGCCGGTAAAGCAAACCCTTCTTTGCTGGACCGTATTCAAGTGGAATATTACGGAGCTATGACACCTGTCAATCAATTGGCTAACATAAATACTCCTGACTCGCGCACGTTGTTTATTCAACCGTGGGACAAATCGTCTATGTCGGCAATCGAGAAAGCGATTATGAAATCGGATCTTGGTCTAACGCCTTCCAACGATGGTGTAGCAATTCGTATTTCTATTCCGCCGCTTACGGAAGAGCGTCGTGCTGAGCTTGTGAAAACTTCGAAAAAGTTTGGTGAAGAAGCGAAGGTAGCGATTCGCAATATTCGCCGTGACGCTAACGATGGCATAAAGAAGCTTGAGAAAACGACGATTTCTGAAGACGAATCGCGTGGACATCAAGAGGACATTCAGAAAGTAACGGATAAATTTATTGCCGAAGTAGACAAAGTGCTAGTTGCCAAAGAAAAAGAAATTATGGAAGTATAATGATACTCTGAGCCCCTCCGATAGGTGGGGTTTGGTTTTGATTTCGGTTGGGAGGAAGTAAGATGATCGAGCGACTTTGGGCCAAACTAGGCAAATCGTCCTTACAGCCGACTGATTCTGTGGCCTTAGAAAATGTGCCTGAGCATGTTGCGATTATAATGGACGGGAACGGTCGCTGGGCTAAGGATCGTGGATTGCCACGAATGGCAGGTCATCATTCCGGCATGAAAGCGGTCAAACGCATTACAATTGCAGCAGATCGGTTAGGCGTCAAATATTTGACGTTATATGCGTTTTCAACGGAAAACTGGAAGAGACCGAAAGCTGAAGTGGATTTTCTCATGAAGCTGCCGCAGCAATTTCTTGAAATTGAATTGGAAGAGCTGATTGCTAACAATGTGCAGGTTCGTATGATGGGGCATAAAGAGGATTTGCCGTCATTTACGATAAGCGCTGTTGAAGAAGCAATCGTCAAGACCGCCAATAATACAGGACTTGTTTTGAATTTTGCTTTAAATTACGGAAGCCGTAAGGAAATGCTTGAAGCTGTGAAAAATATAGCAGCAGATGTTCAAAATGGACATTTGGCCATAGATGATATTGACGATAAAGTGATGGCCGATCGATTGCTTACGAGCGGATTGCCCGATCCGGACTTGCTTATTCGTACAAGCGGAGAATTGCGGCTAAGCAATTTTATGATGTGGCAGCTTGCATACAGTGAATTGTGGTTTACCGATGTGTATTGGCCGGAATTTACGGAAGCGCATTTTCAAGAGGCGATTTTGGAATATCAACGCCGTGCACGTCGATATGGTGGATTGTAGCTTCAAGCATCGGAGTGTGACTTCTCTTTGAGACAACGAATTATTACCGGAGTTGTAGCAGGTGCAGGGTTCATCGGACTAACGGTAGTAGGCGGATGGCTATATACTTGTCTCCTCATATTACTTGCGGTTATCGGCTTTACAGAATATGCGCGCATGAATGGTGTAGCATGGTCGCATCCGTCTTCATTGCTCGGATACGCGGGCGTGCTACTGTTCGTGCTTCCATGGTCAGCATGGGGGATTACGGTTCCATCAGTGCTGACGATCGTTTGGATGCTTGCCTTCTTACTGCTCGCACTAACCGTTATTACAAAAAATAGAACGACGATTGATGGCGCCGCACTTATGTTGCTAGGCGCTTTATATGTAGGTTATGGCTTTGCAGCCATGGCTGAAGTGCGTCAAATCGAGCATTACGGTTTATTATGGACGTTTTTGTCCTTTGGGTGCATTTGGGCATCGGATATAGGTGCTTATTTTACGGGACGGGCTATCGGGAAAACGAAGCTCTGGCCGTCGATTAGCCCGAACAAAACGGTTGAAGGCGCCTTGGGGGGCGTGCTTCTTTCCTTAATCGTATCCGCCGTTTTCGCTTTATCGATTCCGGACTTTGTTGCTTTGCCAAAAGCCTTGCTGATTGGATTAATTGCTGCAGTTGCCGGTCAATTCGGAGATCTGATACAGTCAGCTTACAAGCGAGTGAGAGACATTAAGGATACAGGCACGTTATTACCGGGACATGGCGGTGTGCTTGACCGATGCGACAGTTGGCTCATCGTATTTCCGCTGTTGGTGCTGACCGAGCTGCTGCCCGTATAAGTCAGGAGGGTTTTTGCATGAAAAAAATAAGTATACTGGGTTCGACAGGTTCAATCGGAACACAGACATTGGACATTGTAGCTCACGATCCTGATCGCTATAAGGTTGTCGGTTTGTCCGCAGGTGCAAATGTCGATTTGATTATAGAGCAAGCGAAGCGATTTAAGCCTGCACTCGTAAGCGTAGCCACGAAAGAAGCTGCTGATGCCGCACGTCCTCACATGCCGTCTGGCACGAGAATGGTCTACGGTGAAGAGGGGCTTATCGAAGTAGCGGCTGGAACGGATGCTGACATCGTTGTAACGGCAATTATGGGAAGCAGAGGGTTGCCCGCAACGTTAGCGGCTATTGATGCCGGCAAAACGATTGGCTTAGCAAACAAAGAAACGCTCGTTACCGCGGGCCATATCGTGATGGACCGAGCTAGGCAGCGCGGAGTATCGATATTGCCGATTGACAGCGAGCATTCTGCGATATTTCAATGCTTGAACGGTGAAAATCGTCAATCGATCAAACAAATCACGCTGACGGCTTCCGGCGGTTCTTTTCGCGATCGCACAAGGGAGCAGCTTGAAGGCGTGACGGTTGCTGAAGCGCTCAATCATCCAAACTGGTCAATGGGCGCGAAAATTACGATTGATTCCGCGACGATGGTCAATAAAGGACTTGAGGTCATCGAGGCAAGATGGCTGTTCGATGTTACATACGATCAAATAGATGTCATTATTCATCCGGAAAGCATCATTCATTCATATGTCGAGTTTACCGATCACAGCATAATCGCACAGCTTGGACTGCCGGATATGCGTGTGCCGATTCAATACGCTTTATCCTATCCGGAGCGCAACGTAACGCCAACGGGCAGGCTGAATCTGGCGCAAATCGGCAAGCTGAATTTCCGTGAGATGGATTTCGCCAGATATCCTTGTCTAAGGCTAGCCTTTGAGTGCGGCCGCCAAGGTCAATCGTCACCGGCGGTATTCAATGCAGCTAACGAGGTTGCCGTCGCACGCTTTTTGAAGGGCGAAATTACGTTTCTTGACATCGAGCGGATATTGGAGACAGTAGTTGGTCGACACGAAGCATCTGATATCAATGACTTGCAAATGATCGCAGAAGTGGACGCTTGGGCGCGCCAGCTGGCAGAATCCGTATAATATCGGTCAAATACCGGTTCTCTTGTATCGGACGGGAGAATAATGATAATCTATGTACAGGCCGTAATGAACAGGAGGCTTCAGCTTAATGCACATGATTCAAGTCGTCTTTTTGACTATACTCGTCTTTTTCGTTATCGTAACGATCCACGAATGGGGTCATTACTATTTCGCAAAACGCGCGGGCATATTGGTTCGGGAATTTGCAATTGGCTTCGGACCTAAACTCTTTTCCGTAAAACGTGGTGAGACCAGATATACGCTTAGGCTTATTCCTGCTGGTGGATTTGTACGGATGGCTGGTGAGGATCCTGAGATTATCGATGTACAGCCAGGGCAAACGATAGCCGTTAGAGTGAAGGACAATCGGATCACCCGGCTCTATATGGACCGTCTTGATGAGCGCAGCGGCGTTATACGCGGTGAAGTCGTTGCTATTGATTTAGAACGCAAGCTTGCTGTTACATTGGACGTTGAAGGGGAAAACGAGAGCTTCTCGGTGCATCCTGCGGCGTTGATGATTTCAAAAGGCAAGGAAACACAGATCGCGCCGATAGACCGACAATTCGGCAGCAAAACGGTAGCTCAGCGCGCGATGGCTATTTTTGCGGGACCACTTATGAATTTCGTGCTCGCCTTCGTTTTGTTCGCTGCGTACATTCAGATGGCTGGTGTTCCAGTCGATTCGCCGGATAAGCTGCTCGTTAATGAAATTTCAGAAGGCATGCCCGCAGATAAAGTCGATTTGAAAAAGGGCGATGTTATTGACGCGGTCAACGGCGTTAAAATCGGCGCTGACTTCGATAAAATGATCGCAATTATCGGCAAATCGCCGAATGTGCCCATCAGAATGGATATCATTCGAGACGGCAAAGCCCAGCAGGTTGTTATCACCCCTGAACCGAACAAGGAAGGGGTAGGCAAGGTGGGGATTAGCGCGGCACTGCCGACACGGCCCGCTACCTTTTCAGAAACATTTACTGGCGCAGGCAAGCTGATGAAGTTTATGACGATAAGCATTTTTGAAGGATTCAAAAAGCTTCTTTTTGGAGAGTTCAAGCTTGATGATCTGGGAGGACCTGTACGGACCGCTGAGGTAACAAGTCAAATTGCGCAGAAAGGCATTGCGCAGCTTACATCGTGGACGGCTTTGCTAAGCTTGTATTTAGGAATATTCAACTTGCTGCCGATTCCGGCGCTAGATGGCAGTCGTCTCATATTCCTGGGAATTGAAGCGATTCGCCGTCGTCCTATTGATCCAAACCGGGAAAGCATGGTGCATTTCGTTGGCTTTGCGCTCATCATGCTGCTGATGCTAGTAGTTACTTATAATGATATTTTACGATTGGTTAGAGGGGAGTAATTCGTCGCTCATGTCTAAGGATAAACAGTTTGTCACAGAAATTACGCCACAAGGCGAAGATTTCTCCAGATGGTATTTAGATGTAATTAAAAAAGCGGAGCTTATGGATTACTCACCGGTACGGGGCTGTATCGTGTTCCGTCCGGAAGGCTATGAGCTTTGGGAAAATATTCAGCGCGATCTGGACCGGCGCTTCAAGGAAACCGGTCATCGCAATGCATATTTCCCAATATTTATCCCCGAAAGCTTCTTTCAGAAAGAAAAGGAGCATGTTGAAGGCTTTAATCCTGAGCTGCCATGGGTAACGGAAGCAGCAGGCGAGAAGCTCGAAGAACGTCTCGCTATTCGTCCTACATCGGAAACGATGTTTGGCCATATGTATTCGAAATGGATTCAATCGTATCGTGATCTTCCTTTGCTCATTAACCAATGGGCCAACGTGGTGCGTTGGGAGAAGCGGACGATGCCTTTCCTGCGGACGAGCGAATTTTTGTGGCAGGAAGGACATACAGCACATGAGACGGAAGAGGAAGCGCGTCAAGAGACGATGCAGATGCTCGATGTTTACACGCAGTTTGTAGAGGAGTTTCTCGCTATTCCGGTTATTAAAGGCGAGAAAACGCCTTCGGAGCGCTTCGCGGGTGCGGTTGATACGTATTCCATCGAGGCGATGATGAAGGACGGAAAGGCCGTACAAGCTGGTACCTCCCATTACCTCGGCACTAAGTTTGCGGTTGCTTTCGACATTAAATTTCTTGATCGTGAGAATACATTGCAGTTCGCGCATACGACTTCTTGGGGCGTAAGCACAAGGTTAATCGGCGCACTAGTTATGGTCCATGGCGATGACCGCGGTCTGGCACTGCCTCCGAAGGTGGCACCAACCCAAGTTATTATGATTCCTATTGGTCCGGCGAAAATGCGCGAGCAGGTTGTCGGCCGCGTTGACGAGCTTTATGCTGAGCTCAAAAAAGCCGGAATACGGGTACGTGTGGACGATCGCGCAGACGTCAGCCCAGGCTGGAAATTTAACGAATACGAAATGCGCGGCGTACCGCTGCGTCTAGAGCTCGGACCGCGTGATATGGAAAACGGACAAGTTGTGCTCGTATCCCGTATCACAGGCGAGAAGCGCATTGTGCAGCAAGCGAATCTCATCGCTGAAGTAGAAGCATTCCTGGAAGAAACGCATCAAGAAATGTACAACCGTGCGAAGCAATTCCGCAGCGACAACTCGCGTTCGGTTGAGAAGCTCGATGAAATGAAGAGCTTCCTTGAGGAGCAGCGCGGCTTCGTAGAAGCTGGCTGGTGCGGTTCCGCCGCATGCGAGAAGCAGGTAAAAGAAGAAACAGGCGCAACTAGCCGCAATATTCCTTTCGAGCCTGCAACGCAAAAGAAAACATGTCTTGTGTGCGGCGATGATGCCAAGCATACTGTCGTATTTGCACGTGCTTATTAAGAACTGAAGCTAGCTCGGTTCGGATCTTAAGGAGTTGAGTTTTATGAGCCAAACCGTGGACAAGCGGCAGCGCTTCGAGCTGCTTTTGCAGCAGGCGCAGCTGCCGCATGAACTTATCCAAACTTATTTTCAAGATGGTTATATAGATCAAGTTATCGTTAGCAACAGCAACCGGGAATGGACGTTTTGCATCCGCAAAACGTCCATGGTTCCTTTACAGGCCTATAATGGTCTGTGTCAAGCTGTTCGGGTGAAGTTTGAGCATATCGCAGCGGTCACCTTTGTACTCATCTACGATCCTGTAGTGGAGACGGAGTCCATTGTTTTGCAATATTGGGGATTATTTATGGAATGGGCACAGCGCGAGATCGCTTCCGTAAATGGATGGCTGCAGAAGGCTACCATTGCAGTTGAGGGCGACGTGCTGACGCTGTCTTTGCTCGATAATACAGGTTTGGAGCTTGCCCGCAAAAAACGTTTGGACGAGGAAATTATACGTTTTTACAATCAGTATTTTCAGCGCGCATGCAAAGTGAAAATGATCGTCAGTGAGTCCAGACAGGAGATTTTGGACGAGTACGCCCTTCGGATAGAGCAGGAGGAGCGAGAATACGTTCAGGAGCTGATGGCCAGCTCGCAATCCGAATCGGACCTCGTTGATGATGCTGAAATTAAGCTTGCTGTCGGTTATGATATTCGGGAAGAGCCTGTTCCATTGATGAACATCATGGAGGAAGAGAAGAAAATTACGGTACAAGGCGCTGTTTTTGGTCTTGACGTGAAGGAGCTTCGCAACGGAAGCACCTTATTTACGTTTAATGTTACCGATTTCTCGGATTCAATCGCAATGAAGATGTTTGCTAAGACGAAGGATGACGTAAAAATATTAAACCAGCTGGCTAACGGCAAGTGGGTTAAAGCACGCGGGCGGATCGAATACGACCGCTTCATGCAAGAGCCTGAGCTGGTCATGATGCCAAATGATTTGCATGAGGTGAAATCGCCTCCTGATCGTATGGATAAAGCAGAGGAAAAGCGCGTCGAATTTCATCTTCATACAACGATGAGCGCAATGGACGCGGTTACGCCAATAGACGTATATATTAAGACCGCCGCAAAATGGGGACATAAAGCCATTGCGGTAACGGATCACAGCAACGTACAATGTTATCCCGATGCGAATAAAGCAGCCAAAAAAAATGGTATCAAGGTGCTGTTCGGCGTAGAAGCTAATGTCGTTAACGATGCGGTTCCGATGGTGCTGGAATCCAGACCAGAACCGCTTGCAACGGCAACTTACGTCGTGTTCGATATTGAGACGACGGGCTTATCGGTAATCAACAACAAAATTATAGAGCTGGCCGGCGTTAAAATGCGCGAAGGCAAAGAAATCGACCGTTTCTCAACGCTAATTGATCCGCATGAAAAAATCCCATATCATATCCAGCAGTTGACGAATATCAATGATGATATGGTAAAAGGGCAGCCGGACATTGAGCCGAAGCTTCGCGAATTTATCGAGTTTATCGGTGATGATGTGCTGGTTGCGCACAATGCAAGGTTCGATATCGGTTTTATTCAAGCGAACTGTAAAGCATTTGGCATGCCAGAGGTGAAAAATCCAGTGCTGGATACGCTGGAGCTGGCCAGATTTATTTTTCCGACACTCAAAAATCACCGTTTGAATACGTTAGCAGATAAATACAAGATCAGCCTCGAAAACCATCACCGGGCTGTGGATGACTCACTCGCGCTCGGCGGCGTGCTTTACGGCTTGATTGCAGATGCAGCAGAGCGGAATATTACGAACCTGCATCAATTAAATGATTATGTCGGCATTGATTTATCGAATTCACGTCCGTTCCACAGCAATATTTACGCGTTAAATGCGGTCGGCAAGAAAAATTTGTTTAAGCTTATTTCTATTTCGCATACAGAGCATTTTAAACGAGTTGCTACGATTCCAAAGAGCAAGCTCGTCGAGCTCCGAGAAGGCTTGCTCGTAATTTCCGGCTGTGAGAAGGGCGAGTTTTTCGAGACGGTGTTGAATAAATCGTACGAAGAAGCGCTGGACGTTGCCCGCTTCTATGACGTCCTTGAAATTCAACCAATCGACTTTTATATGCATCTGGTTGAGAAGGGGCTTGTCGGCAGCCGGGCTGAGATCGAGCAAGCGCATCGCCGGATTTGTGAAATCGGTGATGAACTCGGTAAACCGGTAATCGCTACCGGGAATGTGCATTATTTGAATCCGCGCGACAAAATGTACCGGGATATTACGATTCACGGCATAACGGGCTTCAGTCCGCTGAAGAGTATACGCAAGCCCGATGCTCATTTCCGCACGACGGAAGAAATGTTGGAGGAGTTTGCTTTTCTCGGCGAAGCAAGAGCATACGAGGTTGTGGTCAAAAATACGGTTGAGCTAGCTGATCGTTTTGAACCGTATGATATGTTCCCGACAGGCCTGTTCGCGCCAAACATTGAAGGGGCAGATGAGGAAATTCGCAATACCTGCTACGACACGGCGAAATCGATGTATGGCGAAGAGTTGCCGCAAGTCGTCATTGACCGCTTAGAGAAAGAACTAGTACCGATCATTAAATTTAAGTTTTCCGCCAACTATTTGATTTCTGAAAAGCTCGTGAAGAAATCCAATGCGGACGGTTATTTGGTCGGCTCGAGGGGATCGGTCGGTTCTTCAGTCGTCGCTACGTTTCTAGGCATTTCTGAGGTTAATCCGCTGCCTGCCCATTATTTGTGCAAAAATTCGGATTGCCGGCATAGCGAGTGGTTTTTGGATGGAAGTATTCCAAGCGGCTTCGATTTACCGGACAAGCTATGCCCGAAATGCGATAAGCCGATGAAGGGCGAAGGACAGGATATCCCGTTTGAAACGTTCCTTGGCTTTAAAGGCGATAAGGTTCCCGATATCGATCTTAACTTTTCTGGCGATTATCAGCCAGTCGCCCATAACTATACGAAAGTATTGTTTGGCGAGAAAAGCGTATTCCGTGCGGGTACGATCGGTACTGTCGCAGAAAAAACGGCCTACGGTTTCGCTAAAAAATACGAAGAGGAGCACAGCAAGAAATGGCGCGGAGCGGAGCTCGCCAGACTTGCTAGCGGCTGTACCGGCGTAAAGCGGAGTACCGGACAGCATCCGGGCGGTATTGTCGTCGTTCCCGACTATATAGAGGTCGAGGATATTACACCCGTGCAGTATCCTGCAGACGATGTGAACGCGGAATGGAAAACGACTCATTTCGATTATCATGCTTTTGATGAAAATTTGCTGAAGCTCGATATACTCGGACATGATGATCCGACCATGATGCGGATGCTGCAGGATTTGACGGGGGTTGATCCGACTTCCATTCCGATGAACGACCCTAAAGTAATGAGCATGTTTAACTCTACGAAAGCGCTGGACGTTCCGGGGGAGCAAATACGTTCTTCGGTTGCGACTTACGGCGTACCCGAGATGGGAACTAAATTCGTAAGGCAAATGCTTCAGGAAACGCAGCCGTCCTCTTTTGCGGATTTGCTGCAAATTTCCGGTTTGTCGCACGGTACTGGCGTTTGGCTCGGAAATGCCCAGGAGTTAATTAAGAACGGAACCTGCAACATTAAGACGGTTATCGGCTGCCGGGATGACATCATGCTGTTCCTGATTTACAAAGCGGGCATGGATGCAGGTCTTGCGTTTAAAATTACGGAAAGCGTGCGTAAAGGAAAAGGCTTGACGCCGGAGTGGATAGAAGAGATGAAACGGTGCAAGGTGCCGCAGTGGTACATCGATTCCTGCCTGCGCATCGAGTATATGTTCCCGAAAGCGCATGCTGCCGCCTACGTTATTTCCGCGGTTCGAACTGCATATTTCAAACTCTATTATCCGATTCAGTACTATGCCACTTACTTTACGGTCAGAGCGGATGATTTCGATTTAGAGCTGCTGTGCCAAGGGTACGATGCGATTTTGCGGAAGCTGATTGAAATCGAAGCTAAAGGGTTTAATGCGCTGCCTAAAGAGAAAAACATGGTTTCCCAGCTGGAAATGTCGCTTGAAATGACAGCAAGAGGCTTCTCATTCAAACCGATTGACCTGTACCGCTCCGATGCAACGAAGTTTCTTGTTGACGGTGATTCGCTTATTCCGCCATTCGCTGCTATTGCCGGTATCGGAGATAACGCGGCACGCAACATTGCAGCTTCTAGAGATGATGGCGAGTACTTGTCGATCGAGGATTTCCAAATGAAATCGAAGGCGACGAAGACGATTGTTGAGGTACTCGGCAACATGGGATGCTTCCGTGGATTGCCTGAATCCAATCAGCTTTCACTGTTTTAGAATAAGGCCGGTTAGAAAAGATTTCTTGTCACTATAGTGCGGTTATGATATAATTTTTCTGGCAATGATGATGATAAAGACTTTGATGCAGAAGAGTGGGGAAACCCACTCTTTACGTTTTGTAATTGGCAAAATGGCATAGTGCGTATAAACAGGAGGTCAACTGAATTTGAGTAATTCCAAAATCAAAGCTGCCGTTCAAGATATGGTGCTACCATACCTAAGCAGTAATGGATTTGAACTAGTTGATATTGAGTATGTCAAAGAAGGCAGCAACTACTTCCTTCGCATATTCGTGGATAAAGAAGGCGGCATTGATATCGATGATTGCGGCCGCATCAGCGAATTTATGAGCGAGCAATTAGATAAAAACGATCCGGTAACTGACGCTTATTTTCTAGAGGTTTCTTCCCCTGGCGCAGAAAGACCGCTTAAGAAGGAAGAAGATGTCCGTAAAGCAATCGGTAAACACGTTTACATAACGACATATGAACCGATTAGCGGCGCTAAAGAATTCGAAGGGCTGCTTCTTGCATTTGACGGGGAAAATGCGGTTGTACGTACAGGGAAGAAGGATTATACGATTCCTTATGCCAAGGTAGCAAGCGCAAGGCTCGCTATCGTGTTTTAAATATTGTTTTTTATATTGAAAGGGGGAAATCCAGTCCAATGAGCATGGATTTTATTGAAGCATTACAGGAAATAGAAAGAGATAAAGGGATTACGAAGGATGTGCTTCTGGAAGCCATCGAGGCCGCGCTTATCTCCAGCTACAAAAGGAATTTTAATACTGCGCAAAACGTACGGGTCGATATAAATCGTCATACTGGCGTTATTAAAGTATATGCCCGTAAGACGGTTGTCGATGAGGTGCTGGACCCGCGTCTGGAAATTACGGTAGAGGCATCGCGTGAAATCAATCCTCACTATCAGCTTGATGATATTGCTGATATTGAAGTGACGCCGCGTGACTTTGGACGTATCGCTGCCCAAACAGCGAAGCAAGTCGTTACGCAACGTATTCGTGAAGCAGAGCGCGGACTGATTTATAACGCATTCATCGATAAAGAGGAAGATATCGTTAACGGTATCGTTCAGCGTCAGGATGTTCGCAACTTATTCGTGGATCTTGGCAAGGTTGAGGCTGTATTGCCTTTGACTGAGCTTATGCCAACCGACAAGTTTAAGCATGGCGACCGCGTGAAGTCTTATATCACGAAAGTGGAAAATACGACTAAAGGTCCACAAATCATTTTATCCCGTACGCATCCGGGCTTACTTAAACGTTTGTTCGAGCTTGAAGTGCCGGAAATCTATGACGGTGTCGTAGAAATCCGTTCGGTTGCCCGGGAAGCTGGCTTCCGTTCGAAAATCGCCGTTCATTCCCGTAACTCCGAGGTTGATCCAGTTGGTTCATGTGTCGGGCAAAAAGGACTGCGCGTTCAGACGATCGTAAACGAGCTTAAAGGCGAGAAGATCGATATCGTTCGTTGGTCTGAAAGCGTGGATGAATATGTTGCGAATGCACTCAGCCCATCCAAGGTGCTTGAGGTTATCGTGTTCGAACAGGAGAAGATGGCCAGAGTTATCGTACCGGACTATCAGTTATCGCTTGCGATTGGTATCAAAGGTCAGAATGCGAGGCTTGCCGCTAAGCTTACTGGCTGGAAAATCGACATTAAGAGCGAGACACAAGCGGAGCAGGAGTATGGCCGTCCTAAATCATTGACTACGGTTATGCACCAGGACTCGGTTTCCATCGATTAAACAATTGTTAGATGGATAGCGTCATTTCAGTTGGCATAGGAGGGGTGTACAATGAGACCGAGAAAAGTACCACTTCGCAAATGCGTCGCTTGTCAGGAGATGAAGCCGAAGAAGGAACTTATTCGGATTGTGCGGACACCGGCCGAAGAGGTGCAGATTGACCTGACAGGCAAAAAAGCGGGCCGCGGAGCGTATTTGTGCGGTAAAGTGAGCTGCTTTAAATTAGCGAAGAAATCCAAGGCGCTTGATCGAGCGTTAAAGCAGCATGTTGGAGAGCATATTTATGATCAGCTTGAGCAGGATTTCGTTGCGGTAGAGGAGCAGTTTATCGCCGGCAAGGAGCTGATAAGCGATGAAGCAGAATAAGAGCTTATCGCAGCTTGGCATGGCAATGCGTGCCGGCAAGCTTATTACTGGCGATGAAATCGTGCTTAAAGCGGTAAGATCCAAACAAGTGCATCTCGTTATTATTGCAGGGGATGCTTCAGAAAATACGAAAAAAAAATTTCGTGACAAATGCAACACCTACGGTATACAACTCGCCGAAGCATTCGACCGTGAGCAACTAGGAAAGGCGATTGGTAAGCCAGAACGGGTTGTAATAGCGGTAACCGATGCACAATTCGGAAAAATGATTGCGAGTCATCTGAGCCATAATACGGAGGTGGACCATATTGGACAATAAACAAGACAGCAAGGACAATAAAGATAAGCTGCGCGTTTACGAGTATGCCAAGTCACTTAATATGAGCAGCAAAGAAATCATTACGATTCTTAAACGACTTGATTTACCTGTCAATAACCATATGAGTGTCATGGAGAATGAGATGGTAAACAAAGTCGAAGGATTTTTTCGCAATATTAAACAAAATGCCGCCGCTAAGCGTGCACAGGAAACAACTAGCGTATCTGTATCCTCCGCTCAACCAACTGCAAGCAGGCCGCAATCGCAGCAGCCGCAGCAGCAACAGGAACGGAAGGTACAGCCGATTCAAGAAAACAAAAATCTAAAGCAAGACAGACAGGGGCCTATGAATTCTATTAATACGAAACCACAAACCAACCAACAGCAGTCTGAACAACGACCAGCAGGACAACAATCGAGCCGTCCAGCGCAACAGTCCAGCAATAATCGTCCGTCACAAGGAAACAATAGCTCCAGCCGTCCGAACCAAGGACAAGGCGGACAAGGAAATCGCCCGGGTCAATCAAACGCGGGTTCAAGCCGTCCAGGCCAAGGTCAGGGCGGTCAAGGGAATCGTCCAGCTTCATCTGGACAAAACCGTCCAGCGCAAGGCGGTCAAGGGAATACAGCAAACCGTCCAAGCGCTCCGCGTCAAGATGCAACCAGCCGTCCGGCTCCATCCGGCCAAAGCCGTTTTGACTCCAAACCGGCGCAAGGTCAAGCACGCGGTAATGACAATAGAAATGCAAGACCTGGTCAAAAAAGATTTGAAGATGGAAAACCGGGTGGCTTTAGAGGGAACAACAACCGCGGTCAAAAAGGACGCGGAGGAAAATACCAGCAGCAGCAGCCGCCACGTGAGAAAATCGACAATACACCTAAAAAGATTATCGTACGCGGTACGATGACCGTTGGCGAAATGGCTAAATTGCTTCATAAGGATGCATCGGAAGTAATCAAAAAGCTGATTTTCCTAGGCGTTATGGCTACGATCAACCAAGAGATCGATATGGACGCCATTCATTTGATCGCTACAGATTACGGCGTAGAGGTTGAAGTGAAAATTCCGGTTGAGGAAGATGACTTCGAAACCGTTGAAGAGACAGATGAAGATGAGGATTTGGTATCACGTCCACCGGTTGTTACCATTATGGGTCACGTTGACCATGGTAAAACGACCCTGCTTGATGCGATTCGCAAAACGAACGTAACAGGCGGAGAAGCCGGCGGTATTACGCAGCATATCGGTGCTTACCAAGTTGAAATTAACCATAAAAAAATTACGTTCCTCGATACTCCGGGTCACGAAGCGTTTACGCTTATGCGTGCCCGTGGAGCGCAGGTGACGGATATCACAATTATCGTTGTAGCCGCTGATGACGGCATTATGCCGCAAACGGTCGAAGCGATCAACCATGCCAAAGCAGCTGGCGTTCCAATTATCGTAGCGGTTAACAAAATCGATAAGCCGGAAGCGAATACCGAAAAAATCAAGCAAGAGATGACCGAATATGAACTCGTTCCGGAAGAGTGGGGCGGCGATACAATTTTTGTCGAAGTTTCCGCTAAGCAAAGAATTGGTCTTGAAGGCCTTCTCGAAATGATTCTATTGGTTGCAGAAGTGAATGATTACAAAGCGAACCCGAACAAGCGCGCTCGCGCTACCGTTATTGAAGCCGAGCTTGATAAAGGTAAAGGTCCGGTTGCGCGTATTCTCGTACAGCACGGAACGTTGAAAATCGGTGATGCTTTCGTTGCAGGTAACTGCTTCGGCCGTATCAGGGCAATGGTGAATGATAAAGGCCGTCGCTTAAAAGAAGTTGGTCCTTCTACTCCAGTAGAAATTACTGGTTTAACCGAAGTTCCGCAAGCCGGAGATCCGTTCATGGTGTTCGAAGATGAACGTAAAGCCCGCGCCATTGCTGACCGTCGTTCCATTAAACAGCGTCAATCGGATATGGGTGCAAATACACGCGTAACGCTTGATGATCTGTATAACCATATCAAAGATGGTGAAATTAAAGACCTGAACGTTATTATTAAATCTGACGTTCAAGGCTCGTCTGAAGCACTCAAAGGCTCGCTCGCAAAAATCGATATCGAAGGCGTTCGAGTAAAAATCATCCACAGCGGTGTTGGTGCGATTACGGAATCCGACATCATTTTGGCGTCAGCTTCAAATGCAATCGTAATCGGGTTTAACGTTCGCCCTGATCCGCAAGCTGAAGCAACAATTGCGCAAGAAAAAGTTGACGTGCGCATGCACCGCGTCATTTACAATGTAATCGATGAGATTGAGCAAGCCATGAAAGGTATGCTTGATCCGATCTTCAAAGAGGTTGTTATCGGTCATGCTGAGGTTCGTAACGTATTTAAAGTTACGAAGGTTGGCGCAATTGCAGGTTGTATGGTCACTTCCGGTAAAATTACCCGTAACGCAGAAGCGCGTCTTATTCGTGCCGGCATTGTAGTCTTTACAGGCAAGATCGATTCCCTTAAGCGTTTCAAAGATGATGCCAAAGAAGTTGCTCAAGGTTATGAGTGCGGTATAACGCTTGATCGTTACAACGATGTTCGTGAGGGAGACACGATCGAAGCGTTTGTCATGGAATCAGTAGAGAGGTGAGTATAGCATGGCAAAAATCCGGGTAGGACGGGTCGGCGAACAAATTAAAAAAGAGCTGAGCCAAATTATTCAAACAGAGCTGAAAGATCCAAGAATCGGTTTCATTACCGTAACCGGTGTTGAAACGTCGAGCGATCTGTCGCAAGCTAAAGTGTTTTTAAGCGTGCTTGGCAGTGAAGAACAGAAGGAAGCCACGCTTAAAGCTCTTGCAAACGGAACAGGCTTTATTCGCACTGAGCTTGGCAAGCGTATGCGCCTTCGTCATACTCCAGTACTGCTGTTTAAGTTTGACAGCAGTATCGAGTACGGCAGCCGTATCGAAGCACTGCTTGAAAACATCAATAGCGGGAATTCAGCCCGATGACGGTACAAGGTAGCTATTTGAAGCAGTTGGATGATGCGCTGGCGTTTATCAGCGATTCCGATCATTTTCTGGTCGTGTCGCATGTTCAGCCGGACGGTGATGCTATAAGCTCTACTGTAGTCGTAGGCTGGCTGCTTCAGAAAATGGGCAAATCGGCTGTGCTGATTAATGAAAGCGAGTTGCCTTCGAGACTTAGCTACTTACATCAATTCGATTCGATTGTTAATTATAAGCAAGCTGTGCCACAGCAAAAATTCAATGCCATTATTTCGGTCGATTGCGCGGATTTCAAACGCATCGGGGAAGTGGCGAGCAGCTTTGCCCCAGAAGCAAAGCTGCTCAATATTGATCACCATCCGACGAACAACGGATTCGGTGCCGTAAATGTCATAAGAGCGGAAGCTGCTGCCACAGTTGAAATATTGTTTGATCTAATCGAGCGGGCAGCAATTTCGTTGGATCTGAATTGCGCAACGGCTATCTATACCGGTTTATTAACCGACACGGGCGGCTTCCGTTACTCTAATACGAGTCCGCGCGTAATGGAGATTGCCGCTCAACTTCTTGCTGTGGGCGTGTCCGGTAACGAGCTTGCCGATCATTTACTTGAGAAAATGACATTGGCAAAGCTTAAGCTTCTACAAATCGCTTTAAACCGGCTCACCTTTTCAGATAACCTGGAGATCGGTTGGGTTTATATCGGCAAGGATGATTTGCGTAATACAGGCGCGGTATCTGAAGACCTTGAAGGTATCGTAAATTATGCTCTTAATGTTGATGGGGTAGAAGTCGGCATACTCTTTAAAGAAACAGACGACGGCGCTGTCAAAGCGAGCCTGCGTTCAGCAGGCAAAGCTAATGTAGCCGCAATCGCGCAAGCATTTGGCGGTGGCGGTCATGTTAGGGCAGCAGGCTGTCGACTTGAAGGTTCATTAACAGATTCGATTACAGTGCTAGTGGAAGCGGTCAGAAAGGCGTTGGTTTAAACGATGGACGGCATTTTGGCAGTTTGGAAGCCTGAAGGCTGGACTTCCCACGATGTGGTTGCGAAGGTTCGCCGAATACTAAAGATGAAGCGGATTGGACATGCTGGTACGCTTGATCCTATGGTGACTGGTGTACTCCCTTTATGTTTGGGACGTGCAACTAGAGTGGTTGAATATGTACAAGAGCGACCTAAGTCATATGAAGCCGTATTGCAGCTTGGTATTGCTACGGATACGGAAGACTTAACCGGAACGGTCATCGAGCGCCAATCGTCAGTTGCTGTTACTGAGGAAGCGGTTCGTCAAGCATTATCGCGTTTTAACGGTGAAATTGAACAAGTTCCGCCGATGTATTCTGCGGTAAAAGTGGATGGCAAACGTTTGTACGAGCTGGCGAGAGAAGGAAAAACGGTTGAGCGGAAATCGAGAAAAGTGACGATTCATCAAATTAATCTCATTGACGCACAGCTTGAACTCGAACAGCCGAAAATAACGTTCTCGGTCGTTTGTTCAAAAGGTACATACATTCGCACCTTATGTGTAGATATCGGCAAATCGCTGGGCGTTCCTGCGACAATGGCCCATTTGACGAGAACGATGTCAGGCGGTATAACGAAGGAAAGCTGCTTGACGCTGGAACAGATCGAGGAATTGCAGCAGACTGGTAAGTTAAGCGAGCATTTAATTGCCGCGGATGAAGCCATTGCGCATTTGGAGCGGGCAACCGTTCCGGAATCGATCGGGAAGCTTGCTTTGCAGGGGCAGAAAGTTAACCTGAACCATGCAGGCATTTCGGCATCAACAGCTGAAGATGGACAGCTCATCCGTCTTTATAACGATCATAGCTCGTTTCTTGGCATTTTTCAGATTGATCTGGGAGCAGCTGCTTTCAGGCCAGTTAAAGTATTTTCGGCTTAACCTATCGATGTAGAAAGTTAACAGGAAATGCAGGTGTTTCAGCGTTGGAAATTATTCCATTAAGTTTTCCTTTAAACGGATTGTCCACGTTATCGCTGGACAGACCGCTTTCCATAGCAATCGGTCACTTTGACGGTGTTCATCGCGGGCACCAAAACGTAATTCGCCAAGCAGTGAATGAGGCGAAGGGAGCCGAAATGCTATCGGCGGTCTTAACCTTCGATCCCCATCCGAAAGAAGTTCTCGGACAAGGGGATCAATATTACCGTTGTCTTACGCCTCTTGACGTTAAGACTGCTTTATTCGCTGAGCTCGGAGTAGACCTTGTATTTGTTATGAGGTTTGATCACGAGTTTGCTTCCGTATCTCCTGAGCGATTTGTGGACGAAGTGCTGCGGACACTGCGTGCCAAGCAGGTAGTTGTAGGCTTCGATTTTAATTTCGGCCATAAAGGCTTAGGCAATACAGAAGCTCTGAAGCAGTTAGGACAACCCGACATCGCCGTTCATGTCATCGAACCTCTGTTCGAGAACGGGATAAAAGTGAGCAGCACCTATATCCGTGAAGCGCTTGAGCTGGGTGATCTAGAACTGGCTGAACGCTTGCTTGGGCGTCCGTACGAAGTACGCGGCAATATCGTGCATGGAGATAAGCGAGGAAGGACAATCGGCTTTCCGACAGCTAATCTTAAGTTTAATGCTTCGTACATCGCGCCGAGACTGGGCGTCTACGCGATAACGGCTTGGCTTAACGATAAAGCATATCCCGGCGTCTTGAATTACGGCTTAAAGCCAACCTTTCATGAGAAAGAGCTGCAGCCGGTGATGGAGGCTCATTTGTTTGACTTCAATGGAGACATCTATGGTGAACAGATGCGTTTGCAATTCCATTCGTTTATCCGTTCTGAGAAAAAATTCAATTCCATTGATGAACTTATCAAACAAATCGAATCCGACTCGCATCAGGCTAAGGAAATTCTCGGTTACCACTGACGTGCATGTTTGTTTCAAGGTGATATTAACTTCTTGATAGTTAGGAAGATATGCTCCTCGACAACTGTCCGCATTATATGTTATACTATACAACGTTGTGAGTAGTCATACATGCTGTATGTATTACCCAAAACTTAACCTTAGCTTGGGTGTCCGATCTCACCGACGGCAGCGAGGCTAATGGCGATTATTTAGAAGGAGGTGAATTAGGATGGCAATTACACAAGTACGTAAAAACGAACTGATTGAGACGCATAAGACACATGCAACTGACACGGGTTCTCCGGAAGTTCAAGTAGCTATCCTGACTGAAAACATCGTTAACTTGACTCAACATTTGCGGGAGCACAAGAAAGATCATCATTCCCGCCGTGGTTTGCTCAAGATGGTAGGTCAGCGCCGTAAGCTGCTTGCATACCTCAAAAACAATGATGTTAGACGTTACAGCGCATTGATCGAAAAACTCGGCCTACGCCGTTAAAACATGCGTAATGAAAAGCAACCTGGTTGTCCAGCCGTCCGGGAATACCGGATATGCGGATTCGGGTTGCTTTTTGTAATAGGGAGACACTCAGAAAAACCTGCCGATTTGCAGTGAAATAGACAAAACAAATAACCTTTAGGAGGGATAAAATGGTACAACGAATTGAGATGATAGTAGGCGGAAGACCGCTATCCATTGAAACAGGCCGCCTTGCGAAGCAAGCGAATGCCGCTGTAACCGTGCAATACGGCGATACTGTCGTATTGTGTACTGTAACAGCTTCTGCAGGACCGAAAGATCTGGATTTTTTTCCATTGACAGTAAACTACGAAGAACGTTTGTACGCTGTCGGTAAAATCCCTGGTGGATTCATTAAACGTGAAGGCCGTCCAAGCGAGAAGGCGATTTTGTCCAGCCGGCTTACGGATAGGCCTATTCGTCCGTTGTTCCCGGAAGGCTTCCGAAATGACGTTCAAGTGATGAATATCGTTATGAGCGTGGACCAGGACTGCCCGCCGGAAATCGCATCTATGATCGGTACCTCGGCTGCATTATCGATTTCTGACGTTCCATTCGACGGTCCGATTGGCGGCGTAAGCGTTGGTCGCGTGAATGGTCAATTTGTCATTAATCCGACAGTTGAGCAGGAGCAGCAAACGGATCTGTTTGTTGTCGTAGCCGGCACAAAGGATGCCATAATGATGGTTGAAGCGGAAGCGAACGAAGTTTCTGAAGAAGTTATGCTCGAAGCGATTATGTTCGGTCATGATGAAATCAAAAACATTGTTGCCAAGATCGAGGAATTGCAAGCGATTGCCGGCAAGCCGAAAATGGAAGTTAAACTACATACCGTGAATGCACAAGTAAATGCTGAAGTTCGCGCTTTTGCTTCTGCCCAGCTGGTAGAAGCCATTAAAGTGGAAGAGAAACATGCCCGCCAGGATGCTATTGACGCTGTTAACAGCGCGGCTGTTGCTCACTTTGAAGAGCAATATATCGATACGCCAGAGCTGATTTCCGATGTGAAGGAAGTTCTTTATGACATCGTGAAGGAAGAGGTTCGCCGTCTAATTTCGCATGATAAGGTTCGTCCAGACGGTCGTTCACTTGAAGAAATTCGTCCAATTGATTGTGACGTAGCGCTTCTGCCACGTACACATGGTTCGGGCTTGTTCACGCGTGGACAAACACAAGCGTTAAGCATTTGTACATTAGGCGCAATGGGCGACGTTCAAATTTTGGACGGCATCTCTCCTGAGGAAACAAAACGTTTTATGCATCACTACAACTTCCCGCCATTTAGCGTTGGTGAGGCTCGTCCGCTTCGTCCGCCGGGGCGCCGGGAAATTGGTCACGGAGCGCTTGGCGAGCGCGCGCTTTCCAAAGTTATCCCATCTGAAGCGGATTTCCCTTATACGATTCGTCTCGTTTCCGAAGTGCTGGAATCGAACGGTTCATCATCACAAGCAAGCATTTGTGCAAGCACGCTGGCTATGATGGATGCAGGCGTACCTATCAAAGCTCCTGTTGCAGGTATCGCGATGGGTCTCATTAAAGACGGCGAACACTTCGCTATCCTCTCTGATATTCAAGGCATGGAGGATCATCTTGGCGATATGGACTTCAAGGTTGCCGGTACAGCTGAAGGCGTAACAGCTATTCAAATGGACATCAAAATTGCGGGCATTAATCGGGCGATTTTGCAGCAAGCTCTTGAACAAGCACGTCAGGGACGCATTTTTATACTAGGTAAAATGCTGGAAAGCCTGCCGACTACACGGACAAGCTTATCGAAGTATGCGCCGAAAATTTTGACGCTTCGCATTAACCCGGACAAAATCCGTGATGTTATCGGCGCAGGCGGAAAAATCATCAACAAAATTATTGAAGAAACAGGCGTTAAAATCGATATCGAGCAAGACGGAATGGTATTCATTGCTTCCTCAAACGAAGAGATGAACCAGAAGGCAAAAGCGATTATCGAAGGTATTGTGAGAGAGGTTGTCGTTGGCGAAATTTACGTGGGTACAGTTAAACGCGTAGAAAAATTCGGTGCTTTTGTTGAGATTTTGCCGAATAAGGATGGACTTGTCCATATTTCGCAGCTGTCGACTGAACGTGTTGCCAAAACGGAGGATGTCGTGAATATTGGCGACCAAATCAAAGTTAAAGTAACAGAAATCGACCAACAAGGCCGAATTAATTTGTCTGCCAAAGTATTAATGACGCAAGAAGCATCACCGCAATAAGAGTTCATCTCTAAGGCGAAAAATAGCAGCATGAGTAAGAAAAGAGCCAGATTCGATCTGTCTCTTTTTATTTTTTTATATAGGACCGAATTGCCGTAGCTCGTTTATGCTTGCATAATCTCGTCCCATATTTCATACAAATGGATTAACATGCTTCTTTAAGGTCAAGCTTAGGAAGAGTGCGAGGTCGTTTACGGGAGTGGGAGTTATGATGGTGAGAAAAGCTGCTGCAATCGCTGCAAGCATGCTGATGCTGCTTGTTTTCGTGAGCATTAATGATGATGTATCGCAATTTCTTGCCTCATTGAAATATGGCAATGCTAAACCGGCTTCAGCAGTGCTTACTGCTTCCCTGCCGGAGCGTCAAAGGCTGCTGACCATCATTTCAGCGGAAGCGGAGAAGCGAAAAATCGATCCTGTTGATGCGCGGATTGACCGCGTATGGAAAGCGATTCCTGGTTATAATGGGATAGAAGTGGATGTAGAGAAAACGCTTGAAGCAGCATTGCTTGCTCCTCCCACGAATACGATACAGTATGTCTTTAAAGAAGTTGAGCCGAAAATCAAGCTTAACGATCTTGGCCCCTATCCCATCTACCGCGGAAATCCGAACAAGAAAATGATTTCCCTCATGATTAATGTAGCTTGGGGTAATGAATACATAGATTCTATTCTAAAAACACTCAAACGGGATAATGTGAAAGCAACCTTTTTCTTAGATGGCAGCTGGCTGAACAAGAACGCGGATATCGCCAAACGAATACAAGCCGAAGGACATGAGATGTCTAATCATGCATATACTCATCCTGATATGAGTGCTTTAAGCAGGCAGGCGCAATATAATCAAATTTCCAAAACCGAGGCGTTATTGAAATCCGCATTAAATGTAAATAACAAATGGTTTGCTCCTCCGTCAGGCTCATTTAATCAAGCTACCGTTCAAATTGCCGAGGAGCAGGGATTAAAAACGGTGTTGTGGACAATCGACACGGTTGATTGGATGAAGCCCCCGGCTGATTCAATTATACGCAAAATCTCGATGAAGCTGGAGCCGGGCGCATTAATACTGATGCATCCCACATCCTCGACGCGCGATGCGCTTGCAGGCATAATCGCTACGGCTAAAACAAAGGGCTATACGCTTGGAACGGTCAGTGAGACGCTATCATCAAAGCGCATACCTGCTGCTGTTGAGGGGGCCGACTGATTCTGATATAGTAAAAACATTCATGTTTAAAAACACATGCTTACGATGCCAGTTCTGTTCGGCAAAACTAATAATGAAGTATTGCCGCGCAAAACATTAGGAGGACTACTGGTGAAAAAATACACGCTTAGCAATGGATTACGCGTTGTCGTCGAATACATTCCGACCGTAAGATCGGTTTCGTTTGGTATTTGGGTTAAAACGGGCTCCCGTAATGAGACGCCTGAAAACAACGGAATTTCCCATTTCATTGAACACATGCTGTTCAAAGGCACAGAGAACCGTACGTCGAAGGACATCGCTGACTTATTTGACGGCATTGGCGGTAATGTCAATGCGTTTACTTCTAAGGAATATACATGTTATTTTGCAAAAGTGCTTGATGAGCATTTGCCGCTCGCTGTGGACGCGCTTTCAGACATGTTCTTCCATTCTAAGCTTGATCCCGAGGAGCTGGCGAAGGAAAAGAATGTCATTCTCGAGGAAATTTCCATGTACGAGGATACCCCCGATGATAAGGTGCATGACGAAGCGTCGCGTGCCGCATTTGGAGATCATCCGTTAGCTTATTCGATATTAGGGCTTGAGGATCGTTTGTCAGCTATGGACTCGAATACGCTTCGCGGGTATATGAACGATGCGTATACGCTTGAGAATACGGTCATCAGTGTTGCAGGCAACGTGGAAGAGCAAGGCCTGCTCGCTTTATTGGAGAAGCATTTTAACAGCTTTTCGAACAGCAAGCCGTCATCCTCGATCGTAAGTCCGCCGGCTTTCCATGGCGATTACTTATTTTACAAGAAGAAAACCGAACAAAATCATTTATGTATATCATTTCCTGGCTGTTCAATTACTGATTCTCACTTGTATGCTATGATTCTGCTTAACAACGCGCTTGGCGGCGGAATGAGCTCCAGACTGTTCCAAGAAATTAGAGAGAAGCGCGGACTTGCTTATTCTGTCTATTCCTACCACACGTCCTATGCAGATACGGGCTTGTTTACTCTTTACGCGGGAACGGCTCCTAAGCAAACCAAGGAAGTGCTCGACTTGACGATGGAGCAGCTTAACGAGCTGTCTGTTAAAGGTCTGGGCGAAGATGAATTGCACCGTGGCAAGGAGCAGCTGAAAGGGAGCTTGATTTTGAGCCTTGAGAGCACGAGCAGCAGAATGAACCGTTTAGGCAAAAACGAGCTGATGCTCGGTCAACACTATACTTTAGACGAGCTGCTGAATCGGATCGATTCGGTACAGATGGCGGACGTTGTTGAAGTGACGAAGCGTATGCTGTCCGTACCTTTTTCCGTCGCAATGGTAGGCTCTAATGATAAAGCAGCAGCGCAGCTGGGGAGGAATCAATTTGTATCAAGTTCTATTTAAACGACTAGAAGGAAATGAAGATATCGCGATTCCGCGAAAAATGTCCGAATGGGCTGCGGGCTTTGACCTGCAGGCTGCTGTAGGAGATCCAACCGTGTTAGAGCCAGGAGAGCGCAAGCTCATACCTACCGGCTTTGCAATGGCTATGCCAGGCGAGCTGGAAGCACAAATTAGACCGCGCAGCGGACTCGCATACAAGCATGGCATTACCTGCTTGAATTCACCAGGAACAATTGATGCGGACTACCGGGGCGAGGTAAAGGTGCTTCTTATCAATTTGGGCCAGCAGCCATTTACGATTACGCGCGGAGAGCGGATCGCTCAAATGGTGTTCCAGCAGGTGCCTGCGGTTACGATTACTGAAACCGAACAATTGCCTGACACTGTACGAGGCGCGGGCGGCTTCGGCCATACGGGCGTATAGGCCGGGATTAAATAATCATACAACTTTTTTATAAAAAGATCGGGTTTTTTGCCTGATCTTTTTTTATTTTTCACCCCGCTCTGGGCGCAAGCATAAGATGATCTAGATCTAGTAGCAAGAAAGGAGTGAAGCTTAATGCTAACAGGCGTTCAAGTGCTGCTGCTTGGCGGTGATGCAAGACAGCTCGAGGTCATACGCAAGCTGACAGAGCTTGATGCTACCGTCACCGTCTCAGGCTTTGACGGCTTACATTCGTCGCTGGACGGAGCCGTTCAAGCGGAGTTCGAAGAACAGCTGTTCGAAGGCATCGATGCGCTTCTGCTGCCCGCGGTAGGCACAGATGACCAAGGCTTGATCCATGCTGTCTTCAGCGATCGTGAAATGCAGCTGACTGATAGCCATTTTGCAAAGCTGCCAAAACACTGCACGGTGTATACGGGAATGGCCAAACCATATTTACGCCAGCTGTGCGAGCAGCACACATTATCTTTAATTGAGCTGTTTGACCGTGATGATGTCGCGATATACAATTCCATACCGACAGCGGAAGGCGCATTGATGATGGCGATTCAGAATACCGATATAACCATTCACGGTGCATCCTCCATGGTACTCGGTTTTGGCAGAACAGGATTTACGATGGCCCGCACACTTCAAGGTTTAGGATCGAAGGTGAAGGTTGGCGTACGTCGTTCGGAGCAGTTTGCAAGAGCTTCGGAAATGGGCTTCGAGCCTTTCTACATCAGTGGTTTGTTGCAGCATGTAAGCAATATTGACTTGCTTTTTAATACAATTCCGACTATGATAGTCACAGCGCAAATTATCGCAAATTTACCTTCGCGGGCCGTAATAATCGACCTCGCATCGAAGCCTGGCGGCACTGATTTCCGCTTTGCAGAGAAGCGGGGAATTAAAGCGATGCTCGCACCCGGACTACCCGGTATCGTCGCACCCAAAACAGCTGGACGTATCATGGCGGATTGCTTATCTCAGTTGATTTTGGAAGATACGATTAAGCGGGGGAATGGGATATGAATTGGTCTGGAATAACTGTGGGTTATGCTTTGTCTGGCTCGCACTGTACATTTGCTGAGGTTATGCCTGAGATTAAAAGGTTCGTCGATGCAGGTGCGAATGTGGTGCCGATCGTATCGAATACGCTTATGACCACGGACACGAGATTCGGAAAGTCCGAGGATTGGCAGGCGCAGCTTAAAGCAATTACTGGAAACGAATTGATATCTACGATCGTGCAGGCGGAGCCGCTAGGTCCTTCTAAGCTTCTGGACGTTCTCGTCATAGCGCCATGCACAGGCAACACAACGAGCAGACTAGCAAATGCGATAACAGACAGCGCGGTGCTCATGGCTGCCAAGGCGCAAATGCGCAATGGACGTCCGATTGTGCTTGCCATTTCAACAAATGATGGTCTCGGTTTAAATGCCGCTAACATAGCGAAGCTGCTAGTGGCTAAACATATTTATTTCGTACCGTTCGGCCAAGATAACCCTGTGCAGAAGCCTAATTCGCTTGTTGCCAGAATGGATTTGGTCTTGGAAGCATGCGAAGCCGCCCTTGCGGGAAAACAGCTGCAGCCTCTGCTTGTCGAACGGCACTAATGACACATGTATAGAGGGGAGACGACAACAAATGTCGAATCAGAAATTGTTTAATGTTGCTGTAGTAGGAGCAACAGGCGCAGTAGGGGAACAAATAATAAAATTACTAGAGTCAAGAAACTTCCCGATTGAGAACCTTAAGCTATTATCGTCTGCTCGTTCAGCAGGCACCAAAATTAATTTCAAAGGTCAAGAGCTGACGGTTGAAGAAGCAACGCCGGATAGCTTCAAAGGTGTTGAAATTGCTTTGTTCAGCGCAGGCGGCGACGTTACTAAAGCTTTGGCTCCGCATGCGGTTGAGCATGGCGCAGTATGTATCGATAACACGAATGCATACCGTATGGATGAGAACACTCCGCTTGTCGTTCCTGAGGTAAATATCGAGAAGGTAAGCGAGCATAATGGCATTATCGCAAACCCGAATTGTTCGACAATCCAAATGGTAGCTGCGCTTAAGCCGCTTCAAGACCGTTATGGCATTTCCCGTATCATCGTTTCCACATATCAAGCCGTTTCAGGTGCGGGAAGCCGTGCAATTGACGAAATGCTGCGTCAAACGCAGGCTGCACTCAATGGCGAAGCTGTAAACCCGGATATTTTGCCGGTAGGAGCATTGCCGGTTAAGCATCAAATCGCATTCAATGCGGTTCCGCAGATCGATAAATTTCAAGAGAATGGCTATACGCTCGAAGAAATGAAAATGGTTCGCGAAACGAAAAAAATTATGGGTGACGAGTCCATCCAGGTTACGGCCACTTGCGTGCGTATTCCTGTCGTTTACGGTCACTCGGAATCCCTGTATGTAGAACTCAAAAACGACTACGATTTGGAAGAGGTAAAGCAGCTGCTGGCAGATGCACCGGGCATTACGCTCGTTGACGATCCTGCTAACCAGCAGTACCCGCTTGCGACTGACGCTGCCGGCAAGCCGGATGTATTCGTTGGTCGCTTGAGACGCGATCTAGGGTCTGAACGCGGACTTAATATGTGGATCGTCTCCGATAACCTGCTCAAAGGCGCAGCATGGAATGCTGTTCAAATCGCTGAACATATCGCAAAAGGTTAACTTATTAAGTAAAGGGTAATACGCTCTTCCTCTCGGGATCGAATACGGAGGATAACAATATGCGCATCCTGATTCAAAAATTCGGGGGCACCTCTTTATCTACCGATCACGCCAGAGAACACGTTATCCATCACATTAGTAGAGAACGCAGTAACGGCTTGGCTGTTGTCGTTGTCGTATCGGCTATGGGCCGCAAGGGAGATCCTTATGCAACGGATACTTTGCTGCAGCTCATTCGTAACAATGGCGACAAGCTGCCGGTGCGTGAGCGGGATATGCTGCTAGGCTGCGGAGAAATTATTTCCGCAGCCGCTTTATGCAGTTTACTCATCGCAAACGGCATCCCATCCGTCGTTTTAACCGGCGGACAGGCGGGCATGATTACTGACGAACAATATGGGCAAGCCCGAATTAAAGAAATTCATCCGGAAAAGGTACTTGGTCATTTAGGTGCAGGAAAGGTTGTTATTGTAACCGGCTTTCAAGGAAGCACGGCACAAGGCGACACGACTACGCTCGGACGCGGCGGCAGTGATACATCTGCAACTGCTCTCGGTGCAGCGCTGCGAGCCGAAATGGTTGACATCTATACGGACGTAAACGGAATCTTAACAGCAGATCCTCGCATAGTTGAAGAGGCAAAGCCACTGCTTGTCGTTAGCTATGCTGAAATATGTAACATGGCAAGGCAAGGCGCGAAGGTTATTCATCCACGTGCCGTAGAGATTGCCCAGCAGGCACGTATACCGCTGCGGGTACGATCTACCTTTTCGAACGAAACGGGGACGCTTGTAACCGATTCAGCCGAGCTAAAAGCAGAACTTACCGTTAAGGATCGGCATGTCACGGGAATTGCGCATGTATCCGGAATTACACAAATATCAGTAAGGGCTATCGAAGGCCGCAATGATGTGCAGCTGCAGGTGTTTCAATCGATGGCAAAACATCATATTAGTGTTGATTTTATAAATGTAACGCCTAGCGGCGCAATTTATACTGTATTTGATCATGATGCTGAACGTGCAGTTAATGTGTTGAAGGACGGCGGATTCGTGCCTTCAGCAATAAATGGCTGTGCAAAGGTATCCGTAATTGGCGGCGGGATGAATGGAGAGCCTGGCGTTATGGCGCGCATTGTGGAAGCGCTGACGGAACAGGGGATTTCCATCATGCAATCAGCTGATTCTAATACAACGATTTGGGTGCTCGTTCGTGAAGCGGATATGGCAGAGGCATTACGTTCTCTCCACGCGAAGTTCGAGCTTCATCGATAGAGAGCAATACTTTTGGGAGGAATTCAGATGGAATTTGGAAGACTAATTACCGCGATGGTAACCCCATTCGATGCGGACGGTCAAATTGATTGGCAAACGACCGGCCGACTGATTGATTATTTAATTGAGGAACAGCAAAGCGATAGTCTTGTCGTTTCAGGCACTACTGGCGAATCGCCGACGCTGTCCGATGAAGAGAAGCTGGAGCTGTTCCGATTTGCTGTCAAGCATGCGAATGGTCGTTGCAAAATTATTGCCGGTACGGGGAGCAACAACACGGCCCATTCCATCCATCTGACGAAAGATGCGGAAGCGGCTGGTGTTGACGGCATCTTGCTTGTCGCTCCTTATTATAACCGTCCTAACCAAGAAGGACTTTATCAGCACTTCAAGGCTATTGCGGAAGCTACGGCTCTGCCTGTCATTTTGTACAACGTGGAAGGCCGCACTGGAGTGAACCTTTCCGTTGAAACGACGCTTCGCTTAGCACAGATCGACAATATTGTGGCAACGAAGGATTGCGCTTCAACCGATCAATTAACACAAATTATTAGCGGCGCCCCCGCTGATTTTAAAGTATACAGCGGAGATGATGGCGCAACTTTGCCAGCCTTGGCTGTTGGCGGCTATGGTATTATCAGCGTAGCAAGCCATATTGTCGGAGCACAGATGAATGAGCTTATTAAAGCTTATATTAGCGGCAACGTGCAGGAAGCTGCTCGTATTAATGGGCATTTATTTCCGATTTTCAAAGGACTGTTCTATTGCCCGCATCCGGTGCCAAATCCAGTCGCAGTAAAATTTGCACTTGGTTTGAAAGGTTTCCCAGTCGGCGGTGTAAGGCTTCCACTAGTAACAGTTAACGAAGCAGAAGCCGCATTTTTACGCAATTTGATCGTATAAATAGACGCTATCGTTGACTGCAGCCGGTGCATCCAGCATCGGTTTTATTTTTTTGGGAAGCATAATGAATAATAGCAATATCGGGTTTCACTTGTATTCCATCTTTTTCTTCATGTATAATGATTTCAAGTGACTGGGTGCGGCAAATATTTGGAAATGAACTTAACGTCAGAGCGGCATCTGACGATAACAGCACATAAGTATAAAAAAGGTTCGGCGTCACAACACCAAATGGATCAGTGTGAAGAAAATTCATGCTATTCCATATTAAGACAATACTTACGAGCGTTCTAGCTTCGCAAAATTTAATAAAAGGATTACGAAGCAAGTTAGCTTCGCAAAATTTTAAGGAGGAAAGATACACTTGTCTAAGAAGAACAACCACGATAAACTGCTCATTTTTGCATTAGGCGGAGTAGGCGAGATCGGTAAAAATATGTACGTCATCCAGTATAACAATGACATTGTTGTTGTTGACTCAGGCTTGAAGTTTCCAGAAGAGGACATGCTCGGAATTGATATCGTTATTCCGGATATCTCGTATCTAACGGAAAATCGCGACAAAGTTCGCGGAATTATTATTACGCATGGACATGAGGATCACATCGGCGGCTTGCCGTATGTGCTGAAGAGCTTAAATGTTCCATTATATGCAACAAAACTTACGCTCGGACTGATCGAAGGTAAACTGAAGGAAGCAGGCTTGCTCGGAGAAACGAAGCGTATTCTCATCAATGCAGACAGCGAAATTCAATTAGGCACTATTCGTGCTTCCTTCTTCAGAACGAATCACAGTATTCCTGATTCCGTAGGTGTTAGCTTGGATACGCCAGAAGGCACAGTCGTTCATACGGGTGACTTTAAATTCGACCACACGCCGGTTAACGAGCAATTCGCTGATTTGCAGCGTATCGCCGAAATTGGCAAACGCGGCGTTTTGGCGCTGTTGTCGGACAGCACGAATGCTGAGCGTCCTGGATATACGCCGTCTGAAGCTCAGGTAGGCGATAATCTTGAAGATATTTTCCGGAAGTCATTACAGCGCGTAGTTGTTGCGACTTTCGCATCAAATGTACACCGGATTCAACAAATTATTAATGCTGCAATCGCTACCCGCCGCAAAATCGCTGTTGTAGGCCGCAGCATGGTGAACGTTGTTGGCATCGCTTCCGATCTTGGTTATTTGAACATTCCAGAGGGTATGATTATCGAACCGGAAGAAGTTAACAAATTGGCTGCTGACCGGGTTGTCATTTTATGTACAGGCAGCCAAGGCGAGCCAATGTCGGCGCTTACGCGCATGGCTCGTTCAACACACCGCAAGGTCGATATTTTACCTGGAGATACGGTTATTATCGCCGCAACGCCGATTCCAGGCAACGAACGTTATGTTGGTCGTACGGTTGATGAATTATTCCGTTTGGGCGCAAATGTTATTTACGGCAATGGTTCGGTCTCTGGCGTGCACGTATCCGGTCACGGCAGCCAAGAAGAATTGAAGCTTATGCTTAACCTGATTAAGCCTAAATATTTCATTCCAATTCATGGTGAATACCGGATGCTTCGCCAGCATGCTAAGCTTGGAGAAGCGATTGGCATCGACCGCGAAAACATCTTTGTCATCGATAACGGCGACACTGTCGAATTCCAGAACGGGAACGGCCGTAAAGGCTCGAAAGTACAAGCAGGCAATGTCCTAATCGATGGTTTGGGTGTTGGCGATGTCGGTAATATCGTACTGCGTGACCGCAAGCTGTTGTCGCAAGACGGCATTTTGGTCGTCGTGGTCACATTAAGCAAACAGGATGGAGCGATCTTGTCCGGTCCGGACATTATTTCTCGCGGTTTCGTTTATGTTCGCGAATCCGAGGGTCTGCTTGATGAAGCAAATCGCATCGTTACTTCAACGCTTACACGTCTGATGAATGATAAGGTAAATGAATGGGCATCGCTTAAAACGAATGTGAAGGATGCGCTTGGCCGCTTTTTGTACGAGCAGACTCGCCGCCGCCCAATGATTTTGCCAATTATTATGGAAGTTTAATTCGATAGCTGAACAATGAAGAGGATCGCTTGTCTAATCCGCAGTTGCCGCGGCGGACGCAAGCGATTCTCTTTTTTTTTATATTGCATGTAATCGCTGCTTCAAACTGAATAAATTCGACGTCAGACCCCATACTATGACAAGCAATAATTCATAAGAGGGGGATTGCACATGAATTGGCAATCACAGATGGACATAGCAGCAGAGCAGACCGAACCAAATACGGATGAGAAAAAAAAGGCGAATGCTGTTGTCGAAACGATCCAGCAGCTCGGCCAGACTGCTATACCAGCACAAACAGAATCAAATATTTTTTGTATGACCATTATTGGTCAAGTGGAAGGGCATCTTGTCTTACCTCCACAAAATAAAACGACTAAGTACGAGCATCTGATTCCGCAATTAGTGGCTGCAGAGCAAAATCATAAAATTGAAGGCATCTTTATCGTCCTTAATACGGTAGGCGGCGATGTCGAAGCGGGACTCGCGATTGCTGAAATGATTTCATCCCTTTCCAAGCCAACCGTGACGCTTGTGCTTGGCGGTGGACATTCCATCGGCGTTCCGATTGCAGTAGCAGGGGATATGTCATTTATTGCAGAAACGGCGACGATGACGATTCATCCGATTCGGTTGAACGGACTCGTGATCGGCGTACCGCAAACTTTCGAATATTTGGATAAAATGCAGGAGCGTGTCGTCCGTTTTGTCACATCGCACTCCAACGTGACTGAGCACACCTTTAAAGAGCTGATGTTCAAAACCGGCGAGCTTACCCGCGATATCGGTACAACGGTCATCGGCTCGGATGCCGTGAAGCATGGGCTTATTGATGCGGTGGGCGGCTTGGGCGAAGCGCTTAAAGAATTAAATCGACGGATTGAAGCTGCTAAAAGTGGAAGAGTCGAGGTGAACAGTATATGACGATTTACACAAACATGCCTCTTGAAGTGGTACTGGAGGGCTTTCATGACGAAATGGAGCAGCTGCAAGAAGTATGGTTGAAAGGCGTGAAGATGCAGGTCATGCCTGTGGCGCCTGGAATGGGTAAAATTGTGCGTCTTTTAGAATGCAGTCTTGATGATTACTTAAATCCGAATTTAACGCCGGGCACAATTGTCCATTACCAATAAACAACAAACGTACGTTCGTACGAATGTCTCATAGGAACATTTGTCCACCTATGGTATAATCTTTTACCAGAGGTGACGAATGTGGCAAAGAAAAAGAGACGAAAAAAATCAATCGGCACAAACTTAAAATACGAAGTATATGGCATTTTGCTCATTACGATCTCCATTATTGCTCTTTCAGGAGAAGCAGCTGTCGGGCGCTCGTTATCCAAACTTTTTGGACTAGTGCTCGGCAAGTTTTATTTCGTGCTTGCTTTAATTGGCATACTTGTCGGATTGGCAGTCATGATTAAACGGGCTTGGCCAAAGGGCTGGACTAATAAACGGACTGGCTTTTTTATTTTGGTACTCGCTTTTACGTTGATGAGCTCGATATCGGAAATTGACCAAAAGCTGAGGCCAACGGCTGATTTGACAGGTACGATGATATTCAGGCAGCTCAGCAGTGATTTGCAATTATATTTAATAAGCGTACCGGCAGATAACAATTTACCGATAAGTAGTAAAGAAATTAGCGGCGGCTACGTCGGCGCGATTCAATATTCATTATTTTTCTCCTTGTTTGGTTACTATGGAGCAAAGTTAATTATGTTCGTCATGTTCGCTATTTCTATTATGCTGATGACGGGTAAGTCGTACGTGGAATTAGGAAGATTGGTGAGCGCCAGAGCTATTCGAATGTTCAAATTGCTGGCGGCCAAATGGGCGACAAGATCATCACGGCGTGTTTCTGCTGCGGCGGTTAATGCAAATGCAGGGCAAACGGATCTAGACGATGATGAGACGATCGACGACGATCATGAAGGCTATGTTGTGTCTCCGCCAAGGAGGAGGAGATCCTTGTTTTTCTCTTGGAGACAGGATCGCGATACCGAGGCACCGGGCAATCAGGATGAAGAGCGGGATGAATGGGTATTCGAGCCAGATGGCACGGAAACACGTGATAGCAATAAACCGGCGTGGCAAAATGATTTTGAACCGCCGTGGGAGAAATCAGGCGAGGATCTACATACAGAAGTAAGAAATGCTGCGCCTGTACGGGATGGCGTTATGCCATGGGAAGAGGCAGGAACAGGCATTATTATCGATCATGTGCAGCCTGCCGGGCCGATCGGGGAAGAATGGAACGAGTCATGGCCTGTTCAGGAACCTGCCGATGCCGGGCTGGATGATGAGGAAGAGGATGAACAGGAGGACGAGCAGGATTTACAGGATTCGGACAACATGCGATCCGTTGCAGGCGCCGAAGCATCGGAAGCCATCGTAAATGAGGATAGTATGTTGCAGACTGCACCGAAACACCCGATAGCTCTGGAAGAGGCTATGGCGAAGCCATATTTGCTGCCTCCGTTTTCGCTGCTTACGAAGCCGAATTTACTTGGCAAAAGTGCCGATGCATCCGATATGTACGATTCGCGAAGAAAACTTGAGGCGACGCTTGAAAGCTTTGGCGTGCGGGCTAAAGTGCTAGATGTGGTCAGAGGTCCCGCAGTGACGCGCTATGAAGTTCAGCCGGCTACAGGAGTTAAAGTTAGCCGTATCGTTGGACTTACGGATGATATCGCTCTTGCATTAGCTGCCAAGGACATCCGGATGGAAGCGCCGATTCCAGGCAAATCTGCGATTGGAATAGAAGTGCCGAACATGGAAGTATCCGTCGTCACGATGCGCGAGGTAATGGAGACGGCGACTTTCCAAAATGCATCGTCTAAATTATCAATCGCATTCGGGCGCGACATTTCCGGTCAGACGATTGTGGGCAATTTAGCAAAAATGCCCCACTTACTCGTTGCAGGCGCTACAGGCTCGGGTAAATCGGTTTGTATTAACGGTATCATTACGAGTATTCTGTATAAAGCTGCGCCGGACGAAGTGAAATTTCTCATGATTGACCCGAAGATGGTTGAATTGAATGTGTACAATGGAATACCGCATTTGCTTGCTCCTGTCGTGACGAATCCTAAGCGGGCGTCACTCGCCTTGAAGAAGATTGTTGTAGAGATGGAGAGCCGCTACGAGCTGTTTTCTAAATCTGCGACGCGTAACATTGAAGGGTATAACACTTTAATGGCGGATAATCCGGCTGCAGTTCTTCCGTATATCGTTGTTATAGTGGACGAGCTTGCAGATTTAATGATGGTTGCCGCGAATGACGTGGAGGATTCGATCGCAAGACTTGCCCAAATGGCGCGTGCTGCCGGCATTCATCTCATCATCGCGACCCAACGCCCGTCAGTCGATGTTATTACAGGTGTGATCAAAGCGAACATTCCGTCGCGTATCGCATTTGGCGTATCTTCTCAAGTCGACTCGCGCACCATTCTTGATATGGTTGGAGCAGAGAAGCTGCTTGGCCGCGGCGATATGCTGTTCTTGCCTGTAGGAATGTCTAAGCCGATAAGGGTGCAAGGCGCCTTTCTATCGGATCAGGAAGTGGAAACGCTCGTTAATTATGCTCGAGGCCAAGCCGAAGCGGAATATAAAACAGATCTTGTACCTGAGGTTGAAGAAGAATCGTCTGATTCCGATGAGGTGCTCGATGAGCTTTACGATCAAGCGGTACAAATTATTTTGGAAGCCAAGCAAGCGTCAGTGTCCTTGCTGCAGCGTCGAATGAGGATCGGCTATACGAGAGCTGCAAGATTGATCGATCAGATGGAGGCTCGTTCTATTGTCGGTCCATATGAAGGCAGCAAGCCGCGTGAAGTGCTTATTACGATGGATGAATTTCAAGCTGGCAGGGTCAGCTCTTAATTTCCGCTAATTGCTGGAAGAGGGACTTCATGCATAGAAGAGGGATCAATTTCTCATACTAAAGTTAGGTAACGCTACCTTAAGCGAACTAACTTGCAAGAGAAAGGCAGATCCCATCATGAGAAATCGTTTGATATTGATGACCTCGATTATCGTGCTGTTGCTGTTCGGGTCCATTTCATTACTGCGCGGAGAGCATAACGAAGCAGCGGAAACGTTCAGCAACGCTACTTTGACGGTAGGTTCCTCCGGTCAGGACGTCTATGAATTGCAAGGACGGCTCAAGCATCTCGGTTATTTCAAAGGTGAAATAGACGGGAAGTTTGGACAAAGCACTAAAAACGCGGTAACGTGGTTCCAATGGAAGTTCGGCATGAAGTCGGACGGCGTTGTCGGAGCAAAAACAAAGCTTAAACTTTGGGAAGCTACGAAAAGCTGGAAGCCGACTGCAGCTCCTTCAGACTCAAAAGCAGGTGCCGGCGGGAAAGAAACCGCTAGCTCGAAAGACAGCAAAACGTCAATTGCAAAGTCCAACCGACTCGGCTTGACGGATAATGATTTGAAGATAATGGCCAACGCCGTATACGGCGAAGCGCGCGGAGAGCCTTATGAGGGACAAGTAGCGGTTGCAGCTGTTATTCTTAACCGTTTGAAATCGCAAAGCTTTCCGAATACGATTTACGGCGTCATCTTCCAGCCTCTCGCTTTCACAGCGGTTGCCGACGGTCAAATTTGGCTGACGCCTAATGAAAAAGCGAGAGAAGCGGTCGAGGATGCCATTAACGGCTGGGATCCAACTGGCGGCTGCGTCTACTATTTTAATCCGGAAACGGCTACCTCGAAATGGATCTGGACCCGGACGCAAATTAAAACGATCGGTAAGCATATTTTCTGCATGTAACTATAAGGATTTCACGAAAGGAAGCAGCCATTACTGTCTAGCGCAGCAGTGGTTGCTTCTTCCATTTCCTATAGGTTAGAATGGTATAGTGAATTGTCAAATGGAATAGATTTACTCTATAACGCGCCGATGAAAGGAGCAAACCGAGTGACCCAATTCGAAAGAGGGCAGCTGCAGCGTATTCGTCTGCATGTGCTGCCTACAAAACGATTTAAAACGTTTGCTATTTCCTTATTTGCGGGACTTACACTTGAAGAGGCAACAGTAACTCCGGTTGCGCTTATTCCGTTCGTTCTGAGAAGAGGCACAGCGAACTTGCCGGAAACCATCGCTTTCCGTGAGAAGCTGGATGATTTATATGGAGCAGGCTTCGGTTTCGACGTATATAAAAGAGGCGATTCCCAGATCGTTCAATTCCGCATGGATGTCATAAATGATGAATTTGTTTCGTCGAACACTTCGCTCCTTGCAGAATCGCTTCGCTTCCTGGGGGATGTGCTTACCGATCCGCTGTTAGACAATAATGGTTTCCATCATAAATATGTGGATGCAGAGAAAACAACGCTTAAGAAAAGGCTAGAGGCGATCGTGAATGATAAGATACGGTATGCGGCTGAGCGATGCCTAGAGGAAATGTGTGCGGATGAGCCTTACCGTCTTCATCCGCTTGGCAAGCTGGCAGACATCGATGCGATTACACCTTCATCGTTGTATGCGAATTATGAGCAGTGGCTGGATAACGCCGCGCTTGATTTATATGTTGTTGGCGATACGACGCTGGAGGAAGTTACTGAGCTTGTAACGAAAGCTTTTAGGCTAAAGGAAGGCTCGCCATCTGTTTATTCGGTTCCAAATGTGCAGCATCCGGTTAAAGAAGTGAAGACCGTTACGGAGCGGATGGAGGTTAGTCAAGGTAAGCTGAATTTGGGTCTTCGCACTGGAGTAGGTTATGAAGATGACGCTTATCCGGCAGTCTTAATGTATAACGGCATTTTGGGCGGATATCCGCATTCGAAGCTGTTTTTGAACGTGCGCGAGAAGGAAAGCTTGGCGTATTATGCTTCATCACGGCTTGACGGCCATAAAGGTCTTTGCACGATTCAATCCGGCATTGAGTTTGCCAATTACGACCGTGCGGTCGTTATTATTAAGGAGCAGCTTGAAAGCATGCGCCAAGGCCAGCTTTCAGAGCTGGAGCTGAATCAAACGAAGGCGATGATCTCTAATCACCTCCGTGAGCTTCAGGATTCCGCTTATGAGATGATCGCCTATGATTTCAATAGCGTACTTACCGGGAAGCAGCGAAGCGCGGAGCAGCTGCTTGAGCAGGTTCAGGCGGTTACCGCTGAGGATATCGTGAAGGTTGCGGAGCGCGTTCAGCTGGATACGATTTACTTTTTGCGCGATCGAAAGGAGGCATAACGAATGCAAACCCTTAGCTATCCAAACGTGCAGGAGACGTTATATCGGGAAGTGCTTGATAACGGGCTTGAGGTTATCGTGCTGCCGAAGGAAGGCTTTAATAAAACCTATGCGACATTTTCTACGAAATATGGCTCGGTTGACAACCGGTTCTCGGTAGGCAATCAGCCTCCGGCGAAAGTGCCTGACGGCATCGCTCATTTCTTGGAGCATAAAATGTTCGAAGAGCCTACGGGCGACATTTTTGCCGTTTTTGCATCTCAGGGAGCGTCAGCGAACGCGTTTACGAGCTTCGACAGAACGGTTTATTTGTTTTCGGCGACGGAGCAAATTAACGAGAACTTGGAGACGCTGATCAATTTCGTTCAAAATCCTTATTTTACGGATACGAACGTAGAGAAGGAAAAGGGGATTATCGAGCAGGAAATTAATATGTACCGTGACAATCCCGATTGGAGAGTTTATTTCGGCCTGATTGATGCGCTTTATCACGAGCATCCGGTGCATATCGATATCGCTGGTACGGTAGAGTCCATCAGACAAATCGACAAGGAAACCCTTTACCGCTGCTATGAGACGTTTTATCATCCATCCAATATGCTGTTGTTCATCGTAGGCGGCGTAAATGCGGAGGAAGTGTTCCAGCTTGTACGCGAGAATCAAAACGGCAAATCGTTTGAGCCGCAAGGACCGATAGAGCGATATTTTGAGAAGGAGCCTGAATCCGTAAAGATTAAACGCAAGGTGACGGAGCTGCCAGTGTCATTGCCTAAATGCATGCTCGGCTTCAAAGAAAAGAAGACAGGTCTAAGCGGGGAAGCGCTTCTGCGGCAAGAAGTGACGACGAAGCTAATGCTTGAGGCTCTGATTGGCCCTAGCTCCAAGCTTTACCAACAGCTTTATGAAAATGATCTGATCTCGGATTCCTTCGGTCACGAATACAATTCGAGCACCGGCTATGCCTTCTCGGTCATTGGCGGCGATACGCCTAACCCGGATGAGCTCATCAAGCAAATACGAACGGCTGTAGAAGGTATATTGGCCAGCGGTATTGAACCAACCGCGTTCGAGAGATCCAAACGAAAAAAAATCGGCGGATATTTACGTATGCTAAACTCCCCAGAAGCGATTGCCGGCGAATTTACGAGATATCGGTTCCGTGACAGCGATATGTTCGATGTGCTCGATTTTTATGAAAAATGTACGCTTGAAGAAGTTAATGAGCGGCTGCGCGAGCATTTCGATTTTGAACAGCTTGCGGTATCGACTGTGGAACAGCCGTCAAAATGAAGACGCTCCAGCAAATGACGGTGCTTATTACCGGGGGAGGCCGCGGGATCGGGGCAGCCATTGCTAAACGATTTGCGGCTGAGGGTGTAAATATCGTCATTCATTATTTACAATCGCATGAAACGGCTAACGAGACGGCGCGAACTTGCATGGCTCTTGGGGCGAACGTATTAACGATCTCAGCAGATCTGCGCTCGAAGGAGCAGCTCGAGCGGATGCGGGAGAAGCTGGAGAGCCATAACATGCTTCCGGATATATTGGTTAACAACGGCGGTATCTCACACTACGGTATGCTGATGGATGTGTCGGAGGAAGAATGGGATGAAGTGATGGCCGTTAACCTGAAGGGAATGTTTCTTTGCTCGCAGCTGTTTATGCCCTATATGATTGCACAGCGTTATGGCCGAATTATTAATGTTTCTTCCATTTGGGGGATGTCGGGAGCATCCTGCGAAGTGCTTTATTCTACAACCAAGGGCGGCATGAACGCTTTTACGAAGGCGCTGGCGAAGGAGCTGGCGCCGACGGGCGTTACCGTTAACGCCGTTGCTCCAGGAGCTGTTGACACGGAAATGATGGACGGGTTCAACGCGGAGGAGAAGGCTGCGATACAGCAGGAAATACCAGTCGGACGATTCGGCTCCACAGATGAAATCGCTTCGCTTGTTTATTTTCTGGCGCTGCCGGAGTCATCCTACATTACGGGGCAAATCATCAGCCCTAACGGCGGTTGGCATACTTAATTTCAAGACTGCCGTTATTATGGACAAGTCTTTTGGTCTTTTGGTCTTTTGCATAATTAGAGCAGCATTTACGCATGATAAGACCGTTGATGATTCTTTTCTATATCTGTAGGAGGCGAAGGAACATGTCAACTGTCCTTACTAATTTTGCAACATGGAAGCATTTTTTGGCGGACCGAGTATCGCAAGCGAAAAAGATGGGGATGTCGGAAGAAACAATTTCATCTTTAGCTTTCGAAATCGGTTCTTTTCTCGAAGAGAAGGTTGATCCGAAAAATGAGGAAGAACGCGTGTTGAAGGAGCTATGGGATGTTGGTGACGAGAGTGAACGAAAAGCGCTTTCCTGCTTGATGGTCAAGCTCGTTCAAAAATCTTAACTGCCCCCGTACGGAGACGATATTTTCGTCAACAGAAGCAGAAGCAGGAGAGCCTCCCAATAGGAGGCTTTTCTGCAATGTTTCTTTTTGGGTTGCAGGATTGTGACGAAAATTGTAGAATTATGTTTTATGACGAACATATCCATCATTTACATACTTCTATAACAACAGGTTTAGGACGGTGACAGTTTTGGAATCAAAACAGTGGTACATGGAATATAAAATACATAAGAACCGCCCGGGTTTACTCGGAGATATCGCCTCTTTGCTAGGTATGCTTGAGGTCAATATTATGACCATTAACGGTGTTGAAGATCGGACACGGGGCATGCTTCTTCAAACCAATGACGACGAGAAGATCGAGCTGCTTGGCAAAATGCTGCAAAAGGTTGATAATATTACAGTAAATAAACTAAGAACGCCAACGATCGTCGATATTTTGGCGGTTCGTCATGGGCGTTATATCGAGCGTGATTCGGACGATCGCAAAACATTCCGTTTTACGCGCGATGAGCTCGGTATATTAGTCGACTTTTTAGGTGAAGTGTTTAAGCGAGACGGAAATCAGGTTATAGGATTACGGGGGATGCCTCGAGTAGGCAAGACGGAATCTATCATAGCGGGCAGCGTATGCTCAAACAAACGGTGGACATTCGTGTCCTCTACTTTGCTTCGGCAAACGGTTAGAAGTCAGCTGTCTGATGACGAGATGCAGCCGAACAATATTTTTATTATTGACGGAATCGTAAGCACCATTCGCTCGAATGAGAAGCATCACGGCTTGCTGCAGGAAATTATGGCCATGCCATCGACGAAAGTAATTGAGCACCCGGATATATTCATTAAGGAATCTAATTTCGATTACAGCCATTTTGACATTATTGTTGAACTACGCAATACGCCAGATGAGGAAATATCGTATGAATCTTTCACAGCAAACTATACAGACGATTTCTAATTGGAAGGAGGCCGTCTCATGTCTGATTTAGGTGAATTGCTTCGTAAGGCGAGGGACCAGCGCGGCTTAACGCTAGATGATATTCAAGAAACGACAAAAATAAGAAAACGGTACTTGGAAGCGATTGAGAGTGGAGATCACAGGGTTTTGCCCGGTCCTTTTTATGTTCGGGCATTTGTGAAAAATTACTCAGAAGCTGTAGGACTAGATCCTGACGAAGTGCTTCGTTTGTATCAGCATGAGGTGCCTGCTGCACCGGTTGAGCAAATTTCAGAGCCTATTGTGGCAAGATCGCCACGTCGGGTGAAGTCACAATCGTCAGAGAGACTTGGCAAAATCGGTTTCAATGTCATGATGTGGTCCTTTCTTATTTTGATCGTTGTCGTCATATGGGTGTATGTCATCAATAGCGACTCTGACGCTCCTAAACAGGTTGATAATAGCACGGATATAACGGAAGCCTCCGAACCGCCGGTAATCGATACGGAGGATAATGCCACAGGTACAGGGAACGTGAGCACACCGACTACCCCGCCCGTTTCTCCTACACCAACACAAGCGCCGACTACTGTTACATTCGGAAGCAAGGTGGGGAAGGCTGACCAATATGATATTGGACCTGCAGGCACCATCCATAAGGTTGAAGTTAAAGTAGCTGGCGGAAGAAGCTGGCTGGAGGTTCGCTCGGGCAGCAATAAAGGAGAGAAGCTTTACTCGGCAAATGCTGAGGATGGAACTGTCGAATCCTATGATCTTACCGGACCTATCTACATCAATGTGGGCAGATCCGATCTGACGGAAATAAAAGTGGATGGCGTGCTTGTGCCGGACGGCGATCGGGCGGGCTCAAAAAAACTGCTGCTTAAACCCGTTAGTGACGGAACTCCGGCAGCTGACGGAAGCACAGGTACCGGGGCAGGTACTGAAACAGGCACGGGGACTGATGCTCAACCAGGCACTGAAACAGGCACTGGTACCGGAACCGGGACAGGTGTCGGAGCAGGCGCCGATCAAGTGAAAACAGAATAATGATTACAGTAACAAAGGAGAGGTTTTAAATGGCTTCAGAAAATGCTTTTGATATCGTATCCAAGGTAGACATGCAAGAATTAGCGAACGCCATTAAGCAAGCGGAACGTGAGATAGAAACGCGTTTTGACTTTAAGGGCAGCAAGAGCTCCATTGCACTTGAGAAAGAAGAGCTGGTAGTCGCTTCAGACGATGACTATAAACTAAAAAACGTTCTTGATATATTATTGTCCAAAATGGTAAAACGAGGCGTTCCGATCAAAAACTTGGATTACGGTAAAATTGAAGGCGCATCGGGCAATACCGTTCGTCAGCGTATTAAGCTAAGACAAGGCATAGAACAGGATGTTTCGAAAAAAATCAATATTTTAATTCGTGATTCGAAGTTGAAGGTAAAGAGCTTAATTCAAGGCGATCAGATAAGAGTATCGGGTAAAAGTCTTGACGATTTGCAAGCGGTTATGAAGCTGCTGAGAGAAGCAGACTTACCTGTTGAGCTTCAATTTACTAATTATCGCTCATCGTAATAATGAAGCTTCGTTTCATCGGAATTCGAGAAACGGGGCTTTTCGTTTTTGCTGCAGCCGCAGCTCCAAAATGAGGCTTTTGCCGCTTTTGACACGTGTAATAGCATGTATTATACTTGGTTAGATAGCTTCAGGGAAGGATCTGGGGGATACATAGATGAAAGAGAGTACAAATGCATTAACTCAAGGTTGCTTAGCTACTGATCCGCAGCTGGAAATAAAATCCGGTTTTATTATCGAACAAAGGGTTCCCGTAACGCACACCAATGAGTTAGATCGATCTAAGGAGGGAATTGCGTGAATCTGGCGAACCGCATTACTCTTGCCAGAATATTTTTGGTGCCGGTTATTATGTTTTTTCTGCTTATTAAAGTGGATTTGGGGTCGTTCAGCATCTCGGACTTCTCCATTACATACAATCAAATCGCAGCGGCACTCATTTTTATTGTGGCGGCAAGCACAGACGGACTAGACGGCTACATTGCGCGCAAGAACAAAATCGTAACGAACCTCGGCAAGCTGCTCGATCCTTTGGCGGATAAGCTGCTTGTAGCTGCTGTACTTATTTCGCTTGTCGAAATGGACAAGCTGAACGCTTTGATTGCGATTGTTATCATTAGCCGAGAATTCGCGGTAACGGGTCTTCGTCAGGTAGCGCTTCTTGAAGGCTCCGTAATGGCTGCCAGCAAATGGGGCAAATGGAAGACGGCTATTCAAATTACAATGATTATCGCGCTCTTGATCAATAACTTTCCATTCAATTTCATTGACTTTCCGTTCGATGTTGTCGCTAGCTGGGTGGCAGCCGCCATTACGGTTTACTCAGGCATCGATTATTTCGTGAAGAACAAGCATTTGATTCCGGTAGAATAACGTCAAAGCATCTTTCCTATAAACGGAGAGATGCTTTTGTATATTTGCTTACGGTTAAACTTACTTATGAAGGCGGAGGGAACCCAAAATTATGAAAGCAGAAATCATCGCGGTCGGAACGGAGCTGCTGCTCGGCCAAATCGTAAATACGAATGCGCAATTTTTGTCACAGAAGCTTGCCGGATTAGGTATCGACGTTTATTTTCAAACGGTTGTCGGAGACAATTCTGAGCGGCTGCGGCAAGCGATAGAAATAGGAAGAAGCCGGGCTGATTTGCTAGTCTTTACGGGGGGACTCGGACCGACGCAGGATGATCTTACGAAGGATGTTTTAGCAGAATATTTGAACCGTAAGCTCATTATTCACGAGCCTTCGATGGCGCAAATCGAGGAAATGTTCAGCTCACGCGGCATCCATATGGTCGAAAGCAACCGCCGGCAGGCGTTAATGATCGAGGGCGGTGAGCCGCTCGAAAATATGACGGGACTAGCCGTAGGCAACGGTTTGTCTGTAGACGGCACTCTGTATTTGCTTCTTCCAGGGCCGCCGCGCGAAATGAAGCCGATGATGGATGGCGCTGGCGAGGTATGGCTGCGTTCCGTGCTGGGGGAGACAAAGCCGCTTTATTCGCGGATACTGAAATTCGCGGGGATTGGAGAGTCGAACCTAGAAGCGAAGCTGCTTGATTTGATTGACGGTCAGGTAGACCCAACCATTGCCCCTTATGCGAAGGAAGGCGAGGTTTCCATTCGGGTATCCACCAAAGCGGGCACACCTAATGAAGCGGATCAGAAAATCGATAAAACGCTCGAGAAGATCAAGGAACGTGTAGGCGAGCATTTATACGCACAACAGGATATCCCGATCGAAGAAGAGGTTGTACACCTGCTGAGAGCCTCAAGGCGCAAGCTGGCGAGCGCGGAAAGCTGCAGCGGGGGTTTGTTTGCCGAACTTATTACAAACGTTCCTGGAAGCAGTGGAGAGTATGTAGGAGGGGTTGTCACCTACACCAATATAATGAAGCATCATTTGCTTAGCATTCCGATGACGCAGCTTGAGGGGGAAGGTGCGCCCGGCGCCATTAGCGATTCGACTGCTGCATTGATGGCGGAGCGGGTCAGAGAACTTGCGGACGCTGATTTTGGCGTTTCCTTGACAGGAGTTGCGGGACCGTCAGAATCCGAGGGCAAGCCTGTTGGGCTTGTTTATGTAGGTATCGCAGAGCGCGGCAAGAAGGCCGTCGTTCATACCTTGAACCTAAGCGGAGGCAGAAGCATGATTAGGCTGCGTGCCGTCAAGGTTGCTTTATATCGTCTATGGCTGGCGCTGCAAGGGCGTTAAGGAAACGATATCGAATGGCTGAAGTCTACCGTTTCCGAGGAAATTCGATAAAATAAATAATATTTGTCAAATGTCGACTTTCAGGTTATAATTAATTATAGTTACCGGAAGAACCGTGGCGAAGATTACTTTGCTGCGGTTTTTTTATGTCCATTTGATGGGGAAACAAAAGGCGAATGTATGTTCGAAAAAATGCTTGTCATCCCATCGGAAAAAAGGTATCATAACATTATAAATAAAGAAGGATGTGAGTTTCTTGTCGGATCGTCGCGCTGCACTAGAAATGGCTTTGCGTCAAATTGAGAAGCAATTTGGTAAAGGCTCCATCATGAAATTAGGAGAATCCACACACATGCAGGTAGAGACCGTGCCTAGCGGTTCCCTTGCTCTAGATATCGCATTAGGAATAGGCGGCTTGCCGCGTGGACGTGTTATTGAAATATATGGACCGGAATCTTCCGGTAAAACGACAGTTGCACTTCATGCAATTGCAGAGGTTCAACGAATTGGCGGACAAGCTGCTTTTATCGATGCAGAGCATGCGCTAGATCCGCTTTATGCAAACAAGCTTGGTGTTAATATTGATGAACTTTTGCTTTCACAGCCTGATACGGGCGAGCAAGCCTTGGAAATCGCTGAAGCACTCGTACGCAGTGGCGCTGTTGATATCGTCGTAATTGACTCCGTTGCGGCGCTTGTACCGAAAGCGGAAATTGAAGGCGATATGGGTGATTCTCACGTAGGTCTTCAAGCACGTCTGATGTCACAGGCTTTGCGGAAGCTTTCGGGGGCAATCAGCAAATCGAAGACGATTGCGATCTTCATCAACCAATTGCGTGAAAAAGTAGGCGTTATGTTCGGTAACCCCGAGACAACGCCAGGCGGACGCGCTTTGAAGTTCTACTCCAGTGTACGTCTTGACGTACGCCGTATCGAGACATTGAAGCAAGGTAATGATATGGTCGGTAACCGTACCCGTATTAAGGTCGTTAAGAACAAAGTTGCTCCTCCGTTTAAGCAAGCGGAGATCGACATTATGTACGGCGAAGGAATTTCCAGAGAAGGTACGCTTGTCGATATGGGCGTAGAGATGGATATTGTGCAGAAGAGCGGAGCATGGTTCTCTTATAATGGGGAGCGCCTTGGCCAAGGCCGCGAGAATGCGAAGCAGTATTTGAAGGATCACAAGGATATCGCTGAAGTCATCGAAAAGCAGATTCGTGAAGCGAGCAACCTGTCGGCTGCAGCAACTCAGGCTAACTTTAAGGCTGAGGAAGAAGACGACGAGGAATTCGAAGATCTGGAATAAATTTATTTGATCATATACTTACTGATGCTTCGCCGTCCCATTAGGGGCGGCGATGCTGTGTTTAGAGAGGATGTACAGTGTGGTCCATAGCAATCTAAGCGATGTCGAAGAATGGATGATCTTATCTGTTCGACAGGACAAGAAGGAACGAAAATTGTATCATCTCTTTGCTGATTCTGAGAAAGCGATGCTATCGGTGCATGAAGACATATTGATCCGTTTCCGACTGACGAAGGGGCAAATATTAACGGAAGTTCAAATGGAAGAAATACGAATGGAAGATGAACGGTACCGTGCTTATGTGCTGGCCATCGCTTATTTGGGCGCAAAGCCGCGAACAAGAAAGCAAATCGAGCAATATTTAAATCGCAAATTGTTTGAGGCTGACAATATTCAATATGCGCTTGACCGTTTAGAAAGGGAGCATATTGTGGATGATGAACAATATGCACGTATGTTTGCTATCGGCCGGCTTAGAAACAGCTTGAAGGGGCGTCGCTTTATCAAACAGGAGCTGCAGCTGCGAGGCGTGTCGAAAGAAGCCGCAGCGGAAGCAACCGATTCATTAGACCGCAAGGTAGAGCTGGCGTCAGCAAAAAAGGCTGCTGAAAAGAAATGGCGCTCTTTAAAAGGAGAGCCGGTAGACCGAAAGCGCAAGCTAATGGGCTATTTAATGCGTAGAGGCTTTCCAGGAGATATCGTGAAGGAAGCGCTAAAGTCGATCGATCTGAATGGGGAAGACGATGTATTCGAGGAAGATGATGGGCTTTTGCTTGACAATTGATTTTACGAAACGATAAAATGAGGTTGTATTCCTTCAATTTTGAATCAATTTTCCTTCCAAAAGTTGATTCAAAACGATTATTTTCGTCAAATTAGTAAATGTTGAAACGGTTTGTAGCCGGTTGAAAACCTAATATCATCCCAAGCAGTGCCTTGGTGTATGCAGCAAGGAGGTGAAACAGATGCCTAATGAGGTCATTTGGATCTTGATCTGTCTCTTTGTTGGCGCAATTTTCTTTGGGATTGGTTATTTTATTCGAAAGTCGATTGCCGAGGCCAAAATTTCAAGCGCTGAGCAAGCTGCTGTCCAAATCGTAGAAAATGCGAAGAAAGAAGCGGAAGCTCAGAAGAAAGAAACCGTGCTAGAAGCAAAAGATGAAGTCCACAAACTTCGTTCCGAAGCTGAGAGAGACATTCGTGAACGACGCAACGAGGCTCAACGTCAGGAAAGACGTTTGCTCCAAAAAGAGGAGTCGCTGGATAAAAAGTTAGAAGCACTAGAACGCAAAGAAGAAACTGTAGCCAACAAAGAAAAACGGATCGAAGAAACGCAAGAGCAGATTGATTCCATTTACAAGCAGCAGCTTAGTGAATTGGAACGCATATCGGGTCTGACAACGGAAGACGCGAAATCGATCATTTTATCCAATGTTGAACAGGAAGTACGACATGAAACAGCACAGATGATTAAAGAGATCGAGCAGCAAGCGAAAGAAGAGGCCGACAAGAAAGCCCGTGATATTATATCACTCGCTATTCAACGTTGTGCGGCTGATCATGTGGCTGAGACGACGGTTTCCGTCGTAACATTGCCGAATGAAGAAATGAAAGGCCGTATTATTGGGCGTGAAGGCCGAAATATCCGAGCTTTGGAAACATTGACTGGTATCGATCTCATTATCGACGATACACCGGAAGCGGTCATTTTGTCTGGTTTCGACCCGATAAGACGCGAGATTGCCCGCACTTCTTTGGAAAAGCTTGTGGCTGACGGTCGTATCCATCCTGCCCGCATTGAAGAAATGGTTGAAAAATCTCGTAAAGAAGTGGACGAGCGAATCCGTGAATATGGTGAGCAAGCTACTTTCGAGGTTGGCGTTCATGGCTTGCATCCGGATTTAATTAAGATTTTAGGTCGATTGAAGTACCGGACAAGTTATGGTCAAAACGTATTGAAGCACTCCATGGAGGTTGCTTACTTGACTGGCTTGATGGCTGCAGAGCTTGGCGAAGATATAACGCTGGCAAAGCGTGCAGGATTGCTGCATGATATCGGTAAAGCGCTGGACCACGAAGTGGAAGGCTCACACGTTGAAATCGGTGTTGAGCTTGCTAAGAAATACAAGGAGCATCCTGTCGTTATTAACAGTATTGCCTCCCACCACGGTGATACGGAAGCGACTTCTGTTATTGCGATGCTCGTAGGAGCGGCTGATGCATTATCGGCTGCACGTCCGGGGGCTCGTCGCGAAACGCTTGAAACGTACATTAAACGACTGGAGAAGCTTGAAGACATTTCCGAATCGTTTGAAGGCGTTGAGAAATCGTATGCGATCCAAGCTGGCCGCGAAGTGCGCGTCATGGTGCAGCCAGAAAAAATCGACGATACGGAAGCATTCCGCCTCGCACGAGATATTACGAAAAAAATCGAGAGCGAACTCGATTATCCGGGTCATATTAAAGTCACGGTTATTCGGGAAACACGCGCGGTTGAATATGCAAAGTAATCAACAAAAAAATATCAGCTTTACAGAAAAGTGGCTGCTTGTTAGCCACTTTTCTGTTTGCAGGCGTACAAAAAAGGAAGTGTAATGACATGAATGTATTATTTATCGGCGATATCGTAGGGAACGTAGGAAGAAGTGCTTTAAAGCGTGTGCTGCCAGCTCTTAAAAGTAAATATAACCCTCATATAATCATTGCAAATGGCGAGAATGCGGCTGCAGGCAGAGGGATTACGGCAACAATTGCGAAGGAATTTTTCGAATGGGGTATTCATGGCATAACGATGGGTAACCATACGTGGGATAATAAAGATATTTTTGAATGGATCGATGACGAACCCCGCCTTGTTCGCCCGGCGAATTATGCAGAAGGCGCTCCTGGACAAGGCATGGCCTTTATCAAAGCCGGAGGAAAACAGCTGGCCATTATCAATTTGCAAGGCCGTACGTTTTTGCCGCCGATCGATTGCCCTTTCCGCAAGGCAGATGAGCTGATCGAAGAGGCTAGAGAGCACACGCCAAACATTTTGGTTGATTTTCATGCGGAAGCAACCTCGGAGAAGATCGCGATGGGCTGGCATCTGGACGGCAGAGCATCGATTGTGCTTGGAACACATACGCATGTACAAACGAATGACGATACGATTTTGCCTGGAGGAACGGCTTACATAACCGATGTTGGCATGGTTGGTCCTAAGGAAGGCGTACTAGGCATGGAGCGCAATGCAGTATTGCATAAATTTATTACGCAGCTGCCGGTCCGTTTTGTGGTGGATGAAGGAAAATGGCATTTGCATGCTATTTCCGTTCAGATCGATGAAGCAACGGGACAAGCGCGCAAAATTGAGAAAATCCGTCTCACAGAGGACGAATGGCTTCTGATGTAATGCTTGGAATCTTTGAAAAGTTCCGACAATTCAGAACAGTTTGTGAATAAGTGGAATAAAAGCAGGAATTTTTTAATCTCCCTCGAATACTATTTAAAAGTGGAATCCATCCAACAGTCCAAGGGGAGGTACTTTTTTATGGATGTATTAAAAGTTTCAGCAAAGTCCAATCCAAATTCCGTTGCAGGTGCGCTCGCAGGCGTTCTTCGTGAACGTGGCGGTGCGGAACTGCAGGCCATTGGTGCTGGTGCGTTAAACCAAGCGATCAAAGCAGTCGCGATTGCTCGCGGATTTGTCGCTCCCAGCGGGGTGGATTTAATTTGCATACCGGCTTTTACTGACATTGTTATTGACGGGGAGGATCGAACAGCAATCAAATTGATTGTTGAGCCTCGGTAGCAAGTCCAAGCGGCGCTAATGCATCAGCCAATTGGATAAAAGGAGAGGGTTCGCCTGTTTACGTCGTAGACAGGTTTTTTTGCTGCGAGTCAAACAAATGGTGAGGTGTCTCTATGAAAGTAGTCGATTTTCATTGCGATGTGCTCTGCAAGCTGCTGCTTGATGAGGATTTAAATTTTCAAGGAAGCAAGGCTGGCCGTTTAGATGTTACATACGAGCGCCTGAAGGCAGCAGGAACTGTTCTGCAAACATTCGCGATCTACATACCGCAATCTATGAACGGAAGATTAGAGCCTGTTTTGGAGAGCGTGGATCGCTTTCACCAAATGGTATTATCGTGCGAGGACATGATTTGGGTAAGAACGGCTCAGGATTTAGACGATTGTATCCGGGACGGAAAAATCGGAGCGCTTTTGTCGCTGGAAGGTGTCGATGGACTTCAAGGTCAAATGTCTCTGCTTCGGACCATGCATCGATTAGGCATTCGCGCAGCGGGAATGACCTGGAATCATGCGAACTGGGCTGCAGACGGTGCTATGGAGCCGCGCGGCGGAGGCTTGTCAATAAAAGGCAGAATGTTTGTAGAAGAATGTGATAAATTGGATATACTATTAGATGTATCCCATTTGTCCGAGCGGGCGTTTTGGGAGGTGGCCGAGCTCTCGCAAAGACCAATTATCGCCTCTCACTCCAATGCAAGATCGATATGTGATCATCCGAGAAATTTAACAGATGCCCAGATTGAGAAATTAATTGCGAAGCAAGGGCTGATCGGGGTCACATTCGTTCCCTGGTTTGTATCGAACGCGGAGGTCGTAGTCATCGATGATTTGCTTCGTCATATCGAGCATATCTGTGAGCTTGGCGGAGAATCCCATATAATGCTCGGCTCTGATTTTGATGGAATTGATCGTTATATAGAAGGATTAACGCATCCAGGAGAGCTTTTCTCGCTTCAGGAAGCGCTGCTGAAAAGGTATTCCGAGCGGCAAACCGAGCAGTTTATGTCTGGGAACGCACTTCGTTTTTTGAGAAAGAGCCTCCCGATTGCATAAGGGCTGTTCGATCTATTTGCGGTATGGAAACAATCGAAACAAACTATGTTTTGTTTAAGCGTTTACATCTTGATTTTTGTTAGTGTGAGTTTTAAAATTGTTGTGACTGTTATGACTTATATTATATAATTGCTTGATGATATGAATATTTGCACGTTCTAGAAAAAGAGGAGTTGGGCATTTTGATCAGTCAATTGTCTTGGAAGATCGGGGGACAACAAGGCGAAGGCGTCGAAAGTACGGACCGGATCTTTTCCACGGCGCTTAATCGCTTGGGTTATTATTTATATGGATATCGACACTTTTCCTCGAGGATCAAGGGCGGACATACTAATAATAAAATACGCATTAGTACGAAACCGATTCGCGCTATTTCGGATGATTTGGATATTCTAGTTGCATTTGACCAAGAAAGTATCGATCTGAATGCAAAGGAACTTCGTCTCGGCGGCGTTATTGTCGCTGATGCTAAATTTAATCCAACCATACCAGAAGGTATAGAAGCAAGATTGTTTGCCGTTCCTATTACAGCAATGGCTGAGGAGCTGGGCACGTCATTAATGAAAAACATGGTTGCTTCAGGCGCATCCTGGGCGCTTCTTGGACTGCCGCTGGAAGTATTCAATAAAGCGGTTGAAGAAGAGTTCGGACGCAAAGGCGCAGCTATCGTTGAGAAGAATATTGAAGCGGTTAAACGCGGTGCTGAGTTTGTGCTGGAGCAAGCGGGCGGACCGCTGGATGAGTTCAAGCTTGATGAGGCTGACGGGCAGCAGAAGCTGTTCATGATCGGCAATGAGGCTATCGGTCTTGGCTCTATAGCGGCAGGCTGCCGTCTGATGGCCGCTTATCCGATTACGCCTGCTTCCGAGATCATGGAATATCTGATCAAGAAGCTTCCTAAATTCGGCGGTACGGTCGTACAAACCGAGGATGAAATTGCAGCGGTAACAATGGCAATCGGCGCAAACTATGCAGGCGTTCGCACGATGACGGCATCCGCGGGTCCTGGCCTCTCGCTAATGATGGAGGCGATCGGTCTTGCTGGCATGACGGAAACACCGCTTGTGATCGTGAATACGCAGCGGGGCGGTCCATCGACTGGATTGCCGACAAAGCAAGAGCAGTCAGACCTGAATGCAATGGTTTACGGTACGCATGGGGAAATTCCGAAAGTCGTTATCGCGCCGGCATCGATTGAAGACTGCTTCTACGATACGATTGAATCCTTTAACTTGGCTGAACAATACCAAGTTCCGGTTATTTTGATGACGGATCTGCAGCTATCGCTTGGTAAGCAATCATGTGAAGAACTGGATTACAATAAAATTGAAATCAAGCGCGGCAAGCTGGTCGAAAATGTACCTGCTCTTGAAGGCCATGATTTGTTTAAGCGGTATGAGCTTACGGAGGACGGCATCTCCCCTCGCGTCTTGCCTGGCGAGAAGGGCGGTCTGCATCACGTAACAGGCGTTGAGCATGATGAGACGGGGCGTCCCTCGGAAAATGCATTGAACCGTCAGAACATGATGGATAAGCGGCTTGGCAAGCTGAACGATATGTATATTCGTGACGCAATCCGCGTCGACGCGCCTTTTGATACGCCGGAATTGCTTATTATCGGCATGGGTTCGACCGGTGGTACGATAGACGAGGCTAGGAGCCTGCTTGCGCAGGAACAGATATCGTCAAACCACATAACGATTCGCCAAATTCACCCGTTCCCTACGAAGCTTCTGCTTCCTTACTTGCAAAATGCGAAAAAAGTGATCGTCATCGAGAACAACGCTACGGGTCAGCTAGCAGCCCAAATCAAAATGAACGCAGGCTTTGCAGATAAAATAGAAAGCTTGCTTAAATATGACGGCAATCCGTTCTTGCCTTCCGACGTTCACAAAGCTTGTAAGGAGTTGAGTTTAGATGGCAACATTCAAAGAGTTTAGAAATAATGTAAAGCCCAACTGGTGCCCAGGCTGCGGAGATTTCTCCATTCAAGCGGCAATTCAACGTGCGGCTGCTAACGTAGGGTTAGAGCCTGAGCAGCTTGCGGTCATCTCGGGTATCGGCTGCTCCGGACGGATTTCCGGCTACATTAATGCATATGGCTTCCATGGCATACATGGTCGTGTGCTTCCAATCGCTCAGGGCGTTAAGCTTGCTAACCGCGAACTAACGGTTATCGCATCCGGAGGCGACGGAGACGGGTTCGCAATCGGCATGGGTCACACGGTTCACGCCATTCGCCGTAACCTGAACGTCACCTATATCGTGATGGATAACCAAATTTACGGATTGACGAAAGGTCAAACCTCGCCGCGCAGCGCCGAGGGCTTTAAAACGAAATCGACGCCTGAAGGCTCGATTGAGTCGACGCTTTCGCCGCTCGAAATTGCATTGTCCGCAGGCGCGACGTTCGTTGCCCAATCGTTCTCCAGCGATTTGAAGCAGTTGACGAGGCTAATTGAAGAGGGGATCAACCATGAAGGCTTCTCCCTTATCAACGTATTCAGCCCATGCGTTACGTTCAACAAAATTAATACTTACGACTGGTTCAAAGAAAATATCGTCAACCTGGAGCAATTCCCGGACTACGATCCATCGAACCGCGTGCAAGCGATGAACAAGATCATGGAAACGAACGGCATGCTCACTGGTCTTATTTATCAGAATAAAACGCGTAAGTCCTACGAGGATCTCGTGACCGGCTTCAAGCCTGAGGGTCTGTCTAAGCAGAACATCAAGATTACCCCGGAAGAATTCGGGAAGCTTGTTGCCGAATTTAAATAAGCGGTATGACCAGCATACGGCCGATAGGCCGTATGCTTTTTCAATCGACTGGAGCGGCAGGTCGATTATTACATAGCAGGAGAGTGACAGCATGATAAATAGAGAAGTACCAATCGGCGTATCCGCAAGACATATTCACTTATCACAGGAGCATGTCGGGCTGTTGTTCGGCCAAGGTTACGAGTTAACGGAAATGAAGCCCCTATCCCAACCGGGTCAATATGCAGCGAATGAAACGGTCGCTGTTGTCGGACCAAAAGGGAGTTTCGCTAAAGTAAGAATTCTCGGTCCTGCCCGTAAGCAGACTCAGCTCGAGGTATCGCGTACGGATGCATTTGCGCTCGGCGTTAATCCACCTGTACGGGAATCCGGCGACACGAAAGGCTCAGCTGGCATTAAGCTCCAAGGGCCTGCCGGCGAGGTAACAATAGAAGAGGGCGTAATCGTAGCGGCAAGGCATATACACTTCCACACGAGCGATGCTGAGCGGTTTGGCATAGCAGACAAGCAGTCGCTCAAAGTTCGCTTTGCCGGTGAGCGCGGCGTCGTATTCGAAAATGTAGTCGCGCGCGTATCCGAGCAATTTGCGCTCGATATGCATATCGATACCGATGAAGCGAATGCGGCGGGCGTGAAAAACGGCGATATCGCAGAAATCATAGATTAACCGTTAAAAAAAGACTGCTCTCAGGTCGTCAGAGACGATTTGAAAGCAGTCTTTTTTATAGAGCAGCTGGTAAGTAAGAGCGGTTAATGACCCATCATCATGGACACTTCAGGCTTCTCTTCCGGATTCGTGCTTTGCTCTTGTTTCGGTCTGCGAAGCAATAATGCGACAATGGCGCCAGCGATTGAAACGGAAGCTAGGATGAAGAACGTATCCCCATAGGAGGAATAGATGACGTTTGGTCCTGGATTTGTTGTGCTGTAGTGTTCTATTCTGCTGGCCAGTATAGTCGACAAGCCGGCGATTGCGAAGGAGGTCATTACCTGCTGTGCTGCTGCTGTTAAAGAGGTTACACGGCTAACAAGCTCTTTAGGAGCTGACTGCATGATGTGCGTATTAAGCGGCATCATCGACAGGCCCATGCCCGCGCCAAGCATGGAAAGTGGTATCATAAGCGTAAGAATAGTCGTATCCGCAGAAATTTGGCTAAGTATGATGCCTGCAAACGTAACGATAGCTAAGCCGGTAATGACGACGGGACGCGCTCCAAAACGGTCAAACAGCTTACCGCCGATCGGCATGAATATACCTGCTGCAACTGCTTGCGGAAGCAGGATTAGACCCGTTTCAAATGCAGAGTAGTTTTTGGCGATTTGCAGGAAAATGGGAACAAGGAACAACGTACCGAATAAAGCGATTTGTACGATCCATTGCAAAACGATACCGCGGGTGAAATTGCTTGATTTGAAAACGCGAAGCTCAAGCAATGGTTCTTTACGGCTAAGCTCCACGATTATGAATATAATTAGCGCGATACCGCCAACGATCATACCCGTCAATGCTGCTGGTGAAGTCCAGCCGCTGCCTGCTCCGCCCTCTCCGCCGCCAGCTGAGCTTACGCCGTAAGCAAGCATGGCGAACGCCAGAGGCGCAAAAATGATACCTAAGAAATCAAGAGCGGGTACGCGTTTCCGTTCGACATTAGGCAATGTGCGAAGTCCGACGATAACAGCAACTACGCCGATCGGAAGATTGATAATAAAGATCCAATGCCAAGATACATAATCTACGAGCCAGCCGGCCACAACAGGGCCAAGAGCAGGTGCCAGAAGCATCGGAATACCGATCATGCCCATCACCGCGCCTTGCTTGCCCGGAGGGCTTAGTCTAAAGGTAAAGGCCATAGCGATTGGTGCAACCATACCGCCGCCAAGACCTTGGATGATCCGGAATACGATAAGCTGCTCTGCTGTTGTGGCAAGAGCGCATAGACCCGATCCGAGCGTAAACATAATGATCGAGAACAAGAAAACCTGTTTCGCCCCGAATCGGTCGGACATCCATCCAGCAAGCGGAATAACGGCGGCTTGCGCAAGCGCGTAGCCCGTTATCGTCCATTGAACGAGAGACATGGAGCTTTTGAAATCAGCCATTAATCCAGGCATAGCGACATTCATTGCGGTACCGTCCAAAATAACCATAAACATACCGACTATTATGGCGATGAGCGGCGCGATAATATTGCGAATCGACATCGGATCGCCAGCGGGTGCTCCTTTTTGTGAAGCTGAAGCCATATCATTTCCTCCTATCCGTATATAGGGGTCTATTCTTCCTCTTATTGACCTGTGCTAACTTGTCAGGATACAATAAAAAGATGACCGCATCTATGTGCGGACAATTGTCCGCACTACTGAATCATAAAGACGAATTGAGCAATTGTCAATCGTTTATTTGTTAACGCGGAAAAAGGAGACAGAAACGATGACTGCACCAGAAAACGGCAGAACGAAACAAGAACTAAGCAAAGCGATACTGCATACTGCTAATCACTTGTTTACGGAGCATGGGGTAGAATCGGTCAGTATGCACCAAATAGCCAAATCGGTTGGCATTGGACAAGGCACCCTTTACCGGAGGTATTCTAATAAAGGCGATTTGTGCATGGATATGATGAAAGAGAACTTCGACATCTTTATCAGCGAGATCGATGAATATTTAAAAGCCGCAGCGCAGCAGACCGTGCAGCAGCGACTAAGCGGAGTCATGCGCAAAATTATCGCATTCATCGATAAGGAATCGAAATGGCTGGGCGTTATGCAATCCTATAATAAAACGGAAGATCATAAAGCCGATTTTTTTCAATCGCCGCCGTATCAATATTTACACAATGTGCTTAGCAGCTTATTTAGAGAGGCTGTCGAGTCAGAGCAGGTGCATAAGGTTGATCCGGCCTATACGGCCCATTCTTTTATAGCTGTGCAATCGCCGCATACGTACAGGCATCTGCGGCATGTGATGGGTTATACGTGCGAAGAGATTCAAGACCGATTTTGTTTGACCTTTATTGACCCTCTATTCCGTTAACTGGTATAATACTGAATTGGGCTATCTGAACAAGCAACTATTTGTACCCATAAGGAAGTGAATCGGCATTGACGAAGGAAAGTAACCAGACCGCTGCGGACAAGAAGCAGGACCAGCTTAAGGATTACTCCAAATATTTTGATTTTAGCGATGCGAAAGTGATCGATCAGGATGAGAATTCAACGACCTACCGCATTAAAGGAAGGATCGTCAATATAAATGCGGCACCAAGCCACAAGGATGAGAAGAAACGCGGCAAAGAGGACATCGAGGTGCATTACGATTTTGCAATCCCCGATGAGCTGCGAACGATCGGCGCGGGCAAGCATTATCTGATCCAAACGTACGGCTGCCAAATGAACGAGCATGACACCGAGGTCATGAAGGGCATGTTCGAAGAAATGGGCTATACACCTACAGAGGATCGAAAGCTTGCAGACGTTATTTTGCTCAATACTTGCGCGATCCGTGAAAATGCGGAGGACAAGGTGTTTGGCGAGCTCGGTCACCTTAAGACGCTGAAGACGGAGAAACCGGACTTGCTGCTCGGCGTTTGCGGCTGCATGTCGCAGGAGGAATCGGTTGTCGGACGTATATTGCAAAAGCATGCTTTCGTGGACATGATCTTTGGAACGCATAACATACACAGACTGCCGTATTTGCTGCAAAACGCCTATTTCAGCAAAGAGCTGGTCGTTGAGGTATGGTCCAAGGAAGGCGACATTATCGAAAATATGCCCAAGAAGCGCGAAGGCATGCGTGCTTGGGTGAACATTATGTATGGCTGCGATAAGTTCTGCACCTACTGCATCGTACCGTATACGCGCGGCAAGGAGCGCAGCAGGCGTCCTGAGGATGTGATCGCCGAGGTGCGCGACTTAGCCCGCAAAGGGTTTAAGGAAATTACGCTGCTGGGCCAAAACGTTAATGCGTACGGCAAAGATTTCGAAGACATTAACTATCGCTTTGGCGATCTGATGCAGGACATGTCCAAAATCGATATTCCAAGAATCCGCTTTATGACGAGCCATCCGCGTGATTTCGATGATCATTTAATTGAGGTGCTTGGTACGGGCGGCAATTTGGTCGAGCATATTCATTTGCCGGTGCAGTCCGGAAGCACTGAAATATTGAAACGAATGAGCCGCAAGTATACCCGTGAAATGTATTTGGAGCTGGTTGGCAAAATTAAAAAAGCGATCCCGAACGCCATGCTGACTTCGGATATCATCGTCGGCTTCCCGGGCGAAACGGATGAGCAGTTCGAGGATACAATGACGCTGGTGCAGGAAGTAGGCTTCGATTCCGCATATACCTTCCTCTATTCTCCCCGCGAAGGAACACCTGCCGCAGGCATGGAGGACAATGTGCCGCTTGAGGTGAAGAAGGCGCGGCTGCAGCGCTTAAACGCGCAGCTAGCAGCGAATGCGAGAGAAATGAATGAGCAGCTGCGAGGCCAAATCGTTGAAGTGCTCATTGAAGGCGAAAGTAAAAACAATGCGAATGTCCTATCCGGACGGACGCGCACGAATAAATTAGTTCATTTGGAAGGTCCAAAGGAATGGATCGGGCAGTTCATTATGGCGAAGGTAACCGAGGCTCAAACCTGGTATATTAAAGCCGAAGCGATCGAACAGAGCCCACAAGAAGCCGTTAGCTAACGGGGAAACAGGAGAGATGACAAATGGCAGAGAAGCATACAGCAGAAAATCAAGCGGGGCAATGCGATCACGGGCATGAGCATGGAGAGGGCTGCGGCATTCCGAGCTTTCATACGCGCGACCTCATCGTTCGCGAAGATATTAATAAAAAAGCGAAGGAGCTGGCCGATCTAATCTTCACATCGGAGGAAGTACAGCACTATCGCCGTGCGGAGCAGCAAATCAACGGCAATGAACGCATACAGCAGCTTATTGCCAAAATCAAAAAGAAACAAAAGGAAGTTGTCGCATTCGAAACGACTTTCAAAAACGCGGATATGGTTAAAAAAATTGAAGCTGAGATGGAAGAGCTGCAGGATGAGCTTGACGGTATTCCAATCGTAACCGAATTTCAACAAAGTCAATCCGACATTAACTATTTGCTGCAGCTTGTCATCTCTATTGTACGCGACACGGTAGCTGAGAAGATCAACGTGGAAGATGCTTCGGAGCCAGCTCCAGAGGAATGCATCGAGTAAGCCGTTCTAGTTAAGTGAAGGTTAGCGGTTCGGTAAGTGAGAATGAATCGGAATAAGCCGTATATGACGCTGCTCCTGACGGTGCAGTGTCATATACGGCTTTTTTAAGTGAATGAATTGTACATATTCCCCATTTCGATTCGTGTATTAGGCAGCGGACGTTGCAGTACTATTAGCTGCAAGTTATATCCGGGCACGGGGCCCAACGTATAAATAACAAAAACCGCTTATCCCTAGTTGATAGAATCAATGAAAGGAATTAGCGGTTTTTTTGTATGCTAGTTATAGCTTTATACGTTAAATGAAGATTTTTCCGCACGGCTGCTTGCGGTTGACGAGCGAATGTAGACGATGTAAGGTGTTAAGGAGATTGCTAAAATCGTGCTTGCGAGCGATTTTAGTGCATCGCCGATGATGAAAGGATAAAAGCCGGCTGTCATCGCCTTCTGGAACGGAAGATCGAGACTTTGCATGAGCCAAGGAATACCCGGAATGTATGCGCATAGCGAGCTGAATAACTCGAAAATAACGAAAAAAGCAATAAAAGCTATGATTTTATTTCCTTTGGAGCTGCTGCTGCGTAAGAAGGCACCAGCAGCAAGGCTGACTAATAGCGCGCAGAACGGGAAGGCGAAGATAAACCCGCCGGTAGGACCTGTCAGATGTGCAATTCCGCCTTGGCCGCTGAACAACGGCAGGCCGAATGCTGCGAGCACGATGACGATAAATATGCTTAGGAAAGCGTTGCGCGGCGTCAGGAACAGACCGGCTAACGCAACAGCTAATGTCTGAAGCGTAATAGGAACAAACGAGCCTCCGAGTTTAATCGTCAGAGAGCTCATGACGATAAACAACGCTGCGAATAAAGCGATGAAGACGAGTGATCGAATGTTATTGGTTTGCATAATGCGAAACGACTCCTTTATGTAGTTGCTGATTAATGTTAACCATTTATATGTGATCTCAGTTAACAAAATAGAATTGTAGCATAGCCAATCGTTTTGGGGAAGAGGTTGGGTGAAAGTTTTTTGGATGAAATCAGTCAGATCGAATTGAAGCAAGTAACGGTTACGCCGCCTGTCATGCTGGAAGGGCAGAAGCGGCTGCCTATTATAAAAAATGTATCCCTGACTATACATAAAGGGGAGTGGATATCGCTGCTCGGGCGAAACGGAAGCGGGAAGAGTACGCTTGCCAAAGTAGCTGCGGGCTTCCGTACAGCCGGCGTTGCCGGACAAATTACGAGGAGCATAAAGACTGCGGCAGAAGGCAAGCCGATTCCGATCGTGTTGCAGCAGCCGGAGACAGCGATGGTCGGAGCAACGCCTTGGGAGGACGTCATTCTTATGCTTGAGCAAAATGAGCTGGCGGCTGCCGATATTCCATTAGAAGCCGCGCTTGCGCTGCGAAAAGTCGGGATGAGCGAGCGGCTGCATCAGCCTATTGAAACGCTATCCGGAGGGCAAAAGCAGCTGGTTGCCATAGCAGGCTGTTTGGCGGTGCAATCCCCTTTGCTCGTTCTTGATGAAGTGACGGCCATGCTGGAGCCAGAGGCAGCGAGCGCAGTGCTGGAGCAGGTAAGGAGCCTGCAGCAATCCGGCGTAACGGTTATGTGGATTACGCAGAAGCTGGAGGAGCTGCGCGAGGGCGATCGCATCGTCGCGATGAATGACGGTTCGATTGCGTATGACGGGCAAGCTGGGGAATGGTTCGCCAGATCACAATCCGGGGTGAAAGACAGCTTATGCGAGCGGCTCGGTTTTGAGGCGCCATATGCAGTGCAGGTCGCTTGGGAGCTTGAAGAACAAGGCGTCATGCTGCGGCCGTTTCCATTTACGGACAAAATGCTGGCAGAGGCGGTGAAGCGCTATGAATGCTGATTGGAAGTTAAGCGGCGTTAGCGTCTTTGCTGACGGAGCGGAAAAAAAACAGCTGCTTAATGATGTTCATATGAGCTTCGAAGCGGGAAAGATTACTTTGCTGATTGGACGCAACGGTGCGGGAAAATCAACATTGCTTGAGACGATTGCCGGAATCCGTACGATCCAGGCAGGCATCGTAGAGCTCGGCGGCAATCCGCTGTGGATCAAGGAGAGCCGCCGAAGGCGGCTTAATCGGGACGTTACGCTAAGGCTCGGCATTGCTATGCAAAGCTCTGAATCGCAATGGTTTGCTTCTACCGTACGTGACGAGCTCCTCTATTCGCTTAAGCCTTATCATGTGGATGCCGCTAAAGCGGAGGCGAGAATGGAGCGGGCGCTGGAGGGGACAGGCTTACCGCAGGAGATGATGGAGCGTGATCCGTGGACGCTCAGCGGAGGGCAGCAGCGAAGGCTGTCGCTCGCCTGTTTGCTGGCGTGCGAGCCGGAATGGCTGCTGCTCGACGAACCGACGGCGGGGTTAGACGCCGCCGGCATCCGCCTGCTGTGCGCGGTGCTTGAGGCGCACAGGGCGGCGGGGCGCGGAGCGGTCGTGGCAACGCACGACCTCGACGCGCTGCTGCCGCTGGCGGACGCGGTCGCCGTGGTTGACGGCGGCACGGTCCGCGCAGCGGCTCCTGCGGCGGCGATTGCGCATGCCGCAGCGGCGCCGCAGGCGCTGCGCGCGCTGGCTGAGCTGCGCGCGGAGGCGGCTTTGCCGCCGCAGGTGCCGGCGCGGAGCGACGGAGCGCCGTGGCCAGCGCCGCGCGAGGTTGCGGCGGTGCTGGCAGCGGAGCTTGGGCGGCGAGCGGCCGTGCGTGCCGCCGCCCAAGCTGATCAAGCGGAGGCGTGCATTTTGCCCAAACTATCGTTGAACGAAGGACAACCGCTGAACTGTAAACCGGAAGATGATCATGCAGCAGCTGAAAGGTCCGCTGCAGCCATCACCCTTCCAGCATCAGAAGGGTCGGAGCGGCTTCGTTCCGGCCACTTCGATCCGCGTGCGCTTATGCTTGTTTATTTATTTCTTTCGGCTAGCGTGCTTGCGCAAAAAACAGCTTTGGAGCTATCGCTTGCCGCGCTGGTAACGCTGATGCTGTTAGCGCCGTTTCGAGCGTTCATATGGCCTTGGATGCGGGTCATTCGCGCTTATGTCATGATGATCCTTGTTTTTTGTATAATTGGGGGCGTAGAATTTGGGCCGTTCTCCTTCGACTGTGACAAGGTTTGGCCGATTGCGATAAAGTTTGGCAAGCTGCTTCTTATTATGCTCATTGGGATGCCGATGCTTAAGCTGATGACGCCTTACAGGCTGCAGCGGTCCATCGAGCAAACGTTTGGCTGGCTCGACAGACTGCGAGTGCCCATTCATTCCTTTGCGCTTATCGTAACGCTTATTTTTCGGTTTATTCCGCTTTTAACTGGAGAGTGGGAGAGGTTTGCAAAGCTTGCACATGCGAGAGGGAAGGCGGTTACGCCTTTGAGAACGGTGCCGTTCAGCATGCTTCTTTCGGTTCTTATTCCTTATATGCGTTCTATCCTTCGATTAGCGGAGCAAATGGCGGATGCGCTGGAGGCACGCGGCTTCGGCTATATGAAGCGAAAGCCTGCTTACGGCTTTCGCCTGCGGTTCGGCATGCCTGATGTCTATTTGCTCAGTATTGCCGCGGGAAGCGGCATACTGCTCTTCGTATTAGCTTTCTTGCTTTAACAGCGGGAGAACAAACGAAATCCACTGTCCATCCTCATCGGCAAGCAGCGTCCGCCAGCCGAGCGACGCTGCTTGCTTTAAATTTTTTTCATGGTCATCGACGAACAACACATCGCTGCCTGAAGGTATAGATGCGGCCGCCCTGGCGTAAATTTCAGGGTGAGGCTTTTTTATAGCTGCCTCGCTTGAAATCGTTACGCTCTTCAAATAGGGCCTGATTGGCTTAACGATAGGTTCGACCCAAGCGGGAAGATGATTGCTTAGCAGATGAATATCGGCGACAGCATGCCATTCAGCGATTTTCGCTAGTGCCGGCAATGGCTGCAAGCTCCTATCAATAAATGTTCTCGCTGTTTCTGTGTTCAGCAGCGGCGTATAATTCTTGATCCATTCCCAGAACTGTTCCTCCAAAATGCTGCCTGTCCATAAATGTTCGCTTATTTGCCGCTTATATTCAGAGTAGAGCGCTTCTTCAGAAATGTTGGCTTCCGCAGCCAGCAGCTGCCAGAAGAGCGGCGATAAGTTTGTCGCAAGCACGCCGCCGATGTCCAGTACAAGCTGGGGTCTCATCATCCCGTTACCTCCTCAGCACTCTCTTTACGGATGATCATTTTTGCATGACGCTCCTTCATAGCCCACACGACGACAAGCGCGAATGCTATTGCGCCGAGCATTGAACCAAACAGGAAGCCGCCATTCAAGCCCCAGCTTTCATTCAGCCAGCCGGCCAGAAAAGGCCCCGAGAACATCCCGATTGCATATAATGCCTGATACAAGCCCATTGCGGTAGCGCGTCCGGGAAGCTCGACGTCGCGAATAGCAAGCCCTAGCAGTAGAGGCATATGCAGTCCCTGCGCAAAGCCGTTAATCGCTTGCGTCGCGACGAGCACGTTGAACGAATCCGCAAATACCATAGCCGCCGTACAAATCGTGCTCAAAAAAAAGCCAAGCCCAATCGTGCCCCAGTAACCAAATCTAGGCGTGAACCACCTCGCTGTTACTAATGAAGCGAAGGCATGTGGAAGCATGAAAGCAAACACAAGCATGGTCAGCTTAAGCCCGTCAGCGCCCATTTCTTCCGCTTTAAGCGGCGTAAAGCCGAACATGGTAATAAAGAGAACGCCATGAGCGAGAATGGAGAGCAGCGATACCTGCAGCAGCGTTTTCGTTCGCACGACGTTTTTAATCATCGCAAAAGACATTCCCGGCTGTTCGCGTAGTTCCGTACGAGGCTCTTTTAACATAAATGCAAGCAGAAGCCCGATGACTGCAAGTACAGCTCCGGTGGCGAACGGCGCATTTGCGTTAAAACCGTCAGTGAGCCAGCCGCTAAGCAGCATGCCGATCATTTGCCCCGACACGGTCATAACGCTGATATTGCCCATTGCGCGTCCTGTCTGTCCAGCTCCAAAATAGCTGGCGTAAAGGACGGTGAAAGCGACCCAGGTGGAAGCGCAAACGCCAGCCATCAGTCTGCCCGCCAGCGGCCATATCCAAAGTCCCGGTATAAGAAACAGCAAGCAGCTGATTCCAGCGGTCAGCATGCCGAGCAGGATGAATGGCTTGCGTTTTCCGAAGCGGTCCGATAAGATACCAAGCGGAAAACGGACGAACATTTGCACGAAGCCATAGCTTCCAAGCACGATGCCGATAAAAGGCAAAGAAAGTCCGCGATCGCTCAGGTAAGGCGACAAAGTCGGGACGTATACGTACATAGAGGTCCAGTATAAAATGGTTACAGTCGTAAAAAGCAATCTTTGTGCAGCGGATATTTGATTCATCGCTCTTAAAAACCCCTCTCACTTTCACTTTATCGCATGGCAGCTGCCGTTGTCACTCCCTATTTTCAAAGCCTATATGGAAACTTTCTCCATCCAATGGCGTATAAAGCAAGGGACTTTTTAAGGTCTTATCCGGCGGAACCGATTAATGGTAGAGGAGAATGCTTGTGAAGACAGAAAAACTTCAAGCTAAAGAATGGCATAAAGAATTACGGGAATGGGCTATATCGCTTGGCATAGCGGTTGTCGTAGCCATGCTGTTCCAGACGTATGTATATGCGCAATCGGAAGTTCGAAATGTATCCATGCAAAATACGCTAGTCGCGGGACAACGTTTGATCGAGGACAAATGGTCCTATCATTTTCACGAGCCGCGTCACGGGGATATTGTCATTATAAACGGCCCGGAGAGTGATTTGCGTCTGATTAAGCGAGTCGTTGGCTTACCGGGTGACGTAGTCGATATCCATAATGGGGAAGTATATTTAAACGGGGAAAAAATCGATGAGCATTACGTCAAAGGACAGACGTTTGCGGGCAGCATAGACATCCCATTTACAGTAGAAGAAGGGCAGCTGTTCGTCATGGGCGATAACCGCGAGCACAGCATGGACAGCCGGGAAATCGGTCCGATCGCAAGATCAAGCATCGAGGGTAAAGCCGTATTGCGCATATGGCCGCTTCCTAAATTCGGAACGCTTAACGAAGAGCAGGAGTAAAGTTCAATCCGCTCACATTAAATGAGATTAATTATTTATGACATTAAATAATAATGCCATTAATATATGAAAGCATTATTCAACCAAACGTAATAATTTCGTAAGAAATGGTTACAAGTTCGTTTAGAAATAGCCGTTATGATAAACCATAGATTCAACAATAAGGATCAGCGAGGCGTGAAAAAAGATTGTCCATTCGAGTGAAGCTGTACATGTCCTATTTGGCGATGGTGTTCGTACCGATCATATTAATGAGTGCTTTTATGATTTTCATTTTTTATGCCGGCGGCGTCGAAGATGTTCGTCATTACTATGAGAGGGAAGACAAAGAGCCCTACCAGCAAGCGCTCGTATATGGCGAATTGTCATATGTGCTGCGCAATGATGCAGGCGAGCTGGAGAAGAAGCAATACGCGGCCGAGATTCAAGAAAGGCTTGGAGAGCTGTGGGCGGGCCTGCTTATTTCAAGGGATGGGAAGATTACATCGGTCGCACCTTTTTTGGAGCAGGCCGCGCCGAATGAAAATTGGCAGCAATTATTAGAGCAGCCGCCAGCAACGGTAACGTTCAATTCGTACCGCTTCGAAACGAGCACGGTCGATTTTGCCTATCCGGATGGAGGCGAAGGCAGAGCTGTGCTGTTCAGAAGGAATGATACTGTTCCTATTTATTGGAGACCTGTCGGCACAGCATTCAGCTTGGCTTTTATCGGTCTAACGAGCCTGCTGCTTACTTATTTCGTTTCCAGGAGCATCATCCGTCCGATTAAGAAGCTTGAGGCGGCGGCGCTGCAAATTAAGGAGGGTGATTTGACTCACAAGGTCGAGGCGACGACGAAGGGTGAAATCGGACAGCTCAGCATCGCATTCGAGGATATGAGGGTGAGGCTGAAGCAGTCGATCGATCAAAGTCTGCAATATGAAGAAAATCGCAAAATGCTGCTTTCTCACATTTCGCATGATCTGAAAACGCCAATATCAGCGATTAAAGGCTATGTGGAAGGCATTATGGACGGAATCGCGAACACGGAAGAGAAGCGCAGCCGTTACATGGAAACGATCTACCGGAAGGCTGCGGACATGGATCAACTGATTGATGAGCTGTTCCTATTCTCGAAGCTTGATCTTCAAACCGTCGCATTTGATTTTAAAGTAATCGACATTATCCGTTATTTGGAGCATTTCTTGGACGAGCAGCGCTTTGATCTGGAGAAATCGGGCGTAAGACTGCTTTACAGAGAGCAAGCGGAGCCTATCATGATCGCCGCTGATCCGGATAAGCTCAGCCGGGTACTCACTAATATTTTGAACAATTGCGTTAAATATATGGCTCAGCACTCCGAGCTTGCAGCGAAAGATATCACCGTCAGAGTAAAGGAATTAGAGCAGCATGCTCTCGTAGAAATCGAAGATTCGGGTCCAGGCATTGATAAGGACGATTTGCCTTATATTTTCGACCGTTTCTACCGTGCGGAGCAATCCCGCAATTCGGAAACAGGAGGAAGCGGTCTCGGACTTGCGATTGTCAAACAAATTATTGAAGGGCATGGCGGTGTCGTTTGGGCGGAAAATGCAGAGCATGGGGGAGCCCGCTTCTGTCTGAAGCTGCCTAAGTCGATTCCCGTCAAAACGGTGGGTGAGCATGAAGAACATACTAATCATTGAAGACGAGAAAGCCATTGCCGAGCTGGAACGTGATTACTTGGAAAGCTACGGCTTTAGCGTGCACATTGAAGGGAGAGGCGATATCGGGCTGCAGAAAGCATTGGAAGGAAAGTTTGACCTTATTATTTTGGATGTTATGCTGCCAAAGATAGACGGCTTCGAAATTTGCCGCCAGATTAGACAGACGGTCAATATTCCAGTACTTATGGTGACAGCTAAGAAGGAAGACATCGACAAAATTAGAGGGCTTGGCCTAGGAGCCGACGATTATATGACCAAGCCCTTCAGCCCAAGCGAGCTCGTTGCGCGTGTGAAAGCACATTTAGCCCGGTATGAGCGGCTTACGTCGGATAAAACAGTACGTGGCGACCTTATTCGAATCCGCGGGTTGTTCATAGATAAACCATCGCGCAGAGTGATGATTCATGAGCAGGAAGCGATGCTGACATCTAAGGAATACGAGCTGCTGCTTCTGCTGGCCTCTCATCCCAATCGCGTATTTGAGAAGGAAGAGCTGTTTGAGCGGATTTGGGGGCTTGATTCAAACGGGGACGCAGCTACAGTCACGGTACATATACGGAGACTGCGCGAGAAAATAGAGCATGACCCGTCAAAGCCCCAATATATCGAGACGATTTGGGGAGTTGGCTACCGTTTTAAAGTATAGATAGAAGATGAGGAGTGGAACAAATTGAAAAGCATCATTCGATTTTCGATTAATAACAAATTTGCTTTATGGATATTGACGCTGCTAGTTTTGATCGCCGGGCTTTATTCGGGAATGAATATGAAGATGGAAACACTGCCTGACATCACGGTACCTATCGTTAGCGTGACGACGGTATATCCCGGGGCAGCCCCGGAAGAAATTATGGAAAAAATAACGAAGCCGATCGAGCAGCGCACACGCAATCTGAACGGCGTGAACGTTATCAGCTCAACGTCCTACGAGAATGCTTCCTCGGTCGTGATCGAGTATACGTATGAGACGGATATGGAAAAAGCGGCTGAAGAAGTGAAAAACGCGCTTGCTGAGCTCTCGCTTCCAGATGGCGCTCAGGACCCTTCGGTATCACGAATCAGCCTGAATGCCTTCCCGGTATTATCGCTTAGCTTGTCTAGCGAAAGCATGAATTTAGAGCAGCTAACAAAGGAAGTTCAAGCAAATGTTTTGCCGAATTTGCAAGGCATAGAAGGTGTGGCGAGCATCCAGATTTCAGGCCAAAATGTGATGGAAGGCGAGCTTGCCTTTAAGAAGGATAAGCTGAAGCAATTCGGCTTGACCGAGGATATGGTAAAAGGAATTATTAATGCTTCGGCCGTAACCGTCCCGCTTGGCATTTATGAATTCGGCGATACAGAGAAGGCGATCGTCGTTGACGGAAATATTTCTTCAGAGAATGACCTGAAAAATCTAATGATCATGCCGGGCGTCAAGCTAAGCGATATAGCGGATCTTAGCATTGTCGGCAAAGCGGAGTCGATCTCCCGTACGAACGGCAAAAATGCAATCGGCCTGAGTGTGGTGAAGGCGGCCGATTCCAACACTGTCGATGTCGTAAATAAAGTGAAAGAGGCAATTAAACAGCTTGAAAGTAAAAATGAAGGCTTAACGTTTGTAACTACGCTCGATCAAGGAAAGCCGATCGAGGATTCCGTGCACACCATGCTAAGCAAAGCGATCATTGGTGCCCTGTTCGCTGTTATTATCATTATGATTTTCTTGCGCGATATTCGTTCCACGATCATTGCGGTCGTCTCGATTCCGTTGTCGATCCTGATAGCTCTCCTTCTATTGAGCCGGATGGATATTACGCTGAACATTATGACGCTAGGCGCAATGACTGTCGCCATCGGGCGTGTAATTGATGACTCCATTGTCGTAATCGAGAACATCTACCGGAGAATGGCTCTCTCCACAGAGAAGCTGAAGGGCAAGGATTTGATCCTCGACGCAACGCGCGAAATGTTCGTACCGATATTGGCATCGACCATCGTAACGATTGCGGTGTTTCTGCCGCTTGGACTTGTCTCCGGCATGATCGGTGAAATTTTCCTTCCGTTTGCATTAACGATCGTATTTGCCTTGTCGGCATCGCTCCTTGTAGCAATTACGGTTGTGCCGATGCTGGCGCATATGATGTTCCGTAAAGGCATAAAGCCGGGCAAAGCGCATCACGATAAGCCAGGACGCATGGCTGAGTGGTATAAAGGCGTTCTTCGTTGGTCACTTAACCATAAATTTATCGCATTTGGTTTGGCTGTTCTCCTGTTAGTCGGAAGCCTGTTCCTAGTTCCTGTTATTGGTACCAGCTTTCTAGCCGGCGACGAAGAGAAAATGATGGTCGTTTCCTATAACCCTGCCCCTGGCGAAACGCGCGAGCACGTTGAGAAGTTGTCGCTTGAAGCGGAACAGCAATTGCTTGACCGCGAAGGCATCACAGTCGTGCAATATTCAGTGGGCGGTCAAAATCCGTTTAGTCCAGGAGCTTCGAAGCAAGCCTTATTTAACCTGAGTTACGAAGATGATTTTGCGGACTTCACCGCCGAAAAAGAAAAAATCGTACCGCTTCTTCAGGCGTTAGGCGGCAAAGGCGAATGGAAACAGCAGGACTTCACCGGCGGCGGCCTAGGCGGATCAGGCATATCGATGCTCGTCTATGGACCGGATATGAAGTCGCTGCAGCCAGTGGTTGATGATTTAGTGACAAAGCTCGAGGGCAACAAGGATTTGAAAAATATCAGTTCCAGCTTATCTGAAACGTATGACCAATACAGACTTGTGGCGAGTCAAGAGAAGCTAATTCAAAACGGCCTGACGGCTGGCCAAATTGCAATGGCGCTGAGTCCGGTTCGCGAACGTCCCGTACTGACGACGATCGAAAAGGATGGTGAACAATTCAACGTTTATGTGAAGGTTGAAGCAAAGACGTATTCAAACAAAGCAGATCTAGAAAACGTGATGCTGACATCGCAGATGGGCAAGGAAGTGGCGCTCAAGGATGTTGTGACGATCGAGGAAGGCGAGTCGCCTAACACGATTACAAGACGCGATGATCGTATTTATGCCGAAGTAAAGGCCGATGTAACGGCGTCCGACGTAGGAAAAGTATCGACTGAGCTTCAGAAGATGATTGACGAGACTGATTTTCCTGCCGGTGTTGATATTGAAATGGGCGGCGTCTCAGAACAAATCAATGAATCGTTTACGCAGCTTGGCCTAGCGATGCTGGCGGCTATCGCGGTTGTATATCTCGTACTTGTCATCACGTTTGGCGGAGCCGTTACGCCTTTTGCGATATTATTCTCACTGCCGTTTACGATTATCGGCGCATTAGTGGCATTGCTCATAGCAGGGGAAACACTCAGTGTAACCGCAATGATTGGAGCGCTAATGTTAATCGGTATCGTGGTCACGAACGCGATCGTTCTAGTCGACCGCGTCATCCAGAAGGAGAAGGAAGGCTTATCCGTTCGCGAATCGCTGCTTGAAGCAGCGGGCACTCGGCTTCGTCCAATATTAATGACGGCGATTGCTACTGTCGGAGCGCTGATTCCGCTGGCATTTGGCTTCGAATCCGGCGGACTGATCTCCAAAGGGATGGCGGTTACGGTCATTGGCGGCTTAACGAGCTCGACCTTGCTCACGCTCATTATCGTTCCAGTCGTCTATGAGTTCTTGAACCGTAAGAAAAAACCACGTGCCGCAGAAGAAGGATAACGAGGCCTTGCTAAAAGGCGCAATAGTGAGGCTGTCTTCAAGATCATTGACCTTGAAGGCAGCCTCTCTGTACGTTCACGGGTATATCTATTAAACGGCATATAGGCGAATGCAGCAGGAACACTTGCGGAGTTAATTTCATAAGTATATGTCATGAACAATCAACGGCTTAAGATCAGTTCGACATGCCCAACCGGAAAAATGTCTAATTTTGTCTGGACCGTTGAAAAAATCATGAACACATAACGGAGGCTACAGAGATGAATGAGTTTAAAAATGATCTGCAAAATCTGAATATTGACCCTTACAAAACGAGTGGAATAACGCCAAACGCCGGTCAAGGTCAGGTTGATCCTAAAGATTCGCGGCTGTGCATCGGCTTTTGTATCGGCTTTTGCATCGGTTTTTGTTCCTGCTCAAGCTGTTCCTGCAGCAACTGTTTCAGATGCTCGAACTGCTTCCGCTGTGCAAACTGTGTCCGCTGTTCGAACTGCTTCCGCTGCAGCAGCTGTGCGCGCTGCCGCTAAAGCATCATTAAAGATTATGTAAACGCAAGATTCAAGAAGTCCCAGTCAGCGATCCGGCTAACTGGGGCTTCTTTCTATATAAGAGCAGTCATGACGGACAAATAGCCCTACATACCTTTATAGAGGAAATGTTGCAAGGATTTGTGGAAATTTCGACAAGGGGGTATGGAACTTGGATTCTTCTATGCGTCTTAAAGTGAGAGGGGATACTTTTTTTCTCCCGAGCTCTGACGGAAGCGTTTATTTTCGAAACAATATCGGCTCGTTTCGAATGGAAGGAAGCTCGATCAATCAGTGGATTGAAAAACTAATGCCGGTATTTAACGGCGAGCATTCGATGCATGATTTGACGGACGGCTTGCCGGAGCAATATCGAAAGATGGTGTATGAAATCGCGGAAGATCTGTATAGAAACGGATTTGTCCGGGATGTAAGCCGGGATCTGCCGCATCACCTGAAAGAGGAAGTTCTTGAGAAATATGGGTCGCAAATCGAATTTTTGGACAGCTTTGAAGGCTCAGGCGCCCATAAGTTTCAGCGCTTTCGCCAGTCGAACGTACTTGCCGCCGGATCCGGCTCTTTTTTTGTATCGCTGGTGAAATGTTTGCTGGAGGCCGGGATGCCGCAAATTCGCATGCTGATTACGAATCCTGAAACGACGAATCGGGAGCGGATATTGGAGCTGGCGGAGCATGCCCGCCGAACGGACCCGGAGGTCAGGGTGGACGAGGTCGTCCAGACTAAAAAGGGGCGGATTGATTGGCGTTCGGCGGTGCAGTCGTTCGATGCGGTATTATTTGTGTCGGGAGAGGATGGGGAGCCGGAGCTTAGAATTATGCAAGAGATTTGCAGGGAGGAGAAAAAGGTGCTGCTGCCTGCAGTATTGCTGAAGCAGGTTGGGCTGGCCGGACCGCTTGTACATCCGGATTTGAAGGGGGACTGGGAATCCGCTAGGCGCCGGATCCATCAACAAGCGATTTACAAAGATCCCCGGCTTCATGCTGCCTCCGCCCCGGCGGAAGCTATGCTTGCGAATGTAATCGTCTTTGAATGGTTCAAAACGGCTGCCGGGGTTGCAGGATCGGAGCTGAAAAATAAATTGTTTCTGCTTGATTTGGAGACATTGGACGGAAGCTGGCATCCGTTCCTGCCGCATCCGCTTGCGAACGGACGTCCATCCGTCAATCAGGTAGACCACTTGAAGCTGCTGTCAGCAGGAGAATCGGAACAAAGGAGCCTGGCGGGTTTAATGACTTACTTCAGCCGGCTAACATCGGGTGAAACGGGCATTTTTCATGCTTGGGAGGAAGGTGATCTGCGGCAGCTCCCACTGTCACAGTGCCGCGTGCAGACGGCAGATCCGCTGTCGGAAGGTCCGGCAGAGCTGCTGCCTGAGATCATCAGCAATGGCATCAATCATGAGGAAGCACGCAGGGAAGCTGGGCTTGCCGGCATCGAGGCTTATGTGTCGCGAATGACGGGCTTGCTTGTAAATACGGTGCATGCGGAAAACGATCCTGCAGCTCCGTCAAGCCCGCTTGAATTCATTGGCGTCGGAGCGGGAGAGTCGGCCGCGGAGGGCATTATCCGCGGTTTGCAAAAATGTCTGACAGACGTCTATGAAACGGCGTTAGAAGCTCATGCTCCTTCCGTCAATCCGGTGCAGCTTAAACTAGTAGACGATGATCGATGCCGCTATTATTTAAGCGCGCTGACGACGATTCAAGGCTCGCCTTCGATCGGCTTTGGCGAAGATGATAACGGCTTTCCTGTCGCGTGGGTTGAAGCAAGCGGCTGCTGGTATGGCGCGGTCGACCTCAATCGCACGAGGGCGCTGCGCAGATCGCTGCAGCGGGCGCTGCTGGCTGCCCAAAACAAAGAAGCTTGCGGAGCGGCGAATACGATTAGCAAGTCCTCCGTAAATGTGAAGGAAGCGATGGCGGAGAGCGTATCCATTCCGGCATGCAATCCGTTCGAGAATCGTGAGGTGCTGCATTCCGCATTGCAGCAATTAAATCGTTCCCGGAAGCATATAGTCGTCTACGATCTAGCGGTTGAGTCATTTTTGAAGGAGGGGCTGGCAGGGGCATTCGGCGTGTCGCTTCGAGAGGAGGAGGAAGGGTGAGCGCTACCGTAGCGGTTATAGGGGAAGGGCAGCTTGCAGACTATGTATGCGGCGAATTATCCGGTGACTGCCGAATCGTCCGCCAAAAGGATTTCACATCCGAAGTGCCGGAATCCGCTAAGCTGGCGCTTCTTCTACATGATGGATACAACCCCTCGGACCATCTATTTGCCGAGGAAGTGTTTCAGCGCTCCGGCGTGCCATGGCTGAGAGCGTTTGTTTCGTTCGGGGAGGGTGTGATCGGGCCGCTCGTTGTTCCAGGAATGGCGGGATGCGGAAATTGCGCCGATCTGCGCCGCTTAATGGCGGGAAATGACCGGAAGGAAATGTGGGAGCTTCAGCAGCATTTCATGCAAGAAGGCGTTTCTTCCGATGTATGGTCTTCACGCCTCGGTCTTCTTCATATGGCTCAAGTTACGGCGGCTGAGGCTCGTAGCGTGCTTGCGGGCTCACCAGCCCGAACGGAAAACCGGATCATGCTGATCCATCTGCAAACGTTAAATAGCTCCGCTCATTTCTTTTTGCCGGATCCGCTTTGTCCTTCATGCGGAACGTCGCCGGACGATGGTGAGGAAGCCGCCCGGATTTCGCTGCAGCCAAGTCTGAAAATTAGCGCAAGCAGCTATCGCTGCCGTTCAGGTGACGAACTGAAAGCAGTATTGACGAATGACTATGTGGACGCGCGAACGGGCTTTTTGAACGGAAAAATGATCGATCTGGTGTCGCCGTTTGCCGATTCGAGCGTCAATTTGCCTCTGTTCTCGGGGGATGAAGGCTGCGCCGGCCGGACGCATTCCTTTGCGGACAGTGAGATGACCGCCATTTTGGAAGGCTTGGAGCGATATTGCGGCATGTCGCCTCGCGGGAAGCGGACGGCCGTTCATGACAGTTATTTGAATTTGAAAGAGTTGGCGCTCGATCCCGTTTCAGTTGGCGTTCATGAAAAGGAGCAGTATGAAAGGCCCGGCTTTCCATTCCGGCCGTTTGATCCAGGCCGGCAAATCGACTGGGTGTGGGGCTACTCGTTTTTGCAGCAGAGACCGATTCTCGTACCGGAGCAGCTCGCCTACTACAGCGCGGGATGCGGCCACGGCTTTGTTTATGAAAGCTCAAACGGCTGCGCGTTGGGCGGCAGCCTGGAGGAAGCTGTTTTTTACGGCATAATGGAAGTGGTAGAACGCGATTCGTTCCTTCTGACCTGGTATGCTCAGCTGCAGCTTGCTCCTATCGACCTGTATTCCTCCGGGGATCTTGAATTGAATTTAATGGTCGAGCGTTTGCGCGAGGTGGTCGGCTATGACGTACATTTATTTAACTCGACGATGGAACACGGCATTCCAAGCGTTTGGGCGCTAGCCAAAAACAAGGCGGATAAGGGAGTGAACATCATATGCGCGGCTGGTGCGCATCCGGATCCGGTGCGCGCGGCAAAAGGTGCGATCCATGAGATCGCGGGCATGCTGCTGTCGTTGAACGAGAAACTGGAGGAAAACCGGGAGCAATTTGAACAAATGCTGAACGATCCGTTTCTCGTACGGCAAATGGACGATCATGCGATGCTGTACAGCTTGAAGCAGTCGGAGGAACGGCTTGATTTTTTGTTGCAAAACGGCCGCCCGTACAGGACTTTCGCTGAAGAGTTTAAACCAAAGGCAGAGCATGCGGATTTGACGGATGATTTAAGAGCCATTCTTCAAAATTTCCGCGAGTTGAATCTGGATGTCATCGTGGTCGATCAGACGACGCCTGAGACGCTGCGAAACGGACTTCATTGTGTGAAGGTATTGATCCCGGGCATGCTGCCGATGACGTTCGGACAGCAGCTTATCCGCTTGAGCGGCCTGGAGAGGGTATTGCGAATTCCTGCAGAGCTTGGGTATGCCGATAAGCCGCTTGCGCCTGAGCAGTTAAACCGTCACCCGCATCCGTTTCCGTAATGGCCCGTCTGCTGTTTTAAAGCGGGTTTTGCCTTAAGCAAAGCCTTTAGGAGGAGTAGGAATGAGTCTGAAGGCATTTTTGCACCAATTGCAATTCGATCCGGACAAGGTTAAGCCTCAAAATTGGGAGACCGATTGGGAAGACGCCCCGCTTCCGTATAAGCTTTACCGGCGGCTGCCGGCTTTTCCGCTGTCCGCGGAAGTTCCGTTAACCTTGGAGCATAAGCCGGAATGTGCTGAGCCGACGCTACGCGGGCTCGGCCATTTTCTGTGGTATACGTTCGGGCTTACTCAGCTCAGCCAGGCTGTATCAGGACCGGAAGCGGGTGACGAGTGGGGAAGCCCGATGCAGCTTTGCAGGCGCTACGTTCCTTCAGGCGGCGGCTTGTATCCAAGCGAGCTTTATCTTTATTTGAAGCTGGAGGATTTGCCGCATGGCGTTTATCATTATGATGTGGCGCATCACCGATTGATTCTGCTTCGCGAAGGCAATTATGATTGCTATTTGGGAAAGGCGTTAGGCAATCGATGCGACATACCCGCTTGTTTCGGCGTCGCGTTCGTGTCGACCATGTTTTGGAAAAATTACTATAAGTACAATAACTTTTCTTATCGTCTGCAGGGGCTCGATGCCGGATTGCTGCTCGGACAACTGCTGGAGGTGGCAAAACGGTACGGTTTTCAGACAGGCGTGTACTTTCAATTTCTTGACCGTGCCGTTAACCATTTGCTAGGTTTATCCGAGCAGGAAGAGAGCGCCTATGCGGTCGTACCGTTATCTGCTGAGCCGGATACCGAATGGTTTTATGAAAATAAGGACGAAGACTTTATATCGGCGGCCGATTTGTGCAAAGAGCTGGCAGCGGTTGAGCATGAGCACTATATACGTTCGAGGAGAGTGGCGGAATATCCGGTAGTCTTAAAGATGAACGCCGCAGCCATGACGGATTCCCCGCAATGGTTCCGGCAAATCGGAATGGAAGAAGAAGCGTCCGATAAAAACGCTGCGTATAGGCTCCCGCACGTGAACAGGCTTTCATATGACCTGGCGTCCGTTCTCAGGGAGCGTTATTCGCCGGAAAACGAATACGTATTGCGGACGGTTAGCAGCACCTGCCTTGCTGCTTTATTACAAGAGGTTATGGCTTCTTTTAAATACCGGAACGATTTGGACGGCAAGCTGCCGAGTCCAGAACCTCGTGTTTCCCTTTACGGCTGCTTCTATGGCGTAGAAGGAATTGGGAATGGCGCGTATCGCTATGACGGCTCGGAGCATGCTTTGCGGCTCGTTCGTACCGGTGATCTCCGGTCTTGGCTGCAGCGGGGGATGGCTCTGGATAACGTGAATTTGTACCAAGTGCCGCTTTGCTTTCATGTGGCAGGAGATACGAATCATCACTTTGAAAAGTTGTGCTATCGCGGCTATCGTATCCAGCAAATGGAGGCGGGGATGCTCGTTCATCGCTTGCTGCTTGCCGCTGCCGCTTCCCAAATGGGCGGGCGCCCACTGCTCGGCTACGATGCAAACACGAGTGACGAGATTTACGGAATGGTTTCCCGGGGACATACGAGCCTTATTCAGATACCGGTCGGTCATTGCCGCCGCCGTTCGCGGCTGGAGGGTAGTTTGGCACACTAGCTGTTAAACGAAAAAGGACAGATGGAATGTCGGTGACATTCCATCTGTCCTCTTTTGTTTATGCGGTTTGTTAAGCGGAGGGCTGCAAATTTACCGAGGCTGCTCCTTATCAGCTGCCGCTGCCGGGTAACATACGACAGGCAGGCATACATGGTGAGGGTGAACCATTGGATGGACCCATTCATGATGATAATCGATAGAGGTGTGTTCCCATCCATCATGCGAATAATGATCGAAGTGAATATGGTGCTCATCATCATGCATCTCAGGATGGAAATCATGCATGTGATGAAGGTCATGCATTTGATGCATCTCAGGATGGAAATCATGCATGTCATGCATGTCATGCATAAGATGGAGGTCATGCATGTAGTGGTGGAATTCGAGCATATGATGGAAATCATGCATGTGATGATAATCATACATGTGGCTCAGATCTACACAGCAATGGCACTGGGATTTCGGTGTCTCCTCCGTCTCGGCTTCTGCCTGTGTAGCCGGTTGGTTAGGAATAAATTGCATTTGCTGGTAATACTCCGGCATGGCTGCCGATTGTTGCACATAAGGCTGATTGGGTATCATGATTTGCCTCCTTTTTTTCATACTTTACAATATGCCTTAATCGAAAAAAGGGCACTTATCCCTATAAAATGGGCTGAAGCAGTGGAGACGGCTTCTTGCAATAGCTATTCATCCAATTAATTTGCATAGGACGGAACGAAGAGGGTGACGCTAGTACTATCACAATGAATCAGACAGGTGGTGGTAAAATGCTTCGTCATATCGTTATGAAGGCTGTATTTGTTTTGCTAAGCTTAGCTCACACTGAGGTGAGGACAGCGGATGAGGCTGCCCTGCATGCTGAACCGGCTTATGCGAAGTGGGGTAAACTTGCCGTGGAGGAAACGTCGAGGATGTATCGTAACGCATCTATTCTCGATTATAAATACGTTGGCAGAACAAAGCTGTCAGAGGAACAAGCGGAGGAAAACTTCGTGCTTTGGCTGCGTAAGGACTCGAAGGAATTCGGTGTTAGGGTCAGTATTACGATTCAGACAAGCTCGGATCAGCTGCTGCATCTCAATATAAAAGAACTTGATCCGAATTAATTGAAACATCTTATGAAGCTGCCTCGTAATAGAAGAAGCAAAACGAGATCAAATGCTTCAGAATGAAGCGGGAGGAGCTTAACGATGCTAATTACGACAACGCCAACGATTGAGGGACGTCCGATTCAGGATTATGTAGGGGTCGTTACGGGTGAAGCGATTATGGGAGCCAACGTCGTTCGCGATTTTTTTGCATCGATTACGGACATCGTAGGAGGACGCTCCGGTGCATACGAGGGCAAGCTGAAGGAAGCGCGTGACGTTGCGATCGATGAGATGAAGAATCAGGCTGCGCGGCTGGGAGCCAATGCGATCGTTGCTATCGATATTGATTATGAGGTCGTGCGCGAAGGAATGCTTATGGTTGCCGTTAGCGGAACGGCCGTTCGTCTGTAACTTAAGCGCGATTTTGAAGGAAAGCGATACAACTTTGATTGGTATAAGCAGCGCTTATGTAATCGGGTTTTGTCGCTTTTTTTGTTATGCAGGTGCTGCGATCGGTTGAATGATAAACTGCGTTTGTCTATTCTATTGATTTTACAATCTATTAGGTAAAATGATATGTTTCGGTTATACTCAGGTTGAAAGCTTTGATAAAATGCTTACCAGTTTACATGGTTACTCAGCATCTGATTTCAAACGAAATCAGGTGCTTTTTTATTTGATTTTTGATTGGAAAGCGGGCTGCATATGAGAATTAATAAATATATAAGCGAAACAGGCTTTTGTTCCAGAAGGGAAACGGACCGCTTAATAAGCGCCCGAAGAATTACAATTAATCATGTGATTTGTTTGCCGGGGGCTTCCGTAGCGCCAGAAGACGTTGTTCTTATTGACGGACATGCAATAGCAAGCAAAGGGGAAGCCGTTTATATTGCGCTTAATAAACCGGTTGGCATAACTTGTACAGCAGCAAAGCATGTTACAGGTAATATTATTGACTTTATAAACCATCCCTCCCGGATTTTTGCGATCGGCAGATTGGATAAAGCATCAGAGGGATTAATACTATTAACGAATGACGGAGATATCGTAAACAAAATGATGCGCTCGGAGAACGGTCATGAGAAAGAATACTTGGTGAAAGTGGATAAACCGGTCACATCCCAATTTCTTCAGGAAATGTCGAACGGCGTAGATATTTTGAACACTAGAACCAAGCCATGCGCTGCTATTATGCATAGTGAATATGAGTTCCGGATCATTCTGACTGAAGGTCTTAATCTGCAAATTCGGAGAATGTGCAAGGCTCTCGGTTTTAGAGTTCTAAGACTCGAACGCATAAGAATTATGAATATTACCTTGGACGGTTTAGAAAAAGGGGAATGGAAAGACCTTACCGCAGGCCAGTTACAGAGGCTGTTCGCTCAGCTTAATTAAACAAGTTATATAGTTGCGTTCATATGCGGTGTGTTCATTCCAATATGGACATTGACGTACCTTCGCGATACAATGCATGTGAATGAATAAACAACAAGCAAAGCTTGAAGGGATGAAAAATATGTATCCGGAAATAACGACAGCCGAGCTGGAGAACCAGCTGAAAGAAGGCAAATCCTTAAACCTCGTTGATGTTCGTGAGCCAGACGAATGGCAGGCTGGCCATATCAAGGAAGCACGCAGCATTCCGCTTTCTGAGCTTCAAGAGCGCATCAATGAGCTTCAGCAGGGCGATCAAGAAATCATACTCATCTGCCGCAGCGGCGGACGCAGCGGCAAAGCCTGCGACTTCCTGCAAGCCCAAGGCTATAAAGTTGTCAACGTAACCGGCGGCATGCTCCAATGGCCAGGCGAAGTTACATACGGCGAATAAACGGGATGATCAATCCCTGCACAAAGCGATATTTTGAAAAAAGTCCTTCTGAGGGCTTTTTTTTATCCGGTCCCATAGGAAAACCCGGCAATGGATAATGGAAATAAAGTCGGCTGCACAATAAAAACCTGCGGCTTTTTGATGTGGACGATCATCCTAATTTAATAAATTCGCTTATTGGATCATAAAAAAGAGTATAAGGATGCAGCTGCTTACAGCTTGTTATGGGGGTTAGATGTTAGTTGGATATATTTTTAACGACATTTAGGTTAATCTAAAAAGCATATTGGTTTCAGGGAAAACAGTTCAAGCTGCGTCGTAAATGAAGTGAAGGATTGGGTGATAGCAATGATCATAATCAAGACGAAGGACGAAATTTTGAAAATGAAAAAAGCGGGCGAGATTTTAGCGGCCTGTCACCGGGAGCTGCGGACATTCATTCGCGCCGGTATTACGACACTGGAAATCGATCAATTTGTTGAAACCTTTTTACAAAATAATGGAGCAATACCGGAACAAAAAGGGTATCACGGATATCCGTTTGCTACTTGTACTTCGGTTAATGATGTTATATGTCACGGTTTTCCTAGTCAGACGCTGTTAGTGGAAGGAGATATCGTGACGGTCGATATGGTTGTCAACCTGGATGGCTGGCTGGCGGATTCGGCATGGTCGTATGCGATCGGGAATGTGTCGGAAAAATCGCAGAAGCTGCTCGATGTTACGAAGGAATCGCTCTATAGAGGCATTGAACAGGCCGTTGTGGGAAATAGAATCGGCGACATTTCGCATGCTATTCAAGTTTTTGCTGAGTCGCAAGGGTTCTCGGTCGTGAGAGATTTTATTGGACACGGCATCGGCCAGGAAATGCATGAGGAGCCTCAAGTGCCCCATTATGGACCTCCGCATAAAGGAACGCGTTTAAAGGCTGGAATGGTACTGACAATCGAACCGATGTTAAATACGGGGAAATATCATAGCAAAATCGATCAAGACGGCTGGACGGCCAGAACGGTTGACGGCGGCTTATCGGCCCAATATGAGCACACGATTGCCATTACAGAAGATGGTCCGGTCATCCTGACGGAGCAGTAGGCTTGCATGCAAAACGGTCTTATATTCCATCTTGACATGGCCATTCGTATCCTGTATAAATACATTTAAGCAATCAATTGGATATAAATAACATTAGTGATTGGGACAGTAGTCTATGACGGATAGTTGCAGCGAGCCGGGTCAGTGGAAGCCGGTACGGATGTCTTAGATGAAGCGGGCCCAGGAAATGGTTTGCCGAACCGAACGTGCAGCAGTAGGCAAATCCGGTCATAGACCGTTATGAAAACGAGGGGCCAAGCCGGAATTAAGCTTGGCACTTAGAGTGGTACCACGGGATCTTTACGGCTCTCGTCTCTTATTTTAGAGACGGGGGCCTTTTTTTATTTTAGCCGAATGGAGGAGACTTTAATGATTCATGAACAAATCATAGCGGCCATTGAAGAAATAACGCAGGACCTTCTATCGGGGCAGAAGCTGGTGCGACCAGAAAATTTAAAGATCGCGGTCGAGCATCCCGTTAGTCTTGAGCATGGCGATTACAGCAGCAGCATCGCTATGCAGCTTGCAAAGTTATTGAAGCGTGCGCCATCGCAAATCGCAAGTGAATTCAAACAAAAGCTGCTTGCTCATTCAGGCATTGCCGCTTCGGTCGGAAAAATTGAGGTCGCGCCTCCAGGCTTTCTTAACTTTTTTGTAAATTGGACCTGGTGGGCGGAGGCATCGGCTCAGCCGGCGTATTTCAGCATGCAATCCGGCAATAAAGTGCTCATCGAGCATACGTCGATCAATCCGAATAAATCGGCTCATATCGGTCACTTGCGCAATTCCTGCATAGGCGACACATTAGCCCGAATGCTGAGAAGGACAGGTCATGAAGTAGAGGTGCATAACTATATCGATGACTTGGGCAATCAGTTAGCAGATACAGTGGTAGGCATTCTGAATACGACGACGGAGCAGCCTTATGACCGTTTTGGCGATTTTTGCTGGGAGACGTATGCCAAAATCAATAAAGCGTACAAGGAGCAGCCAGAAATGCTCAAGCAGCGTACAAGTGTGCTAACCATGCTGGAGGAGGGCCATTCCAATGTTGGATGGATGGGCCTGCTCATTGCGGAACGGATCGTACGCGAGCATATCGAGGAAATGAAGCGGTTCGGCATCACTTACGATGTTCTCGTGTGGGAAAGCAGCATTGTAAGGGAGGGCTTTTGGTCAAGGGCGTTTGCGCTTCTGCAGACGACAGAAATATTCCGTCTGGAAGACGAAGGAAAGCTGAAGGGCTGCTATGTGCTGAAGCAGCCGGCAGCCGAGGGCGAGCCGGATGAGCAATCGGAGTTTCAAGCCGATAAAGTACTCGTTCGCTCGAATGGCATTCTGACCTATACCGCCAAGGACATCGCTTATCACCTCTGGAAGTTTGGTTTGCTCGATCAAGATTTTCGCTACAAAAAGTTTGCGGATCGCCTATGGTCCACCCATTCAGGCGGTGTGAGGAAGAAAATAGGCCGCGCCGATATGGTCATTAATGTGATTGATCAGCGGCAGGAATATCCGCAGGCGATGGTCAAGCAGGCGCTGCTCGCCCTAGGCTATCAGAAGCAAGCAGAGCAGCTCCGGCATGTCAGCTATGGCGTCGTGTCGCTTAGTCAAGGCATAGCAAAGGGTCTCGGCATCGATACATCCGACGGCAAACATGCCTACGCTATGTCGGGCAGACAAGGGATCGGCATCAAAATTGCTGATTTTTTGGAACGAATGGAACAAATCATCGATGCGAAACGTTCCCGCAAAGCCGGTTTAGCGAGTCATGTGATAGCGGCCGCATCTATCCGTTACTATTTGCTGCGTTACCATCTGCAGACGGAGGTTGTATTTGATCTCGATCAGGCGACGGAGATATCCGGGAATACCGGTGTTTATTTGCTTTATTCCTATGCGCGCTCCAGCAGCATTTTGAAGAGGACCGGAGTGTCTGATTCACCCCCGCATGATTTATTGGCGTTCAATGAGCTGGGGGCTCAGGAACGAAGTCTGCTTCGACAGCTTGCTTATTGGCCTGAGACCCTTCAAGCAGCTGTCAAGGAGCTGGCTCCGCATCAATTGTGCTCGTATGTTTATGAGCTTTCTGCTTTATTTAATCACTTCTATGCAGCCTGTCCGATTCTTAAAGCAGAAGGACAGGCGAAGTGCTTGCGCATATGGCTTACCGGGCGTTATAAACAAACGATGCAGGATGCGCTGGAAATATTGGGCATACCCGCTCCGAACAGGATGTAGCCGCATGTTCCATTCATGCAATTCGATTGCCTGTCATATAGATAAACGCAGAGGTACAGGCATTTGGACGGCAATGAATGGAAGGCGGGTGCTTTAGTTGAAGCATGCAGCTCAGAATGATGAGTCGGAACGGGATATTACGATAGATTTTGCGGTGCATGGTATGAGCTGCTCAGCTTGCGCAGCGAGGATCGAGAAGGCAGTCGGCAAAATGGATGGCGTACAGTTGGCGGCGGTCAGTTTTCCGCTTCGAACAGCATGGGTTCAGTTTAAGCCGGAATTGCTCGGTTCTAAACAAATAGCCGAGCGGGTAAAGCAGCTGGGATTTGTGGCGCTCCTGAATGAGACGGCAGAGGCAGGACTGCATAAAGAGCATAAATCGCTTAAGCTAAGGCTCGCCGTATCGGCTGTGCTAACGCTGCCGCTATTAACCGGTATGGTACAGCATATTCCTCTGCTGGAGCCATGGCTTGCCAGCTTGCCGGCGTGGTTAACGCTGCCATGGCTGCAGCTTGCGCTCGCTTCGATCATACAGTTTGTGATTGGACTTCCCTTTTATTTTGGCGCCTATCATGCGGTGCGCGAGCGGAGCGCGAATATGGATGTACTGGTTGTGATCGGCACGACCGCTGCTTATTTGTACAGCCATTATGCCGTATTTCAGAACGGCTTGCTAAGTCCGGTTTCAGCTTCTGCTGCTCATGCCCCGCCGCTATATTTCGAAACCTCCGCTGTCGTGATTACGGCCGTGCTGCTTGGAAAATATATTGAAGTCTCGGCTTCGCTCCGGGCGCAGCACGGAGCGGACGGCTATGGCAAGCTGCAGAGCCAAACAGCTGCGGTTGAACGGGCTGGGGAAATTGTTCGCATGAAGACGGAGTTTGTTCGAGAAGGCGACATCGTGATCGTTGAGGCAGGCGAGGTTGTGCCGGTCGACGGTATCGTATGCGGCGGTCAGTCGGCAGCGGATGAATCCCTGCTTACTGGAGAAAGCTTGCCGATTGCTAAGCGAGAGGGCGATCCGGTGTGGGCGGGAACTCGTAACGAAAGCGCGCGGCTTCGCATCCGGACGAGGGCGGCCGGACATGATACAATGCTGAGCCGGATTCAAGAGCTTGTCAGGCAAGCGCAGCGGTCGAAATCAGCGATTCAGCGCAATGTCGATGCGGCTGCGAGCTGGTTTGTACCCGTTATGCTCGTCTTCGCGCTGGCAACGCTTGTGATGTGGGGAACGATTCTTGAGCCGGGCAATTGGAATCAAGCCTATATTTGCGCTATAGCAGTCCTGTTAGCGGCTTGCCCATGCGCTCTTGGGTTAGCGGCACCGATCTCGCTAGTCCTCGCATCCGCCAGACTCGCGAAGCAAGGGATTGTGGCGAAGGAAGCGGGAGCGCTCGAGCGCTTAGCGAGAATTCAAACGATTATTTTTGACAAGACGGGGACATTAACGGAGGGCAAGCCGCATGTAAGCGCCATGCTGGCTGTTAATGGAAGCCGGGCTTCGGTTTTGCGATTGGCGGCTGCCGCCGAAGCACGGACGGCTCATCCGCTTTCACTTGCCATTATGCGTGAGGCCGGCAAGCTTGGACTTGTCATCCCTGACGCCAGTCAGCATAAGTTTACGCCAGGCGGGGGCGTAGAAGCGGTTGTTGAGGAACAACGATTCGCGGTAGGCAATGCCAGATTTGCACATGAACGTGAATGGACCACAAGCAGCGAAGCCGCCGCATTTGCGAAGCAGCGGGAGGCTCTTGGTGAAACGGTGCTTTACGCCGCGCTCGAAGGACAATGCGTTGGCGTACTCGCATTTAGCGATAAGGTTAAGTCAAATGCCGGAAATACGGTAAAGGAGCTAAGGGCGCTGGGCGTTTCGTCGCTGCTGGCAACAGGCGATCACGAGGCCCCGGCTCGAGCGGCTGCAAAAGCTGCAGGTATCGCTGCCGTTCATGCTTCCATGCTGCCAGAGAGCAAGGTAGCGCTTATTGAGCAGCTGAAGCGTCAAGGCAAGCGGGTCGCAATGGCCGGCGATGGCTGGAATGATGCGCCGGCATTGGCTGCTGCTGATGTTGGGCTTGCGATGGGGGAAGGGACGGACGCGGCGCTGAGCGCAGGTCATATGACTTTGCTCTTCTCCCGCTTGCAGGCGATCCCTGAAGCGATCAGAATAAGCCGCTTAACGATTCGTAATGTCAGGCAAAACTTAACATTCGCCTTTCTCTACAATGTGATTATTATTCCCTTTGCCGCATTTGGCCTGCTTGAGCCTTGGATGGCAGGAACCGCAATGGCTCTCAGCTCGGTATCGGTCGTTGGCAACGCGCTCCGGCTCACGGGTCAGCTTCGGCGAAAGGCTGGAGCAAGCTAATGACGATGACGTGGCAGCAGGTGGGCTTCATTATGTTGACCGGCTTGTTCAGCGCGCCGCATTGCATCGGAATGTGCGGCGGGATCGTGTCCGCCGTATCGCTGAATTCCTCGGCATCTGTGCATAAATCTATGCTTCTATACAATGCAGGACGTGTTTTATCCTATAGTATGCTGGGAGCCGTTATGGGAGTAGTTGGTTCTTTTGTTGATGTGGCCGGCAAGCTTGCAGGCGTGCAAGGCCTAGCTTCTATTATAGGCGGCTGTTTTTTGCTGCTGTGGCTGTGGCGCAGATTTCAGCTGCCGCTTATGCACCGGTTATCGGCCATCCTTCACCGGAGATTGGCAGGCGGCGCTCAGCGCTCCGTTAATCAAGAACATTGGCATTTGCTAGCTACAGGAGTTGCTTTCGGATTTTTGCCTTGCGGCTTGACGTATGCGATGCAGATGACAGCCGCCTCCACCGGTTCTGGGCTTCAAGGGGCGGCTGTCATGGCTTTGTTTGGGCTTTCAACCTTTCCGGCATTAGCGGCTGCTGCATCTATTGCCTCCTTTGCCAACAGGAAATGGCGGCGGTTCATGCGCAAAGCGAGCGTCGTGACGGCAATAGCCGTAGGCGTCATATCCATTTTGCGCGGGCTGGCCGTCAACGGTGTTATCCCGACAATAAATCCGTGGCTTTGGTAAGCGGACTAATGGATTGCCCGTAATAGTCTTACAATATTATACGTGTGATCGCCCGTTACAAGCGTTAACGTTGCCTTCCACGTGCCGGCCATTAAAGGTACACCTTCACCCGAATACTTTCCCGGAGCAATTTCGGTCATGCTGAACTCGTAATCGCCGCAGATCATATTCAGCATCTCAAGCTTGACCGTTAAGCCGGCATTCTGCAAGGGAGCTCCGGACAGATCGGTCAGTTCTATTGAAAAGTTGTTGCTGTGAAGCACTTTAGCCGGATAAGCATCGATCGACCATATCGCATGTCCGCTCTCGAATGCGTGCTCCGTTACAGGGGGCGGCGCTTCGTCGCGATCGCGGAGCAAGGTAAATGCAATTCCGGCGAGAAGCGAAATAGCGACAAAAAAGCAGATGAATCTAAAAAGTGGCGAGATCGGCCTATGCAGGGGCTGCATGTCTGGTAATGACCTCCTTTACGGTCAAACAGAAGTAGATTACGTTAAAGAGTAATGAAAGAGGCTATTACGTTACCTATGCGGCAAATGGAAGGAGCAGAACGGGATTGACGCGCTGAATAATTGTAAGGATATGAATGGACAAATTTCGAGAGACAGTGTATATTAACAACTGATAATTTCATAATGGATAAACAGGTGTGGATACGAGGTTGTCTTACAAGGAGGAAACAGCTTGTAAACTCTCGTGGACACTTAATAGGGAAGACCGGTGAGAATCCGGCACGGACCCGCCACTGTAAGGATTGACAGCGAAAGCACGCTTTCGCTGCGCTAACCGAGTCAGAAAATCTGCCTGTTTACATAACGCTTAAACCTACGTGGACTTAGGACGGTGTTAGGGAAGCTTTTCGCTTAGCTTGTTTTTAGAGAGCGTATAACAGCATTTCTGGCACAATTGCCAGAGATGCTTTTTTTTATTTTATACGAAAAAATAATATAGAGGTGAAGAACGAGATGAATGGGATTAACCGTAATATGATGAAGTTGCTTATCAGCTTGCTTATGACGATGATGCTCGTATTTACGAGCGCGTGCGGTGCAAGCAGCGAAACGGAGAACAAGCCTGGCAATACGGCTGCTAATTCGGAGCAGGCCGCTGCGAACGAGCCGGCGCCGGCCGAGAAAGCTACTGTTTATCCGCTCACGCTAAAGGATGATACAGGAGAGGAGATTACCATCGCGCAAGAACCGGCGAAGGTCGTTACGCTAGTTCCTAGTGAAACGGAAGCTATCTATGCCATTGGCTCAGGCGGGCAAGTGGTTGGCGTCGATGAATACAGCAATTATCCGGTGGAGGCGGCGTCCAAGCCGAAAGTTGGCGATATGACGACTAATATCGAAGCAGTCGCTGCGCTGGACCCTGATCTCGTGCTCGCGTCATCGTCGATGAACACGGAAGCGATCACGAAGCTGCGCCAATTGAAAATTCCGGTATATGCGACAGATCCGCTTACTTATGAAGCAGTTATTGCCAAAATCGAAAATTTAGGTCATATTATGAATAAACAATCCGAAGCGGCTGTAATTGCTGAGCATATGCGTATGATTAAGCAGCAGGTCACAGATGCCGTGAAGGACGCTGAGAAGAAGAACGTATACTTGGAATTTTCGCCTGGTTGGACGGTTGGATCCGGCACATTCCTCGATGAGCTGCTGACACTGGCAGGCGGTAAGAACATTGCAGCTGCTAAACCTGGCTGGTACGAGGTTAGCGCAGAGGAAGTCGTTACTCAAAATCCGGAGCTTATTATTTACCCTGATTTGAAGGAGGACCCGAATCCTATCGTTGCTGGCATTGAAAGCCGTCCCGGTTGGAATGTCATCGATGCGGTGAAAAATAAGCAAATGTTTGCTGTGACCGAGGATCCTCTCGTACGCGTAGGACCGCGTCTTGCCGACGGTTTGCTCGAGCTTGCTAAAGTGATTCACCCGGATCTCGTAAAATAATCAAATGACCTATAAACTTGTCTGGTATGGAGGAGCAGCTATGCTCCTTCTTGCTGTTTCTATCGTTGTTAGTCTATCGATCGGCTCGGCTGGCATCTCTGTTCGGGACGTATGGGGAATAATGATTCATCAGCTGCCTTGGCTTGCGGATAAGCCGCTTCCTTATACGCCGGGAGAAATAGCGATCGTAACTCAGGTAAGACTTTCACGCGTTTTGCTTGCAGTCCTTGTCGGCGCTTGCCTTGCGCTTGCGGGCACCGGTTTTCAAGGTGTGCTGCGCAATCCGTTAGCCGATCCGTACACGTTAGGCGTAGCCTCGGGCTGCTCGGTAGGTGCCGCATTCATCATATTATTCGGGCTGCAGACTGCGATTGGCATGTGGACGATTCCGCTTATAGCCTTCGGTACGGGAACCGTTACGCTGCTTGGCGTCTTCTGGCTCTCGCGGAGCAAAGGCGTCATGCTTATTGAAACGCTTATTTTGTCAGGCGTCATTGTCCAATCGTTTCTTGGCGCTTTCGTATCTTTCATGGTGTCGATGTCCGAGGGCGTCGTTAATCAGATTTTGTTTTGGCTGATGGGCTCGCTTGCCATGCGGAGCTGGGACAATGTCTATATGCTTATTCCATTTCTGCTGGTCGGGTTTCCGCTCTTGCTCATCTACGGTCAGTCACTCAATTTATTCGTGCTTGGAGAGCGGCATGCTGCGCATCTCGGGATTAACGTCGAACGAACGAAGCTAATCGTATTAATCAGCTCGACGCTGCTGACGGCAGCAGCCGTATCCGTATCCGGCGTTATTGGCTTCGTCGGGCTTGTGGTTCCTCATCTGATCCGTTTGCTTGTCGGTCCGGACTATCGGCTGATTACCCCCTTATCAGCAATCGGAGGGGGCGCATTCGTCCTTTGGTCAGATACGCTGGCGCGAATAGCGCTGTCGCCAAAAGAAATTCCGCTGGGCGTCGTTACGGCGCTTATCGGTGCGCCTTTCTTCGCCTATTTACTGCACAGGCGGCAGCTGAAGCAAGGAGGGACGATATGATCGAGGTGCAAAGCATTGTACAGACGGTGCAGGGAAGGCCTGTGCTGAACGGCCTTTCCTGCTCGTTTATGGAAGGGCGTATTTACGGCATTATCGGACCCAATGGCGTTGGCAAGTCAACGCTGCTTCACTTGCTTTCCGGCGTCGATCAGCCTAAGGAAGGAGAGGTGCTGCTCGCAGGCCGAAACGTAGCATCTTACCCGCGCAAGCAGCTAGCCAAGAAGTTGGCTGTGCTGCAGCAGGGCGGTCTGCCTCCTTCCTTGTTCTCTGTTCGCGAGGTCGTCAGCATGGGAAGATATCCGTTCCAAAACTGGCTTGGCAGCGAACAAAATGATTCGGAGTCGATTATCGATGGAGCATTAGCCGCGATGGGCCTTCAAGAGCTGGAGCACCGCAAAATGGATCAGCTTAGCGGAGGAGAACGGCAGCGCGTAGCGTTGGCAAAGCTGATGGCGCAGGAGCCGTCTATAATTTTGCTGGACGAGCCGACAACCTATTTGGATATTGGCTATCAGGTACAGCTGCTCGATACAGTGCGATTATGGCAGCGCGAGCGCGGATTAACTGTTATCGCCGTGCTTCATGATTTGAATTTAGCTTCTCTTTATTGTGACGAGCTCCTCGTACTTCATCAAGGTAAGGTCGCTGCCGCAGGAACGCCGCAAGAGGTGCTTACGTCAGCGCTAATCGAACAGGTTTATGAGACGACTACTGCTATCATCATGCATCCTTTGACAGGCGCTCCGCAAATCATGATTCAACCAAATTTATTTAACTAAACAGCCCAAGCGGGTTTGAAGGAGCTGACGAAATGGAAAACGATTTGTATAAACAGCTTACGGATACGATTGCTCAAATAAAGCCCTTCAATGAAGAGGCAGCGGCATTAGCCGCCAGACATTCTGATTCTTTAACGAAGCCCCCGGGCAGCTTAGGCAAGCTTGAGGCCATTGCAAAGCAGCTGGCCGGTATTTCAGGTCAATTATGGCCTGATTTATCACGCAAATCTGTCATTGTGATGGCAGGCGACCACGGCGTTTGCGATGAGGGAGTTAGCGCGTTTCCGCAGGCGGTGACTCCGCAGATGGTACTCAACTTTCTAAACGGCGGAGCGGCTGTCAACGTATTGGCGCGGCAAGCCGGAGCAGACGTCATATGCGTCGATATTGGCGTGAATGCGGATTTGGAGCATGAGCGGCTCGTAAGCCGCAAAGTAGTTCGCGGGACGGCCAATATGACGAAGCAGCCTGCATTGACGCGTGAAGAAGCCATTAAAGCGATTTTGGTTGGAATAGAAGTCGTGAACGAGCAGGTGCAGCGCGGCTGCCGTTTGTTTGCAACGGGTGAAATGGGCATTGGCAATACGACAGCCAGCGCCGCTATCACAACCGTATTGACGGGGCTAACGCCGGAAGAGTCAGTAGGCCGCGGAACAGGGATTAACGATGCGGGCTGGTTAAACAAAGTGGATGTCGTGAAACGCGCGATCGCTGTTAATCAGGTTGATTCGTCTGATCCAATCGATGTGCTCGCCAAGGTCGGAGGGGCGGAAATTGCCGGGCTTGTCGGCGTCATTATCGGAGCTGCGGCGAACGGGTGCGCGGTCGTTATCGACGGCTATATTTCATCGGCTGCGGCGCTTGTCGCATCGCGTATCGCAGAGCAGACGCTTCCCTTTATGCTCGCTTCCCATCTCTCGCAGGAGCAGGGTCATCTGAAGCTGTTGGAATCGATCGGCTTGCTGCCGATGATGCAGCTGGAGATGCGCCTTGGAGAAGGTACGGGAGCGGTATTATGTTTTCATTTTATTGACGCTGCGCTCCATCTCATGCAGGAGATGGCAACTTTCGAGAGCGCAGGCGTATCCAAGGGCTAGGTGATGGAAGTTGGCAATACTGGTAACCGGCGGGGCCCGCAGCGGAAAGAGCGGTTTCGCTGAGCAATATGCGAAGCGGGCTGCGGCCCGCGGCATTTATATCGCGACCTGTCTCCCTTATGATGAAGAGATGGTTGAACGAATCGGAAAGCATCGTACAGATCGCGTCGAATCCGGCTTTTGCTGGGAAACGAAAGAGGAAGCCTATGAAGCAGCTGAACGGCTGAATCGGATGGCCGAGCAATTTAAAGCAGCAGCACACAATGGCCACGAGCCGCCCGTAGTTCTGCTCGATTGTTTAACCTTATGGCTGACGAATTGGCTTCTGCGAATCGAGCAGGAATCGTTAGAAGAGAATCGGCTGGAAATAGAAATAACTAAGCTGCTGGAAGCTATCCGAAATTATCCTTATCCCTTGCTCATTGTCACGAATGAGGTTGGCTCCGGCATCGTGCCGGTTTATCCGCTGGGCAGATTGTTCCGAGACGAAGCGGGGCGTCTTAATCAGCAGGCAGCAGCGATTTGCGAGCGGGTCTTTCTCGTGACGGCGGGCATACCAATCGAGCTTAAATCGCAAGCCTTCAGGTGGGATCAACTATGATTTTATACTCCATGAAGGAGCTGCTGCTGCTTGCGGCGGCAGCTATTGCGATTGACTGGATAGCAGGTGATCCGAAATGGCCAACCCATCCTGTTATATGGATAGGACGGCTCATTCGGCTGCTTGAGCGCATTCTCGCACCAGAACGGTTCACTGGTCGACCTGCCGCTGTTAAGGCTTTGGGAGTCATTCTTACTTCGGTAACGCTTGCGGTAAGCTGGGGATCCATGTGGTTGATCGTTTGGGCAGCGGATGCCCTGCATCCGTGGCTCGGTTATGCGGTAAGCGCATGGTTTATATCGACTACGCTGGCGGTCAAGGGCTTGAAGGAAGCGGCCATGCTGGTCTATGTCCCGCTAGCCGCGGGGAAACTTGGTGAAGCGCGAAAGTATGTCGGTTATATTGTCGGGCGGGATACGGCAAAGCTTGATGAACGGGAGGCTTCGCGGGCTGCTGTCGAGACCGTAGCCGAGAATACGGTAGACGCGCTTGTATCGCCGTTATTGTTCGCTCTTATCGGAGGAGCACCGCTCGCTATGCTGTATCGCGCTGCGAACACGCTGGATTCGATGGTCGGGTACCGCAATGAGAAGTATATATGGTTTGGCTGGTGCTCGGCACGGACGGATGATGTGCTTAATTACATACCTGCGAGATTAACAGGCGTAATGCTTACGATCTCGGCATTGTTCTTCCGGCGAATGAAGGCAGGGCGAGCGGTTCGCGCCATATTCGCCTTCTCGCATCTTCATCCGAGCCCAAACAGCGGCATCCCGGAGTCCGCGGTGGCTGGAGCGCTTGGCATTGAGCTGGGCGGCACAAATGTGTACTTCGGCGTCGCTAGTGAACGGGCAAGAATGGGCTGGCCGACGCGTCTGCTGCAGCCGAACGATATACTGCTTACCGTTCGTTTATTGTATAGCGTTAGCTTTATTTTATTTGCGGGAGTGATAGCGGTATGGTTCGTCGTGAGTTAAAGCTGCATGTTCAAGCTCTTATCGCTGCATTTCAATTTTTAACGCGCTTTCCGGTCCCGGTGATGGTTCCTTTTCAAGGACCCGTTCTTGCACGGAGTGTGATCTATTTCCCGCTCGCGGGAGCGCTCATAGGCGTTTGCCTCGCCGCTTTCGCTTGGTTAATAGACTTATTTGCTCCGGCAGCGCCCGGAGTTGTTTTGGTGCTCGCCTTTTGGACGGCATTAAGCGGGGGCCTGCATCTAGACGGCTGGATGGACACGGCAGACGGCGTATTAAGTAACCGCTCCCGCGAGCGGATGCTCGAAATTATGAAGGATAGCCGGGTAGGGGCGATGGGCGTGCTAGCTGCCGTGCTGCTGCTGTTGTTTAAAGCCTCGTTGTTATACGAATTATTGGATGGTGTTCAGGCTAAGCTTTATTGGCCGCTGCTCGTGATCGGTCCGATATGGAGCCGGGCTTGGATGAGCGCGGCAATTGCATGCTGGCCAAATGCGAGGCAAGGAGAAGGAATTGCTGTATTGTTTAATGAAGTTAAAGGTTTGCACGCTGCGGCAGCGTTTGTCGCAGCTGCTGCCGGCACATGGATCGTTTTATGGATTTCTGGCATGAGAGAGAACGCAGCATTCATCTTGCTGTTGATTATAGGATTGATAACCGCTTGTTGCGGCTGGTTCCTTGCGGCATGGCTGAATCGGAAGCTTGGCGGTTTGACCGGCGATACATATGGGGCTATGAACGAAGCGATTGAAGCGGTGCTGTTGTTTGCTGCGGTCATATGGCTGCATGCGCTATAGAAAAGGAGTTGCAAGCAAAAATGTTGGAAAGATACGGTCATGGCGGTGACTTGCGGACCGCGGAGGAAGCTTTCGGAATACCTGCACAAAAATTTGTGGATTTCAGCTCGAACATGAATCCGCTGGGGCCGCCGCTTAGTGTAAAGCAAGCTTTACTCGCCTATACGGAGCTTATCGGACAATACCCGGATCCTGCCGTGCGCGGACTGAGACAGAAGCTAGCGAAGCTGCACAATATCGATGAGCAATCGATTGTCGTCGGTAATGGGGCAGCGGAATTGATTGATCTAATCGTACGTGTGCTGCAGCCCAAATTAACGACGCTGGCTATCCCCTGCTTTGACGAATACGGAGACGCTTTACGGAAAATTGGCGGGGCGGTGTACGAAGTTAAGCTGTCAGCGGATCATCAATTCGAATTGATCATGGATAGGGAGCATTTATGCGAAGCAGCTGCTGCCGGATCGTTATTCATTCTTGGCTCCCCGAACAATCCGACCGGACAGCTTGTAGATCCGGAGCTCATACGGAAGCTGTTGAAAAAGGGCGGATATGTTGTCGTTGACGAAGCGTTTATGGATTTTGTTCCGGAGGAATCGCGTTACAGCCTTATTCAGGAGGCAACGAAAAATGAAAGATTATTCGTTATCCGCTCTATGACGAAATTTTACGCGATACCCGGCATTCGGCTTGGCTATATCGTAGGCATGCCAAGAACGTTAAGCGGATTAAGGCGCCTGCAGGTGCCTTGGAGCGTTAATTCCTTAGCACAGCTGATCGGAGAGTCGGTGCTGGACGAGGCGGATTATGCCGACCGGACGATTGCGTGGCTACAGGAGGAAAGGCCGTGGCTCATCTCAGAGCTGCAGGCAATCGGCTTTGACGTTAACCCTAGCGCGGCTAATTATTTGCTTGTACGCATTCCGAAGGACGCGGGAATTAGCGCAAGTATGCTCCAGCTTGAGATGGGGAAGAGGGGCGTCCTCATACGCGACGCATCGAGATTCCCCGGTCTTGATCATACTTATATTCGGGTTGCCGTCAAGCTTCGTGAGCAGAATGAGCAGCTGGTGGCGGCATTGAAGCTGTGCTTAATTCAGAACGGGAGCCGTGGTGCAAAATGACTTTTAAAGATGGGCGTGAATCAGGTGCAGACGCAGCTTTAGGCCGCACAATCATGGTTCAGGGTACAGCGTCGGATGTAGGCAAAAGTTTGATTACGGCTGCGCTTTGCAGAATTTTCACGAAGGACGGACAGCGTACGGCCCCCTTTAAATCGCAAAATATGTCGCTAAACTCCTATGTCACATGGGACGGCAAAGAAATCGGCCGCGCGCAGGGGATGCAGGCGGATGCTTGCGGCATCCTCGCGACGACGGATATGAATCCGATATTGCTTAAGCCTACGGGAGAAATGAAATCGCAAGTCGTGGTGCACGGCAAGCCTTTGCGCGATTATAATGCAAAAGAATACCGCGAGACATATTTGCCGGTCGCCGGCAGTATCGTCCAGGCGTCGCTTCGGCGTTTGCGCGAGGCGCATGACATCGTGGTGCTGGAAGGCGCGGGCAGTCCGGCTGAGATTAATTTGAAGGATCGCGATATCGTCAATATGCGGATGGCAGCTTGGGCGGACGCACCCGTTATCCTTGTCGCCGATATTGACCGGGGCGGCGTATTTGCTTCCATCGTCGGTACCTTGGAGCTGCTTGAGCCGGAGGAGAGAGACCGCGTATGCGGCTTCATCATTAACAAGTTTCGCGGCGATGTATCTCTGCTGCAAGCTGGACTGGATTGGCTGGAGGATCGAACAGGGAAGCCAGTGCTGGGTGTCCTGCCATTTATGCCGGGCCTCGAGCTCGAGGATGAAGATTCGCTTTCGCTTAGCAAACAGCACGCTGCTGCCTTACATTCGGATGGGGATAAGCAGCAGCGGGAGCTGGATATAGCCGTTGTCCGGCTGCCGCGCATTTCTAACTTTACGGATATCGACCCGCTGCGCTTCGAGACGGACGTTCAGCTTCGCTATATTGAACATGCTGGTCAGTGGGGCAACCCTGACGCAATCATCCTTCCAGGCAGCAAAAATACGATCGAGGATTTATTATGGCTGAGGGAAGCAGGCTTGGCCGAGCTAATACATAAGCATGTGTCCAGCGGCGGGGCAGCAGTTGGTATTTGCGGCGGATACGAGATGCTGGGAGCTAAGCTGTATGATCCGCTGCACATCGAGTCATCAGTAGTGGAAACGGACGGGTTATCCTTTTTTCCATTCGAAGTCCGCTTTACGGAGCAGAAAAGAACGGTACGAGTCGAAGGTGCAGGCCAATTTAGCGGTGATGCGTCTCCTGTCAAGATCGAAGGTTATGAGATTCATATGGGCGAGGTGTATTGGCAGCAGGAGGATCAATCCGTTTATCGGCCGTTTCAAATTAGGGAGCATCGATCACTGATGGGGGACGAGGCTTCTTCTCCCTACGAAGCCGAGGGAGCAAGCTCGATCGATGGAAAACTGTGGGGAACGTTTATTCACGGTATTCTGCATAATGACGATTTTCGCCGAAATTGGTTAAACAACTTGCGGGAATCGAAGGGACTTGAGCGCTTGCCTGCTGATCTGCGGTTTCAAGAAAGACGTGAATCTGCTTTCGACCGGCTGGCGGAGCATGCGCGCCGCTATCTTAACATCGCGCTTATTTACGAGCTGCTCGGTCTACCGGCGGAAGATGCACGATGACTCAGCCTTTCCGTGGTGGTAAGCGATATGATTCAATCATTTGGAGAGGCGTAAGCCTGCAGCTGCTTGATGACCGGATTGAAGCAAGTTGTCCGGAACGTCTATACGCCCTAAGCAGCGCGATTCATCCGGGAGGCTTCTCCTATTCGAACCGCATCATAAACTGGAAGGTGCCGCTAACCTATCAATGCGATGATCCCGCTGGCGATATTGTGAGGCAGTGCGGGGAATGGGGCTGCGATTCCAATGACACGATCGGTCTGATTACCGCGGCGAAGCTGACGCACGCGTCCATAACCGAGCTTGAAGGCGACCGGTTTAAGCTGCTGTGCTGCACGACTGTCGGAACGCGAAATGCGGCGAGAGCCGGCTTGCCTCGCAGCACCTTTTCCGCTTATTCGCCTGGAACGATTAATACGATTATTTTGATCGATGGCCAAATGACTGAAGCTGCGATGGTTAACGCAATTATAACCGCGACAGAAGCAAAGACAGCCGCACTGCAGCAATTAGGCATCGTAGAGAAAGTGAACGGCGAATCGGCAACAGGCACCACGACAGACGCTATCGTGATCGGTGTCAGTCAGGCAGCAAGCTGGAATGCGGTGCATGCTTATGCCGGTGCTGCGACTACGATCGGCTGCGCCATCGGCGAATCTGTTTATGAGACGGTGTTCGAAGCGACCCGAACGCAGCAGGAGGATTAAGGCCGGCTTAGCCGGGAAGCATTAAAATTAAAGAAGTATCCATTACAGCGGCTGCGATTTCATGTAAAATGAAAAAGTTGAACAACCGGTCGATTTTTCGATTAAGCTGCGCTTAGAATGGGAGGATTTATCCTTTGATACAGATTATAGGCTATACCAAACAAAAAGAGTGGCGGATGGACTTAACGCTTGAGGAGCTAAAGACGGCGGAGCTGGATTGGTACTGGGTTGATTTTAATAACCCGAAGGAAGACGAATGCCGTCTGCTCGATACATTTTTTCACTTTCATCCGCTCGCGATCGAGGATTGCTATCATTTGCTTCAGCGGCCCAAATTGGATCATTACGACGACGTTCATTTTTTGGTGCTCCATGAAGTGGAACGGAAAACATTAACCGTTAATGAAATCAACATGTTCATCGGTCCGCGGTTTATCGTTACGTTTCACTATGAGCCTTCTCCGGAAATCGAGGATGCGCGGATAAAGCTTGCGTCAAGAAAGAAAATTGGCGAAAATGGCCACTTGTATGCGGCATATCTCGTGATGGACAAGCTGGTCGATCAATATTTCCCTGCGGTTCACGAGCTGGAGGACCAGCTGCTGGATATGGAAATCGGCATCGGCGATGCGCAAAGCCAGACGGCGATGAGCGATATTTTTAGCATCCGGTCCCGGCTGCTCCGGCTTCGCAAAACGATTGTGCCTATGCGTGACTTGTTATATCGACTGACGAATTCGGACCGCATTATAGGACTGAAGCAATATTTGGCTTTCTATCATGATGTCTACGACCACCTGCTTAAGCTGTCGGAGATGATGGACTCCAGCAGAGAGATGACGGCTGACCTGCGCGACAACTATATTTCGTACAATTCACATCGAATGAATTCGATTATGAAGACTCTTACCGTCATTACGACGATCTTTATGCCATTGACTTTTTTGGCAGGTATATACGGGATGAATTTCAGCAATATGCCTGAGCTTGAATGGAGCTGGGGTTATTTTGCCGTCATAACGGTTATGTTCGTCATTGGAGTGGGGATGTATGCTTGGTTTAGGACAAAGGGTTGGTTTAAATGAAGAAAGCTAAGGAGACTTAACTGCAATGGAAATGAAAGAGTCTGCACGGATGAGCGGCAAACGCTTGTTTGCGGTAATCGGTATTTTGGCAGGAATTATGGCCGTTTTGGGAATCATGCTCTATCTGATGATTGTTGCGCTTGGCAACCGTACCGCAGCTGATACCTTAGAGACTGGGCAAAAGCTGCATTATACTTATTATTCTAAGACAGCGCCCGGCGGAATGAAGCTTCATGTGCTTCAAACGAGAGCAGCTTACGTTACACTGGAAACAATCAATAATAATGTTACGCTTTCAGGCAAGGTCGGCATTAACGGCGGCTTTTTTTACGGCAACCAGCTGTTAAGCATCGGGGTGGTAGACAGCCTTCCAATTAATAAGGATGTAGGCAGTTTCGGAACGGGAACCGAAAATGTAAAGTTTGCGAGAGGAACACTCGTATGGGATGGCGCCTCTGATTCGTTAAGCGTGCAGGTCGCCGGCCATGCTTCTGAGCTGAAGGTGAAGGATCATACCCGCTTTTGGGCACAAGGCGGCATTAGTATGAGTCTAGGCGATGATGCTCATTGGTACGGGCAAACGGTGAAGGAAAACGCGCCTTTCCCGGAGGATGACCGCTTGCGTTCAGCTGCCGTATATGATAGTACAGGTGATCTATATTTAATCGTTAGTGAAACGAAGGGCTCGTTAGCCGTATTTCGGGAAGCGATAGTTACCAGCATCGGCGACGGGAAGCTTGTTGACGGCATTTTTCTGGATGGCGACGGCTCTTCGCAGCTTTTGAGCAGCGAGGCATCGCTGCCAGGCGACAACAGGCCGATCGTGCAAATGCTGCGAATAGTGAAATGAGATGGAATTAGACGAAGGAGCAATCAGCATGAAGCAACAGCAATTGCCGATTGATGCGGTAATGCCTCAGCTGCTGGAGTCGCTGCGCAGCGGAGTTAATGCCGTATTAGTCGCAGAGCCCGGAGCAGGGAAGACGACGCGCGTACCGCTTGCGCTGCTCGATCAGCCGTGGTTGTCCGGCAAAAAGATCATCATGCTCGAGCCGCGCAGGCTGGCTGCGCGCTCCGCTGCCCAGTTCATGGCGAAGTCGCTAGGGGAGCAGGTTGGCGGAACGGTTGGTTACCGTGTAAGACTTGATTCGCGTGTCAGCCCGCGAACGCGCATCGAAGTCGTGACCGAGGGCGTGCTTACGCGCATGCTGCAGGAAGATCCGGCGCTTGAGCAGGTCGGAGCCGTCTTGTTTGACGAGTTTCATGAACGTCATTTGCATGGCGATCTTGGCCTTACGCTTTGCATGCAGTCGCAGTCGCTGCTCCGTGAAGATTTGCGGATGGTCGTCATGTCCGCAACGCTTGCTGCGGGGCCGATTGCCGAGATGCTGGGCGGTGCGCCCGTCATACGCAGCGAAGGACGGGTATTCCCCGTCGAGACGCATTATGCGCCAGCAAGGCTGACTGGGCCGATGGAGCAGCAAATGGCACGGACGATTGCAGAAGCACTTCGCGCGCATGAAGGGGATGTGCTGGCTTTTTTGCCTGGCGTCGCAGAAATACGCCGCACGGCCAGGCTGCTTAACGAGTCTGGACTTGCAGCGCATGTTCGAATCGAGGAGCTTCACGGCAGCTTGCCGCTCGAGAAGCAGGATGCAGCTGTTGCACCTTGTCACGATGGGGAGCGCAAGATTGTCCTCGCTACTTCAATTGCAGAGTCCAGCTTAACGGTAGAGGGAGTTAGGATTGTTGTTGACGGCGGTCTAATGCGTGTTCCACGCTTCTCGCCGCGAACGGGAATGACTAGGCTGGAAACGGTGCCTGTCTCCGCAGCGTCGGCCGATCAACGCCGCGGCAGAGCGGGACGACAGGCGGCAGGCAGCTGCTACCGGCTGTGGACGGAGCTCGAGCATCCTTATTTGCCTGAGCAAAGCGCGCCTGAGCTGCTCGAGGCGGATCTTTCGTCGCTTGCGCTGGAGCTGGCGATTTGGGGCATACAAGATCCGCTTGAGCTGGACTGGTTAACGCCGCCGCCCGTTGCGGCTTATGAACAAGCGACAGCTTTGCTGCAACAGCTTAACGCGATCGATGACAGCTTCAAACCGACTGCAGCAGGCGCAAAAATGGCGCAATTCGGCCTTCATCCGCGGCTTGGGGCAATGATTTTGCAGGCTTCAGAAATGGGATCAGCGCGAGCGGCTTGCGAGGTGGCTGCTTTGTTAAGTGAACGGGATATGCTTCCGCAGGAGCGCAATGTAGACGTCCAGCTTCGATTGGACCTGCTTTACCGGTTGACAGGACGAGACAGTAAAGCCCCAAAAAACGGGAGCGTCGAACATCCCGGTACCGGAGCCGCGTACCGTATAATGGCTCAGGCAGATCAATGGGAACGGGTCGTTTCGCAGCAGTCTGCAGCTGCAAGTGCCGATCGGCACTTACAGCAAATACCGCTTGGCGTCTTGCTCGCGTTTGCTTATCCCGATCGTATCGCAATTCGGCGCAGCGACGGCCGTTATTTATTGGCAAACGGAAGAGGCGCGGTGCTGCCGGAGCTGCAGCCGTTATCCCGATCGCACTACCTCGCCGCTTGCGAGCTGGACGATGCCGGCACAGAGAGCCGGGTACGTCTGGCGGCCGAGCTTCGGCAAAATGATATCGAGCAGTATCTAGCCGCTTATATAACGGCCGATGAAGCCGTGGAATGGGATGCGTCAGCTCAAGCGGTAAGGGCGAGGAAGCGTATCCGCTTAGGCTCCATTGTGATGAAGGAATCGATTTTGCAGCAGCCGGATGAAAATCAGGTGGCGGACACTTTAATTGCTGCGATTCGTCAATCAGGCTTCGCAATGCTGCCGATGACGAAGCAAGCGCAGCAGCTTAAGGCCAGGATGAGACTGATGGCTCTTGCGGGTGATGATTGGCCGGACGCTTCCGACGAAGCGCTGCTGGATTCATTGGAGCAATGGTTAAAACCGCATATTTACGGGATGAAGAGCCGCTCGGATTTGCAGAAGCTCCAGATGCAGCTGCTGCTGGAAGGCAAGCTTAGCTGGAAGCAGAAGCAGGAGCTGGATGAGCAGGTTCCGACCCATATCGTAGTGCCGAGCGGATCACGCATTCCGGTTGATTACAGTGATCCCGAGTCTCCCGTGCTCGCCGTTCGATTGCAGGAGCTGTTCGGCTTGAAGAATACTCCGCTGCTCGCAAGAGGAAGACTTCCGGTGACGCTTCATTTGTTATCGCCGTCACAGCGGCCGGTCCAAGTAACAAGAGATTTGAGCAGTTTTTGGGAGAATGCGTATTTCGAAGTGAAGAAGGATTTAAAGGGGCGCTATCCGAAGCATCATTGGCCGGATGATCCGTACACAGCTGTGCCGACAAATAGAGCGAAGCCGAGACATACCTGAACGTCTCGGCCGATCTGTTAACGTCAGGAGTCCCCATTTGGAGAGGAAGTGTTCTATGCATATGGCCTATTATGTTTTGATAATCTATTTACTTGTGATTAACAGCTACACATTCGCATTAATGGGCTTGGACAAAATGAGAGCCAAAAAAAAGCGCCGGCGCGTACCGGAAAAACATCTGTTTCTGCTTAGCGCGATTGGCGGTGCGTGCGGCACTTGGCTCGCAATGAAAACTTGGCGCCATAAGACAATGCACCGCACCTTCACAGTAGGCATTCCCTTTCTGTTCGGACTTAATCTATTGCTCATTATTGGAGCTGTCTGGCTCATTGGCGTGACCGTAAACTCATGATTGCTTTGAGAAGCCGTCCTATGGTATATTGGGGCTTCTCTTTTTTTTATTCAGCACACCAAAACTTAGGAGGTAACTGACATGACAGTTCAAAGTGCCTATCAAGAAGAGCAAGAACGGTTAACGGAATCGCTCCGTGACATTATGACTCAGCTGCAAGCCATCGGTCCGCGCTACAAAGGCGACGATTTCACGGAGCAAATGCTCGATTTGCAGCAAGAGGAACGGAGACTAAGACTTGAAATCTCGAAGCGCGAGCCTTATTTTGGCCGGATTGACTTTCAAGAGCTGCCGGCGGGCGAGCAGAAGCCATTATATATCGGTAAAGCGGGTGTTGCAAAGCAGGGCAGCAATGAGCTGCTTGTGATCGATTGGCGCGCGCCGGCAGCAAGCGTATTCTATTCTTTCACGGGAGGCGAAGCGCCTGCCTCCTTCGAATCGCCTGACGGGGAAATCGAAGGCTACGTTCATTTGAAACGGAATTTCATGATTCGTCAGGGAGAACTTATCCGTTTGGTCGACAGCTATGTGCGCGGCCAGGAGGAGGGCTCGGTCACTGACGAATTTCTTTTATATCGCCTCGGCGAGAATAAGGATAATAAGCTGCGCGATATCGTCTCGACGATTCAAGGCGAGCAGGACCGGATTATACGTGCGGATCGCAACAAAGCCTTGTTTATTCAAGGAGTAGCAGGGAGCGGTAAAACAACCGTAGCGCTCCATCGTCTTGCCTTCCTGCTCTATCAATACGCCGATCGGATGCGGGCGGAGCGCATGATTATTTTCGCCCCGAACCGCATGTTTCTCGACTACATATCCGGCGTACTGCCGGAGCTTGGCGTGGGCGATATCCAGCAGACGACGTTCAGCGATTGGACTCTCGAGCTGCTTGAGAATACGATTGCCGTCAGCGATCCTTCCGATTCGATGGCCTATTGGTTCGAGGAGCGCCGGACAGCTGAAGAGATCGAGCATGCATCGGGCCGCTTTAAAGGGAATCTTGCCTTTAAAGCGATCGTCGATGAACGAATTGCCGACTTCGAGCAGCGGATCGTGCCGACGACGCCTTTTGTGCCAATCGATGGGCTCGTACTGTCGCAGGAGCAAATGCGTGAATGGTATGACACCGACTATGGCGAAGAAACGCTCATGAAGAAACGGGACAGATTGGTCAGCCGTATTCGCCGCTGGTTCGAGTCCGAGCTGAAGATGAAAGGCATCGCCGATAAGAAGGTTCGGGCGAAGGCACTTACCAAGTTTAATAGCTATACCAAAAAAATCCCGGCCTATACGTCCGTTCAGCTCTATGCGTCATTGTTCAGCGGGAAGCAGCTCGCTTCCGGCATTCCTAAGCGGGTGGCAGCAGCTACTGCTGAGCGGATGAAAAAAGGGACGGCAGCCGCTGAGGATTTGGCGCCGCTTGCCTATATTCAGCTCCAGCTGTTCGGCTTGCCGAAGCAGGCCTTCGATCATATCGTAATTGACGAAGCGCAGGATTATTCTCCATTCCAACTTGAAGTGCTGCGCCTCTGTCAAAGAACAGCATCGATGACCGTGCTTGGCGATTTGCAGCAAGGGATACACGCTTATGCGGGGGTGCAAAGCTGGACGGAGCTTACGGCTTTGTTCGATGAAGAGCAGATTGACTTCTATGAGCTTAATCGCAGCTACCGCTCGACGATGGAAATTATCGAATTCGCGAACAAAATATTAGGAAGCATGACAGGCGGCGTCAAGCCTGCTGTCCCGGTCTTCCGCAGCGGCGATGCCGTACTTGCGGAACCTGTTGCGAGCGAGAAATGGCTTGCCGCAATCGAATCATCCGTTCGTGAATGGCAAGCGAAGGACGAATATGAAACGATATCCGTCATTGGACGTACCGCTCATGAATGCGAAGCAATACACCGGCACTTGCTTGATAGAGGAATGGAAGCATCGCTGGTGCAAAGCAAGCAGCCTGCTTATGGAGGCGGCTTATCGGTCGTCCCTGTTTATTTATCAAAGGGACTGGAGTTCGATGCGGTTTTGGTTGCAGATGCGGGCGATGGAGCGTACACGCCTCTTGACGCCAAGCTGCTGTATGTCGGCTGTACGCGTGCCCTGCACAAGCTAAAGCTGTTTTACCGCGGAAATCTTACATCGCTGCTGACAGGTGAAGCCTAATATTGTTTATATATTTTTTTCTCCTGGACCGCCGCGGTTACCGCGGCGGTCATTGCTGCGTTTCCGCTTGGATGGCATGGACTGCTGCTGTATACGGGCAGCAAAATGGGTCAATAACGTGAACATCGAATCCGAATGCTGAACTCAAGCGTAATAGATGCGAAAGAAGGAGAGTGATGCAAGTGGTGCAGCCTGTCATCGATACGCAAGAACATCTGCAAGCAGCCTTGCGCGAGATTGAAGCGTGGGAGCGTGAACAGAAGGATTTATGGTTCTGGGAGAAGCTTGGACGCTTGCCTTTCATGCTGCTGGATAAAATAACGCCGAAGTTTGTGCAAGAGAAGCTTGGACAAGCCGTTGACGAGATTGGCAGCTATATTCAAAATGGCGGCAAGTATCTCATCTCGGAGCGCTCGATCATCGAGCGCGTGCAGCGGAATGCGGATCCGGAGAGTGTGAACGAACTGCTGGATAAGGAAGAGGCTTCAATAGAGCAGGTGGCAGAAATGCCGCTGGCGGTTATGAATTTAAGCGCTGAGCAGCTTGCAGCAAGCCGCAAGACGGTGGCTACGCTGCAGGGCGCGACAACGGGCATCGGCGGGATATTCACCTTAGCGGTTGATATACCGGCTGTTCTCGGCTTATCGTTAAAGATCATACAGGAGATTGCGATCTGCTATGGCTTTGATCCGAAGAGCAAGGAGGAACGCATATTTACCGTTAAGGTCATGCAGTTCGCCTCGTCGGATATTATAGGGAAGAAAGCGATTTTGGAGGAGCTCAGCGCATACGACAAAGCGGGCCGCGGCAATCAAATGATGTCACAGCTGCAGGGCTGGCGCGAGGTCGTAGCCGTATATCGGGACAATTTTGGCTGGAAGAAGCTGTTTCAAATGATTCCGGTAGCAGGCATGCTGTTCGGTGCAATCATTAATCGCGGCATGCTGAACGATGTGGCGGAGGCGGCTGCGATGTTATATCGAAAGCGCAGAGTATTATTGAAGCTGGCGGAAATTGAGGCGGGATCATGATAACGGCGATCACGAGAAAAAGGATTGCCGGGCAAGCGGCTGCTTTTTTAGGCGAAGCTTATTTTGAACTCGGGAAGAGCGAAGAGGAAGCAAAGCGCAGAATCGATGAGGTCCTGCAGCAAATCGAGGTGACTGGTTACTATACACATACGTATGAAGAGCTGAAGCATGGCGCGCAAATGGCATGGCGTAACAATAACCGCTGCATAGGCCGTTTATTTTGGCAATTGCTTGAGGTATTCGATGCGCGCGATGTGAAGGGTGAGCTTGACGCCGCTAAGCGCATTTTCCGGCATATGAGCTATGCAACGAATAACGGACGCATCCGGCCGGCGATTACGATCTTTCCCGCTAATCATTCGAATAACCGCATCCGAATATGGAACCATCAGCTCGTTCGTTATGCCGGCTATCGCAAGGATGATAGGATTGTTGGAGATTCGGCATCGCTAGCCTTCACAGAAGTATGCGAGAAGCTGGGCTGGAAGGGCGAGGGCACGCGATTCGACGTACTGCCCCTCGTCATTCAGAAGGGCGGGCAAGCGCCGAATTGGTATCCATTGCCTAAGGAAACCGTACTTGAAGTCGCTATAACGCATCCTGAAAATAAAGAGTTCGAGCAGTTAGAGCTGCAATGGTATGGCGTGCCGTTTGTATCCGATATGGAGCTAGAGATCGGCGGCATTGCCTATGCGGCGGCTCCATTTAACGGCTGGTATATGGGAACAGAAATAGGTGCGCGGAACCTGTCAGATTCTGAACGCTATAATCAATTGCCTAACGTCGCGAAGCTGTTCCATCTCGATATGACGACAAATACATCACTTTGGAAGGATCGCGCCTTAACAGAATTAAATATCGCTGTGCTTCATTCCTTCAAGAAGCACGGCGTCAGTATTGTCGATCATCATACTGCCGCTGAGCAGTTCCTCCGCTTTGAGAAGCAAGAGCAGGATCAGGGCAGGACGGTGACCGGTCGCTGGTCATGGCTCATTCCGCCGCTGTCTCCTGCTACGACAGGCATTTGGCATCGCAGCTTTGACGACACGGAACGCACGCCAGCATACCGTTATCAGGCCGCACCCTATTAAGCTTATAATAACAACTTGCAGCAGCAGCCCGCCTCGAATCAGTCTGACCGGAGGTTATTTGGCTGCTTTTTGCTTTCCCACTCCTTCACGTATTCCTCCAGTATTTCAGTGCATGCGGCCCGCTGCAAATTAGATATCCAGTCCCGTTTCGACATATTGCCCCTCTATTGTCGTTCACCGCTGTATTCCGTGCGAGGTTCTCTCGTCTGATGTCGCAAAGAGTCGGGATATGCTATTCTAAGGTGATGACATTCACTAACTTGGAGGAAATATAATCGTGGATTTTAATATGCAATATTTATCCTTTTTCGTAATTCATACCGATGGAGAGGAGAGTGCCGCCTCATCAGGCAAACGGTTTAAGCATTATCAGACACTTGAAGAGGATACATATGAGGATAGCGAAATTCAAAAGTTTTTGGATGACGAGTTTAAGCGGATCGTCAAAAGAAAGGTAGAGCGAAATCCGAATTCCGCAAGCGCTCCAACGAAAATCGGACGTTTTATGGTCGAGCCCGGCTATGAGCTGGGAAGCAATCAAAACTACAATTTATTTCAAAGGCTTCGCGAGGCAGATTCGAAGGATCGCTTTATCGGAATCGCGGATGAGCTCGTTCGGATCTACATGGATACGAGCGCAGTACGTGGCGGAGCATTTATTATTGCACTCTCCAAGCTGAATACCTATTTCGACGAGCCATTTTTGTTTTTGCTGAAATGTGATTTTGAACCGAAGATTGCCCGCGTTTCCGATGAACGAAGTTTGGTCTCGCAAGTCGAGATGGCGATTAGCGCGCGCAGCATCAAGTCGATTCAGTACCCGCATATGCCGGAGGAAGGGATGCTCGAGCATTGGGAGCTTAAGATCCATCAAGCGTCTCATGCCCGATATTTCGAGGATTTTTTGAAATATGTGTCCTATGAGAAGCCTCTGCCCGAGGTGATGGGTGAGCAGGTTGTCGAAATGGTGCATCAATATATCGCCGACAAATGGCAGGAGGATGAGAGCACCGAGCGCCGAGAGGAAGAAAATGCGGTTGAGGTATGGGCTGCGAGCGAAAAACGCGATCTGCAGGAGTGGTGGACGCCGGAGCAGGTAGAGGTTGCGGCGGCGGCTTTAGTTGAGCAGAAGCCGGATTTGGCATTTTCGTTTAAGCTCGGAGACGTAACCGTGAAAGGACTGCTCGCCGACTTCGGCGACGCTATTCATTTCGCCAAGCATAACGGCCGTTACGTTGTCGTGATCGAAGGCGACGCTTTTCAATTCGAAAAAGGCATGTCGCCGGTTGAGCTTGTACAGCCGCTTGATTTGGTTGATGTCATGCCTCGTATTGGAAGCAGGAAGCCTCCTGAGGATGCTGATTCCGAATACAGTTACACACCGGCAGGCGAGGACCCAAGTCATAATGATGATGTACCTTGGTAACCAATCACGCATGTATTGAATTCAACAATAAGGGAGAGGATATTTAAGTGGACAACTTATTTTTTATAGAAATAGGCATGGGATGCGATCTGCACGGTCAAAATATTACGAAGGCATCGGTGCGTGCGGTACAAAACGCCATACACCACAATTCGATGCCGGGACTGCGGTCAGTGCTGCCAGGCGGGACGCTGGATAACATGAAGGTGCGGGTAAGGCTTGCGCTTCCTTGTGATCATGAGCTTCTTGATATTGAGCAGGTGAAGGCGGTGCTGCCATACGGTCAAGTGACTGTAGAGATAATGGAAGGCGGCATGCTCACGACAAGCGGTGTAGTTCTTCCGGATAAAGATGACAAGAACGATTTGATCTATATCGTTAATGCTTCGGTTGAGGTAGGCTACTAAAAGCATCTCCATTGCAAAAAGGGAGACAGATATGGTTTTAAAGCTCGTACTATTCGCGTTATTGCTTGTATTTACCGCTTTTTTCGTTGCAACGGAATTCTCCATTATTCGAATTCGCGCAAGCCGCGTCAATCAGATGGTAGCGGAGGGCATGAAAAACGCCAGAGCCGTTGAACAAGTGACGAGCAAGCTGGACGGTTATTTATCCGCTTGCCAGCTCGGGATAACCATAACCGCGCTTGGCCTCGGCTGGCTTGGTGAGCCGACGATTGAACTCATTTTGCATCCGATATTCGACCGGCTTCATTTGGAAGGCGATATTAGCACTGTGCTATCCTTCGTCATCTCTTTTCTCATAGTGACGTATTTGCATGTCGTGCTTGGCGAACTCGCACCAAAAACGCTGGCCATTATCAAAGCGGAGGAAGTCAGTCAATGGACAGCTCCGATTATAATCGTATTTTATAAGGTGATGTATCCGTTCATATGGCTGCTAAACGGCTCCGCGAACGGTCTAGTGCGTCTTCTAGGGTTTAAGCCGGCTAGCGAGCATGAGGCGCATTCAGAGGAAGAGATTCGCATTATATTGTCGGAGAGCTATGAGAGCGGAAAAATCAACAAAAGCGAATACGGCTATGTGAACCGGATTTTTGCCTTCGATGAACGGCTTGCGCGCGAAATTATGGTGCCGAGAACGGACATGATCTGCTTATTTGTGGAGCATTCACGCGATGAGAACTTGGCGGTTATCAAGAAAGAGCAGTATACGCGGTTTCCCGTTGCCAAGGGAAGCAAGGACAACATTATCGGGATTCTTAACACGAAGCAATTTTTTCTGCGCTATGACACAGACCGTAATGCCGACATCACGATGCTTCTTCAGAGCGTCATGTCGGTGCCTGAGGTTATGCCGATCAATAAGCTGCTTCGAAAGATGCAGCAGGAGCGCGTACACATTGCGATACTGCTCGACGAGTACGGCGGTACGGCGGGTCTAATAACGATAGAGGACATTATCGAGGAGATCGTCGGGGAAATTCGTGATGAGTTCGATGCGGATGAAGTAAAGGAAATCGAACTCATTGAGCAGCAGCGTTATTTGGTCAATGGCAAAGCTTTAATTAGCGACTGGAACGAAGCTGCCGGCACTGACCTCGAGAGCAATGAGGTCGATTCGATAGGGGGATGGCTCTTTAACCAGAAGCCGGATTTGCCGGTTGGAGAACCGTGGACGTTTGGCAAAATGACGTTCATCATCCGCGAACGCGACGATAATCGGATACGAAAAATTGAAATTCAAACCGATTTGCTGGAAAATGAAATAGGTACCTACGGACATGCATAGGCTTGTACGAAGTAAGCGTTCAATCGTTATTTTGTGAGGGGGAATCGGGCGTTGGGAGATTTAATTAATGCCATTATTATGGGCATTGTAGAAGGGCTGACCGAGTTTTTGCCCGTGTCGTCAACCGGCCATTTAATTTTGACGGCGGAGCTGCTGAATTTCACCGGAGACCGCGCGAAAACCTTTGAGGTGGTCATTCAGTTCGGAGCAGTGCTGGCTGTGCTGGTTCTATACCGGAAGCGATTTGCAAAGCTGCTTAATTTCAAGATTGGAAAAGGATCCGGATTAAACGCCTTACATATATTGCTCGCAATGGCTCCTGCCGGCGTCTTCGCTGTACTGCTGCATTCTTTGATCAAAGATTACTTGTTTAGACCGCAGACCGTGCTCATCGGCCTGATCGCCGGGGGGATTCTGATGATTATCGCCGACCGGGTGAAGAAGAAGCCTGCTGCCGAGGAGCTCGACGACATCTCGTATAAGCAAGCCTTTGCAATAGGCTGTTTCCAGGTGCTCTCACTCTGGCCGGGCTTCTCAAGATCAGGCTCGACGATATCCGGTGGCATGCTGTTTGGCACAAGCCAGAAGGCGGCGGCGGAATTTACATTTATCGTATCCGTACCGATCATGGCCGGAGCGAGCGGGATTGACCTTCTCAAGAGCCGGGAATTTCTCACGCTGGCTGATCTGCCATTATTCCTGATCGGCCTCATTGCAGCCTTCATCGTCGGGATGATTGCTGTCGTCACCTTCATAAACATGATGAAAAAAATTAAGCTTTCCTGGTTTGCTTATTACCGGTTTGCGCTTGCCGCACTTTTTTATTTTATTATCTTATAAGTCAAAATTACGGGTTATCCAGCTATCATTTTTTTATATCCAAACGATCATTTTTTCTAATAAAATTGCAAAAATCAGGGCTATATGCCCTGATTTCTTTATTTTGCAGTAGGTTTAATTGCTTTTACATAAAAATGGTTGATTTTGCGTGACAAATCAGCGTTGAACGTTTTGTCTGATTATGTTAGGTTATGTAGTGATGAATTACAATTTTTTTATCTGACTTTTAAAATAAAAAGTTGATTTTATGTTTATGAGAGGTGGATATTGTTGCAACTTCAGGTAACGAACAGTCCTTTTAGTCAAGAGCAAGTCGAGCTTCTTAATCGCCTTCTGCCATCCCTAACCGAGTCGCAGCAAATATGGCTTACAGGCTATTTGTTCGCTCGTCAGACATCAACGGCAGTTGCGGGTCTGCAAGCTATCACCGAGCCTGCCGGCGCAGCGGAGATTATCTCCATAGCTAATCAGCCTGTGGTATCCCGCGAGGTTACTGTCCTATTTGGTTCCCAAACCGGCAATAGTCAGAGGATCGCTACAAGCGTATCGCGCAAGCTGGAAGAGCAAGGGTTTCAAGTGACGCTCTCCGCCATGAACAAATTTAAGCCGAATGGCTTAAAGAAGGTTGAAAATCTTCTTTTGGTTGTCAGCACTCACGGCGAAGGAGAGCCGCCGGATAATGCACGGGCTTTCTATGAATTCATCTACAGTAAGAGAGCGCCTCAATTAGACGGTCTGCATTTCTCCGTGCTTGCACTGGGAGATACCTCTTACGAGTTTTTCTGCCAAACGGGCAAAGATTTCGACAAGCGTCTTGAGGAACTTGGCGGTCAGCGCCTAAGTCCGCGCGTCGATTGCGACCTTGATTATGATGAACTTGTTGCCGGCTGGTCTGGTCAGGTTTTAAACGCTTTAAACGAACGCTTGAATGCTTCATCGGGTGCGGCAGTTGCGGCCAGCGCAACGAACAGCGGTACAGCGACAGAGGAATCGGCTTATTCGCGAACCAATCCTTTTAAGGCCGAGGTGCTTGCGAATCTGAACTTGAACGGTCGCGGTTCAGATCGGGAAACCCGCCATTTGGAGCTGTCCCTTGAAGGCTCCAATTTGCAATACGAACCAGGCGATAGTCTTGGAATTTACCCGGAAAATCATCCTGATCTTGTAGATGCGGTTATTAAGGAAATGAACTGGAATCCTGAAGAGATCGTTCCCATCAACAAAAACGGCGATCAGGGCTCTTTGCGCGAAGCGCTTCTAAAGCATTATGAAATAACTGCATTGACGAAGCCGTTGCTTACACAAGCAGCTGAGCTTACTGCAAATACCGCTTTGCAGGAACTATTAGCGCCAGGACAAGAGCAGGAGCTTAAGAACTATGTGAATGGCCGGGATCTTCTCGACTTGGTTCAAGACTTCTCGCCTTGGCAAGCAACGCCAAGCAGCTTTGTAGCCATTTTGAGAAAACTGCCTGCACGCCTGTATTCGATTGCGAGCAGTTTCAAAGCAAATAATGATGAAGTTCACCTGACGATCAGAGCTGTTCGCTATGAAGCTCATGGACGCGACCGCTACGGCGTTTGCTCGATTCATTGCGCAGAGCGGGTGCAGCCGGGTGACAGCTTGCCTATCTATATCCAGCAAAATCCTAACTTCAAGCTTCCTGCAAATCCGGATACACCGATCATCATGGTTGGACCGGGTACGGGAGTCGCTCCGTTTAGAGCATTCCTTGAGGAGAGAGAGGAACTTGGGGCAGAAGGAAAATCATGGCTATTCTATGGCGATCGTCACTTCGTTACAGATTTCTTGTATCAAACCGATTGGCAGAGAATGCTTAAGGACGGCGTGCTGACGAAACTGGATGTTGCGTTCTCACGCGATACGGAAGAAAAAGTGTATGTACAGCATCGTCTACTGGAGAGAAGCCGCGAGCTATACGAATGGCTGCAGGAAGGCGCTTATGTTTATATTTGCGGCGATGAGAAGCACATGGCGCATGATGTGCATGCGGCGCTGATTACCGTTATCCAGCAGGAAGGCGGCAAGAGCCCAGAAGAAGCCGCAGCTTATTTGGACGATTTGCAGCAGCAGCAGCGTTACCAGCGCGACGTATATTAAGAAACAATTGTACAGCAGCAAGAGTAAGCGAAAGATTGCGAGAGGAGACAGCAACAAATGGCGAAAGAGCAATTGGTTAAACCTATCGGTGGGCCGCCAAGCGAGGTTGAGCATATTAAGATCGAGAGCAACTACCTGCGCGGCGCGCTAGTCGATACCTTGAGAAATCCGATTACTGGCGGCTTGCCGGAGGATGACAATCGGCTGATGAAATTTCATGGGAGTTATATGCAGGATGACAGAGATTTGCGCAACGAGCGCGAACGTCAAAAGCTGGAGCCTGCTTACCAGTTCATGATTCGGGTGGTGCTGCCAAGCGGTGTAGCGAGCTCGGAGCAATGGCTGGCTATGGATAGTCTGGCGCATAAGTACGGCAATGGAACGCTTCGTTTGACGACTCGTCAAACGTTCCAGCTCCATGGTATTTTAAAGTGGAATTTGAAGCCGACCATTCAAAAAATCAATGAAGGGCTGATGACTACATTGGCGGCATGCGGCGACGTAAACCGTAATGTAATGTGCAGTCCTAATCCTTTCCAATCCGAAGCTCATGAAGAGGTAAGCTACTGGGCACGTCAGGTCAATGATCATCTGGCTCCGCGTACACCGGCTTATCACGAAATTTGGCTGGATGGCGAGAAAGTGGTTGACGGCAAGCAGGACGGAGAAGTTGAACCTATTTATGGACCCGTTTATTTGCCGCGTAAGTTCAAAATCGGTTTTGCGATCCCACCTCATAACGATGTAGATGTTTTCTCGCAGGATATCGGATACATTGCGGTTGTGGAAGAGGGCAAGCTGAAAGGCTTTAATATTTCAGTTGGCGGCGGTATGGGCATGACGCATGGCGATTCAGCTACTTATCCGCAGCTTGGCAAAGTGATCGGCTTCTGCCCGCCAGAGCGCATTGTCGATTTGGCTGAGAAGACCGTTATGATCCAGCGCGATTACGGCAATCGTTCTATCCGTAAAAATGCGCGGTTTAAGTATACGATTGACCGTCACGGCATTGAGTGGTTCAAAACCGAGCTTCAAAACAGAATGGGATATCAGCTTGAAGCAGTTCGCCCGTATCAGTTTGAAAACAACGGTGACCGCTATGGCTGGTTGAAGGGCAGCAACGGCAAATGGAATTTGACGTTGTATATTCAAAGCGGCCGTATTGAAGACACGGAAAGCCTGCCTCTGATGACCGGACTTCGGGAAATCGCTAAAGTTCATACTGGGGACTTCCGGATTACGCCGAATCAGAATCTAATCATCGGTAATGTAACCAGTCAGAAGAAACGCAAAATTACCGAATTGGCTGAGCAGTACGGACTTACTGATGGGGCTCATCTTTCTGCTCTACGCAGAAGCTCTATATCCTGCGTATCTTTGCCGACTTGCGGACTCGCAATGGCAGAAGCAGAGCGTTACCTGCCAACTTTGATCGACAAGCTGGAGCCGATTATTAATGAAGCGGGTCTTCGCGATCAAGAGATTAACATCCGTATGACCGGTTGCCCTAACGGCTGCGCTAGACCGGCACTCGGTGAAATCTCGTTTATTGGTAAGGCAGTCGGCAAATATAACATGTACATGGGTGCAGGTTTTGCCGGAGAAAGATTGAATAAGCTGTATCGTGAAAATATCGATGAAACAGAAATTTTGGATACGCTCAAGCCGATTATTCACCAGTATGCGAAAGAACGGCAGACAGGTGAGCATTTCGGAGATTTCGTTATCCGTGCAGGTTATGTTAAAGCAGTTCATGACGGACAGGAATTTCATAACTAATTAGCTGTAACAAGGTATGCACAAAAAGACCAGGGCGGAACGCCCTGGTCTTTTGTCTGTTTCAAAGAGTATGATGCTTAGGCTCGATCACGAAGCAGCTTCTTATCGAGAACAAAGGTGCCGAAAGGGAGGAAGGCTGCAATAAAGGCGGCTGCTACTTTAAAGATTGACCACCGATGAGCAATCCATACATGAAGAACGGCAAGCATATAAAGAACGAATAATAGCCCGTGCAGTCCGCCTACAAAAGTTACAGCCTGCGGGATACCGGCCCAATATTTGAGTGGCATCGCGATTAACAGCAGCACAAGAAAGGATATTCCTTCATAGAATCCGACGAGACGCAGCCGGCCTATTGCGGATTTAAACATTTAATTACCTCCATCTGAAATGAAATCGGGTGCGGCTCTAGGCCTGACCACAATAGTTCTACGAATTCAGCGACCGCTTGTTCCAATATTTTTTCAACATCTAGGGTTAGCATAGGCTGAGTAGTCGAAGAGTGTAAAGAAACGCTAACTGACTAGCCAATGAAGGGCTGATTCTGCAGCAGCTCATGCTGTTGTAGAATCAGCCCTTCATGTGTTTCCATCGTTGCAACATTTTCCCATATGACTCCGTCTTAACTTCAAGGTCTATTTGTCTATTATAGAGAAAAGGTCGGGGAACGATTTATGATAAACAATAAGCGTTGGATTAGTATTTGGTTGGCAGCGATCGTATTTACCGGAAGTTTGCTCTTCTTCCCGAGGGAAGCAGTGGCATGCTCTTGCGCAGAATCAGGTACGGTTCAAGAAAACAAAAGCAGAAGCGACGCCGTATTTGAAGGAACTGCTACCTCCGTAAAGTCGTCCTCCTTATCTTTGTTTGGCGCGCCTGTAAAGGCAGTGAAAGCAAACTTTCAAGTAAACGAAGTATGGAAAGGGCATGTAGCGCCATCCATCGAGGTGGTGACGAATGGAAGCGGCGCTTCCTGCGGTTATGAATTTCATGTAGGTGAGCGTTATTTGGTCTATGCGGCTGCAACGGGAAATTCGCTTGAAGTCAGCTTATGCAGTGGAACGATTCTAACGAGCGAAGCGAATGAGCAAATGGCATTGCTGGGCAGCGGTTCGTTGCCGCCTCAGTCCGGATTAGCCTATAAGCAGAAAAGCGACTTTACGCGCAGTCTCTATTTACCAATAGGAGCAGTTGCCGCTATCGTACTTGCATTTTTTCTTTACAGGAAGCATAATCAGTCTAAATCAAAAACATAGCGACAATGGTCGTAACGACAAGGCCAATAAGCACAGGCTTCAAATTGCGGCGCGCGAGCTCGAACGGATCTACTCCGCAAATGGCTGCTGCAGGAATAAGCGCCCAAGGAATAATCGTACCGCCGCCAACCCATATGGCGGCAACTTGCCCAAGGGCAGTTAATGTGGCAATACCTGATCCGATCGCATGGCCAAACAGCTGGGCGATAGAACCTGCCAGTGAAATGCCGGAGAAGCCTGATCCATCAAGACCGGTAACTGCCCCAACAATCGTTAAAGTGATTGAGCCAACGACACCATTTACCGGAACGACATGCGCCAGCGCGATGCCTAGATCGTTGACGATTCCATGTGACGCTTCGGGCAGTTTTTCACCGAACATCGCCAGGAATCCGGAGTCGCCCAAATAGAAGAAAGCCGCAATCGGAATGACGGGACCAAAAACTTTGAAGCCAAACAAGAAGCCTTCAATCAAATAGCTGGTCGTTTTCTCAAAGCCCTTTCCTTTGTGCGTCAGCATCGTAATAAGAAGCATAATGAGAATTGCAGTTCCGCCGATGAGTGCAGTTGCATCTCCGCCTTGAAGATTAAGCACGAACATGGCAACGACATCGAGCGCAAATAGAACAGGAATGATCGCGGCAAGCAGACGCTTCGTTCTTAAAGATAATAAATAGCGATCGGCAAATGCGAACGGGTTTGTATCCTGTGCCGTATCTTTCGTTGTTACGATAAGTCCGTCACGCCAAGTGCCTAATTTCTGATCGCGGCGCATCATCCAGTAGGCGACGACTGTCGTTACCGCGCCCATTACGATGACTAGCGGAATGCTGGCCTGCATGACTGAGCTGACAGGTATTCCAGCGGCATCCGCTGTTAACTTAGGCGCACCTTGAATGATATAATCACCCGACAAGGCGATGCCGTGCCCGAAGAGGTTCATGGCAACTGCTGCTCCAAGTGCCGGCAGACCAACCCTGATCGCAACCGGAAGCAGCACGGCTCCGATAAGGGCTACCGCTGGAGAGGGCCAGAAAAACCACGATGTTACCATCATGATTAATCCGATTCCCCAGAAGGCGAGCGCAGGCGTTCGCAGAAAACGGGTGAATGGAGAAATCATAATTTCGTTTATTCCGGTTCGGATGAGTATACGGCTCATAGCGACGATGATAGAAATGATTAATATAGTTCCCAGCAATTCTTTTATTGCATAAATAAAGCTGTTAAAAATACCGCTTACAGAACCGCTTGCCGAAGTGGTTGCAAGTATGCCGATTCCTAAAATCCCCGCAATACAGATAAGCGTAGTATCGCGGCGCATCAGCATAAATCCAATGATGGCGATTATAAAGCCTAAATAAACCCAGTGAAGCGCCGATAATTGAATTTCCATCCCGATCATCTCCTTGTGACATACACGAAACCAGCAAGAGCTGATAACGTATTGTAATGTATGCGTAAAAACAGATAGGCGTTCGTCACGGTAACGTGATGAGAAAACGAGGAGGGATTGGATGATTAAACGTAGCGTAACGGCATTGTTGCTCTCTGTAATGCTTCTAACAGCCGGCTGTGGTATTATTGAAGAAGCAGGCCAAACTTTAAATTTTGCAACGGAAACGACGGATTACTTACAATCGTTAACAGACTTCGGACAAGATATGAATGGACTTGCGGAGCAGGCGGTAACAGACTTGGATGCTAGAACCGATTTAAAGGAAAGGCTTCTCGCGCTTAAAGAGCAGGTAATCAATTATGAAGGTCTTCAAGTGCCGGACTACGCCAAGGATCTTCACCAATCCATTACCGAATACAACGCAACGCTTCAAAAGGGACTCGATCAAGCTCTCACTAATTTAGAGCAGGGAAGAGCTATGTTCGATTCAACGGGTATTCCGGATACAATCAGCAAAATTAACGAGCTGTTAAACCAAATTAATCAGCTCGCGCCGTGACGACCGAATAGGAAGGAAGAGCATAAGTGATTAACATCAATGTACTAGAAGCTTCAATGACACATTCGAAGGAAGACGGGTACGTAGGCAAGGTTCATTTTGGAGTAGAAGGGCATGTCAATGAGTACGAAATAGCCTTACATAGCAAGAAGGGAAAAGAGTGGGGCTATGGATTGTTTTTCTTGCATGAATCAGGCAAGGAAGAAGAATTGCTGGCGTTGGAGGATTTATTGGAAGAGGATGACGAGTTGTTCGACTTCCTCGTCGATACTGCAAAGGAAAAGCTCGTAAAACCAGAATAGATATTTAACAGAAAAGCTCAAGCTGCAGCACCTTATCGGTGAAGCGGCTTGAGCTTTACTTGTTACCAGAGTACAGCCGTTCCGGCTTAATGCCCACTAGAAGAGGTCAAACCTAAATTCCGGATAATTACCTGGCTCTCTTCATTAAGTCCAACAAAGGATACTTGCTTATTTAATTGCTCGTATTTGCTCTTTACTTTCGCAATTGCAGTTACAGCGGATTGATCCCAAATATGAGAGCTGCTGAAGTCAATAGTTACACGGTCCGGATCATTTTGATAATCGAACTGGGAAACGAAGCGGCTGGTCGTTCCGAAAAACAGCTGGCCGGATACGCTGTAAATGCGAACCTCTGATTTACCCGCAGCGGCGGATACACGTATTTTAGCCATCTTTCCAACGAATACAAACGCGCTTAATACGACGCCGGCAAAAACACCTTTGGATAGATCATGAGTAAAAAGAACAACGATAACGGTAATGATCATAATTAGCGCATCCGTGCGCGGAACTTTATGAATTTGGAAAACGGACTTCCAATCGAATGTGCTGAAGGAGACCATAATCATTACGCCGACCAAAGCAGCCATTGGAATTTTATTAACGACATCGCTTAAGGCCATAATAAGAAAGAGCAGAAATGATCCCGCTACTAAGGTTGACAGCCTTGAACGGCCGCCGGATTTGACGTTTATGACCGATTGTCCGATCAATGCGCAGCCAGCCATACCGCCGAAGAAACCGTTCACGATGTTCGCAATCCCTTGTCCCCGCACCTCTTTATTTTTGTTGCTCGCCGTATCAGTCATTTCATCGAGAACCGAAGCGGTTAACAGCGACTCCAGAATGCCGACTATTGAAAGCGAGAACGAGTAAGGCAAAATGATCCAAAGCGTTTTTAGCGAGAAGAGCACCTCCGGGATGTGAAACAGGGGCAATGTGCTCTCGATAATGCCTCTATCGCCAACTGTTTTGAGATCAGCTCCGATGGCTACGGCAATGATGGAAACGATAATAATCGCAGCTAATGGTGATGGAACGGCCTTCGTAAATTTAGGAAGCGTATAGATGATTACTAACGTTAAAGCAACAAGAGCGTACATGATCCAGGATGCTCCGACAAAATGAACAAGCTGAGTAGTAAAGATTAGAATGCCGAGCGCGTTGACAAAGCCAAGCATGACGGAATGCGGAACAAATTGTATGAGCTGTCCCAGCCTCAGAACACCCATTAAATATTGGATTACGCCTGCCAAAATCGTAGCTGCAAACATATATTCGATGCCATGGTCTTTAACGAGAGAGACCATTATCAATGCCATCGCCCCCGTTGCAGCCGAGATCATGCCGGGTCTGCCGCCAACGATGGAAATAATGACAGCGATGCAGAAGGAGGCGTACAGCCCAACCATCGGACCGACTCCAACCATTAACGAGAACGAGATCGATTCGGGAATGAGGGCTAGAGCAACAGTTATGCCAGCTAATATGTCACCCCGCACATTAGAAAACCATGATTTTTTAAGTTTTTGAAGCACAGCAAAGAAACCTCCTGCATGTATGGTTTTGTAAATCGAAATGACTTCAAATGTTGAAAAATATACGATGACTTTCCACTCTCAGAAAAGTCGGGGCCGATGCACACTGAGCGTAATTATACATCAAATGACAAGCATGTATCTATTATCGATAACTTGTTTAAGCGTTTACATCTCGTGAATACCTGTGATCTCTTTCAATTGCTCTCTTTTCGATAAAAATGTTGCAAAATGAAAAGAACCACCGCATAAAGCGATGGTTCCTTATGAGGAGACTTTCTACATTGGGCGTTCAACATGATCCTTTTCGGTTCTTCCTTTTACATATCTGTAAACAATAAAGCCTACTAAGATAATCGCAAGCGCATAAATGATCCAAATACCGTATGTGTAGATGTGTTCAGAAAGTGATTGCACCTGATCCCCAACGATCGAACCGACAATGAAGTAAATGAGCGTCCATACGAAAGCAGACGGATATGCGAAAAGAATAAATCGTTTGTAAGGCATCCGATTCAATCCCATGACATAAGGCGTGACATGTCTTAGAAAAGGAAGGCAGAGGCTAAGACTGATCGCATAGCCTCCGTAGCGTTCGCTTAACTGCTCGGACTTGGCAACGAATTTGCTTATGTTCTTTTTGCTGCTAAACCAGTTGGACAGTTTGCTGCCTGCGAATCTTCCGATGCTATATCCAAATGTCATAGCCGAGCAAATGCCGAGGCATGTCATTATAAATGCTGGTATGGGCAATAAAACGCCGGATTCCGCTAATGCGCCGCCAGTCATTACGACGGCTTCATTTGGAATGGGCAATCCGATCAAGCCTAGGCATAAGACGAGAAATAAGGCGAAATAGCCGATCTCTTCTATTATATTCAATAATAACTCATACATTGAGCAGCATCCTTACTTTCCAAATTATAGAATTTCGATTAAATCACTTCAAATATGGTAACACATCCGAAACATAAAGGATACCATACATACGGATGACAAACGGGAAGGATTCAAAATTTAACCATTTCGTAACTAATTTTTTGGTACAAGCAGATACAATATGGGTAGGTTTTAAGCGTATGAAGGGGCGGCTAATTTCATGTTTGATTTCCAAAAAAAGATTGAAACATTAAGGAGTTACGAATCGCTATGTTTTACGTTATGCGTCACACTGATAACAGAAGAACAAGCGGCGTGCAAAACAGCTGAACAAGTTTTAATCCGGCTTTTTGGCGATCGTGCATTTTGGCAGGCGAATGAGATAGAAAGACCGCCTTATATTTTGCGAATATGTACACGCGAATGTTTAAAGTGGAAGCAGATCAATTTGATGCGAACGTCTTGACCTCGAATATAATTGTTGATATTTCACACTGACAGCGATCATAATAAAAAGGATAATCGTTATTATTAATTTATTTTCCTGCAAGGAATGGCCGGAAGGAGGAACAATGAACGCGAATCAGACCCGTAAAAAAGTAACAATCGCCCTGTTCGTCGCCACATTTCTCGCTGCAATCGAGGGGACGATCGTCAGCACGGCAATGCCCAGCATTACAGGGGAGCTTCATGGCATTCAACAGTATAGCTGGATTATTTCGTTATACTTGCTGGCAACAGTCATTACGACACCCGTATACGGCAAGTTGTCCGACCTTTATGGACGAAAAAAGATGTTCATTATCGGAGCATTGATTTTCCTCGCAGGCTCTATGCTGTCCGGTGTGTCACAAACGATGAATCAGCTCATTTGGTTTCGAGCGCTGCAAGGCTTGGGAGCGGGAGCGCTAACGACGATTCCTTATACGATCATCGGGGATTTATATCCGTTTGAGCAGCGCGCTAAGGTGCAGGGATGGATGTCAAGCATTTGGGGAATCGCAGGCATTTCAGGCCCATTGTTAGGCGGCCTGTTGGTTGATTACGTATCCTGGCGTGCCATATTTTACATGAACCTTCCGTTTGGCATTGTGGCCATCTATTTGCTGTCAACTTCGCTGCGTGAAGTTTTGGAGAAGAAAAAGAGGCATATTGATTACCCGGGCATCGTTACTTTTACAATCGCGATGTTCAGCTTCCTGTATGCGATGGCGCTCATCCGCGATGACGGGAGTGGACGCGGCACAGATTGGATGATCAGCTTGTTATTTGCGATTGCCGTTCTCTTTTTCATCGTGTTTGTTCGTGTTGAAAGACGTTCGCCTGAACCGATTATCCCATTCCAGTTATTTCGGAACCGGATAATCAGCATGGCGAATTTGAACAGCTTATTGTTATGCGTCATCAATGTCGTCGTCATTTTTTATTTGCCTCTGTGGATTCAGGGCGTATACGGCAAACCCGCTACTTTTTCAGGACTTGCCATGATACCGCTCTCGATCGCATGGCCGCTTGGCTCGATTTTGGCAGGGAATTGGATCTCCAAAAAAGGATTACGCTTCATCAGCGTAGCAGGTTCCTGCTTCTTGCTCGCTGGCAGCATCGGCTTTTCTTTCATGACAGCCGCAACACCAATTGCCTTATTCGTCGTTTATACGTTTATGTCGGGGCTCTCGTTCGGCTTATCTCTGACTTCATTAACGGTTGCGGTTACTTCGGCAGTTGGATGGGAGCTTCGCGGCTCGGCTGTTGCCAGCAACAACTTCATCCGTACGTTAGGCCAGACCATTGGGATTACGGTATTCGGCATGCTGCTTCATACAGGTCAGGCTAATGCGATCGAGTCAACCGTGCTTGAAGGAAGCTTACATAACATTTTTGTTTGGGTAGCTGTATTATCGGTTTTTGTCGTGCTTGTTTCTATTGGTTTGCCTAAGCTTAAGCAGACTGAACTTCAGCAAGGAAACGCTTCATAGAAAGGTCGTTCAAGCAGATGAAACAATTGAATTTGGAAGCTTATCGCGAACTGCTGTCTGAATGGAAAATGAAGTCGGTTATCGTGCTTCGAGGCCAGCGGCTCCTTGATGAATGGTATGAGAGCGGGAAAGATTCGATCGGCCCGCTCTATTCCTGCACCAAAAGCATTTTATCCGCATTGATCGGTATCTCCATCGATAAAGGCTTTATAACGAGCGTGGAACAGCCGATAACGGATTACTTGGACCATCCAGCGGAAATCAGCGATGCGCTCGGTCAAATAACGATCAAGCATCTGCTAACGATGACACCTGGCTTTGATTGGCCTGATTTTGATAAGCCTTACAAAGCATTAAAGGCTGCGGAGGAGCCGGTCAGATTCGTACTCGAGCAGCCGTTGATTTCCGATCCGGGAACGGCCTTTGCTTATAATTCGGGAGGCTCGCACTTATTGTCGGCGATTCTGACGAAAGCGACTGGCCTGTCGGCGCTCTCGTTCGCCAAGGATTATTTATTTGGTCCGCTCGGATTTCAAAGCGCCCGCTGGATGGAGCGGGCGGGCATCAATGAAGGTGGTGCAGGGCTCTATTTGTATGGCAGGGATCTTGCAAGGATAGGCAGCCTTTTTGTGCAAAAGGGGCAATTCGAACAGAAACAGCTAATATCCTCCTCATGGGTGGAGCATTCGACGAAGCTGCATCACCGCGGATTGCTGCATTATGAGCCGCCGATTTATGGGGGGTATGGCTACCATTGGTGGAATTCGCCTGAAAGCCACAACGGTCAATGCGACTGTTATTTCGCTTTTGGCCATGGCGGTCAGTATTTGCTCGTGGCACCCAGACATGAGCTCGTCATCGTTATCCGGAAGAAAGTGACAAAGCGGAATGATGCCATATGGTCGCGGAGACTAATATTCGAGCATATTATTCCTGCATGCTTAGATAGAAACCGTTGATTTTTTATACCTGAAATAAAGAGGCGTCGGCTAAAGGCCGATGTCTTTTTTTTGTTGTAATTAATGTAAGATGTAAATGTAAGATGTAAATGTAAGATGAGAGCGGGAATTTGATGAAGAACATATAAATATTTAGTGGAATGTATTGCCTATCGTTTCAATCTGCTTTATGATGTTAGATAAACTTACACATTGAAAGCGAATGGTAGATCATATTTTCTTTTAGTTTGGCAAGCGATCCTTATCATTTGCGGCTGCGCTGCTCCATACTATAGTTTAGTTGAAAAGATGCCGATTGATGCTGATGGAATGATGAAGCTTGGATTTACACATGTTTAGCTGCGGGTATTATAGTCAGATAATTCTGTTAATTAATCCAAATTGCAGCTTAATAGCATGAAAATCGTCTCATGCGATGAAATTCCTGTTCAAACGGATGCATTGGACTGGAATACAGATACAATCGGAATGCAATTGATGAATTAGTGGGTTGCTGAATAACAATTGTGAATATGCTAATGTGAAGCTGCTTTCGCTTTTAAGGTTTATACAGTAAGATCTGCAGCATTTGTACGCAGCGGCCGCTAATTAAGCTGGATCGGCACGAGGAGGAGCAACATATGTCAACGATACTTATCCGGAACGCCGTGGTGATGACAATGAATAATCAAGACCATATTTTCACGGGCGATGTATTAATAGATGGCAATCGGATTTCGCAAATGGGAGAACGGCTGGAAACGCAAACGGCAGATCGTATTATTGAGGCGGGGGGAAAGGTGCTGCTGCCCGGATTCGTGCAAACGCACATCCATCTTTGTCAAACGCTATTTCGGGGAAGGGCCGATGACTTATCGCTGATTGAATGGTTAAAAGAGAAAATTTGGCCGCTCGAAGCGGCGCACAGCGAGGACTCGGTATACTACTCTGCCATGCTTGGGATCGGTGAATTGATAAGAAGCGGTACGACGACGATTTTAGATATGGAAACGGTGCATCATACACAATCCGCATTTCAAGCGATTAAGGAAAGCGGTATTCGAGCTCTTTCGGGTAAAGTGATGATGGACCACGGCACGGAGGTGCCGGTTGCCTTGCAGGAGAATACCCGGAAATCGCTTCAGGACAGTGTGGATTTATTGGAAAAATGGCATGGTGCCGAGAATGGAAGGATTCAATACGCTTTTTGTCCGCGCTTTGTTGTTTCCTGTACGGAAGAACTGCTTGTTGGCGTGCGTGATCTATCTGCTGAGTATGGCGTAATGGTGCATACGCATGCATCGGAAAATTTAGGCGAGATCGCGATGGTGGAAGCGGAACGCGGCATGAGAAATGTCGTGTATTTAGATCACATCGGGTTGGCAAAGCCGAATTTGATTTTGGCTCATAGCATTTGGCTCGATGACGAGGAGAAACAAATCATCCGGGATAGAGGCGTCAAGGTTACGCATTGTCCGGGATCCAATATGAAGCTTGCTTCGGGCATAGCGGAGATTCCGCTCCTGCTGGAGCAAGGCATTGATATCGGCATTGGTGCAGATGGAGCGCCTTGCAACAACAACCTGGATATGTTTCAGGAGATGCGATTGACTGCCTATATGCAAAAGGTCAAGCATGGTCCGACGATTATGAACGCGAAAACGGTGCTTCGGATGGCGACGATGGGCGGAGCCAAGGTGCTTGGCTTAGAGGATAAGATCGGAAGCATCGAGATAGGCAAGCTTGCTGATTTGCAGCTTCTGGACTTGGAAGACTTTCATGTGTATCCGTCATTCGATGCCGACTGGTATTCGAGAGTCGTCTATGCGGCTACAAGAGGCGATGTTGATACGGTCCTTATCGATGGGCAAATCGTGATGGAGAGCAAGCTCGTGAGAACGGTCGATAAGAAGGTTGTCTTAAAGGAAGCGGATCGCTCTTTACGGAAATTGATAGAAAGACTGTAGCATTTGGAATTCGTTCAACCGTAAAGTAACCCTTTCGAGTGCTGATGCTTAGGGAGGAATAGCGAATGGATATGTATGATGTACTGGCAGCGGTAATGGCTGACGATCAACGCGGCGTACTGGCAACAATTGTTTGTGTAGAGGGCCATTCTTACCGTAAGACGGGGGCAGCGATGCTGTTCAAGCAGAGCGGCGAGCAAATTGGAACGGTTAGTCCGGGCTGCCTGGAGCATGATCTGCTGGAGAGAGCGGCGAGCATCGCGCATTCGGGTCAGTTTGAATTTATAGATTATAATTTGAATCCCGATGAGGATGTGATTTGGGGTGAGGCTGTCGGCTGCGGCGGGGAAATGCGCGTGCTGCTTGAGCCGATCGATGGACGGTTGCGAACGATTCTGATTGAGGCGAAGGAGAGGACCGATGCGGGTGTGCCGGTCAGGCTGATCCGAAGCTGGAATGAAAAGGAGATCAGCTATACTCTCGTTGATGACGCAGATACTGGACAAACGCTGGAAATTTCAGATGCGAAAGACGTGGTCTCCAATCACATGTCGTTCCTTATCAGTCCTAGACCTCGGCTTGTCATATTCGGTGTCGGCAAGGATGCAGAGGCAATCTATTCGCTGGTCAAGCAAATTGGATTTCATGTTGTGGTAGCGGATTGGCGGCCGTCGCTATGCACGAATGAGCGGTTCCCGGATGCGGAGTGCGTCATTGGTTCGCCTGAGCAAATTGCTGAGCAGCTTCAATTCCGCTCGGATGATTATTTGATCGTGTGCAGTCACAATCTGCATCAGGATAAGGATATGCTGCGGCTTGCACTGCCGCTTCAGCTTGTATATATCGGCATTATGGGCTCGAAGAAACGGATTCGCATGCTGTTTGAGACGTTTCTCATCCCATCGAATGTAAGGGCGCCGATCGGACTTTCTGTTGGCGCGGACGGCCCTTATGAAATAGCGGTGAGCATTGCGGCTGAGCTTATTGCTATACGCGCAGGCCGCAAATCGCGTCCGCGGAGGGAGAGGGGAAGAGATGCTTATTTCAGCCCTTTATATGGCAGCTGGCCAGAGCAAACGCATGGGAGTGCGCAAGCAGTCGCTCGAGCTGGTGAAGGGCAGGCCGCTCGCAAGCGTGGGACTGCATGCTCTTTTGTCCAGCCCACTTAAAAATGTGATCGCCGTCGTTCATCCGGAGGATCCGATCGAATGGTTTTCTCTAGAAGGAGGGGCAGCAGGTCAAGCTGCTCCTTCTGATGTTAAAGCTGTCCGTTTTGTTGCATGCACGGAAGCTGCACAAGGGATGTCTTATTCGATTCGATGCGGCTTTAAGGCGCTCATAACCGATGAACCCGCTCTTGATGCCATTGTGGTTGCTCTCGCAGACCAGCCATTTATTACATCCGAAATGATAGCGGAGCTTATTTTTTATTGGAGTAAGCGGCCGGAGCTGGATTTCGTTGCTACTGCGGCGCATGATGAGGATGGCCAATCAATCGTTCTAATGCCTCCTGCCATTTTGTCACGTTCAATGTTCTCTTCAGTGATGCTGCTAGAGGGGGACGCGGGTGCCAGGAAATTGTTTCAATCGCCGGATTTTAAAGGCTGCGGTTTAGTGGCTGCGGATCGGACAAGCCTGCTCGATATTGATACGCCTGCTGATATGGAACTGGCGAAAAAACATTATTCGGCCTTTTTCAAATCGGGATAGATGTAGATTGTGTGAATATATATAACGCAAAATTATAAATATTTCGTGCATATTGCACAAAAGGTGTAATTCATTTTTATATGTTATATATGTTGACGCGAAATTGACATGGATATATATTGAAGGTACGTTATTGGTCAAAACCAAAACTAGCGAAAGCGACGGACGCCGTTCCAGAACGGCATGCGTAAGCATTTTGCGTGGAGAGATTGGCTGCGTACAAACAGCAAACTTTGCACCTGACCATCTTTCGAGAAAATAGAAAGTCGGGGAGGAACGGAATGAAACAGCACAAAAAAGCATTTTTCGCAGGTTTAGCACTTCTATTATCGGTCGTATTAGTCATCAGCGGTTGTTCCAGCAGCAAGAGGGAAAAGACAGACAAGAATGCAAATGAGGGTGCAGTAAATCAGGCAACGGATGAGCCGGCGAAGCTGCCTCGTGTCGCATTCGTTTATATCGGGCCTCCAGGAGACGGCGGTTGGACATTTGAGCATGACAAGGGCAGATTGTACATGGAGGAGAAGCTGGGCATTAAAGCGGACACGGTCGAGAATGTACCGGAGAGCGCTGATGCCGAACGAATCATTACGGAGCTCGCGCAAAACCACGATATCATTTTTACGACAAGCTTTGGTTATATGGATTACACGCTTAATGTCGCAAAAAAATTCCCTGACGTGAAGTTTCTTCACACCGCCGGTTACAAAACAAATGATAACATGGGCACGTATTTCGGAAAAAACTTCGATGCCAGTTATTTAAGCGGAATTGCAGCAGGAAAAATGACAAAGAAAAACGTGATCGGCTATGTCGGTGCGTTCCCGATTCCTGAAGTCATTTATAACATAAACGCCTTTACGCTAGGCGTGCAAAGCGTCAATCCGGATGCCAAGGTCAGCGTCGTTTGGACAAATACCTGGTATGATCCGACAACCGAACGCCAAGCGGCAGTAAGCCTGCTTGATAAAGGAGCGGACGTATTGCTCGCATATCAGGATTCGCCGGCAACCCTGCAAGCTGCTGCTGAAAGGGGCGCTATGGCAGGGGGCAATGACTCCGATATGACCCGGTTCGCGCCTGACGCATACTTAACGAACCCGATCTGGAACTGGGGCCCTTATTATACGAAGGCCGTTCAATCCGTCATCGACGGCACTTGGAAAGCCGAGCAATATTCAGGCTCGCTCGCTGACGGTATGGTGGATATTGCGCCGCTCGGACCAAGCGTGCCAGGGGATGTGAAAACGCTAGTGAACGATACGAAAGCGAAGCTCATCAGCGGTGAGATTAATGTATTTGCCGGACCGATTTCGGACGCATCCGGCGCAGTTAAGGTGGAGGAAGGCAAAGTATTGACGCTGGATGAAATTTTAGTGATGGATTGGTTCGTAAAAGGGGTAGAGGGTACGATTCCGAAATAAGCGGATATCTAATACGACTAAATCAACAAATCCCTGAATTAAGGGATTTGTTGATTTATTCACACCAATTTCACGAATGAACTTGCTTTTCGAAATGGTTTGCTTCGCAAACCTTAGCTTAGCTTTCGATGTGGTTTGCATCGCAAACCTTTAGGAGGGGTGTTATGAATGAAAGCTATTCGGTAGAAATGCGCCAAATCGTAAAGCAATTCGGTACGGTCGTGGCGAATGATTTCGTTGATTTTCGCGCGAAGCCGGGACAAATTCATGCATTGCTAGGAGAGAACGGTGCAGGCAAAAGCACGATGATGTGCATGCTTTCTGGCGTATATAGGCCGACTAGCGGCGAAATTTTCATTCATGGCGAGCCGGCAAAAATCAGGTCGCCGAAGGATGCCATGCAGCTTGGCGTAGGCATGGTCTTTCAAAACTTCCGTCTCGTTCAAACGTTAACCGCCGCCGAAAATATCGTTCTGGGCGAGAAATCCTCGTTTTGGCGGGGAGCCAAATGGATGAGCAATAAGCAGCAGGAAATCGAAGCGATTGCGGAGCATTTTGGCTTATCGTTCCCGGTAAACCGTCCGATCTGGCAGCTCTCCGTCGGGGAGCAGCAGCGGGTGGAGATTGTTAAGACGCTTTATCGCGGCGCGGATCTTATTATTTTGGATGAGCCGACATCGGTGTTGACGCCAGGCGAGGCGGAGCAGCTGTTCGCAACGCTGCAGCACATGAAGGCGGAGGGGAAGACGGTCATTCTGACTACCCACAAGCTGAAGGAGGTTATGGCCGCATCGGATCATATCTCGGTCATGCGCAAAGGAAAGCTGATTCATTCGATGGGCAAATCAGACACGAATGAGCGCGAGCTTGCCAAGCTGATGGTCGGCAAGGAGCTTGGGGAAAGCCGTCCATTCCTTCCGCGACCACAAGGCAAGCGGTTGCTCGAAGTTCAGCAAGTCGATGTCTATGCGGATCATGGCAGGAAATCGCTTGATCATATCTCGCTTCATGTGAGTGAAGGAGAAATTGTCGGGGTGGCGGGTGTCGCGGGCAACGGGCAGAAGGAGCTAGCCGAGGTGCTTACCGGACTGCGTTCTTGGAAGAAGGGGACGATTTATTTTAACGGAAAAGCATTGAAGAATGGATCGGTGAGGGCGGCCATTGAGTCGGGGATCGCCCATGTGCCTGAGAACCGGATGAAAAGCGGTCTCGCCGGCAGTCTCGGCATCGTTGACAATTTGTTATTCAAATCTTACCGAACGAAGGAACGATCGCGCTTCGGCTTTCTGCGGATCGGTGCGAATCGTTCATGGTCGCAAAGCTTGGTTGAGCAATTTGATGTGAAAACGCCAGGTCTCGATACGCCGGTTCAGCAACTATCCGGAGGGAACCAGCAGAAGCTGTTATTTGCAAGAGAGGTTCATCAAGAGCCGCTGCTCATGGTAGCCGTACATCCGACGCAGGGACTTGATGTCGGAGCAACCGATGGAGTTCATCGTTTAATGGCCGAAATGCGGGACGAAGGCAAAAGTGTTTTGCTTATTTCAGAGGACTTAGACGAGGTCATCCAGCTCTCTGACCGGATTGTTGTCATTTATAACGGTCAAATTGCAGCTGAAGTGACGAGAGAGGAGGCCGATCGGGAGAAGATCGGCATGTATATGGCAGGTCTCCAGGATGCGGAGGAGGAAGCGGGATGAGTGAGCATAAGCCCGTATTAGATAAAGGCGGAACGCTATCAGCCGAGGCTGCACATGAACCTGGCAAATGGAATTGGCGCTCCTATCGCATAGAACTTGATAGTTCAAAGAAAGGCAGCGCTTGGTGGATACCTATCGTATCGGTGCAGTTGGCACTTGTTGTATGCGGCATTTTTATTGCAGCCAACGGCATAAACCCGTTTCCCGTATATAAGAAAATGTTCACGGGTGCCTTCGGCACTTCTTACGGGTTGACTGAAACGCTCGTAAAAATGATCCCGCTGCTGCTATGCGGACTTGGCGTAGCGATTGCTTACCGGATTTCGGTGTGGAATATCGGAGCGGAAGGGCAGTTTGCGGCAGGAGCGATGGCAGCGACTGCGGTGACGATTTATTTTCCGAATATGCCGGGCATCCTCGTTATTCCGGCTATGATCGTCTTCAGTATCGCAGCGGGCGGCATATGGGGGCTGTTAACGGCAATTCCCCGCACCTACTTTCAAGTAAATGAGCTGGTCACTTCACTGATGCTCAATTATGTCGCACTGCTGGCGATGGATTATTTCGTATTCGGCCCTTGGAAGGATCCGAAGGGCATGAATTTCCCGGGAACGCCGATGTTTACGGAAGCGCAGTCGCTGCCCGTTCTGGGCGATACGAGGCTGCATCTCGGTCTATTGTTCGGCCTCATCGCGATTGTTCTCTATGGCTTCTTCATTAAATATACGCGCTGGGGCTATGAGCTTCGGCTGATCGGGGCCAATTCTGAAGCAGCCAAAAATGCGGGCATCCGGATCAGCAGACATATTTTGCTGGTCATGCTCCTCAGCGGGGGATTAGCCGGACTGGCCGGGATGGCCGAGGTATCCGGCGTAACGCACCGTCTGATGTACGGCATTTCGCCAGGTTACGGCTACACCGCCATCATTGTGGCATGGCTCGCCAAACTGCATCCGATCGGGCTTGTCGTATCCTCTTTTTTATTTGGAGGACTTATCGTTGGAGGATACAGCGTACAAACGATAGGCTTGCCTTCCTCAATATCCGAAATGCTGCAGGGCGCTATTTTGTTTTTCCTTATTGCAGGCGGTACGGTCAGTAAATTCCGGCTTCGCAGAATTCGTTGAAAAGGAGCGCATAAACGATGGAAATCGTGTATCAAATGCTGCTGGCCGCCATATCCTCTGGTACACCGCTATTATTCGCAACGCTGGGCGGCATATTGATCGAACGCTCAGGCATCATCCAGCTTGGCGCGGAAGGTCTGATGCTGATGGGAGCCGTTACGGCATGTCTGACATTTCTGCAGACCGGAAGCTTGCCGATAACGCTGCTGGCCGTATGCGGCATAAGTATTTTGCTCGGCGCCGTTCATGCATTTCTAAGCGTTACGCTTCAGGCGAATCAAATCGTATGCGGACTCGCGATGACTCTATTCGGAGCCGGGCTTAGCGCTTACCTGGGCAAGCCGATTAGCGGTCTTCCTGTTCCCGGAGCAGTGCCGAATCTTGATATGCCATGGCTCGAAGCCGTTCCGTTCGCAGGCCGAATCTTTGCCCATCTGGATGTATTGACCTGGTTCAGCTTCCTGCTTGTCATCGGTCTTCATCATTTCATTCATCGTACCTCATGGGGACTTCATCTGCGGGCGATGGGCGACAATCCGGCTACCGCGGATGTCATGGGAATACGCGTTCAAGCGTTTCGGTACGGCTATATCGTTGTCGGCTCGATCCTTATTGGATTGGCAGGGGCGGATTTGCTGCTCGTTTATTCTCCGACTTGGACGGAGGGGATGATTTCGGGACGAGGCTGGATTGCGGTCGCTTTAATTATTTTTGCCAGATGGAATCCGATCCGAGCACTATTATGCGCTTATTTCTTCGGAGCGCTCGACATGCTGGGCTTCCGCATTCAATTGATAGGGAGCGAAATACCGTCCTACTTCTTAAAAATGATTCCTTATATTGTAACGATACTTGTACTTATGTTCCTCGGCTGGCGAAATCGCAATAAGCCATCCGGCTCGCCGGAATCGCTCGGCACGCCTTACGTTAGGGAGCAACGATTTTAACGACAACTGGAGGGGAGCATGATGGGCATGAATGTACAGGAGACCATGTCGTCTCCTCTTGTGTGGCATCCGCAAACGGCTGCGGAAGCATGGATATTGAAACAGAATTTTGGGATAGAGAGCGTATATACATCCGGTGGAACCTTGCTTCGAACGCATTGGGAGTCTGGAGTAGCTGCAATGCCGCAGCATTTGATCGATTTGAGCGCTATTCGCGGTTTGAATGACAGCAGTATCGGCGAGCAAGGCCTGCTCATAGGCGGCCAAATGAGCCTGCAGGCCTGTCGAACGAACGGATATCTGCAGCGTCATTTTCCAATGGTTACCGAGGCGATTCGAACGATTGCAGCGCCATCCATTCGTCAACTAGCTACGATCGGGGGCAATGTTGCCTCCAATATCGGCGATTCGATACCTGCGCTGCTGGTATATGATGCCGAAGTGAACTGGTATGACGGTTCGGCGGAACTTCAGATGCCGTTACCGGAATGGCTGCAGCATGCAAACGATTCGAGCCGGAAAAATGAGCGTTTGCTGCTTAGTTTACGACTTCCTATCCCGGAATCCGAGGGAAATTCCATTAATGATAGTGATGATGAGAAGGATTCGAATGTGAAAATGAAGCGTTTTGGCGCTTACCATAAAGTGGGACGACGCGAAGCGTTCACCCCTTCTGTCGTTACGGCAGCCATCAATGGATCACTTATGAATTCCGGCGTACTGAAGGAAATACGAATAGCGCTCGGAGGAGGACAGACGATCCCTCAGCGGCTTGGACAATTAGAGAAGGAAATAGTCGAAGCGGCCGTGGATGCCCGGCTCCTGCAGCATGTATATGACCGAATTCTTGAGCTTTATGAGCCGCGGGAGGATATGTTCGCATCGGCCGCTTATCGGAAGACGACGGCAGCAAATTTAATCGTTACCGAGCTGTGGAAAGCAGCCAAAGTTTAGACGTGTATAGGGAGGATGAGGCTTATGCTTTTAAACCGCACTAGCAGTGGAGGGCGTTGGCGAATCCGCCCTGACGGTCCGGGTAAGGTGACAGGCAGCTTGGCTTATTTAACGGATATGTCTAAGGAAGATATGCTTTACGGTCTAGTGCTGCGCAGCGAGCATCCGCATGCCCGGATCGTCTCGATTCATACGGATAAGGCGAAGCAACTGCCGGGAGTTCATGCGGTGCTCACGTATGTGGACGTCCCCGGATTAAATGCTTTCGGCATCGCCCACCCGGATCAGCCTGTTTTATGCGAGGACCGGGTGCGGTATGTGGGAGACGCGCTGGCGACAGTGGCAGCGGATAGTATCGCAATTGCCCAGCATGCGATTGAGTTAATTGAAGTCGAATACGATATTTTGCAGGTTGTAGATGATCCCGGGCAGGCGCTTTTGGCGGATGCGCCGCAGCTTCACCCTCGGGGGAATGCGATGCATCGTACAACGTTCAGCAGAGGCGACGTAGAAGAAGGTTTCGCGAAATGCGCGCATATTATAGAAGAAACCTATTATACGCCGCGTCAAATGCACACGTACATGGAAACGGAAGGCGGCTTGTTTGTACCTGAAGACAACGGACGTTTGACGGTCTATTCACCTACACAGCACGGATTCATGGATCGGATGCAGTTATCCCGTATTCTTGCGAAGCCGCAGGAAGAAATCCGAATCGTCTCAAGTCCAATCGGCGGCTCGTTCGGCGGAAAGGACGAATTAAACGTACAGCCTTACGGCGCGCTGCTTGCGATAATTACGGGAAAGCCCATCAAGATGCATAACTCGAGGCAGGAATCCGTAAGGGCAGGCTTAAAGCGGCATCCGATGAAAATTACGATGAGAACAGGCACGGATGCTGCGGGCAAATTGCGGGCTCATCAAGTCACCATCATCTCGGATACCGGCCCCTATTCAACGCTGGGAGCCGAGGTGTTGAACTTTGCGACCGAGCATGTTATCGGTCCTTATAAGTACGAGCATTTGGATGTAAAAGGCGTATCGGTGTTTACGAATAACGGCATGTCCGGCGAATTCCGTGGCTTCGGCGGCAATCAAGCGATCTTCGCGCTGGAAGGACAAATGGACCGGTTGGCTGAAATTCTAGGCTTGGAGCCTTGGGCGTTCCGTCGCCTGAATATGCGTCAGGTAGATGACCCAGGCCCTTTCGATCAACCAATCGCAATGACAGAAGGCGCCGAACAGGTGTGGAGGGCCATTGCGGGATGTCCGTTGTGGCTGGAGAGAGAACGCTTGGAAGCGCCCGGCCAGCAATCCGCCGAGCCTTGGATAAAGACGGGAATCGGCGCCGCCTTTACGATGCACGGTGCCGGGCTAGGCGTCGGCATTCCCGATCCGGCCGGCGGTCGGCTGGAATTGGCGGCAGACGGAAAAATCGAAGCAGTATTCGGCTACGAGGAATTCGGTCAAGGCCTGATTGCGACTTTGGAGCAAATGCTGATCGAGCAGTTCGGTTTAGCCGCGGCAGATATCAGGATCATTATCGGGGACACCGATGTCGTGCCGGATAGCGGTTCAACGACCGCATCGCGCGCAACCGCCATGATGTGGAAATCACTGCAAAGATTGAGGAACCCGTTTACGGAACAAATGCTAAAGAGGGCAGCAGCTTTGACCCTGCGTCCGGCAGAACAGCTGCGGCTTAGCGAAGGCGGTATTCGGGAAAAAACAGGCGCTCCGCTGCTGCTCACGTATGAAGAGCTCGCGAAAGGGGATGGCGCACCGATCCGCTGCGAAACGTCATTTTCGTTTCCTACATCTCCTACAGACCGGGTCGGCGCCCACTTTATGTATACGTACTCAGCCGTTGTCGCTAAGGTAGAGCTCAATACATTAACCGGGCGGGTTCAGGTGCTTCAGCAATATCATGCCGTAGCGGCGGGACCAGTCGTAAATCCGCAGGGCTTCCTCGGACAAATCGAAGGCGGAAGCAGCATGGCGCTTGGTTTTACGCTGATGGAAGATGCGGTTATGGATAAAGGGCATTATATAACGCGAAATTTGGATACGTATCTCGTTCCGACAATAGCCGATCAAAGAGGATTGATAGAGGTAGAACCGATTGAGCATTTGCCGGAAAATGACGACTACGGTCCGCGGGGAATAGGCGAGGTCGGTTCTGTTACGCTCGCACCGGCAATAGCGGCAGCCATTCGGCAGGCAAGCGGCAAATGGGTAACGAAATTGCCGGTTGAGCCAAGCTTTCTGCAGGAAGCGCCATTTTTTCTGACGAAGGGGTGAAAAGGAATGAGTGATAAGGGTGCGGAATCTCATACGCCGTTTGCGCTGCATTGTTTCATTAATGGAGGAGAAAAAACGATCGAGGCGGCACCCTCCACCAGATTGCTCACGATTTTGCGGGAGGATCTGGCGCTTACCGGGACGAAGCGTTCTTGTGAAGTCGGACGATGCGGCGCATGTATGGTGCTGATCGACGGAAAGGCCGTCAATTCCTGCTTAGCGATGGCCTATCAATGCTCTGGAAAACAAATCACGACGATCGAAGGCGTAGCGGTAAGCGGGATGGATCCGATCCAGCAGGCATTTCTGGAGGAAGGCGGCTTTCAATGCGGCTATTGCACGCCGGGCATGGTCATTTCCGTTAAAGCGATGCTGGATGAAAATCCAAATCCATCGGAGGATGAAATAGCTGAGGCATTGTCCGGAAATATATGCCGCTGCACCGGCTATGGCGGAATATGGCGTGCGGTTAAGCGAGCGATTGAAGGGAGGCGTCCTGCGATATGACCGATAAGGATAAGCATTTATTTTATTTATTACGCAGTATTGAAGTGTCGCGAAAGGCCAGAGAAGCAGGGAATACACCCTTTGGAGCAATACTTGTGAGCCCGGATGGCAAGATCGTGCTTGAGCAGGGCAATGTGGAGATTACGGAATCGAACTGTACCGGGCATGCGGAAAGAACGCTGATGGAGGAAGCGTCAAAACGGTACGGTAGAGATGAGCTTTGGCATTTTACGCTTTATACGACGGCGGAACCCTGTGCGATGTGCGCAGGCTCAATCTATTGGGGAAATGTAGGCACAGTCGTTTATGGCATTTCGGAGAAGCGCCTAGCCCAGCTTACAGGTGACGATGAACAAAACCCGACGCTGGATTTGCCCTGCCGCAACGTATTTATGCAGGGCCGCAAGCCAATTCAAGTAATCGGTCCGTTCCCAGAGGTTGAGGAGGCGGCGGTTGCGGCTCATGAGGGGTATTGGAGATGAAGATAACGATTGAAAAGATAAATGAAAGCAGCCGTGAGCAATTCGTCGAGATTTTGGGTGACATTTTTGAGCATTCGCCGTGGGTAGCCGTTTCGGCCTATGGAGCCCGTCCATTCACTTCAGTTGACGCTCTGCATACAGCCATGATCAATGTCGTCCGCGAGTCAAGGGTGGAGACGATCGTCGACTTATTCCGTGCTCATCCCGATCTCGGTACGCGGCTTGCAGTCGCTGAATATTCCGCGCAGGAGCAGCAAGGCGCTGGCCTGAATCAGCTGACGCCTGAAGAATATGAGAGTTTTTACAGTTTGAATCAAACGTATTTGAGGACCTTCGGTTTTCCTTTTATTTTAGCAGTGCGAGGGAAGAAGAAGGAGGATATATTGGAAGCGATGAAAGCAAGAATATGGAACACGGCTAGTGAAGAAGCGGAGCAGGCACTGCTAGAAATCGAAAAAATAACCGGCTTTCGATTAAGAGATCTCATAATAGAGTAGAGAAAGGAAGAAGCATCATGTTAAAATTACGCAGCGGACGTACGCTTTATTATGGTAAAGGGGATGTGCTGAGCTATCGGACATATGCGGCTCCGCTCTCCGTCAAATCGATACCGGAATCGCAATATAAGGGTGATACAAACGTTATTTTTGCTCATAACATTACCTTTTCGGTGAGCAGCGAGGTGCTGCTGACCTCCTTCACGGAAGGGGATAATACGCAGGTCGTAGCTACGGACTCCATGAAAAATTTTATTTTGCGCCAAACGGCGAATTATGAAGGAAGTACGACGGAGGGGCTTCTTGCCTTCATCAGCGAACGGTTTCTTGAGCGTTATCCGCATATCGATGCCATTGAAATTAGCGCTGACCGGCTGCCGTTCAATGCCGTCACTTTAGCGGAAGGAAGCGGCTGGAGCGATAGCCAGCTCGTATTTCGCAGATCGCATAACGAGCATGCCAGCGCCTCTCAAAAATGGTTCCGTACCGCTGATGGAGCAGCACTTGCCGAGCAAGAAAGCGCCTTGTCGCAAATTCAGCTTATTAAGGTTAGCGGCAGCTCCTTCTATGGCTTCGTCCGCGATGAATATACGACTTTGCCTGAAAGCTTTGATCGGCCTTTATTTATATTTTTAGATATCTTTTGGACGTATGAGGACGCAGAGGATGCATTTGACAGCGAGCGAGGCCGTTATGTTCCTTCCGAGCAGGTTCATGATCTTGCTCATACATTGTTTCATTCGGCGAATTCGCCGTCTATCCAATATTTGATCTATCGAATCGGGAAAAGCATCTTAACGAGCTTTCCGCAGCTGGCCGAGATCCGCTTCGAATCAAACAACCGTACATGGGAGACGGTAGTAGAGCCGGACCATTCCGCAGCAGCCGGTGTTTACACGGAGCCGCGTCCTCCTTACGGCTTCCAAGGCTTTACACTCACAAGAGCTGATTTGGAGGAAGGGACGGAATCCCCATGAGCGGACGGATCACGACTCATGTTCTTGATCTTGCCGGCGGTAAACCGGTTGTCGGCATAGCAATCGAGCTTTGGTATCTGGGGGAGAAAGCTGGAAATGCGGAAGATGTGCAAGTGCCGAGGCTGCTAGGTGCGTATCTGACGAATGATGACGGGCGAGTTGATCAGCCATTGCTTGAGGGTGAAGACGTTCATCCGGGTGTGTATGAGCTTATATTCGCGGCTGGCGAATTTTTCAGGCGAACGGAGCATTTGGCAGCCCTCTCAAATAGCTTATTTGATCTGATTCCGATCCGTTTCCAGGTTCGAGACCCGGCGTCGCATTATCATGTTCCGTTATTGGTTGCTCCCGGCGGGTACAGCACGTATCGCGGGAGCTAGACGTGCATATGGATGTATATAAGCTTTAGCGGAGGTGTATGAATAGATATATTACGAGAGGAGATTTGGCGATGAAGTTAGTCAATGAACAATCGGCAGCAGTTAAGGCGTTATTGTCGCAGCTGCCAAAGATCGATTTGCATGTGCATCTGGACGGAAGTGTGAAACCGGAAACGTTATTGGAGCTCGCTAGAGAACAAGGAAGCCCTTTGTCTATAGCTTCGCAAGATGAGCTGCTTGCTCATATGCAAGTCGGAGAGCATTGTGAGAGCTTGAAGGAGTATTTAAGTAAATTCAGCTTTGTTTTGCCTTATTTGCAAACGGGAGCGGCGTTAGAAAGAGTCGCATTCGAGGTGGTTGAGCAAGCTGCTAAGGAGCGGGTGAACTATATTGAAGTGCGATTCGCGCCTCAGCTGCATCGCCTGCAGGGTTTAACGATACACGAGGTTATCCATCATGTCGTAGAGGGCTTGAAGCGCGGCGAGCAGGCGTTCGGAACAGTAGCGAGAGCGATCATTATTTGTTTGCGAAGCCATTCGTATCCATGGAATAAGGACGTTGTTGAAGAAGCGGCGCGATTTTATAAAAAAGGTGTCGTTGCAGTCGATTTGGCCGGGGATGAGGCTTCGTTTCCTGCGCAGCTGTTTCTTCAGCTGTTCGGAGAGGCTCAGACGCTAGGCTTGCCGATTACGATTCATGCGGGAGAAGCCGCAGGTGCGGAAAATGTGCATGTAGCCATCACAGATCTTGGCGCAGTGCGAATCGGTCATGGTGTACGGATGCTGGAGGATCCCGAGGTTGTTGCGCTAGTAAAGGAACGGCAAATACCGCTAGAGATGTGCCCGGTCAGCAACATCCAGACGAAAGCCGTTTCGGACTGGGATTCCTATCCGTTACGTCGCTATTTGGAGCAAGGCATCATCGTTACCGTAAATACGGACAATATGACCGTCTCCGACACGTCGTTACAGAAGGAATATGAGCAGCTGATCGAGCATTGCGGCATCACGCTGGACGAGATCGCTAGAATCATTATGAACGGCGTGAAAGCGGCCTTTTTGGAAGAAGATGAGAAAAAATCGATGATTGCGAGATTTGAAAGTGAATTTGCAGCACTGGGCCTGCGTGTATCATAATCGCATTAAGGTAGTCAACTGGGGGAGGCTTTACGTCTATGATTAGACGTGAAGCCTTTCTTTGTTCACGCTTTTCGAGACACGTCCGAGTTAAGCATAACAATCCATGGCTTGGATTTTGTTTCTTAATGAATTCGGCGTTGTTATACTAGAGGAACGAAAAAAGATTTCACGCCAAAATGGAGGTTATCTGCAGATGACTAAAGTACGTGATGGCATAATTGGCTTATGCGTTGGAGATGCGCTTGGCGTTCCTGTTGAGTTCGAAACACGCGAGGATCTGAAGGGAAAACCATTGACGGATATGATTGGTTACGGCTCGCATTTGCAGCCAGCGGGCACATGGTCGGATGACAGTTCGTTAGTTTTTTGTTTAATGGAAAGCGTTGTTCAATTCCCTCAAATTGATCTGCATGATCTGGCCGACAAGTTTACCAAATGGTTGAATAACGGCTATTGGACGCCTCACGGGTTTACGTTTGACGTGGGTACAGCTACGGCAGAAGCGATTGATAAGTATCAAGACCTCTGTATCCGGCCTGATTTTGCAGGTGGAACAGATGAGTATAGTAATGGAAATGGATCGTTAATGCGTATTTTGCCGCTGGCTTATTTGTTAAAAGAAGAGTCTTTCGAGGATCGGTTAGCGATGGTTACACAGGTTTCCTCTCTCACCCATCGTCATCGAGTATCTATAATCGCTTGTGTTATTTATGTTGAGCTTGCGATTCATTTAATGGATGGCTTGAGTTTGGAGGAAAGCGTTATGAAAATGAGAGAAACGGTTACCAATGCCTTTATAGACGAGGATGAAAAAAATATTAGGCGGTTTGACCGTATACTTAAAGAAGATATTCGTCTGCTTGCGGTTGACGATATTCATTCATCTGGTTATGTCGTACACACGTTGGAAGCGGGCATATGGAGTTTGCTGACAACTCGAAGCTATAGCGAGGCTGTGCTTCGGGCAGTGAACTTGGGCGAGGATACGGATACGACAGGTGCGGTTACAGGTGGACTAGCTGGACTTTATTATGGCATCGATGATATCCCAGAGGGGTGGATCGGTCAGCTAGCAAGACTTGCTGACATAAATGATTTGTGCAAACGATTTGAAGCAGTCATAAGCGATCAGTGAATGACTTAGGGATTACATCGTTATTTTGAGGAAACAACATGAATGACAAAAAGTAGATCAAGGCGGCGATAAAATGGATCACACCATACCAAGAGCAAAAGAGCTTTTTACCTCGTATTACGGGAACTACTTTCAAATGCATCGTGATGGAAAGCTGGAGGAATATAAGAGTTATAACATTTCCAAGGAAGAAGAGTCAGAATGGATCGAGGACTTGATTGCAAAATATACCGGCGAGCTTTCCATTAGGAGCTGGGATGCCGTTATCGGTCTATTGTCCGTAGCTAAAAACTATCCGGACAGCCGAATTCTGGACAACGTTATTTCATTCACTTCCAGGCATGTCATGTCGTCAGACAGCATCGTCAAGCTCATGTATGCTGAGAACATCATCGCGATTATTAAGCTGGTAAGCAATAAATGTACCACCGAGCAGCTTCACCATGCTTATAAAGTAACTGCGCTTATTCTTGAGGATATAATTTCCAAACCGTTAATTATCGACCCGGGCCATGAGCTGAACGAATTTCATTTGAAAGACAAGAGGTCATTAAATAATCGGGCGGCCAAAAGCATTGAAGTCATTAAGGAGATGCTCAATTGAGCTGACTCCATTTTTAACAAGCAGCTGCTTGGCTTATAAAGGAAAAAATGAATATTGAATGGACACGGATAATATGGAGGTCTATATGAAAAAGAAGAATAAAATACTCCTTTTTATCGGCATGGTCATCCTGCTGTTCGCTTTATTTCGATGGAATTCCACTACAACTTTAACTACAGCACTGGTAAAAGTGAATGAGGTAAAAGAAAATGAAATCCTGATACAGGATTTAAGCGGAAACCGCGAAACTGTTCAAATACCAGAGGGCATTTATAAATTAATTGAAGTGAATAGACAATATTGGATTAAATACGAGCACCGGGAATGGGAGAAACCGAAATTGATCTCTATTGAACCGCAATAGGGAAATTGTTCGAGGAAGGCTAATGGCTGCATAAACCGGTGAAAAAGGTCGTTCGGAATATAGAGAAAATGAGGGGGCTATTATAATCATGCTCTATCACTTTAGCGAGGAATCTGCTATCAAACGGTTTAGTCCAAGGCCGCAAAAAGCATACCCGCATTTGCAGCCGGTCGTATTCGCGATTCATGAGGAGAAAGCGGTGCATTACTATTTTCCAAGAAATTGTCCGCGGGTCATTTACTGGAAAGCAGACTGGAGCAGCGAGGAGGATATTCAACGTTTTTTTTCTGACAGCACCGTGAATAAAATAATCGTTGTAGAAAATGATTGGCTTAACCGCATCCGCAACACTCAGCTATATAGATATACATTTGCTGAGGACAGCTTTAAATTGTTGGATGAAGCAAGCACAGCCGGCTACTACATTTCTTATGATGAGGTTGAACCTCTGAGGGTCGAGCGTGTCAGTGATCTTATTGGGCAAATTGTAGAGAATGCGGTCGAATTAAGATTTACTCCGAATCTATATCCGCTAAGAGACCGTATTATCACATCCACGCTCGACTATTCTATCATTCGTTTTCGAAATGCCCAGCCGTTATAGCATGCAATAACAATGAAGCAGATTACCTAGGAATGGGGGCTACGGCGATGAATCTTAAACCTTCAAGGACGTTTCGTTTAGCACTAATATCGAGTTTCTTATTTATTATGAGCGACGTATTCCAGTTTATAAACCTATATATGAATGACGGTCCGGAGGCTCTAGGCTTCTTATACTTTTTAACCGGGATTATTATGCTAGCCCTGTTCATTATTTTAATAGTTGATCTAATCAATATTAATCATAATGTTATCCAAGCCAGATTGATCAGTAAATATGGCAATGTCATTTACGTACTACGATCGGACGGAAAGGTAAAAAAGATTAAAATTGCCGTTCCTGAAATTTTAGAACGATTAGTACCGGAGCAGCAGGTGGAGATCAAGTTATCCTCTCTCGCCCAAATACCTTTGCACATTGTTTCGATCGATAAGCCTTATACGGTTCCGAAGCTCAAAAGCTTTGATCATACCGATTGGGCGAATCATCAGATTAATAAAGCATTGCAAGTAAGCAAAAGTTCCATCGAAAAGCCTTTAAGTCTGCTTGCCCATATACTCGCTGCGGAGAAGGTGTGGCTTACGCGGATTAATGGCGAGAATGCTGCAGCATTATTCATTTGGCCAGAATATACGCTTGAGCAATGCGAGCATGTAAGGGAACAAAATAAAATCGGTTACCAGACCTTGCTTTCACAGCTTAAGGATGCTGATTTCTCTAAAGTAATCTCTTATCAAAACAGTAAGGGAATTGTTTTTAACACAACGATAAACGACATACTGACCCATGTTTTACTTCATGGCAGCTATCACCGCGGACAGATTGCAGCGCTCCTCAGTCAGGCTGGTGAAGCTCCGGTCAATACGGACTATATCGCCTATGTAAGACAACTGGAAATAGAGTGAAGCACGCCTTGTTACTGTGATCCAGTCAACGAATTTTTACTTTTATAATTTTTTTCGAAAAAAATCAATCAAGTGTGAAACAATTTCGCCTTAAGTTACGTTTTATAAAATGTATGAAATGGCTAGATGGCAGGTAAACTTTATTTAAAAATTTCGGCTAAGCCTATTCATTTTTATTAGAATAAAACCGATATAATTCATGGACCCAATTTAGCAGGAAAAATAAAGCTTAGGCCAATGTGCTGGTGCCTCTCACACCGCGGAGTAAAAAAGGTTATGAAATGAATCGATGTTCTTCAGGAATTCGGTCATGATTGATAATACTGGTAGGCTAAGCATTCATTTTTGAAAAAAAGAACCCCAGCTCGTAAAGCTGGGGCCAAGGTTCCTCTGGTGACTCTCAAACACCGGAGGAGTAACAAAGGTTATGAAATGAACTTGATGTTTCAGCATCTCGTTCACAATTCATAATATAAAGGATGTCAGCTTATTTGTCATTGCCTAGAATCTGGATATAAATGCAGGGACAGTCAGCATTATTACTTCTATTCAGTTTATATAATAATATAAAGATTTGAGAAATAGATTCTAAACATATTAATACTTTCCTAATCATTATGTAATAAAACCCTTTATAACCAAATATATAGTTTTTTAATTAATATTAATGTTAAATTTTCTTTAATACAGGCAAACTAAAAAGTTGAAAATGTGCATGATAAAATAATTGAATGGCTGATTCTGTAATTGATGTTTATCTGAAGGTGTAGGCCGCGTTGATACATTAAAATTTTCTCACCTGCATCACACTAATGAGGAACGATATTGGAAAGAAGCAGATTGCAGCGGCAGTCTGCTTTTTCATTGAAGTAACGGGCAGTTATGCGAAACAAAATGCTTCTTTTTTCGTTAATGTAATAAGAAGGGGTGAAACAGCTGGATCATTCAAATCCTACGATTTGTCATTGTAAAAGATATGTTTGGCAGATACTGTTCCACCAGCAAGTTGAAAAATACCGAACGAATACATGGGCTGTTTCCTCTTATCCGTTGGTGACCCTGGATTAAATACCAGCAGGCCATCTGAACGCTTAAGCACTGGAATATGGGAATGGCCATAGATCAGCGCATTCAAATGAACATTCTTGAAGGCTTCTAACGCACGCGCTTCCGTATTTATTCTTTTCCCATCGCCATGTCCATGAACGATACCGATTCTTACACCCTCGAGCTCTAATTGCCTCCGCAATCCAAACTTGCGAATAATGTCTGCTCCATCATTGTTTCCTGCGACACCGTAGACCGGAGCGAATGCGACCAAGGCCTCGTACACGGAAAGGTTCGTCCAATCACCTGCATGAATGATAGCTTTTGCCGTTTTTAACTCGCGAAGCAACCGATCCGGCAGTTTCTTGTTCATTCTGGGCATATGCGTATCAGATACGACGACGATTTTCATCCTCACCGACCTCGATTCCTTGTCTTCATATTCTTCATTCGTATTTCATATTTTCATGAATTAGACCAATAAGACAACAATCAATGCAACAACGAAAAAACCGACCGCTAATGTTTTCTGTCCAATGGAAACCCCAATTTAGTTTTGGCAAGGAATATGAAAATAATCCGGTCATTTCAACATCGTGGTGAATAGGAATTTGAATGTAGTAACGGGCAGAAAAGTGCAGAAAGTACTAGCACCTGACAGGGTACCCTTTCCAGAATGATTATCTTCATATGGTTTATATGGTATCATATGGATAAAAACTTTGCCGAAGGGATGATGCATTTTGGCAATAAAGAAACGTTTTGGTTATGGGTCGTTTTCTTTAGTACTTCTGCTTTCGGGATTCTTAATAAACTGGAATTTTGGGAATGATTTGATTGTAAGCCATTCTCTTTTTAAAATAATCGGACTAGATATATACTCAAACGGAACTGATGGTTTTCATTATACTTTTTTAGCTTCAATACCGTTCTGGTTAGCGGCAGTACTGGTTTCCAAAAAAAAGTACGTAAATGATTTTGGGGCGGTAATGAGTAATAAGATTGGCGAGTTTATGCTTGCTATAAGCGTGATTGTTACGATAATTTTTCTAATACTCCCTATATGGATTAAATTTTAGTGGGAATTACCTCTAACTGAGTTTTACCACGATTACATTAATCGAATTGGAGAGAGCTCAGTTTTGGCGTACTTACGCTAATCCCCCGCAAAAGATCCCCCGATTGCCGATAAACTTCGACGTCAGTCCGCTCAAGATGCTCTATCACAGAACTGGTTCCCGAGTAATCATTTTCCGGTGATGGCGGAAATAAGAATAGAACCAGGGGATCCCTAGGACCGCGGTTGATGCGGCCTGCGGGGTTTACCATACCGTGGCTCCCGCTTGCCATCGGCACGTGTACCACAAACCGGCATATAGTATAGAGGCATTGAGTCAGGCGCTTACAAGACGAAGCGCAATTTTTTGTGAAAATGAGGTGGGATGATGTCAAATGGCGGTGTAGTGTATTTCTCGGCAGAGTTCGGACTTGACGAATCTTTACCGATTTACTCGGGCGGCCTTGGCATATTGGCAGGCGACCATATCAAGGCAGCCGCAGACATGAATGTTCCGCTTACGGGCGTAGGCATATTTTACGGTAAGGGTTACTTCCAGCAGCGCATCAACGAGGGCGGCTCTCAGCAGCATCTGTATCCCAATATCGACCCAGAAGCGAGCTTCTACCCGGTTCGTCTCGTGCGGGATGCCGAAGGGCGGCCTCTCGTCGTCGACGTGATGATGGGCGGCAGGCAGGTATATGCGAAAGCGTGGTCCGTACAGGTGGGCTCAGTTACGCTGTACCTGCTCAATACCGACGTTGAATCGAATAGCGATGCGGACCGCCGCTTGACCGACACACTCTATCCGAGCGACCATGACGTCCGCATAAGCCAGGAGATAATCCTCGGCATCGGCGGTGCGAGACTGCTTGCTGCACTGGGCATCCGTCCGGACGTCTGGCATATGAACGAAGGGCACCCAGCGTTCCTGACGCTCGAGCGCATCCGCATGCTGTCCGCCGAAGGAGTGCTGTTTGAGACGGCACTCGAAGCGGTCAAGGCGAGCACCGTATTTACGACGCACACACCGGTTCCGGCCGGGCATGACGTCTTCTCCATCGACATGATGGACCGTTATTTCGGCGACTATTACTGGCAGCTCGGGACGGACAGGGAGCGGGTGCTGTCACTCGGCCGAGTGGGCGACGCGTTCAACATGACACGGCTTGCTGTCAGCACGTCGTCGAAGGTGAACGGGGTGAGCAAGCTGCATGGCGTGGTGACCCAGGACCTGTTCCACAGGTGGATGCCGCATATTCCGAGACAGGATATTCCAGTCGATTCGGTCACGAACGGCATCCATATCGGGACTTGGCTGTCCACCGGCATGAAGGAGCTGTTCGACCGGCACCTCCCGTCCGACTGGGCCGTCCGCACTGCAGAACCTGACGTATGGGCTGCTGTTCGGGATATCCCGCTCATTGAGCTGTGGGAGGAGCATCAGCGGGCGAAATCTGAGATGGTCCGTGAGTTGGGCCTGCCGCTTGCCTCGTCCGGTGGAGGACCGCTGATCGTAGGATTCGCCAGACGCTTTGCGTCGTATAAGCGGGCACTTCTCATCTTCCGCGACCTAGAGAGGCTCGCGCACATTCTGGGCAATCCGGAGCGCCCCGTGTGCCTGGTTTTCGCGGGAAAGGCGCATCCAGCGGACGGACCGGGACAGGAACTGATCCGCAGAATAGTGGAGCTATCCCGGGAGGAAAGGTTCAAGGGCTGGGTTTACATCGTGGAAAACTATGCGATGGATAAGGCGAAGAAGCTGGTCCAAGGCGTCGACGTTTGGCTCAACACGCCCGTGAAGCCGATGGAAGCGAGCGGTACAAGTGGGCAAAAGGCGGCCATGAACGGCGTAATCAACTGCAGCGTACTGGACGGCTGGTGGGTGGAAGGCTACAACGGGCGGAACGGCTGGGCCATCGAAGGCGCGACGGACGGCGACTTCGAGTACCAGGCGCAGCAGGATAGCGAAGCGCTTTACCGGCTGCTCGAGGAAGAGATTATTCCGCTGTTCTACAAGAGGGGTGATCGCGCGGTCCCGACGGAATGGGTCAACCTGATGAAAGAGTCGATCTGCTCAATCGCGCCCGTCTTCAACACCCACAGAATGGTAAGCGATTACTGGCACAAGTTGTATGTCCCCACGACCGAAAGGGGGAAGCTGTTCGCCGCTGACAATTTCGAGGTTGCATCAAGGGTTGCCGCATACAAGCAATTCATCCGCGACAACTGGTCCGGCGTCTGCGTCAGGAAAGCGGACATTCTAGCCGACCATAGCAGCAGGATCGGGCTGAACAAGACGGCCTTCCGTGCCGAAATTCAACTTGGCGCTATCTGGCACAAGGACGTCCGCGTGGAGGCGGTCGGCTCCGACGGCCATCGTGGCATCTGGAAGGCGAAGCTGGAGCCGGTACAGCAGCAGGCCAAGGGACTGTACGTCTACGAGGGCGCATCACCCGACGTCTCAATCAACATCTGGAAGGCTAACGTGAATGTGCGGGTCACGCCGATCAGCCCAGATTTCACGACTGATTTCGAGATGGAGCTGGCCGCTTGGGGATAACGGAAGAACGGCATATAAGACGGCGGAACCATGAAGGACACCGTCGTCTTACATTCCCGTAATCGGATATCAGAACAAGCTAAAGGTAAGAAGCTAGCAGGCTAGAAATTTCAGTTCCAATAATTCAACCACCGTGATATCCATAAAAAGTTGATTTTGAGAAATATCTGTAAAGAAAAAAAAGAACCGTTTCTTTGGGAAGATAAGGAACGGTTCAACTAATAATTTTGACATTAAGTCATAAGCGGTCAGGTGTTGTAGGATGACAAGAAAATACATACATCGTAATCCGCTTATTAAGCGGCTTTTTATTTTATGTAAGCAAGTTCTTATCAAACGCTCATGACAAGAACTTGCTTACATTGCCGTGGGAGGCTATCGTATTCTCAATAGTACAATTTCTATGGCGCGGCACTTGCGCCGCATGTGTGGCTAATGGGCAGATTAGTTGAATAACTAATCGAAAATATTGATGGTAATCTTCCTGTTTCATTTGCTATAATTCCATAAAATGGCTATTGGAATGGAGTTGGTTTTAATGAATATTATGTTTGTATGTACCGATAATTTTACTCGAAGCGTAATAGCTGAATTTTGTATGAAGGATTCTCTCCGTAGAAATAATAAAACTTCAATTAATGTTGCTTCCGCTGGGATAAGAGCTAATAGTGATATTAGCAAGTATTCAAATATTCATTTTAAAATAATGAATGAATTGAATATAGACACCACTGGCTTCAAAAGAACACTTTTTGATGAAAAGCACTTTAAAGAGTTCGATATAATTATTGCAATGAGTGAACTTCATAGAGATTATATTAAAGAGCAATACAATCGTGAAATCCCATTATTCAATGAAGTATACAACGGTCAAAAAACAGCAGTGAATATAGGCCCTCCCGATAGTGAAGATTTTGTGGAACAAATGAACAAATTGGTTCATTTCTTTTATGGAGCAACGCCCCGTATTATACGGAATATAGAACAAAAGGCCGCCCTTTAACGAGTGGTTTCTATATCCAACTCTAGACATACCTTTGTCAGTAACGGTTGCTTATAAACGAAATAGAAACCAGTACTAAAATTATCTTAGGAGGAGATTGAGTATGAGCAACATACAACCATTACGAGGTTTTGCGACTATCAGTTATTGGGCGGATGATATGGAGGCGGCAAAGGCGTGGTACTCGGAGCTGCTGGGCAGTGCGCCTTACTTCGAACGCTCAGGACCAGATGGTCAACTGGTTTATGCCGAGTTTCGACTTGGAGATTACCAGCACGAACTGGGGCTGATCGATCGCCGTTTTGCTCCTGCGCGTGGAACGGCTGGTCCCGGTGGTGCCATCATGTATTGGCATGTTGATGATATAGAAGCTGCGCTTAACAATTTGAAAGCCATGGGAGCGGAAGAGTACGAACCGCTCGTTCACCGTGGGGAGGGATTCATCACGGCTTCCGTCACTGATCCATTTGGTAACGTGCTGGGTATTATGTGCAATTCCCACTATTTGGAGATGCTGAATTCCAGAATTCAAGGGTGACCATAATATTGGTAATTTATTTTCACAAGCCGCCCATCACCTTGCAGGAAGTCAGAATCTAGATTTCCACCCAAAATTACCCCCTCAAATCGACAAATTCCGACGAATCCTTATATAAGCTATACATAAGGAGTGTATCACGATGGTGAATAATTACAAACGTTTCATCGAAAAAGCGAAGTCTACCGCTTCCGAATTCATTTCCTCAAGAAGTGAAGAACAAGAAGAAGGCGTTATAGAACTCAATCCGCAATATTATGCTGAACTGAAAGTAATTGCCGATATGCAGCATACGACCGTACAAGCAATCGTCAATGGAATCATTGTCCAATACCTGGCAAGCGTCCCATACGAATCAACCCCCATCTCAGTGGATCAAAAGGAAGATAACCCGCTTCTGTATTTGGATGGTATTTGCAAACTAGAGAATTAAGGAGTGCCAACATATGGATAACTACTTGAACATTCAGGATACCGTTTTTCTGGATGAAACGGCTTTAGCCGCTTTAATGAACCCTGAAGATCCCCGCTATGTGAAAGCCCGTTCCCTGTTTCTGGATTTGCATGATCTTGAACGTAATTACGTGACGACCAACTCCATTATATTTGATCTTCACGAATGGCTTTGCAATGAATACAGCTATCAGCAGGCGGAATATTTTCTGAATGCAATGGATAAGGCAGTGAGTAAAGGCAAACTGGAGGTCATCTCCAGCGGCCCCGAATTTGAGAGGGAATCGCGCAGACTGCTTATAGACAGGCCCGAGCTCCGTTTCTCGCTCAGCGAAGCATTCACTGCTGTTATCATGTCCTATTATCAGGTAAAACGCATCTTTACTTTCAATCGCAATTACATGATGCTTGCCAATTTGGATAAGGATATTCGAATTATTCCATCCAATTAAAGCCTTTAAACAAATACAGCCTGCCCCCTTGAGAGGCTGGCTGTATTTGTTTCGTTGCAATGCCGTAAATTGCTTTTTCCGTCGCTCCATATTACACCCTCATTAATGATGAATGAGACTCTGTGATATGATTGGTATCGGGGTGACAATCGTGATCGTATGGATTAATGGTGCTTTTGGAGCGGGAAAAACGCAGACGGCATATGAACTGCATAGAAGGTCCGCAAACTCATACGTATATGATCCAGAGAATGCTGGATATTTTATAAGAAAAAATGTACCGGAATCGATCCAACAGGGTGATTTTCAAAACTATCCGATGTGGCGTGAGTTTAATTATGTTATGCTTAAGCATCTCGACGAAGCCTATGACGGTTTGATCATCGCGCCTATGACGATTGTAAATCCGCAATATTTTGATGAAATTGTCGGTCGCTTGAGGTATGATGGTGTCGTTGTTCATCACTTTGCTTTGTGTGCATCAGAAGCTGCATTAAAGAAGAGACTTCGAGGCAGAGGCGAGCGGAGCCACTCATGGGCGGAGCAGCAAATAGAGCGTTGTGTTGCAGGTTTGTCGGAAGAAACTTTTCGGCATCATCTGGATACGGATCATACGACTATTCAAGATAATGTGGAGCGAATCGCTTCGATGTCAAACATCAGCTTGTCGCCGGATTATAGAGGTCCGATAAAAAAAGCGTATGACCGCGTACTCACGCTGGTTAAACATATACGATTCTTATGATTTATGAACCAACTAGGAGGAGCATCATGTCTAACTTAATGCAAAACAAAGTAATCGTTATTATGGGTGTAGCGAATGATCGAAGCATTGCATGGGGAGTGGCAAAATCACTTCATCAACAAGGAGCTAAACTTATTTTCACCTACCGTAAGGAAAGATCATTAGATAAGCTGAACAAGCTATTAGAGCAGCATCAAATTGAAGCGCTGCAGACGGTATCCTGTGACGTGCTCGACGATAGCAGCATAACAGCAGCTTTTAATGAAATTGGGAAAACCTCGGGCGTTATTCACGGTGTGGTGCATTCGGTTGCTTTTGCCGAGAAGGATGAGCTGCAGGGAGAATATGTCGATACGACAAGAGATGGTTATATGCTGGCACAGAACTCAAGCTCGTATTCCCTGGTAGCCGTTGCGCGTGAAGCGAAGAAGTTGATGACGGAAGGCGGCAGCATCGTCACTCAAACCTATATTGGCGCGGAGCGGGTCGTCAAAAATTATAATGTAATGGGGGTAGCGAAGGCAGCGCTGGAAGCAAGCGTGATGTATTTGGCCGAGGATTTGGGGAAATACGGCATTCGCGTAAATGCGGTTTCAGCAGGACCAATCCGCACGCTCGCCGCAAAAGGCGTCTCTGGCTTTAATGATATTATGTCCACGATTGAAGAAAGAGCCCCGCTGCGCCGCAATATCGACCAGGAGGAAGTGGGCGATGCCACAATGTTCCTATTGAGTCATTTATCCAGAGGGATAACGGGAGAGGTTCTTCATGTAGATGCAGGTTACCATATCCTTGGCTTGTAAGCGGCTGAATGGAAAGTAAGAGAATGAAACAAGGCTCAGATCTCTATATGAGGTCTGAGCCCTGTTTGGTATGCGGTCGTTGCTAATCTTTCCGTTTGTTCTTCGAATCTAATGCAGCTCCGATTTGCCTGTTGACGGCTTTCACATCAACGGATTGTATAGCGCTATCTTTAAGCTGATATTTCGATTTTAAGCTTAAAATGCGATAGACGCTCTGATCCAACATATCCTCCGTAATTACTCCCGCTTGCGCGCTCTTTTTTAGCGCTTTAAGCACAGCCAATTGCTTATCATGTTCATGCCCGACAAGTATAATATCACTGCCGGCTAGAATGGATTTGACAGCTGCTTCGCCGATGTTGTAATGCTTTGTTATTCCGCCCATGGTCATATCATCTGTAATAATGACACCCTCATAGCTCAGATGGCCGCGCAGCAGATTCGAAATCAGATTTTTGGACAGCGAGGCCGGATATTTGTCATCCACTTGCGGTATTAATAAATGGGCAATCATTATGGCGTCTGCACCCTGATGAACGGCTTCGACGAACGGAAGCAGCTCGAATTCTTCTAGTTCTTTTAAGGTTTTATTAACGACAGGCAAATCGAGATGAGAGTCGACCGTCGTATCGCCATGACCCGGAAAATGCTTGACAACTGCCGCGACATGTGTCGTTTGTATTGCTTTCATCGTTTCTATGCCGTGAATTATGACGGTTTTGGGATTCGAACCAAAGGACCTGCTGCCGATAACAGGATTATTAGGATTACTGTTAATATCTAAAACAGGCGCAAAATCCATATTAAAGCCAAGTGAACGCACTTCTACGCCGAGCGTTTTGCCAATTTGATGCGTGTAATCCAAATCGTTTGCTCGACCGACGTCTGCTGCAGGCGGAAGCTGTTTAAATTCGGCGGGCATGCGGCTGACTTTCCCTCCTTCCTGATCAATGCTTAACCAAAGCGGTGCAGCTTTCGCATGATTGGCGGCTTTCAATTGGTTAAGAAGCTTTACTGTCTGCGAAGCGCCTGTAATATTATCTTTGTACAAAATAAATCCGCCAACCCGATACTTTTCGATCATTTCTTTCGTTTTGGCTCCCATAGTAGTGCCATCTAAACCAAACAGCACCATTTGACCTATTTTATCATCTAAAGTCATGGCAGATATTTGCTCTTTAATAGGATCAGTCGTTTCGGTTGGTTCTACGCTCGGCGAGACCGCGGGTGGTGAGCTCGGGCGAATAGCCGGACTTGCGGACGGAGCCGTCTTTATCGGGACCGCACTATTACCGCAGCTAATGATTTGTGACATCATAATAAAAAGCGATAGGATTGCGGCTATATGCTTTGTCATCCAAAATTCCCCCTCTTGTTGCAATATCCCCTTGTACGGTGCAAAGCATACCTTTAATGGATTTAGCATCATAATGTTCTGTTTCCAATCATAAACTGTATAGGTCTTGAAATCTATTGTCAGCTCATTCGATTTATGAGGAGGAGAATGATGGATAATTCGCCTCGGGATCAAGCTAGCTCAAATGTTGTCCCGCAGCCAATTAGAATGAGCGATGGTGCGGGAGCTACCGATTTAGGCCCTCGCGATATAATGCGTGATAAAGAGAATCCTGATATGCTCGTTCCGCCCGTTACGGATGCGGGTTTACTTCCTAATATGAAGTTCTCATTTTCAGATACGCATATGCAGTTAAATCAGGGAGGCTGGTCGCGTGAGATAACCGTCCGGGATTTCCCTATTGCAACGACGCTTGCGGGCGTAAACATGAGATTGACGGCTGGCGGTGTTCGGGAATTGCATTGGCATCAACAAGCGGAATGGGCGTATATGCTTTTAGGCAAGGCACGAATTACCTCTGTGGATCAAGCCGGCCGAAATTTTATCGCTGATGTTGGAGAGGGGGATCTTTGGTATTTTCCAGCAGGCATACCACATTCCATTCAAGGGCTTGAGGGCGGCTGCGAATTTTTACTCGTCTTCGATGACGGCAGCTTCTCGGATCTAAACACCCTATCGATATCGGATTGGTTTGCACATACGCCAAAGGAGGTGCTTTCTGCCAATTTTGGGGTGCCGGAAAGTGCTTTTAGTCAAATTCCGAACGATCAGGTTTATATTTTTCAAGATGCGGTGCCGGGTTCGCTGGAGAGTCAGAAGGTACAGTCTCCTTATGGCACAATACCGTTAAGCTTTACGCATCGCTTGCTTGCACAGCCTCCGTTCAAAACACCCGGGGGAAGCGTTCGAATTGTGGACTCATCTAATTTTCCTATTTCCAAAACAGTCGCTGCCGCACTGGTTGAGGTAGAGCCTGGGGGAATGAGAGAGCTCCATTGGCATCCCAACAACGATGAGTGGCAATATTATCTTGCCGGCCAAGGCCGTATGACTGTATTTGCCGGAAACGGGGTAGCTCGTACGTTTGATTATCGAGCTGGAGATGTAGGTTATGTCCCATTTGCGTTTGGGCACTATATTCAAAATACCGGCAATCAAACGCTTTGGTTTTTGGAAATGTTCAAGAGCGACCGGTTTGTCGACGTTTCATTAAATCAGTGGATGGCTTTAACGCCGCGTGATTTGGTTCGGGATAATTTGCATGTAGGACCGGAGCTCCTTGATTCGCTGCGCAAAGAGAAATGGCCAGTCGTTAAATATCCAGGCTACACTTATGAAAATAAATAAGTATAGGATGAAATAAAAAAAAGAATTTCCAAGCTGCCAGCCCGGCAAATTGGAAATTCTTTTTTATTTATTGAGAATGTTATTTTCAAGGTTCACAGGTACTTTTAAGTACCTATAGTACTTCAAAGTACGTACTAGTCATTTCTCCGTGCATAAACGATAATAACATTCATCGGCCGATAACAGCTACACTCGATTGTAATGATCTTATATTATCGTTTAACCTTTACGATATACGCTCTTGGCGTTACCTTCGAAATACCGATGCGGTAATACTTAGCGCTTTATTTTATATGTCCATATAGGAGGAATAATAGATGTTTAACCATTTACAAGCAGCGACAACTTTGCATAACGGAGTGAAAATGCCTTGGTTCGGACTAGGCGTATTTAAAGTGGAGGAAGGCGCCGAGCTGGAAAATGCGGTATCGACTGCCATTAAGCATGGATATCGCAGCATCGACACAGCCGCTATTTATGAGAATGAAGCGGGCGTAGGCCGAGGCATTGGGCAAGGATTGAAGGATGCAGCCGTCGATCGAGCAGAACTGTTTGTTACGTCAAAAGTATGGAATGCCGATTTAGGATATGAATCGACGCTTGCAGCCTATGAAACGAGCTTAACGAAGCTGGGTTTAGATTATCTTGACCTGTATCTCATTCATTGGCCGGTAGAAGGGAAATTCAAAGAAGCTTGGCGTGCTTTAGAAACGCTTTATAAACAAGGAAGAGTAAAGGCGATTGGCGTAAGCAATTTTCAAATTCATCATCTGGAAGAGTTAATGAAGGATGCAGAAATCAAACCTATGGTTAATCAGGTTGAATATCATCCTCGTTTAACACAGCTGGAATTGCGAGACTATTGCAAGCAAATGGGTATTCAACTGGAAGCCTGGGCGCCGTTGATGCAAGGACAGCTGTTCGATAACGCACTCCTGCAGGAGATTGCTGCAAACTATAATAAATCGGTTGCTCAGATCATTCTTCGATGGGATTTGCAAAACGGCGTGGTCACCATTCCGAAATCGACCAAAGAAGCGAGAATTATCGCCAATTCCGAGGTTTTTGATTTTGAGCTGACACTTGAAGATATGGAACGCATCAGCAGCCTGAATGAGAACCACAGAGTGGGCCCGGACCCGGATAACTTTGATTTTTAATATATGAATGGACGTGAAGAGACAAAGAATTCATTTTCTTTGTCTTTTTTGCTGTGTGTTTATACCTTTAGAATTAATTTACTCAGCAAAACCGGCTCTGTGGTAAAATATTTCTAAGACGATTTGAACGGTTGGAGGTGCAGGAACGTGGAGCAAGATGAAATCGCAAAAAGTTATGCATCCAGCGAAGTACTTGATCAAATTAGAGCATTATGCTTATCCTTTCCAGGGACTAGCGAACGAATCAGCCACGGTGCCCCTACCTTTTTTGTGAATGGAAAAAAATCTTTCCTGCAATATCATGTGAACCATCACAACGACGGTAAAATCGCTTTGTGGTGTGCAGCGCCCCCGGACATGCAAGCTCAACTGGTTGAAGCGAATCCGGACATATATTTTAGGCCTGCCTATGTCGGGCATCTCGGCTGGGTTGGTGTAAGGCTTGATCGGAATGTACTGTGGCATGAATTAGTCGGGGTCATCCAGGAAGCATATTTGACTAGAGCGCCGAGGAAGCTTATTGCCTTGTTGAAGAAGTGAGCGATGTCTTCTTATTAAGTCATGTAAGGGTTGTTCCGATACCTTGATTTGCGGAGGTCATGTTACTGCAATTGTGATAGGAATGCTTATTTTCGCAGTGAGTACAAATTTCTTTTGAGAATGTTACCTAATAGGAGAGCTCTTTACATGTTGAAATATAATATTTGCTTTATCAAACGCGGTGATGAAATTTTATTGCTCAATCGGGAAAAGGCAAGCTGGATGGGGTGCTGGAACGGAATTGGCGGCAAGCTAGAACCGCAGGAAACGCCGCGCGAAGCGATGATGAGAGAAATGGAGGAAGAAACAGGGATAAAAAGGTATAGTCTGCATTTCAAAGGCTTGGTTACATGGAGCGGCGACGACTTTGATTTTGGCGGGATGTATGCCTATGTCGCAGAGGTGCCCGAGAGTTTTGCGTATGCTGCACCGATCAAAACCGAAGAAGGCTTGTTGGATTGGAAAAAGATCGATTGGATTATGAATGACAACAATGTTGGCATCGTGTCCAATATCCCTAAGACGCTGCCATGGATGCTGAATGAAACGAATTGCTTCGATCATCATTGTGTATATGTAAAAGGGCAATTGTTGAAGATCATTCATACTGAGGTTTCCGCTGATATCGAGACGATTGTTGAACAAAGAGAGCATTATTTGCACAGGTACGTCGCGGAGACAGGAGCGGGAGTAAAACAGATTCGATAACCTAGTTGATTTATGTACTCCTTTTAGGTTATTTTTCTTATATGGTTGTTCGTACATAGAAAATACAGAATAGAGGAATGCAGTTGAAGTTTAGACCTTGTATCGATTTGCATGATGGAAAAGTGAAACAAATTGTTGGAGAAACGCTAAATGCCGAAATTATAGAAAATTTTGTTTCTAAACAGGATTCAGCCTACTATGCAGAGCTTTTTAAGAAGGATGCGTTAACGGGCGGACACGTTATTATGCTTGGCGGCGGCAATGAGGCTGCTGCCGTGAGTGCTCTCGAGCAATATCCGGGAGGATTGCAGATTGGCGGAGGCATCACCTCTGACAATGCTTCCTTTTATTTGGAGAAAGGCGCATCTCATATTATTGTAACGTCGTATATTTTCAGAGACGGTCAACTAAATGAGAATCATCTTGCGAATATCGTCTCTGAAGTTGGGAAGGATCGTTTAGTTATCGATCTAAGCTGCAAAGAGAAAGACGGCAAGTGGTACGTCGTGACGAATCAATGGAAGCAGTTCAGCGATTTCGAAGTGAACAAGGAAAATATTCAATTTCTAGAGCAGTATTGCGATGAGTTTCTTGTGCATGCCGTGGATGTCGAAGGCAAGCAGCGCGGCATTCAGCAAAGCCTCGTTAGCGCGCTCGCGGATTGGGTGAGCATTCCGACTACTTATGCCGGCGGCGCGAGATCGATAGCCGATATGGATCAATTTAATGAGCTGTCAAACGGCAAGCTGGATATTACGATTGGCAGCGCGCTGGATATTTTTGGCGGAAATCTGTCTTATGAAGCAGTGGTTGCATACAGCAATCAAAAGCAAAAGATAAAGTAATAAATAAATGCACCCAATTAACTAGCCAACCATTTGTTGGCTAGTTTTTGGTATACGCAGCATGATACGCATTTGCCATCAGCTTAATACCGTCGTATCGCGGACAATCGTCTCAACCGCCTTCTCCCTGTTTGATCCAGTCCTCCCGCTTCTTGCCCGTTTGCAGCCCACACCACGTTTGAATAGAGTACCAGCCATGAGTCAGCGCCTCCCTATCAATCTAATACATTTATTATACGAATATACAGCCGCATGTGGTAAAATTTTGTTAATTGATTTCAAGTATTTGGAGGAATGACAGCTATGAGACCGGATCATTATAAGCTGCTTTACGATTTTGTGAGTTGGGCGGGCGAGCAACCGCATATTGCAGGTATTGCGTTGGTAGGTCCTTGTGCAGACGATGAGAATGAAGAAGACTCGGATTTGAGCTTCCTCATTATTTCAGATAAGAAAACGAAAACATTGGATGCTATTCTTCATCAATTTCAGTTCTGTTTCATGGAGCAAGCAACGAGGGAGGAGTGGGGCCTGCTTACTTCCTTAAGAATCGTCTATGACAGCGGGATTGAAGCTGAGTATGGAGTTGCAGGCGAAGAATGGCTTCAGATGACTCTGGATCAAGCGATGGGTGATACAGTAATGAAAGGCTTCAAAGTGATTTGGGAACGTGAAGAGCTGTTCGGTCAGATCACGGGTTATATTGCGGCTCATCAATTCTAATTCCATGAATTCTATAAGTCAACCGGGTTTGAAACGACCGGCTAATGTTTTGTTAAAAAACTGACTATCCCATAATCCTATTAAGTTGTATAATCATGGAAATAAAGGAGGTGGCTTCAACGCATATAAAAGCGGTTATTTTTGATTTGGACAATACGCTGCTTGATCGCACGAATTCATTTAAGTCATTTGCTTCCACGTTACTTTACTGTTATTTCGGTCATTTAGAATCCCATCATCAGATGTTAGAACTTATCATTCAATTAGACCTTGACGGCTACAAGGACAAGCGGGAGCTGTTCCGGGAATTGCTGGATCAGCTGCCTTGGCCTATCAAGCCAGCGCATGATGAACTTATGAGTTATTATAACGAGCACTATGTGAAAAACGCTATTCTCATGGATCAGGCTTTGGAGGTTATTCGCCACACGAGAAACAAATACAAAACGGCGCTTATTACGAACGGCAGAAACGCGATACAATATGGGAAAATCGATCAATTAGGCATTAGAGCGGAATTCGATTTTATTCTCGTTTCTGAGGAAGCGGGATATAAGAAACCGGATCGCCGCATCTTTGAAGCTGCATTGACCGGTATGCAGCTGCGGCCTGAGCAATGCATTTATGTAGGCGACCATCCTGTAAACGATATCGAGGGAGCCTTTAACGCGGGACTTGACACTATTTGGATTAAGATGAATCAGCCTTGGCGTGAAGGGCTGACGGCTAAGCCGCTGCATACCATCGAACGGCTTGGCGAACTATTAGTTTTAATTTGAGAGGGAAGATATGCAGGTAACTATACAGAGTCATCCCGAGCAATTGTATATTCTGACAGACTGAGGAAGCAGGATCTCATCACGGATGAAACTTACAGCAGCATAACTGGAATGGGGGGAACAGCATTGATTCACTATCAAAATAGTAAAGGCTTGTCCGCCGAGGATTTATCGCTCGTTTTCGCAAATTCAGGCATTAAACGTCCCTATCAGGATTTGGAGCGGCTGCAAAAAATGATCGATAACGCAGATATTATCATTAGCGCTTGGGATGGAGATAAATTAGTAGGCATTGCCCGCGCTGTAACGGATTACGTTTATTGCTGCTATCTCTCGGATTTAGCTGTCGACCGTGAATATCAAAAGCTTGGAATCGGGAAGACGCTGGTTGAGCAGTTAAGACAAACGCTCGGAGAGGAAGTATCGCTTGTACTGCTTTCCGCTCCATCAGCCGTTGATTATTATCCGCGTATCGGCTTTACTCATCATGATAAGTGTTACTTTATTGCTAGAGAACGATGATCGTGCCAAGCGGCTGGTTGAAGGGGGTTACCAATGTACACGTCAGGCTTAGCAGTCAATCAAGATGTTAATATTCATTACCTTGATTCCATTCAAGAAGCTGATCAGATGCTTACACCTATCATTATTTGTCCGGGTTTATCGGAAACGGCTGAACAATACGAGGATTTATTAACCTATCTGCTGCCACGAAGAGCCATCGCTCTATCGTTTCGCGGCAGAGGGAGAAGCGATACGCCGCGGTCAAACTATGATTTAGCGGATCATGTTTCGGATCTGTCCGCCGTTATTCAAGAGTCAGCAATCGACCGTTTTCATTTGATGGGTTACTCGCGAGGAGTTTCGTATGCTTTGGGATATGCTCAAACCAACGAGAATCGGCTAATCTCGCTTATCGTAGAGGACTATCCGGCAGAGCATAAGCAAATGCCGGTCCAATGGGCTGAGGATTATATTCACAACTATTTGATGCCAACAGGGCGTAATAAATACATAAGGCAGCAGGCTGTAAAAGGGATTCAACGGGATTCGACGTCCATTCAGCTGCATGCTAAGCTTACGCTTCCTGTTTTGGTTATCAGAGGTCTGCTAGAAGGCTCATTACTTAGTGACGAGGAATTACTACAATACACGCATACGCTCAAAGATTTAACGCTTAAAGAGTTTGCTCACTCCGCTCATGATATTCGCAGCACAGAAAAGGATGCGCTATATCAAACAATAAAGGATTTCTTGAATGAGCATGAGACGAACGGAAGCGTAGATCTTAAAGCAGATTGACTTGTCTTGATTGGTAGGGCAGGCTGAAAAGCCGGTTGACAATGATAATGATAATTGTTATCATAAGTTGACTTTTGAGGTGAATGAGCATTCACTTTCAAGCCAATATACCATCGAGCAGGGGGAACTACAGAGATGCGACGTCACAACAAGAAATTTGTATGGGTATTAATGAGCTTGATCGTCATGTCGCTTTGGCTGGCGGCTTGCGGAAGCAATAAAACGAATGAGGCAGCAAATGAAGGAGCGGCTAATGCGCCGGCTTCCACAGAAGCTCCAGCAGAGAGAACACTGACAGATGCGCTCGGAAACGAAGTAACAGTGCCTACCAACCCGCAGCGTATCATTGCCTCTTACTTAGAAGATCATTTGGTGGCTTTAGGCCTTAAACCGGTAGCGCAATGGTCGGTTCCAAACGGCATTCAAGATTACCTGCAGGAAGAGCTTGCCGGCATCCCTACCATTGCTTTTGATCTTCCTTTCGAAGCGGTAACAAGCTTTGAGCCCGACCTTATTATTATGGCTTATGACAGCAATGTGGAAGGCGATAAATTCGCCCAGTATTCCAAAATCGCTCCAACCTTTACGCTTGGCGATAAAGTTACTGCTGACTGGCGCAGCGCTTTGCTGAAAGTCGGAGAAATTGTCGGCAAGAGTGAAGAAGCGCAAAAAGCATTGGACGCTTACGACGCGAAAGCTAAAGAAGCGAAAGAAAAAATACAGGGTGCAGCAGCAGGCGAATCTGCGGCGGCAATTTGGCATCTGCAAGGAAACTTCTATATTGTAAGCGACAAATTGTCCAGCGGAGCACTGCTATATAACGATTTGGGTCTTGCTGTTCCTGAAGTTGTAAAAGAAGTTTCCGCAACAGGCACAGGTAACTGGAACCAGATTTCACTCGAGAAACTGGCTGAGCTTGACGCTGATCATATTTTCCTGATTAACAGTGACTCGGAAGCGGATTCTAAAGCATTGAATGATCCGATCTGGAAAGGCATTCCTGCTGTTAAGAATGGCAATGTGTATGCGTATCCAAGCACATCCAGCTGGCTGTATGCAGGTACGATTGCATACTCGCAAGTTATCGATGATGTATTGGAAAGCATCGTGAAATAATAAGCGTTAAAATGAACAAAGGACTGTGCCTGCATGCGATTCACGCGATAGGTTTACGGTCCTTTTTTCGTTTGTTTAGCCTTCCGCATCGTTAGAAAACGATGTATAATCATGGAAGATATGACAGGTGACAAGGATGTGTAAAACTTCTTCACGGCGAAATCATAATCATTTGAATAGCCGTCCATCTTGGTGAAGTATTTGATCTCGAATGATCAAGTACTTTTGCTTTTTTTAAGAGAGTAGCTCATATGATTGATTAAATGGGATTGTCATTATAGGAGGCTGGAGTATTGGATCAAATGACTTTGATTAGCGCAAGAGAAGTAGCCATTGCTGCAGCGTATGAAGCGGGACGGCTAACGCGCGAGAGGTTCGGAAGGTTGAATCACAGTGAGGAGAAGGATGACTACGGCGATATCGTGACGGAAGTCGATCATTTGGCTGAGAACATCATCCTGAACAAAATTCGGCGAGTGTTTCCAGCGCATAAAATTCGTTTAGAGGAATACGGCGAGAATGATCTGCAGAGCGATTGGATGTGGCTGGTCGACCCGCTTGACGGTACAAATAATTTTGCTGTAGGTTTACCTCTGTTTGGCATATCGATAACGCTGGCTTATAAACAATATCCTGTTTTAGCCGTTATCTATGAGCCGATGACAGAGCGGTTGTACGTTTCAAGCGCAGGTGAAGGCACACTGTGTAATTCTCAGCCGGTTAGCGTCAATGAGGCAAAAGCATTTAAAAGAGCGAGAGTAGGCTGGATTCAAGGACATGCTGTTCAACATGAACAACGGGCAGTCAAGCTTAGACATTACATAGACATCAACACGAAACGGATGATGCGGCTTTGGGCGCCGACACTGCAATGGACGATGCTCGCCAGAGGCGATTTGGATGCCATCATCGTTTATAATTCGGAAGGCGAGGACTTATATTCCGGAATTCTCATGGTGAAGGAAGCAGGTGGCGTCATCATCGATTATGACGGTCATTCATTTACTGGCATAAACAAGCAGCCTTATTTGATTGCATGCCAGCCTAAGCATCAGTCTTATTTTATAAATATGGTAAAAGAAGGCTTGACTTAACAGGTACTGATACAGAAGAGTGGTGAATAGGTTGGTTGAAGTTACGACGAGTATTGTCATTTTGGCACCGATTGAACGCTGTTTCGATTTGGCGCGCGATATAGATATACATACAAAAACCGTCTGGAAGCATACCCGCGAGAAAGCGGTAGCAGGCGTGACGACTGGCTGTATTTCAGCGGGAGAGCTTGTCACCTTTGAAGCGACGCATTTTGGAATCAGACAAAGGCTTACTTCAAAAATAACGGATTTCAACGCACCGTATTTATTCGTCGATGAAACGCAAAAAGGTGCTTTCAAAAGCCTCAGACATGTTCATCATTTTGAGAAACATGGTGAGGGGACACGAATGACGGATACGCTGCGCTTCGAGGCTCCGCTTGGCTGGCTAGGCTGGGCTGTGGAGCGTCTCGTCTTAAAGACCTACATGACTAAATTTTTAGAGCATCGAAATGAACAGTTAAAGCGACTGGCCGAACAGGGATAATTTAAGGAGTGACTCTATGGCAGAAGCACTAATAGGCAGCTTTATTTCCGCAATGGCTACCGTGCTTGGTGCGGTACCGCTGCTTTTTGTCCAAAGCCTATCGGAGAAATGGAAAGATGTGCTTATCGCTTTTACAGCCGGCATTATGGTATCCGCGTCAACCTTTGGTTTGCTTCCGCAAGCTTTGAAGGAATCAGGATTAATCCCTTTGACATTAGGTCTGCTAATTGGCGTCATAACGCTAGATCTGATCGAGAAGAACATCCCCCATATTGATGTCGAGCATAAAAAAGGAATTAACTCCTTTGATAACAAGTCGCTGCTCGTTATTTTCGCCTTATTCATCCATAATATCCCGGAAGGGCTGAGTACGGGCTTTAGTTACGCAAGTATTAATGGCGGACTCGGTCCAATGGTGGCCATCGCCATAGGCGCGCAAAACATACCCGAAGGGCTTGTACTCGCGATTTTTCTTATACATTCCAAGGTTAGCAAGCTGAATATTATGCTCATCGTTACTTTGACCGGCCTCATGGAGGTCGTATCCGCAATTGTCGGTTATTCTGCTGCAAGTTATGTGTCCGGGTTGATCGGCTATGGGCTTGCTTTTGCTTCCGGAGCAATGCTGTTCATCGTTTATAAGGAGCTTATACCTGAAACGCATGGACATGGCTATGAACGGTCGGCGACGTATTCCTTTATTATCGGATTGCTGCTCATGATTTATATCAGCCATTTCTTTGGTTAACGCTCACAATGGATCTTCCCTTTTTTCGGCAATAAGTTTAATTGTTCTGTTAAGTCTTGGTATTTGTCTCTTTATTCGTTTACAATGGACGAGAGCAGACACTTTACAGAGATCCGGAAGCGGCTGAGAATACTATCGAACAGTTGCTATCCGTATTTACATGAGGGGACCGATAATCGATGGAAAAAAGGTATTCACGCGAATCAAAGTGCTACAAAACGGCAAGGGTATTTCCGCCGGACGTAAACAATCATAATACGTTATTTGGCGGTAAACTGATGGCTTACATAGACGATATTGCTTCAATTGCGGCAACGAAGCATTGCAGACGGTCGGTTGTTACGGCTTCAACGGATTCCGTCGACTTTTTGCATCCGATCAGACCTTCGGATTCGGTATGCTTAGAGTCATTCGTTACGTGGACAGGCCGAACCTCGGTAGAAGTATTTGTTAAGGTCATTAAGGAGGATTTGTTAAGCGGTGATCGAAAGGTCGCCGCAACTTCTTTTTTAACATTCGTCGCATTGGACGAGAACCGTAAGCCTGTGCCTGTTCCGCTAGTCGTTCCAGAAACGGAGGAGGAGCTAAAGCTGTTCGAGACGGCTCCGCACCGTGCGGAAATGCGCAGAATTAGAAGAGAAGAGAGTAAAAAATTCGCTGGATTTTTAACGGTGAAGCATCCTTGGGATTAATGATCAAGAGCTAAGGATATAACAGATTATCCTATTAGAGCTCAGTTAAAGACCGCTCCGGCATCTGCTGCCGAAGCGGTCTTTTTGCGCCTTACGACTAGTTATCTCAGCAATCTTAAATCAAGCCTGCTTCTTTCAAAAAATGACGTACGATTCTCATTTGTAAATTTGCTCGAACTGACATAGGTAAAACACAAGATGTCTCCACGGTAATAGCTCTTGCATTTAATAAGTTATTAGCAGCGGTACGGCCCGAACCAGGTAACTTTTGCAATCGAATGGTAAAATGTTTTGATTCTTGACCGATAGAACGATTCATATGACCAATCACTCGTTTAACTGCGGGTATTGCTTTACTCTGAGGATTCGTAATCAGCGTCTGGCCTAGAACTCTCGGGTTTAATTTAGATAAACCTCTTGCTTCATGCAGATCAATATACCATGCCGGTTGGAATTGCTTCGCTAAGTTAAATATCGCAGCTGAAAGCGGATGACTTGCCGTTTTGTCATGTTGATTACGCGGGAAAGTCCGATTCAAATCGGGAATGCCTCTGATATGACTCTTATAGGCCTTCTGATTGACAATTGGAACAATTATCAACCTGCCGCAGTTGATGCGGAGAAAATTTTTTTGCAAATGACTGACTAGTTTTTTTGCTCCCAAAATGCTTGCACTTTCATTCCCGTGCACACCTGCCGTTACCATTACTGTGTTTCCATTTGAGCTGCCCTTGATCATGTAATAGGGGGTTTCAAATTTAGTAGCTTTCGCTAATTGATGTTTTGTTATATTCATATAGAGGTCACCTCCTAGATGATCTAGAATATGAACTGCTCTTTGATATAGAAACGGACATAAACCTAGTGAACCAATCTTACTTTGCTGCTAAGGTGCATGAATGAATAGAAGAGCGATTTGATCAAAAATGCCCAAAACTCGACACGGGAACATGTGTTCCATCTGCGTAAAGTTATAAAATTACATTGCGGTTATGTCTATGGGAATACATTAAGGTGTCAGTACAGCGGAGGGAGCGAGGTAGGTTAGAAAATTCCAAAAAAATTTGTAAGGCAGCCCTTTAGAAAGGGGCTGCCGTTGCTGCAGCTTAACAGCTTTTACCGTTGTTTTTGTTCGCTTTTTTCGGCGTATCTTCGGCATCGCGGCTTTGCTTATCGCCAAATTGCTCGAGCCGGGATGGGCTTGCTGCTGGACCATCGTTGTCGGGCTTATTGTTTCTTCCTGTCATTGTCATCACCTCCAGCAAGTATAGATTGAGCAGAGTTAGCTCATTTCATACTCGTAAGCAGATATGATTGCCAGATGTACTCACTTGAAATGAAATTTGTGCTACACTATAATATGTAGTGGAAGGAGCGGCCAATGGAAATTAAAAATTTTAAATACGGCGAGGTAGGCTTAAACCGATTTTTCGGTTCTCTGGAAGCCAAAATAATGGACAATCTCTGGGAAGCAGAAGAGCTAAGCATTAAGGAAGTTCAACTTCGGCTCGAGAAGGAAAAGCCAGTCAACTTTAATACAGTCATGACGGTCATGAACCGTTTATTGGACAAAGGAATTTTGGAAAAAAGATTAAAAGGCAGACTTTCATTATTTCGACCGATATCGTCTAAGGAAGCGTTCATCGAGCAGCAATCTAAGCGATTAACGGAAAACCTTCTCGACGAATTTGGCGACGTTGTTATCAATCATATGATTGATGCAATCAAAGACGTCGATAAGTCACTATTGGACAAACTGGAAAATAAAATTCAACAATTAAAAAAGGATTCACAATGATGAGGTGGCAGCGAAAATCTACAATGGTCATGGCGCTTAGCCTGTTGATAGCCATTCTGGTTTGGAGTCAGATGGGGATGTACATAGCCCATCTCATTTTTGGCGTCAATCTGAAGGTGAACTTTTTCAAGTTTTGTATTAGCTTGTTTAAAGAGAATTCCCTTTATTATTTTCTAGTCATCACTTTTCTGAATTCATTAATTGCATATGCGGTTTTGATTTCAGTAATGAAGATCATCCAGCAGTTCATACAATCGAGACGGTTTAAAATAAGGCTTATGTCGCTTAGAAATATCAATTTAACCGCCAGCATCATTCAGAATTTCCACCCGATTAATCAAAATATTATCGTAATTGATCATAAACGCGCGATGGCATTTACGGTTGGTATCAGAAGGCCAATTGTCGTTTTATCCAGCGGATTGATCGAAATGCTTGACCAACAGGAGCTGGAAGCCGTTATTGAGCATGAATCGTTTCATCAAAGTCATTATGATTCAGCGAAAATATTTTTACTGCAGCTCATATCGCAGTCGCTCTGGTTTATTCCAATTACGAAGTGGACGTATCATAATTATAGGCTGATTAGTGAATTGTTGGCTGATGAATATGCGATTAAAAAAACCGGCTCTGAACTGGGCTTAGGAAGCGCGTTGTTGAAGTTGATCAAAAAAGGCTTTAGCGATAATCCTACGCCTGTATTAGTGTACTTTTCGGACGGCGTTGTAAATTACAGATTGCAGCAATTAGTCGATCCTGATCAAGCGATACCAGTGAGGCTCGGTATGACCTCAATAGTCATTTCTTTTCACGTCCTGCTTCTATTTATGGGCATGATTGTATTAGCCGTAACATGATTTTTCGAATTTAAGCACTACATAGAGTAGTGTTTTGGGAGAGGGAAATATATTATGAATGAGCACATTGGAATACATCAACAGTCTGGATCATCGTATTTTTTGCTTTATACGGCTGCATTAATTTTATTACTGGCATTGATAAGTTATTGGTATGCTTCCAAATGGAATAAGGAAAATACAAGCCGTCTAAAGAAGGAAGAAAAAGCAGCTATAAAGAAGAAGACGAAAAAAATGCGTGCTGCTGCACATATCCTTCTGAGCGTCTCTGTATTAGTCGTTATCGTTCATTTCGCTAAAGATTTAGGCAAAGAGTATAATGTGAAGTCTTTAAATTTTAAGGCAGCTATCGAAGTGAAGGATGACAAAGATTATGGAGCGGGGCACACGGACGAGCTCGTTCAATATGAAATGAAAATTCCGACCTCTGGGACACATAGCCCTCATGATTTGAAGTTTGGTTTCTATACGGAAAAGCCCCCGTACGAGAAGCTCGTTCATAATTTAGAGCATGGCGATATTATCATTTACTACCGTGCCGATGCCGATCCGAAAATAATCGAGTCGCTTAAATATTTTGTGAATTATAGAGAAGCGGGTGCAGGCATATTGGCCGTTCCAAATGAGGATATCCCTGCCGGTAAAGAAGTGGTCGTTACAGCTTGGACCAAAACGATGGAGTTAAGCGTCTATGATGATCAGAAAATAGGAACGTTTATTTATGACTATATCAATGAAGGTCCTGAGAAAATCCCTGCACAAATACGCGCCGGCGGCGGAACGATGTAATAAGCTGGAAAAAAGATAAATATAAAAGAAATAAAAAAGAGCTAACTCGTTAGCTCTTTTTAAGTAAAGAAACTAGCTGGTTAGCCTTGAGGAATTTTGGATTTTTTAATACTTTTACATGATTTGGGATTTTGTAAATTCCATCCCACTGCATGAATGGAAATTTAGACGAAAGAAACTTTCGATAAATGATGATTGGCAGTGATTTATGTTGACTGCGAATGTCGGGGACCGTATTGACAACCTTTTTATATTTTCCACCTAATAGCATTTGACGCGCTTTGACATTATCTTTCAACTGAAGATTTAGCAGTAAGATAATGATTTGCCGAACCGATGGATCGAATACAGGACACATGATCTCAATTCGATGAGATAAATTCCGGGTCATCCAATCCGCACTTGAAAGCCATACCTTTGGATTCCCAGCGTTTTCGAAATAAAAAATACGAGAATGCTCCAAATAACGGTCAATGATGCTTCGAACGGTAATGTTCTCACTTTGGCCGGGGATTCCGGGGCATAAACAGCAAATACCTCGGACTATCAAGTCAATTTTTACACCGGATCGCGAGGCTTCATAAAGTTTGTCGATCATGTCTGGATCAGATAGCGAGTTCATTTTGCCGATAATTCTGGCGGGTCGTCCAGAAGCTGCACTTTTCATTTCCTTTTCAATTAACGCATACACCGTATCACGTAAATCTGCAGGAGAAACGGCCAAAACACGAGACTTTCGATGTGTCTGAAAACCTGTAATTTCATCAAATAAATGAGCAATGTCACTTGCAATTTCGGACTGTGAAGTAAACAGGCCAATATCCGTATATATTTTTGCGGATTGTCCGTTATAATTGCCAGTAGAAACATGGACATACCGTTTCATTCCAACTTGTTCCCGACGTTCAATGAGCGTCATTTTCGCATGAATTTTTAATCCGATCCATCCATGGATGACATGGCATCCTGCTTTTTCCAATGTTTTGGCCCAAGCGATGTTTCGTTCTTCGTCAAATCTCGCCTTTAGTTCAACAACGACAGTGACATGTTTTCCGTTTTCCGCGGCATGAACCAATGAACGAATGATTCTCGACTGCTTACTCACCCGGTATAACGTCATTTTGATACTCATTACAGAAGGGTCACTTGCAGCTTGTTCAATAAAATCGTTAAATGCATCAAATGTTTCATACGGATGAAATACCGCAACATCCCGACTCTGCAATACGGAGAAAATGGGTTGATTTTTTAACTCCTGCGGATAGAGTGGCTTTTGTTTGGGATATCTCAATCGGTCGAATTCCGGAAATGATTGCGATAATTTCATCAAATAACTAATATCAACAGGACCATTGAGCAGCGCAACATTATCGCCTACATTTAACTGCCGTGATAGCAGCTTCAAAGCAAATGGATGAGCGTCTTTCCCGATTTCTAGACGAATGGCCGCTCCCCGTAATCTTCGTCGCAATTTTCGTTCCACTTCGTGAAGTAAATCTTCCACATTCCCTTCTTCCAGCGACAGATCGGCATCACGTATGATTCGAAACAAACGGGAGTCAACTACAGTATGCTCATGAAATAAAAGGTGAATATACGCATTAATTAACTCTTCGAGCAAAATAAACACGCGATTCACTCTATTGTTGGGCAGTGGTGCTTCAATAAAACGTCCTAATTGTGTAGGAACTTCAAGTATAGCCATGGTTAGTTCATCTTGTATTGCTGCATTCACCGGCTTCAATACAATTGAAAAGTAAAGACTATTAGATAAAATAAGCGGAAACGGTTTATTTTCTGAGATACTGATCGGTTTCAAGACTGGAAACACTTTTTTGAAGAAATAGGCATCTAATTCCTTTTTTTGCTCGTTCAATAACTGATTGTATCCTGCAAATTCGATTCCTATGGAAGCAAGTTGTTCGGATACCTGATGAAATGTCACATATTGGTCGGCTACAAGCTGTTCTGTTCTTCGGAGAAGCCTCTTCATTAATCCTCTGGGCGTATAACCGCTAAAATCCTTTTCGGTAATGCCGGATATGATTTGGTTTCGAATGCCTGCCACCCGTACACTCATAAATTCATCAAGATTGGTGGATACTATAGCCAAAAATTTGGCTCGTTCCAGAGGCGGTGTATGTTCATTTTTCGCTTCTTCAAGCACCTGGCGGTTAAATTCGAGCCAGCTTAAATCACGATTGATGTATTTACAATTCCCGCTCACTTGATCCGTAAAAGGCTCCATAAACCAAAACCTCCACCAACTATATAAGTCACTTTATTATTTTCGGGCGAATAGTTGACCTATGAATTTAAACAACTGCCAAGTTGCACTGTAGCGAATGGGGATCATATCGAAGCCCTTTTCATTTTCAGGATTTTGCATCTCAAAATGCCTCCTCTTTTTTGAGAAACACTCGCCCTCCATTGCAGAAAGCGAGTGAATCAAAGTTGATTTTTGATTATAAGACTTCTTCCAACTTATGAGTTACATTTTGTGTAAACCGATTTCTGACCAACATTTCCCCAGCTTGATGACCAACCTTACGGCCAACGGAATCACCCAACATTGCGCCTAAGATGGAACCGACAACCGTTCCAAAACCAGGCATGATGGTCGTTCCTAAAATCGCTCCGTATTCGATGCCCGCCATGACACCAATTGCGCCTGTAACATTTTCCGACGTATTAACCGCGTATTGCGATTTGTCCATCTGCCCGCTGGCAAGACTCCGTGTGTCCTTAACTTGGGATAGCCCGCCCGAGATCAATCCTCCCCAAAGGGAACCACCTTGGAATAATTGTTGAACCATACTGAATCACCACCTTAATGAGCGATATGAGGTTGCTCCTTATCAAGTATATCCACATTTATTGAACGGCTTTCTTCGCTCCCATTGCCTAAATTTGTTAGCTGTTCGTTCCTCACTTCGGGCCTTAATGAACTGTTGAAATCGAGCACCCATTCTGTGCTTTTGACCGCAAACTTTCTTACGGTATTTCGTGCATCGGGAGACATGACAAGAATGACGCCCGCTGCTGCTAATAAAATGCCAAACGGTGATTTAATCATAAGTAAAACCTCTTTCATTTGGGAGTTGTTACCTTTACGGTATTTACATTATCTTAATAAGTACAAATTAATATTCGTCTGCTTGAATGCGCTTTGAGTTCTGCAGTCAACTTACCAATTCTTGAATAAAAAAAGGATGGATAATCAATTATATGTATACAGCATTGAGTTACGAGTTCATATTGAGGAGTTGTCAAAATGGTGCCACAGGAAAAACAAAGATTCCTCCGATTATTACCGGGTAGGATCCGCATTGAGATTGCCGGACTTAAAGATAACCCGAATATGGCGGATTTACTTCAGAGGCACTTTTCGACAGTCAACGGGATTCATCGGATCGTGCCTTGTATCGTATCTGGTCGTGCGCTGATCGAATACAACGAGAACAGGGCGGATATGCAGGTGATCATCCGGACCATTCAAGAGGTTGAACAAATTCGTCTGAAGGGTACCCGGAGTTCACTACCCGAGCAAATGGAAGAAACGGCCATAACGGAAGGGATGAGGGAAGCAGCAGCGACCGCTGAAAGGCTTTCTGAGCATGAGTTTTTGTCTGAGCTAGGGGCGATTGGTTCAATTTCAGCCCCCGAACCAAGGGAGAAGGTTCCGCTGCCGCTTGCATTAGCGATGGGCGGTTTAGTTGTATTGGGGGGGAAACAACTGTTTTTCGGCAGATCGGCGCTGTCCGGAAATCCGCTTCCCTTTTATATATCCGGGATGGTTTCACTTGTCACGGGTTATCCCTTTTTAAGGCGAGGCTTCGAGTCTTTCTCGCAAACCAGGAAATGGAATTCGGATATATTGTTAGGAACCACTGCCTTGGCACTCGCCTTGGTAAGAGGAAATTTAGTTGTGCTTGCGGGTCACAGTTTGCTTCAATTTGTCAATTGGAAACGAAGCCAGTTGGCGCTAGGACCTGGTCAAGAAAATATGCTTTCGCCAGAAATAACAAGCTATAGCGAAAAAGCTGCAAAATGGGGGCTGATAGGGGGGATTGCAACTTGGGCATTGACCCGTAATCCACTTCAAGGCATAGCGGTTTTACTTGCAGCAAATCCAAGACCGGCTACCATCCCTGCGCAGTATGCATGGCGTCAGGCTGAAGTCGTCTCTCATGAACGAAATCTTGCGTTACCTTCTAAAGGTTCACTACCGCAATTAGCCCGAACGAATACGATGCTGATCGAAGATACATCTCTGATTTTTGATCATGATGAAAATTTGGACAAATTACAGTGTATTACGAATGAAGAAGACAATGAGAAAGCTATTAGTTATGCAGCTTCATTAATGCAGAGTACCAATCATCCTTGGAAGGATGACATAAGGGAGTATGCGAAACGATCACACAGGACGATTCGCATGGCTTTTCACGTCACCGAAGAAGAAAGCGGCTTAACAGGTAAAATAACGGATACACCTATCTTCCTTGGAAGTTCTGCCTATCTTCAGAAGCAAGGTATCTCATGTGATTCCTATCTAGTAAAAGCGAAGAGGTTAGAGCGACAAGGCTACAAGGTGATGTTTATTGCGAAATCAGGCCAAAAACCCGAGCCTTGCCTGGGCTTTATCGCACGTAAAGAAGAAGCAAATTTAAACGAATGGGGGCGGCGGCTGTCATCGTTCAAGGAAAAGGGGTGGCAAATTGGCGTACTGCAAAATCAACTGAACGTTAGTGATGGCTTCTTATTGAAGAACGGAATCGAAACAACCTGGCTATCGCTAAAGCCGGGTGATACGATCGAACGGCTTGCCCTCATGAGGCAGCAGGGGGAGAATGCACTTTTCGTTGCCGGGTCTAACAAAAGTCCGTTAAACGAGTACCTGACCAGCGGAGGCATCCCTGGAATAACCATTGATCAAATTCCGCACATACTTGAAACTTCAGAATATGTGAAGCAAGTGGACCGTACCGTTAATCAACATTTCAAAATAACAAAGAACTGGAATCTGGTAGGTTCCGCTATGGCATCCCTTGGAGCGCTAAGCGCACCTGTAGTTAATTTAGCTGCAGATGCATTATCGCTTGTTTTCTTAACCAGATCAAAAAAGGCTAGTGAAACAGAATCTCACCCTTTCAGCCTTGCTTCGAGTGTTCAGGAGATTGCCGCCACTTCAGAAGTGCCGGCTTGGCACGCCTGTTCAGTTGAAGAGCTATTGAGCCGATTTCAAGTCGAACAGCACACAGGTCTTTCAGCCGGGCGTATACCAGAACTTCAAAACAGATATGGAAAAAACCGATTAGAAGGAAAGAAACCGATACCTTGGCTTGTCACATACTTCGGACAATTCAAAGAATTTACAACACTTATTCTGCTTGGGACGACAACTTTCGCATTTATCAGCGGCGGTATATTTGATGGTTTCGCGATGGGAGCGATTTTGCTTGCCAACGCCGCTATCAGTACCTTTCAAGAACGGAAGGCTGAGAAGGTTGTGCAGTCATTGAATCAATTTCAACCCCCGTTCTGCAAAGTGATTAGAGATAGCCGGGAAACTGAAATCTCTGCAACCGAGCTGCTTCCGGGCGATATTGTCCATTTGGAGGCCGGAGACCGTGTGCCGGCAGACATTCGTCTGCTGCAGTCATCAAATCTGCGCGTGAACGAAGCCTCGTTAACGGGAGAATCACTTCCGATTGGCAAAGACAGTTTGTCCATCGATGATAATCGGCAGTTGACGGAGCGAACGAATATGCTTTATTTAGGAACTGATATTTGCGGCGGAAAAGGAATAGGTATCGTCGTAAATACGGGAATGGGTACGGAAATGGGGCATCTCGTTTCTCTTTTGAAACAGGAGGAGAATGAGGTAACTCCTTTACAAGAGAAGGTTACTTCTATAAGTAAAACGTTTGTTAAGGGGGCTTTAGCGGCAGGAGCCATCGTGTTCGTCACTGGCTTACTTCGCGGTGTTCCTTTGAACCAGATGGTTTCAACATCTATCGCGCTTGCGGCTTCAGCGATTCCGGAAGGTCTCCCGGTGACCATCACGATCGCGTTAAGCGCAGGTATATTGCGTATGGCCAAAAAGAAAACACTGGTTCGCAAGCTGTCCGCTCTTGAAACGTTAGGGAGGACAACAATCATTTGCACGGACAAAACTGGTACGCTCACTAAAAACGAGATGATGGTTCAAACCGTTGCAACGGTAAATCGTATGTGGACCGTCACAGGCAATGGGTACGAGCCGGTAGGAGAAATTCAAGAGGTGTCGATAGAGGCCGCCGCTGCTGCTGCCGAGATACATAAAAATATCGGCGTTCCCAATTCGGTTTTGGATTGCGAATTAAGGCGGATTTTGGAAATTGGCACGCTATGTAACAACAGCAAGCTTGAGCAGCAGGAGGAAAAGTGGATCATCAAAGGAGATCCGACGGAAGGTGCACTGCTGACGCTCGCTGCCAAAAACGGAATGTGGCTGCAGGATTTGAGCAGTTGGCACAGAAATCATGAAGTTCCGTTCGACTCAAATACCGGTAAAATGAGTGTTGTATGTAAGGATACGGGGACGGACAGCAATTGCTATATCCTTATGAAAGGCTCCATCGAAGCTATTCTCCAGCGATGCAGCAGATACCAGGCGAACGGCGAGATATTTGAGTTGAATGAAGATCAAAAGAGACAGATCATACTGCAAAATGAACATTTCTCAATGGATGCCCTGCGTGTGCTCGCTTTCGCTTACCGCCTAGTAGAAGGGGAACAGGATGGAGCTTGCATCGATGAACAGGATATGATTTACGTTGGTATGGTAGGTATGGCCGATCCCCCTAAGCCTGCTGTTGAAGAAGGAATCCAGAGCGCGCAAGCGCTTGGAGTAAAATCGGTAATGATTACCGGGGACCATCCGATCACAGCCATTGCAATCGCAAAGCAAATCGGCATTTATACCGGTACGCAAAAGGTTTTGTCCGGTTATGAGTTGGACCGGCTGACGAATGAAGAACTATTTGAGATGGTGGAGGACGTGTCGATTTTTGCTCGGGTGACGCCTGAGCATAAGCTTCGAATTGTCACCGCCTTACAAAAACGCGGCCATGTCGTTGCGATGACTGGAGACGGCGTGAACGATACACCTGCCATCAAGCAAGCCGACGTCGGAATTGCAATGGGAACCGGTACCGAAGTGACGAAAGAAGCGGCTGATATGGTGCTTCAGCACGATCATTTTGGTTCTATAGTCGATGGTGTTAAAGAAGGAAGAACGATCATCAGTAACATTCGCAAAGCGCTTGGATGCTTGCTTACCGGCAATTTGGCCGAAATCATTGTAACCAGCACAGCCGTCATGATCGGTCTGCCTATACCGCTTGTGCCCGTACAAATTTTGCTAATGAATCTTCTGACAGACGCTCTGCCTGCAATGGTACTAGCCGTCAATCCAGGAAATAAAAACAGGACACCCGATCGAACCGATATTGTGGATGGAAATTTGTATCGAAAAGTGATTGTCCGCGGCGTGTTGTTAGGCCTCGGCTCGTTCGGACTATTCGCGGCAAGCTTAGCTGCAGGCGTTCCGATCAACGTAGCTCAAAGTATTGCATTTGCCACACTAGTTGCTGGTCAGTTGATTCAAACCTTTTCATGGAGACAGGAAGGCAGCGGACAAGGTGCCCGCGAATGGACGAAGGACCGTTTCTTGATCGGCGCGCTTAGCATATCCTGGCTTGCTCTACTGGCAGCTATTTATGTTCCGCCTGTATCCCGTTTCTTTCACACGGCGCCTTTGTCACTGATTCATTGGATTCCGGTATTGCTGGTAGCCGGTTCGGTTTCCTTACTTTCAAAACCGGTTTTGTCCTTAGTGACAAAACGAGCCGTTACATCACTTAACTTATCAATAACCGGTGCTGCGGCCTAATCCGCCGCATCGGTTTCATTTCTAACGTGTTTGGAGGATGAAAAATGTTTCAAAGAAACATTGATAAAATCATTGTAGCAGCAGCTCTTGCAGCAGCAGCAACAACACTTCTACCCATTGCAAAAACAACGCTGCGTCCTTTGCTTTCCGGTGGAATGGAGTTAGGGGAGGGTCTCGTGAAGCGCGCCCGATCAATCGTTCAAATCGCCAAGGAAGAAATGGAAGATATTGTGGCAGAGGCCCAATTCGAACGAATGAAAAAACAGCTCGATAAAGAAATCGCATCGATGCCGCAAGGGGCTGATTAGCATGGAAGAACAGACGGTCGACTTTCATTTAAAGCAGGCTTTGTCGCATCTTGAAGTTGCTATGAATAAAAGTATAAGGCTTATTCTCGAGAATCAAGAAGAAAAGCAAATCATAGGTAAAAAGTGGGAGAAATTTTTAGGTGAATTTTTAGGGTTGGTACGTGAGAAAGGAAAACAATCAAAAATGAATTTACTTGCTTGGATTTCATTTCCGCGTATTCGGTGACAAAAAAAGAGTTCGGTGAACGGGGTTGTCATTTTCCAGTTACCGAGCTTTTTTCTTATGAAAAAAACTTGTTATACATACTTTTATGATCCAGTATCACTTTTTTGTCAGAACAGGTAGAGCAGTGAAATTGGCCAAAGCCAGCTCAAGGAAGAAGCTGAACATAAGGTGATCATCGTTCGTGAACCCATTGTTTCAAATAATGTGATTGTTGGTACATTCGAGATCATTGAAAATATGGAGATGCTGGATTCAAGTACGGATTTACTTATTATCATTCTTCTCCTAACAACTGGGGGGCAGTGCTTCTAAGCTTTCTAGGAGGCTCCTTATTAGCCAAAACCATTGTAAAGCCAATTTCGAATAGCATAATTACGATGCGGGAAATTGAAAGGAGCCTTAGCTTCAAAAGAATACCTTTAAAAGGGCATTCCAATAATGAAATCAATCAAATGTCAGAAACCTTCAATCGTATGATCATTCGTCTTGAAGAAAGCTTCCTTAAGCAGCAATTTGTATCGGATGCATCACATGAATTAAATACGACACTGACCATTGTTGAAGGTTACGCTAATATGCTTCGCCGTTGGGGGACGAAAGATGAGAGCATACAACGAGAATCCATTGAATCGATTTATGAAGAATCCAAAAGAATGAGAAAAATGACTGAGCAGCTGTTGTTTTTGGCTTCATCGCAGCACGGGTCTAAGCTGGAGCTTGAGTCGTTTAATCTAGTGGAATGCTGTACAGAAACCGTATCTCTGTTAAAAAAATTGCATAAACGCTCCATAACCATTGTTACGAATGGACAGGATCCGATTATAACAGCAGATTTCTTGAAAATTAAGCAGTTAATTCTTATTTTATTGGATAATGCTTTGAAATACAGTAAAGAAAAAATCGAGCTAGTCATTTCTTTAATGGATAAGGAGATTGAAATTCGAGTAAAGGATTATGGGATTGGAATTCCGCAGGAGTCGATTGCTCTTATCTTCGAACGCTTTTATAGAGTGGATGATTCACGTCAACGTAAAACAGGAGGAACAGGCCTGGGATTACCGATCGCCAAAACCATTGTTGCGGAGCATAATGGGAGAATAGTGGTACGAAGCGAAGAAGGAGTCGGTACGGAAATGAGTTTTTATTTACCAAGAAACAAGCCTATCTAATAGATGATTTCCATAATTTATGTAGTGGAAAGATAAGGGAAGTTGAAAAGAAACCGTAAGGCAATTTGAGCTGCCAAACGGTTTCTTTTTTTTGCACAAAATATCAGCTTTTTATCTCCAAGAGAAGCGGGAAAGCTTTATTTGATAATCCCGCACGCAATTCGATTTCCCGAGTTACCGGAAGGGTCCGTCACATAATCATCGGCTTTTTCATGAATTACTAATGATGTTCCTTCGGGTTTTAATAAAGAATTGGGCTTGCCTAGTTCGAGAGTAACGGTTTCATTAACGATCATCGTTTTTACTTTTCCATCGGCTCCAACAACGATGTTGGGCAAATCGCCTGCGTGGTATCCTTGGGGATTATGGAAACCGTGAAGTTTGCTTTGCGGATTGAAATGCGGGCCTGCGGACGTGAAATCAGGACCATCGCATTGGCCAATATTATGTAAGTGTATGCCGTGCTCCCCTGGAGGAAGACTTTCGGCTTCAACGAGGATATACACTTTATTCGCCTTTTGAGTAAGCTCGGCTTTACCAATTGTTTTTCCATCACTATTGATGATATTAACCGTAACAGCATTAGAATGGGATGTGGTCATACCAGTTCCTAGCGTAAGGGCAGATAAAATCAAACTGGCTAATATAAAAAATTTCATCAATTCATTCCTCCTGATTTCCGATTATTGGGGTTAAGTTCCGCAAAAACTGAGTTTAACATTAATCATTTCGTTTTTTTAAGTCATTCAGCCGATACTTATAAACCTCCTTTTATGTGAGAACATCATCCTATTTTTTACATTATTATTGTTTTTATTCAGATGGAGCAGAGCTCAATGAAGGAAACGGTGAATTCCGCGCGCGGACCTCGACAGCGCAGAACTCATCTTTGGGACGAGAGACACGAAGTATAGCAAAGATCCAAGAATATATTCCTTCCTCTCAGAATGCGGTAAATATTTTTCGTTTACTTGACCTTACTAGGTGTTGGATGAACTACCCCGGCTAAACTCTAGTGCGTTTTGAGGAAGGGTCTTATGCTATTTTGATAAAATGGGCTTTTGTTAATGGATATTTATCTATACCTACTATTATCCCTCCACATATAACTACTTAGGAGGAGGATGTTTATGAATGAGCCGGACCAAAAATGTATTCAACAGGAAAATCAGTTACAAGTGACTGCCGATGGGTTTAAGTCTCGAGATCCTCTGTCTTCCCTTCGACCATGAGTTGACATCTACAGTGCAAACAACGGTTTGTCATGTGCATCTGCGAGCAGCCGAAGGACAGTTCGTGATTCAAAGCTTAGGTCCGCGGCACGAATAATGTAACGAAGCAAGGCTGTAATGAATGAAAAGTCGGTCATCCAGAGTTTGATGACGAGCGGACGGACTTTGTTGATGAGGACGATACCGAGAGGTTTTTGACCTTGCAGGAGGGAGAATAAAATAATGGAAAAAAGAAGAAAAGGGAACAGTTCGAAGAACAGCCCGAAGGGGCGGAAGCCGTTTTATTATGTAGATAATCCAAATTTTTCCGAGATAAAGTGGCTGGATGAATTGAACAAAAGTAAAGGAGTTGCGAAAAGTACGGCACCCGAACGAGAGATGAAAGTAGCGAATAATCATAAAACTACGGTTAAGGAATTTGAACTCCTCGAGCATCTCAAGAGCCCGAAAGAGCATGAATCGTCTAATGAGTCTCGGGAAATGGTTGAAGAAAAGATAAATCCTGTTTTGGAAAAGAAACTGAATCCTTATATTTTTACGAACGATTTGGTTGACATGGCAGTTACCGCAGACAAAATTGCTCCCGGTGCGATCGACAGCAGTAAGCTCGGAGCAAAAAGTGTTCAATCGTATGCGATAGCAGATGGTGCCGTTAACTCTTCTAAAATTGCGGAGCAGGCGATAATCGGGGACCATTTGAAAAACAACTCGATAACCGGAGGTAAAATTGCGGACCACTCCATCCCTGGCAACAAGCTGCAGGATGGAAGCATTACGTCGGAGAAGCTCGCTGACCGCACGATTAGCGCGAGCAAAATAGCAGAAGGCTCAATTACTTCAGAGCTGTTGGCCGAACAGTCGATTACATCGGACAAAATAAAAAGCGGGACGATCCGCCCGGATCATTTGGCTAATGATGCAGTTAACAGTTCGAAACTCGCAGACGGCGCGGTTACCGAGTCGAAGCTGCGCGATGGAGCCGTTACAGGCGATAAGATTGCTAAGGAAGCTCTGGATGCCGATCATTTGAAGCCGGGTGCTGTCGATTCGAAAAAACTAGCGATCAACTCGGTATCTTCATCCCACCTGCAGGTAGAAGCCGTTCAAAGCGCGCATCTCGCTGATCAGTCGGTAACTTCGGATAAGTTATCTGATCACTCGGTATCCTCAATCAAAATTGTCGACTATTCCATTACTTTATCAAAGCTTTCCGACCAGAGCGTTGATGCGCAGAAGCTGACCAACGATGCGGTACTAAACCGTCATCTTAGTCGTTTCAGCGTCACTTCGGACAAAATCGCTGAAGCGCAAGTTCATCAAGCCCATTTGGCAGCGGACTCAGTCTCAACGAAGCAGCTGGCGAAGAACGCCATTGCAAACAAGCATTTGCAAGACGGAATTATTACTAGAGATAAGCTTGCACCGCATGCGGTTCGCTATGAGCATATTGATCATGGGGCAGTAGGGATGGCCCAATTAGCCGATGAGTCGGTCTCAAGCAGCAAGCTGGCGGGCGAATCCGTTACGTCAGAGAAGTTGTCTCTAAACAGCGTTGGTGAATCGGCGCTGCAGAACGGTGCAGTTACTGGAGCGAAGATTGTCCACAGAGCTGTGATTGGCGAACATGTTCAGCTGGAGTCGTTGGAGGGCAAGCATTTTAAGGCCGATACTATTCAAGGCCATAACATTCGTAAGAATACCATCACGTTAGCACATCTTTCAGAAGAAGTGCTTGCATTCCTCGGCACAGCTGCAATCAGGCAGCGTAGAAAGGAAAAAACTGACACTCGGAAGCGTAAACGAGGAGTAGCAGTCAGCGGACTGCGTAAGGATGGAGAGGCAGGTACCCGGAAGCACAGGAGAAAAGAATCGGACGACAAGCAGCGTAGCAAGAGTAAAGCTGGCGCAAGGAAGCATCGGAACTAAGCAGATGTGCCCAGAAGATCAAGTCTGATTTGTTAACTGTGTTAAACTAATCGATCATTGACGGAGTGGATAGATCAATGTTGAGACGAAGCAAAATAAGCAGCTCAGTCTCTCTAAAAAAAACGCCTCTCAAAAAACATGAACTGAAATATATGTGAACAAAATGTTAGCGTCCGGTCTTGATCTCATTACAGAGATATGAGTGAAATGATGGAGATGCGTTACATCGCACACAAAAAGGAGCTTACAGTATTACTGTTGGCTCCTTTTTGTGTTTCCTTTCAGAAACGGCATCGGCTGAGGCTGCGTGAACCCTCCATCCAGTAGAGAGCGAGTTTCTTATCCAGAGGGAGGGCTGCCTTTTTGTAGACGGAGTCGATCACACAGCAGCGAAGATCGCCAACAATTAGGCATATACGTCTTTAGCATTAGTGATAGTGAGAGGATTAGGCAATCATTTAGGACAATTGTGATAACGGTCTTTTTTTCATTCATTGCATAATAAGAATACGCCCCTATAACAATAACAAAACTTATGGAAAGGTTGCTCACTCATGAAATCGAAAGAATATACTTCTAGTTATGATCAATCTAAGTAAAATAGCACGCACAGTATAGACCACAAATTTCGCTCAGTAGGAAGAACAGGAGATAGTTAGGATAAAATGAACAATAATTGGAAAATTTATATGCTGGCCCTTATCAGTTTTTTGGTTGGCACTTCACAATTCAGCATCGTTGGCATGTTGGATAATGTTGCTGCTTCTGTCGGCGTATCCGTATCGACAGCAGGACAGCTTATTACCGTATTTGCGCTCGGTAACGCGATCGGAACGCCTTTAGTCATGGTGGCGACGGCGAAGATGAATCAGCGCAAGCAATTGCTGCTGGCTCTCGCTATACTATTACTCGGCATCGTTTTGACGCTCGCGCTTCCGGGGTTCGGTTTCCTGATGGCTTCTCGCATTGTACTCGGGGTCGGAACGGGCGTCTTCGTCGTCACTGCTTATTCCATAGCTGCGAAGCTGGCTCCTCCCGGACGTCAGGGGGGAGCTATGTCCAACGTCGCAATGGGTTTTAGCGCTTCACTTGTGTTCGGCGTACCCATCGGTCGTGTTGTCGCCGCAGCGTATGATTGGAAGACGATCTTCTGGGGCCTTTGATTTATAGGCCTGCTGGCCATCTTCGCCGTCGCACGGACGATTCCGGCCACGGAAAGCGAAGCGTCCGTTCCTCTGGGCAAGCGGCTTGCCCATCTAAAGGAGCCGAGGATCTCGGTCACCCTTTGCATCACGTTCTTCGTGTTTATCGGCTATTCGGTAGTAAATACGTATATCACACCGTTTCTTGCCTCGGTCATGCCGATGATGGAACGGGAAATGAGCGTTATTCTCTTCACCTTGGGAATAGCGAGCTTGATCGGCTCCAGGCTTGGCGGCTTCTTGGCGGATCGGATCGGCACCGTTCGAACGCTCGTCGGCTCCATGGCCGTCCAAGCCCTCGCTCTCGGTTTGCTGTCCACCAACTCTGGAGGGGTATTCGTTACCATTTCGTTGCTCATGCTCTGGGAGATCGCTGTCTGGACGTTCGGGCCGACCCAAAACTTCAACCTGGTCTCGCATGCTCCAGAAGCCTCCGGTATCGTGCTTAGTCTGAACAGTTCCTTCGTACAGCTCGGATTTGCCGCGGGCGCCGGCATCGGGGGAATTACCGTGGAAGGCTTGTCGATATTGGCGATCACTTGGATCAGTGCTTCCTCGGTCGCATTCGCGGCCGTCGTCGCGGTCGTCTCCTACGGCCGTGTCCGTTCACTCTCAAGAGCACGATGATGAAGTTTCAGAAGCTGACTCCGGCAGATACCCAGCTTTGTTGATTTCAGCCGTGTACCATGCTCCGACGCCGTAGATGACCTTTGTAAAGATAGAAGCCGCGCAGTTGCGGCTTTTTTATTTTTAATAAATATGTTCTTGTCCAAGGTTTAGGACAAGAACGCTCCACCGAAAGGTTGAAGTGCATTCAGAGGTACAGGTTGACCGTTTAAACAATCCTCTCAATCATTATCCCCACTTGTTCTGCCATGACACGTGGCGGATAAGGCATTCCATTTTTGAACCACCATTCCACTACTTCTACGTAAGCCCCCGCAATAAATCGAAGAAGAACATCGTTACTTAATCCGTGATTTTTTCCTTCTGTTGTATTCACTTCACCCTTTAACCCTTCGATGACGAACTCAAGGAACTGGCCACGAAAAGAAGGGGCTCCTTGACTGGCTAACATCGTCGAAAAGAATAAATAATTACGTTCAAGGTAATCGAACCAGATCAAACCACCATCTATAAAATCCATTTCAGATGACGATTCGCGCAATTCCTGGAGTTCGTTAATATGTGCTTCAATGAGCTTATCCAGTAAATCAAATTTATCCATGTAATGAAGATAGATGGTTCTTCGGCTAACATTTGCCCTGTCGGAAATATCTTGTATCGTAATCTGATTAAAAGTTTTTTCAGACATCAACTCAATAACTGCTTTTTTTATCGCTTCTTGGGATTTAATTATTCTTCTATCCACCTTAGACATTGTGAGGATCACCAAACTTTCTTAAAAATAATTAACAATTTTAATCGATTTGTGCACTAATTCACGAATCGTGTTCTTTTAGTAATTGCAGGCATTCTGTATCCATTTATAATAATAAACAGATGTCACTTAATACATCAATGACACCTAATATACTGATGTATATTTTCATGCTGACATCTAATTTATCTAATGATCTACACGAAAGCGAGGAATTATCAAATGGAATATGTGAAACTAGGAAATACTGGCTTGGATGTATCCCGGATTTGCCTTGGCTGCATGAGCTTTGGTATACCAGAACGTGGATTTTTTCCATGGGCACTGAATGAGGAACGCAGTCGCCCTATGATCAAAAAAGCCATAGAATCAGGTATCAATTTTTTTGATACGGCGAATGTGTACTCAAACGGATCCAGTGAGGAAATTACTGGACGGATTCTAAAGGATTATGCCAATCGGGATGAAATTGTCCTTGCGACGAAGGTTTTTTACCCAACGAGTGAAGGTCCAAACGGTGCCGGACTTTCTCGTAAGGCCATTTTGAGTGAGATTGATAAAAGTCTTAAGAGATTGGGAACCGATTATGTAGATCTTTATTATACCCACCGCTGGGATCCTAGCACTCCTATTGAAGAGACGATGGAAGCCTTGCATGATGTGGTGAAGGCCGGGAAGGCGAGGTATATAGGTGCATCCACCATGTATGCATGGCAGTTCTTAAAAGCACAGCATGTCGCTGAACGTAACGGCTGGACCCGGTTTGTAGCGATGCAGAATCATTACAACCTCATGTACCGTGAGGAGGAGAGGGAGATGCTGCCGCTTTGTAAGGAAGACAAAATCGGTGTCATTCCGTGGAGCCCGCTGGCTGCAGGTAGATTGGCACGTCCTTGGGGCGAAATGGACGACCGTGCCAAAGTAGATGAAATCGGAAAAAGTATTTATGGTTCTACAGCCGATTCTGATCGGAATGTCGTTGAACGTGTAGCGGAAATAGCTGAAAAACGTGGTGTACCGATGCCTCAAATCGCTCTTGCATGGTTGCTTCATAAGGAACCGGTGACTGCTCCTGTTGTAGGTACGACAGAAATATCCCACATCGAAGATGCGGTGGCCGCACTTTCGATTAAATTTACACCTGAAGAAATTGCATTGCTGGAAGAGGCATATGTGCCGCATCCAGTGCTTGGTATGACGTTCTAATTGTGGTGTGAAGCCAGCTCAGACTTCATGGTAATGACATGTCCCTGGGACATAACACATCAGATTTCAAAAAAATAATTAACAGTTATCCTTCCATTGCTCACTAGGTGTGCTATATGGAATTGCCGCTGTCCTTATCTAAGGTTGATGTTGGGTGATTTTTTATGCGAACGGTAGATTGCTGACAAGATTGCCATCTAGCGATGAGGCTGGACGGGATCAAAAATTCATATGACTTTATGTATTGACCTGGAGTTAACTCCAAATTGTAAACTCCTTATTAAGACCAGAAACAAAGGAAATGATAAAATCGATTGGAATCTGGTTCTGGTTATTTAATCTGAACTCGAGAGGAGATCTAACATGATAAATTTCACTTTGCACGCTCGCGATGACGATGACCGTGTAGCCATGCCGCCTGCTACCAATGGCGTCCCCCATTCGCAGCGCACGGCAGTACTCGCGATCATTCTTATTAGCTATTTGATGATCGTCCTCGACATTTCGATCGTCATCACCGCACTTCCGGAAATTCAACTAGACCTCGGCTTCTCGGCTACTGGACTCTCCTGGGTACAGAACGCCTATACGCTTGCTTTTGGCGGATTGCTGCTGCTCGGCGCGCGCGTCGGCGACATCCTCGGCCGACGTCGTATGTTCATCGTCGGGATCGCACTTTTTACTGTTGCATCGCTCGCCATTGGGTTGGCACAGTCGAGTTTCTGGCTAATTGGCGCTCGGGTGTTGCAGGGCATTGGTGCCGCGATACTGGCGCCGTCTACACTTGCTCTCTTGACGGCTAATTTTCCTGAAGGGTACGAGCGCACGCGTGCAGTCGCTTACTATGGGGCCGTAGCCGGTATTGGAGCCAGTCTCGGACTCGTGCTCGGCGGCATCCTCACCGACTGGATTTCGTGGCGCGTTGGGTTCTTTATTAATGTTCCTATCGGGATCGCCATGATGCTTGCCACGCCGCGCTACCTTGCTGAAACTGAACATCGTCCGGGGAGGTTTGATTTGACAGGCGCCATAAGCTCAACCCTCGGTATGACTGCGGTCGTCTACGGCATCGTTCACTCCGCGACCGCCGGTTGGGGCGATCCTCTCACGGTCGCGGCATTGGCCGCCGGCGTCCTGCTGCTTGCACTCTTCGTTTTCAACGAGTGGCGCGCAGAACAGCCCATCATGCCGTTGCGCCTGTTTTCATGCCGAGAACGCGCCGGGGCTTATATGGCACGCATTCTCTTTCTCGGAGCGATGATGGGGTTCTGGTTCTTCATTACCCAGTTCCTCCAAGGAGTCAGAGATTATAGCCCGCTTGAGGCTGGCCTCGCCTTTTTACCGATGACGATTACCAACTTCGTTATAGCCATTAATGTCCCGAGGTTTACGCGGCGGTTCGGCAACGCGCGACTGCTCGCCGGCGGCGTTATCGTTACGCTTATCGGGATGACCTGGCTTAGCCGTATTTCCGCCGACATCTCTTACTTCACCGGTATCGCGTTACCGATGATCCTGATTGGCATTGGTCAGGGAGCATCTTTAGGCCCTCTTACCGCCTCCGGTATTGCAGGGGTTGACTCAAAAGACGCCGGTGCCGCCTCCGGACTCGTTAATGTCGCCCACCAACTGGGAGGCTCACTTGGCCTGGGTATACTCGTTACGATATTCGCTGCAGCTGGCTCTGCTGCTCTCGACGAGCGAGATCTGCTCACTCATCGCGTCGCAACCGCACTTACCGCAGGCACAGCAATGCTTATGCTAGCCCTTGTTTTCGTTGTTGCGCTGATTATCAGATCCGCCAAGACCGCTGAAGTTAACCGTAAGTAAATGATAGAAGCGGCAAGATATCCAGAGCAAATTGAGTATTGGCTCCCAGTCATTGAAGTGTAAACTCCACAATGGCGCGATGAATCTCTTCATTTTCTGTGACTCCGGCACATAAAGTGACTGCTCTCTGTATTCGTACAATAGGCTGCCAATGGCTTTGGAGTTTGCATTTCCTAACTTTCATCAAGCTAATTACGGTCAAGGGATTGTCTTCGGTGTTGCACGGCAGGATGTATTATTAAGGGATACTGCTTCTGAGCTTCTCGTATAGTGCGGTAGGCAGGAGTCGCCATGACCAAGCAAATCCCAAGCATAGTTGTAAACTATCCTCACGTTATTTTCTTGGTCACCTTCGCACATCATGTCCAACAAACCAACAAGCTGAAAAAGTGCTGTCGTCATCGTATTTGAATGAATGATAACTTTAGATTGTAAACGCCTTGATGAAATTAAATCAAAGGTAGGAGGAATGGAAATGACTAAAAGACATGCCCTTTGCATGATGAGTGCTGGTTCTCGCTCTGAGAATACGACAACTGAAGGACGAGAAATTCAATCACGCGGAGAGGATCCTGCATATCCGTCGAAAAGTAATGTTGCGCAAGGGGAACTGTGCATTGCGGTCATAAATGGGAACAAATTTCATGTAATCCAGGATTAATCCAGCGGACGGTTTTACGTCTAGCGATACAAGCAAGAGGCTTTCAAATGACCCTGAAAATGAAGAAATCAAAAAGCTTATCACAGGCTGGGTATTTGATATTTAATGTTCGAACTAAATTAGTATGCTTCTTCACGAGCAAATCTATACTTTAATAGAATGAAAGGGAGTTTTGAATATGAGTAATGTGTTAGTCCTTGGAGCAAACGGTGGAATTGCTCGTCATGCAATCGATTTATTTCTTAATGAAACCGATGCACAGTTAACGCTTTATCTGCGCAACTCAGGCAGACTAAGAAATATAGAATCAAATCATGTTCGAGTAGTTGAAGGCGATGTAATGGATATTGAACAACTGAAAGAAGCCATGACGGGACAAGATGTTGTCTATGCCAATCTGGCCGGTGATTTAGAAAAGATGGCTAAAAACATTGTGCAAGCAATGGACGCGACTGGTATGAAACGACTGATTTTTATCAGTTCTATGGGCATTTATGATGAATTCCCTGGAGAGAAATATGGCAGTATTCTAAATCCATATCGAAAATCGGCTCAAATCATTGAAGCCTCTAACCTCGACTATACGATCATAAGACCTGCATGGTTTACGAATACAAATGAAATTGACTATGAGACAACTCAGAAAGGAGAACCATTTAAAGGTTCGGTTGTGTCGCGTAAGAGTGTTGCGCATTTGATTGTTAAATTGGCGTCCAACCCAGAACTGGAGGTTCGCCGCAGCTTAGGGGTGAATAAACGCGAATAATCTTGGTATAGATCTCACCAAGCAATCGACGACATCCTTGGCTAATTGCCACTACACTGCAAGCCGCAAGAGCTGCTTCCACAGCTCATGCAGTCAAAGAAATTCCCTGTTCCCAGACAAGCAAAAAGAAACCGTTCTTGGGTTAAATGGAGGAGTCATCAGCCATTTACTCAAGGGGCGGTTTCTTTCTGTATTCAGTTATTTATAGCCGTAGAGGCCAATGCCTATAGCTACAAATCTCATAAAAGCATGAACAATAGGAATTTCGATTAATACGCAAATCATCAATTACCTACTTGATTGTAAAGCCGGCTAAAGCATTAAATCCTTAACAGATCAGATTCTGTAAGAATGGTTTTGTCCTCAAATTTATCCTTTATTTGTTTGATATCTGCTTTTGGAGGAGAACCAAACATACGAGCGTATTCACGGCTGAATTGAGATGCGCTCTCATAACCCACGCGAAATCCAACGTCAGCGGCATCCGCAGACTCAGATAATAATAATCGTCGGGCCTGTTGTAATCGGATTTGTTTTTGAAACTGAATCGGACTCATAGCGGTCACATCCTTAAAGACTCGATGGAACGTTGAAATGCCCATATTAGCCATTTCGGCAAGCTCTTCAATTCGTAGTGGTTTATCAAAGTTCTTAATAATTTCCTCAATTCCTTCCTGAATGCGAAACGAGTTGCTTCCTTCCAATGCGATTTGAGCTAAAGTAACGCCATACCGACTTTGCAGAAGTCTATAGAGCACCTCCTTAATATATATAGGCGCGAGATAGCTCATATCATGGGGATTATCTAGTAAACGAGCTAATCGGAGAGTTGCGTCTAACAAAGAATGCTCAATCTGCCCTACGAACAGAGCTCGTTTGGCGTTCTCTCTCGATGTCATTTGAAATTCCGATTCATTTAATACCTCTAAAATCTGATTCTGCGTAAATTCGAGTTTTAAGCTTAAATAAGGAACTTCATTGGATGCTTTAATTATTTGGCCAATAACAGGTAAATTCATCGATGAGATAAGAAAATCTGCCGGACCATACTCAAATCGTTCATTGGCCAACCAAACTTCTTTTAATCCTTGTGCAATAAAGCAAAACGAAGGTTTATACACTCGATAAGCCTTCTCGCTCAAATCGGAGTAGCGAATAAAGAATAAGGACGGAATAGTTGTTTGGATGACTCCGTCTTGAACGGTATGACGTTTAATCAGGTTTGCGAGTTCACCTCTTTGATTTTGTATGCCTTCAGCCATAAGCTCCTCCTTTATCTTTTCGTTTATCATGTTCAAAGTATAAAACATTTACGCCTTAATCGTCAGCAATAGCGAGAGAATTAGGCAAGCATTTGAGACGATTGAGATAACGGTATAGCAATAAAACCAGACATAATAAAGTTAAGTTCTTTGGCTGCCACTTTTCTTGCTGGGAAGATTATGAAGCAACATTAAGATGATTATTGAACTAAATACTACTATGGGTTCAACGCTTCGAACCAAAATATTAAAAATCAGGCGAACTAAATGAAGGTTGACGGACCATTAAACGAAGAAAGGAAGATCAGTTATGCAAATGCGTAAATTGGGTAAAGGCGGTTTGGAGGTATCAGCAATTGGATTAGGCTGCATGGGGATGAGCCAGAGTTTTGGTCCGCCGCCAGAAAAAATAGAGTCGATTTCATTAATTCATGCGGCAGTAGACCGGGGTGTGAATTTCTTTGATACTGCTGAAGTTTACGGGCAGTCCCATCACAATGAGAAGTTAGTTGGTGAAGCGTTGGCTCCGTTCAAGGGAAGGGTGCTCATAGCGACCAAATTTGGCATAAAAGCAAGGGAAGGCAAACAGATTCTCGACAGCAAGCCGGAGGTTATCAGACAATCTGTTGAGGGCTCACTCAAACGGCTTAACGTTGAAACAATTGACCTGTATTATCAGCATCGAGTTGACCCTGATGTACCAATTGAAGAAGTGGCCGGCGTCATTCAAGAACTAATTAAAGCGGGGAAGATCAGACACTGGGGTCTTTCTGAGGCGGGTGTGGAAACCATACGACGTGCACATGCCATTCAGCCGCTTGCCGCCATTCAAAGTGAATACTCTATGATGTGGAGAAGTCCTGAAAAAGAGCTGCTGCCCGTCTTAGATGAACTGGAAATCGGTTTCGTGCCGTTTGCCCCGCTGGGGAAGGGTTTTCTCACTGGAAGCATTGATAAACATACAACATTCGGCAGTGACGATTTCCGCAGCAAGCAACCACGCTTCCAGTCCGAGAATATGGTAGCAAATCTAGGGGTGGTGGAACTGATTAGAAAGGTTGCCGCAGAAAAGAACGCAACGATGGCTCAAATCGCAATCGCTTGGGTGCTTGCCCAAAAACCATGGATTGTACCGATACCTGGGATACGCAGGTTGGAACGGCTGGAGGAAAATGTAGGAGCTTTGGATGTGAAGCTGAGCTATGCGGAACTCAGTTATTTGAACGAAGCGCTTTCGAAGATCAAGATTGTGGGAGATCGTTATCCTACAGGTTCTGATTTCTCAAAAAGAGTGAGCAAATAATGATTAACGTTTGGATGGGCGGTCACACCTTGTAAGGATACGGAGCGATGAAGAAAAAAGGGAGGATTTTTTGCATTATCGGATTATAGATGTTAGTTGTGAGTGTAATGACTGGCTGTACAGGGAGCGTAACGAAACACCTAAAAACTTAACTGTTTGCCAGTCAGAGATCCATGTAGCAGAAAGAGGGAAACGGATTGAATCCAAAAATGTTATTCAAGCTCTTCATAGATGTGACGATGACCGTTCTTATGTTAGCGGCCATGGCTTACCACATTACCGGAATTCTAATCCATGAAGTGATTGGAGTCATTTTGCTTGTGTTATTTATTGTCCACAACCTATTAAACCGTCGGTGGTATATGACGATTCTAAAGGGAACGTTCAACATTCGACGTTTGCTGAGCATAACGGTTAATTTGTTATTCCTTGTATCTATGGCTGCCGTATTGATTAGTGCTGTGCCGATTTCCCGTGAAATTCTCTCCTTTATTCCAATCAACGATAACATGATTTTCATGCAGATCCATGTAATGACCTCCTATTGGGGATTTATTATCATGGCTATTCATATCGGAATGTCCTGGGGAACGATAATCAAAGCTATGCGAAGAATGACTGGAATAACTGATTCAAGCCGAATCCGAACCGTTTCGTTGCGCACCTTGGCAGTATTGATTGTCGTTTATGGAGTTCAGACTTCCTTTGAAAGAAATCTAGGCTCCAAGCTCTTTGTATACGATCCATTCGGATCCTGGAATTTCAATGAATCTAGTATAAACTTTTTAATTGATTACCTAACTATAATGGGAATCTATATCTGTGGAACTCATTATGCTGTGAAATTTATTCAGAAGCAAAAATCGCATGGAATGACAGAGAACTAAGGAGGAAGACATGATGAAAAAGTCATATTTACTCTTCGCTATCGTAATTGCAATCATATTATCTGGATGCGCAAAAGGAAGCAGCACCAATGAAGAGAACATGACTAGCCAACCAGCGGAACAACCAATGAAAAGTGACAGTGTGATTGTAGACCTTCCTGAAAATTATACTGATGGTGTAATATTCACAACTGTAAATCGCGGGAATGCCCATGAGAAGCTCTACACGAGTCCGGAAACGATTAAAGCAGTACAGAACGGCGAGCCGATTCCACATGGCACGGTATTAACGCTTGAAATCTATAGGGATGAAGTGTTATCCGATATTTTTGTAATGGAAAAGCGCTTAGACTGGGGGGATCAACCTACCGAAAAGCAAAATGGAGATTGGCGTTTCCAAGCTTACAATGCAGACCAATCATTAAATACTAGAAGGGATGTAGCTAGTTGCATATCGTGTCATGCTTCTCAGGAAAGGGATGACTTTGTCTACACGCTTGATGAGTTGAAGACTTTCCAACTCGAGGATTTTACAGGAGCGGCTGATGTCACTACGGACACTGTGATAGAGGAAGGGAAGATCCAAGCATTGGCCGATCACCTCGTCGATTTAACGAACGCTAAAGGATAAGCTTATTAATTCCTTCTTCGTTTAACATGGCTTTATAATCAGACAGGCAATGGAGCCTATCACTTAACTCAGAAAGGAGAACTTTTTGTGGGTGCCCAAGTTACCAGAGGAGCTGTGGCGCAACTAATTGTCGATGTCATCGAAAACCCTGTTGATTATGCAAAGACTAGTGTTGGTGGCCCAATACGAATTGGACGAAACCATCATTTTATTAAACCATTAGCATCGTTGATGCGACGAATACGAAAGCACGTTACAATCAGAAGTCCCTTTGGGGAATTCTTCAAGACCGTTTATGAATGGCTAAAGAAAGCACAAATTGAAGTTACACGTAACGTAAACCTTGCAAGCGGCGATGGGAGAGAGCTGGCAACGTTAGAATTAGAGAAGGGCTTCAAGCTTCGGTTATTGCACTCTAAAAGACGGCAGTACCGCGTTGTGACGAACTATAGCGAAACCCAACAATTGGAAAAAAGGTAGTTCAGATTGATTGAACAACGTTTTGATGCTCAATGAAATCTCGTAATTATTTACTAAAGAGCAGTTTCTATTTGTGAACGAACATCTGAACATGGCGGAAAAAACGAAGAACTTATACCCTAGGTTGACGTCGGTTACGAAAATGAAGAAGTCGGAAACGTTCTTATATCGTGAATGGGCTGCCTGGCAACTCATACGCGTACTAAACAAGCACCTTGGCCTCATTCGCCCAAGGGGCTTGTTGTTTGCTTCTGACCCGCGGACTGTTGACGTTTTGGGCAGACGGACATACTGATAGGAAGCGCAGTGCTCCGCTTAAAAGCCATTGTCCCAAACTTATTTATAAAGCGTGAAAAATATCGGGCTCCTCAATTGTATTACTAGTGAAAGGGGGACATCAGGTGAACGATTCATATGAGCTCAATGAATCCGTCCGCATAGCCGTGGTCAACTATTCCGACAGCCTGGTTAAGATAGCGTTCGCTTATCTCAAAAACGTTGCCGACGCGGAGGAAGTCGCGCAGGAAGTATTCCTTGCCTATCTCCAGAAATCTCCCGTCTTCGACAGCGTTGATCATGAGAAAGCCTGGTTAATCCGAATAACGATCAATAAATGTAAGAACCTGCTCAAGACGGGCTGGTTTAAAAGTCGTAACCCCATACCGGACAAACTGTCTTACCTTCCTAAAGATGAATACATGGTCATGCAGGCTGTATTATCATTGGATAAAAAATATCGGGTTCCGATCCATCTGCATTATTACGAGGGCTACTCATTGGAAGAAATAGCGGACATTCTTCATGCCAAACCCGCGACGGTAGGGACTTGGCTTGCTCGCGGTCGCAATCAGCTTAAAGACGTTATAGGTGGTGATTTGTGAAGATGAAGAAATCGAGGTATAAATCGGCCATGTCCAAATTGAAAACGAGCGAAGACTTTCAAGAACGTGCGCTTGAACGATTAAACCTGGAAAGGCACAAACAAATCGATAACGATAAACGAAATGGAGAGATTCCTATGAGAACAGCTAATCCGGCAGTAAAGAAAAACAAGGTAGTCGTCTGGGCAGCGAGCATTGCGGCTTGCGCGGTAATGGCATTGAGCATCTATGCGGTTAACCAGAACGGAAGTGGCACTGCTCCTGATCCGGTCACGAACAACCCAAGCGGCGGCGTCGTTGAAAATAACGGTCCGGGATCGGCCACTTCGGCAAAGCATCGGGTCAACATTGACGGTGTCATTGATGAGGTAAGCGCCGACGGCCAAAGCTTCCGAATCGGCGAGTTGTGGGTGACGGTAACGGAAAAAACGACTTATGGCATAACGGGCCCGACGGCTCCTGATCCTTCCGAGCAACTGGTAAGCAAAGAATTTAAAGTCGGTAACACGGTATCCGGCTTCACCTCGGGAGACGTCACGAGCGGGAAGGTAACGGCCGACGTTATTTACAACAATTTTTAAGAGTGCTGCTAACAGAGTAACCGCATCCTCATATGGATGCGGTTTTTTGTTAGCCGCGGGCAGATTTGAATAAACGTCATAAAAATGTTCTTGTCCCGTTTACAAACTCAACTCCCAGTTGTTGGTTGTGGCAAAGAAAGATTTATTATTTTTTGACGGACTTCGAGTTAGAATAATTCAGCAATTCTGAGACCGTGACGAATTGGAACCCCCGTTGTTTCAACTCCGGCAATATTTGATTTAGTGCTTCAACGGTCTGCGTAGATCCTTCCACATGGTCGTGAAACAGCACAATATCGCCGTTACGTGCATTGTTTAATACTTTACTCACAATCTTGTTTGTCCCTGGCTTGATCCAGTCTTTTGTATCCTGGTGCCAGGACCACAGCACAACTGTGTACCCGTTTTTCTTCGCTGTGTTGACAATCAGATCGCTGTAAAAACCGCCGGGCGGTCGGAACCACGGCGAAGTCTGTCCAGTTAACGCTTTTATCTTTTGACGGTTTTTTACAATTTCATCCGTTATGGTTGATGGACCGATTTTTCTATTGAAGTAAAGGTGATTATAAGTATGGTTGGCAACTTCGTGCCCTTCGGCAGCTTCACGCTCCACCACATGCGGATAACGATCGAGCCGATTCCCTACCACAAAAAACGTCGCTTTCGCATCATACTTATTCAGCAGGTCCAATATTTCCGGTGTTGTTATTGGATTGGGTCCGTCATCAAACGTTAAGGCGATCAATTTCTTGTTCATGGGTACTTCCCATACAATTTCCCCGCGCGATTCATAGTAGTTCCTGTCATGCCGGTCCGGCAGTTTAACAAATCCGCATACCACGATCAAACAGACGAGAGCCAGAACCGGAACATACCACTTTTTTGCAGATAAATTCATTTACAAATTCCTCCCATTACATAGCTGTTGGTAGCTGTTGGTTTCTTGAAAATAATAAGATAGTGCATTTAGTATCCTTTCAAGGATTCGAATTATGTGGATGGGGTAACAATAATAAAACCATTTTATAGAAACATTGGAGCGATATGTGCAGAAAACAGCCCGGAAATGAATCAAGCTTTGAAAAAAGCAGTAGTTCAAAAAGACGAATATACCGCTGTCTTTGAATGATGTTTATGTAACGATCCGGCACGGGGGTCAGGAGACACACTTACGTTTGGCGCGATCCGGAAGCTTTTGGAATGAAGCTGATTTGGAACGTTTAATTCTTCCAAAAGAAGCAGCGGACAAACTGTCGACTTATTGTGAAGCGCTAAAAAAACATCACTACTTACTTTTCACGTGCAACGAAGGGCAGGCAGCGATCATGCGGATATCCAGCCACTGACAAAAGATGAAACGAAAATTATAAAGCAAGTGTGTAACAATTGTTGGAGCTGGAGTCGGAAAGCGATTCTGGTTCATTTCGAAAACTGCTTTGATTTTTCTCAAACGGAACACCTTCTGAATGATAAGATGTCCATGTTTAAATCGAAAAAATGGTGGGAAATACAGGTGATTTTATTTATTTGGGAACCAGTAACCCCCATTACTAAGCATCCGCTAATTGATAAATGATATTAAATGTCCCTCCACAGGGTCAAAACATTTTAGGGGGAGTAAAACTTGAATCACAAGGCATTGTCGCTGGCTTGCGTCGTCGGATTGTCCTCTTTGCTTTTTACCGGTTGCGCTCGGACTTATGACCATAATAAAGTTTCCACTCAAGGACTTCGAAACACGTCCGCCGGTTACACCAACACCTTGCCAAGAGGTAACCGGACCTACAATTTTGACGGCAGGCCTAATGCATTAACCTACGATATGAGAGGAACTCCAATCAACGGTACCGGAATGTACAGCACGAATGGGATTTACGGACCGACCGTGGATGGCTACAGGACGCGTACAGGCGTTAACAGCACGGGTATTACCGGATATGGAGATGGATCAACCGGTCTTAACCGTGCACCTGTCGGAAGCGGCATCAGTGGTTTAACGGCAGATATCACCGGCTTGGGTATGACCGGGTACGCAGATTCCGGAATAACCTGGATAACAGGACTGAGCAATCATTTAAAAACATTCGGTGTCGATGATACGCTCGTTCTGGGTAACACAGTGGTGATTCACATTAAAAAAGGACAGACCGCTAAAGTAACGGATATACACCGTTACGTGGGAGGAAAAACGAAAATTTTGAAAGTAACCGGCGCAAAAACGTTACAAGTGATGAAAAGGGTCAAATCGACTTTGGATTCGGCGAATGCAAGCACGAAAGCAAATCGGGTTGCAGCCGATGTACAGTTTATTTTGAAGCACGCTTCTCATATGTGATAAACAAATCTCAGTGTATACAGCCTGTTGACAAAATCAACAGGCTGTATTTTGTACCCTTTATTAGGGCAACCTATTGGCTTCGGAACTTGAAATCAGGGACGGTTCGGTTGTGATTTCGTTCGAATTTCCAACAGCTCCTTACCGCTAAACGGAGATGGCGATATTCCCGACAGGGTCAGAACAAGTGAAGTTGCCCTTGAAGCCTTAATGAATATACATTAATTGTGCTTAAATTATTAAAAGAACGAAATATTAAGATTGGTCTAAACTGATGTTCCTTACGGAATGAATAAAAAGAAAGTTTATTTTACGAGCGAAGAGCTTATTTTGCGTTCATGAGAACTTAAACATACTTTTTTCCAAGATAGAACTAGAGGGCGTTGGTATTTTTACTGAATTTATTGAGGAGACCTTATACTGCCCTAAGAGAAAGGAATATAGAATCCATTTTCAAAATCATCCAAAAGCTCAAACGAAGTTTTTATACTGCACAAATGGACGAGGTATCGATTTTGCGGTTGATTTAAGAAGGTATTGGACATGCATCGGCAACGGACAAGTTCATTCACAACACGATCGGCAGCAGCTTCAACGACGTCCGGATAACAAGATGAGCGACTACTCGCACCGTTATTCGACGGCTCGGCGCGTACTGTAATTATAGGATGACCCGAAACGACTAAAAATCAAAAATCCCATGCGACCGTTGAAACGATCGTAAGGGATTTTTTTGCGTGTCGAGGGCCTCTAGTCCAGATGCAGATAGAAAGTCGTCGATTCCCCAAGCTCGCTCTTCGCGTAAAGCTTTCCGCCGTGCTGATCGACGATGGATTTGGCAATGGCAAGACCCAGTCCATGGCCCCCTTGGGCGCGTGAGCGGGAAGAGTCCGTCCGAAAGAATCGGTCGAAGATCCGGTGCAAGTGCTCCGAGGCAATGCCTTCGCCCGTGTTGGTGACCGACAGGACGACATTCTGATGCTGTTTCTTCAGCGCAATCTCGATCGATCCGCGAGGACCCGCGTATTTGATGGCATTGTCGAGCAAGATCATGATGACCTGCTTGATCTGCTCGCTGCTGCCGTTCACTGTCAGTCCGGGCTCAATATCATATTCGAGTTGGAGCTCCTTCTCGAAAATAACGGCTTCCATCGTCAGCATAATTGTCTCCACCGCTTCGCTCAAGTCGAACTCGGCGCGCATCATGGCGGAACGCGAGTCCTCCATCTCGGTCAGATAGAGGAGATCGCCCGTCAGCTTGGCCATACGAAGCGTCTCCTGCTTAATGACATGCAGCCACTTGGCTTGGTTCACGATCGTATCCTCGCTGTTGGCGAGCAGCACGTCTGCGTTAGTCTGAATGACCGCAAGAGGCGTCTTCAATTCGTGGGAAGCGTCGGCGATAAACTGCCTCTGCTTCTCGAACGCCTCCTTAACCGGAGCGATGGATCGGCTGGCGAAATAACGGCTGATGAAATAAATGACAACGAGCATAACGAGAGCGACGGCCCCGAACGTATAAATCAAATTCGTCAAAATACCCTGCTGCGCGGTGACATCCATGAAGAAGAACATGCTGCCGGCAGTAGCGGTCGTCTGAACGATGAACGCCCATTCATTGCCGTCCAGCTTGAGTTGGCCGGTCGTTTTGCCCGTAGCTAGTGCCTTATCGAGTGCCTCTTGGTAGAAGGACTCCTCCATATCAAACCGCGAGTCGGTGCTCGTTAACGTGCCGGAGATGTCCGCTTCCAGCTTGAACGATACGGACCGTTCGGGTCGCCAGCCGTCGTCTTTCTTGCCTGCAGGTGGCTCGCCCTGGAACTCATCCGGAGGTGATGCGCCGTCATCGTCCGGTTCGAACCGTCTAGGTCCGTCCTGCTGTTTATGATAAAATTCCGAAACTTGATGAAGCTCCATATCGATGTCGCGTTTCACGTCTTGATAGGTGATGGCAAAGATGGCCGTGAAAGCAGCCAGCATCATGACGGTGATCGTGATCAGGTTCAGCAGGAGAAATCGGTTTTTGAGCTTTTTGAACATGCTACTACGTCGCCTCCAGGATGTACCCAACGCCCCTGATCGTTGCAATCTTCACGGACGAATGGAGGAAGGTCAGCTTCTTCCGCAGGAACGAGATGTACACCTCCACATTGTTGTATTCCGCGTTCGAATCGAAGCCCCACAGTTTTTCGATAATTTGCTCCTTCGACGTGACGGCCAGCTTCCGCGTCACAAGCAGCTCGAGCAACTCGCTTTCCTTCAAGTTCAGCTTCAATTCCTTGCCTTTGACGGTCAGCTTCAATAGAGTCGTATTCAGCTCAATATCCCCGAACGTCAGCGCGTCCTCCGGGACGACCTCTCCCTTACGCCTCAGCGCAGCGCGTATGCGGGCCAGCAACTCCTCGGTCGAGAACGGTTTGGCGATATAGTCATCCGCGCCGTAATCGAGTCCGGTTACTTTGTCCGTAATCTCGCCTTTGGCAGTGAGCAGGATGACTGGCGTCGCCGCGCCTTCGCCCCTCAGCTTACGGAGCACGGCGAAGCCGTCCAACTCCGGCATCATGACATCGAGCAGCAGGAGATCGTAGATGCCACTCAGCGCGTAATCGTAAGCGGATCTGCCGTCGTGGACGATATCCACGGAGTAGTTCTGCTTCTTCAATAATTGGGATAAGGCTTCCGCCAAATGTATTTCGTCTTCCGCGATCAAAATTCGCATCGGCTGTTCATCCTTTGCTGTTTTTCTAGACTTGATTTCCCCATTATAGCAAGCGAACCTTTAGCCAACCTTAACTGTTTTCGTTCGATCGCTTCAGGTCGCTATATATAGGAAACGCGTTTTTTTTGAGGAAATGTAAATCGATTTAAGATTCATTAAAGGTTGGGGGACTAAGATACAGACATGAAAGATGAGACCACAGCGAACCGCGGAAAGGAATGAAACAAGGATGGCGATTGAGGTGTTCAACCGGTACGAGAACAAATACTTGCTGGACCATGATGCGTACCTTCGATTCTATAGCGACCTGCTCGATTATATGGAGCTTGACGATTATAACAAGCAGCATGAATTTTATTCGATCAGCAACCTCTACTTCGATACTCCGCACGATTCGCTCATCCGGACGAGCCTGTCGAAGCCGAAATACAAGGAGAAGCTTCGGTTGAGAGCGTACGGCGTGCCAAGCGGCGACGCGAAGGTTTACCTGGAGATGAAGAAGAAGGTGTTCGGTCTCGTCAACAAACGAAGGACGGGGCTGAAGCTGAACGAAGCGTACGAGTTCGTGCGAACCGGGATCGAGCCAGTATTCCAGCCTTACATGAACAAGCAGGTGATCAAAGAAATCAAATATTTCCTCTGCCGCTACGAGCTCGAACCGAAGGTGTATCTGGCTTACGAGCGGAAGGCGATGTTTAGCAAGGAGAGCCGAGACCTCCGCATCACGTTTGACACGAACATCCGCCATCGCCGGTACGACCTAGGACTGGAGCTTGGCGATCATGGCGAGTTTCTTGACTCGGCCAACATGTGGATGATGGAAGTAAAGGCGGAGAATACGATTCCGCTGTGGCTGTCGAGGCTATTATCGGAGCACGGATTGTACCGCACTAGCTTCTCCAAATACGGCAACGAATACAAGAAGACGGTAAGACACGGCAACGCGCGACCGACGTTGCCAACGCAAACGACAAAAACAACACCATTTATGGAAAGAGAGCGTGTACTCTATGTTTGATTTCGAATCCTTGTTCAATCCGACGACCACGACAACCACGATGACGCTTGGCAGTTCGATCGTCACGATCCTGATCGCCATCGCCCTCGGCGCCATTATCAGCTTCACTTACATGAAGACGAACCCGACCGGCTATTCGCAAAATTTCACGCTAACGATGATCATTCTGCCCACAATCGTCGCCATTATTATTCTCCTGATCGGCAGCAATCTTGCCCGAGCGTTCAGCCTTGCGGGAGCCTTCTCCATCATCCGGTTCCGAAGCGCGCCCGGCGATCCGAAGGATATCGCGTACGTCCTGTTCACGATGGCGGCCGGTCTGGCTTGCGGCGTAGGCGCCTTCGGCTACGCGGTATTGTTCACTTTAATCCTTTGCGCCTTGATGTTCATCTTGAGCAAAACCAACTTCGGAGCGAGAAAGTCGGCTCAGAAGCAGCTTAAAGTCACGATTCCGGAAAGCTTAGGATACGAAGAAGCATTCGCCGAAGTATTCGCTACGTTTGGTGTTGCGTATGAACTAAAAAAAATCCGCACGACCGAGCTTGGCAGCTTGTATGAGCTCGTCTACGCCGTTACGTTGGATCTGAACACGAACCAGAAGGAATTCCTCGACGCGATCCGATGCCGCAATGGCAACTTGGATTTGTCCCTGACGATGGTCCCTACGGCTCAGGCTGAGTATTAATGCAACAACAATTACAATTCGGAAGGAAGATCGATATGAAAAAGACGAAAATAAAACATTATGTAGGGGTAATCGCTTTGTGTACGGTGCTTCTGGCTTCGGCCTGCAGCAATGGCAGCAATAATACGGCGGCATCCGGCAATGCGGCGGTCGTGGAGACCGCTTCGACGGATCAGCAGACGGAGACGGCAGCGGTTGCGACAACTGAATTGTCGATGGACGAACTCGTGGAGTTCGACGATGAAGATTACAACACGGAGTGGAGCGAAGACAGCTCTGCGAAGATTGTTTTTAACGGCACATCGGCTAGCGTGACGGGAACTGGAGCCGCAGCAGGCGAAGGCGGTTCGGTGAGCATAACGGAAGCCGGCACGTACGTATTAAGCGGCACACTGAACGACGGGCAGTTGACGGTGAACGTGCCGGACGGCACGGTACACCTGGTCCTGAACGGCGTGGAGCTGCATGATAACGACAGTGCTCCGCTGTATATCGTGGAAGCGGGCAAGGTTGTTATGACGCTGCAAGAAGGCACGGAAAACAAGCTGTCTGACGGTACGAACTATGTCTATGCCGATGCGAGCGCCGAAGAACCGAACGCGGCCTTGTACAGCAAGGCGGACCTGACGATTAACGGAACGGGCAAGCTGACGGTGGAAGGAAACTTCAACAACGGCATCAACAGCAGAGACGACTTGAAGCTGGTATCGGGTACGATCGCGGTTAAGGCAGTAGACGACGGCGTACTGGGCAAAGACCGGGTGGCTGCTCTGGAAGGCGCGACGCTGACGGTGGTAGCGGGCGGAGACGGCGTGAAAGCGACGAACGCAGAAGAAGAAGGCAAAGGCATTATTGCCATCGGCGGCGGCACGTTCGACATTACGTCCGGCAACGACGCGCTACAAGCGGAAACATCAATGCTGGTTAATGGCGGTACGTTCTCGCTCATAACTGGCGGCGGCAGCGTGAACGGAGAGACGCATGTCGAAGAGCGCGGCGGCTGGGGCGGCGGTCAACCGGCTGCGCCAGGTACGGCAAGCACGGCGACCGGTACGGATGCGGCGGCAACGGAAGAAGAATCGACAAGTGCCAAAGCGCTGAAAGCAGGTACGGATATTGAAGTGGGAGGCGGCACGTTCGAGATCGACTCAGCGGACGACTCCGTCCACAGCAATGGCAATCTGACGATAGCGGGCGGCGAGCTCATGCTCACAACCGGCGATGACGGCATTCATGCGGATACAGTGGTTACGATAGCAGGCGGGAAGATCAACATTACGAAGAGCTACGAAGGCATCGAAGGCTCCGTCATTACGCTGGCGGGCGGCGAGACGACGGTAACGGCGTCCGACGACGGCGTGAATGTGGGAGGCGGTAACGACGGTTCGTCCGTGAACGGACGTGCGGGACAGAACACGATTACCGACGGAACGCACATGCTGACGATTACCGGAGGCACGTATTACGTGAACGCGACCGGCGACGGACTCGACTCCAACGGTTCGATCACGATGAGCGGCGGCACGGTAACCGTTAGCGGTCCTACCAATGCGGGCAATGGTTCGCTTGATTACGATGGCACGTTCGAGATGAAGGGCGGCTACCTGATCGCCGCGGGCAGCTCGGGCATGGTGCAATCGACTTCCGATACGTCGACGCAGCAATCGGTACTCATGACCTTCCCTTCGACACTGGAAGCTGGAACGATGGTGCGCCTCGAGGACAGCGAAGGAAACGCGATCGCGACGGTCGCTCCGGCAAAGACGTTCCAATCGATCATGATCAGCTCGCCTGACCTGAAGCAAGGCAGCACGTACACAATCTACTCGGGTGGCTCGTCTACCGGCACCGAAACAAACGGCTTGTATAAGGGCGGCGAGTACACGGGCGGTACGAAGGTCGTCAGCTTCGAGATTACGAGCGCTGTGACTTGGGTGAACGAGTCGGGCGTAACGACTGCTCAAAGCGGCATGGGCGGAGGCAGAGGCAACATGGGCGGCGGTGGGCGCCCGATGAGGGGCCAGGGCGGTCAGCCCCCGGCTGACGGCACGGTCCCTGAGGCCGCACCGCAAGGAACGACGGACAGCGGCACGCAGGCGCAATAAGGAATTACGCGCGGTTAGGATTATGCGAGAACGGCAAGAAGCTGCTCTCAAGCGGAATGACATTAATGTTCAAAAAAATGAAGTTTTAGACTGAAGTGCTTGATTTAATCTGGTTTATTAGATTAAAAATCATCAGCCTTTTAAATTTAACTTTAACTGTTGGACTTGATAAAAAATCAAACAGCGGCGGACCAAGACTTGAAAAATAAAGTCTTAGACTGCTGCTGTTTTCATTGAACTAACGTTATCCGTCGCTCGCGACACGATTCAAGTGAAGCGCGCGGTGAGGGTGTCGTCTTGAGCGCACGAATTTACATTTATGTCGGGGGACAAGAACATATATGCTTAATAATCCGCGTAAATCGCGGATTTTTTGTATTAAGGATATAAGTTCTTGTCCACAGTCAAAGACAAGAACTTATATCATTAGCCGTATTAGGACAAGAACATGTATCCATAGCCGTTCCAACTTCGAGGCGTGAGTTAGAGGGGGATAAACTAGGAGGCGGTGCGATCGGCGGCTCGCGGGAGAGCCTTTTCTAAATCTTAAAAAAGTTCACCTTATTCTACTCTAAGCATTCTCCGCATGAAACGCGCTGCGCTGACGGAAGGACGGCGACAGCCGTTTCAAGATGCCACGACACGATTGGCTACCGCTCGACAATAATTAGCCGGCCCGCACGCCAAACTTGGGCCGCACTCCCCATGTAGACGAGGGATCACCAACATATAATAATAATTGGCATATATTAGAAAATTCTCATCAGAAGGAGGATCACGGTTATAACCCTAACATAAGCTTCATTCGACGCGGCAAACGAGTTGTCAACAAACACATTTCATTAGAAAAGGTGATCCCATGCTCAAGAAGTCCACCAATCTCATCGATTTCAAAAACATTCTGCCGTTCGACAGCGAGTTGTTCGGCGTCTACCAGCCGCTGCTCGGCTGGAAATCGGAGCGCACGCTGAGACGGTTCCGCAGAGGCTACGCGCATGACCGGCGGAGACTGATCTCGCTGCTGCAGAGCCGTTATCGCGGGATCTATAAGTTGACCGGCGTTGAGGGGCATGTGCGCGAGATCGAATACATCCATCCCGGGGAACAGCCGGGTGCCGTCAAAGGCTTCGGTAGCTTCCTGCTGCAGGCGATCGCGTCTGAGCTGCCACCATTCGAGGACTACAAGCCGGAAATGTGGTCAGAATTCATCGAACGCGAGAGGCTGGATAAGCTGCTCAATACCGTCGTCCGCGAGGCGTGCATGAAATGGTATACCCAGTTGCTGCAGCAGCAGAACGGCAATCTTATGGTCTCCGTCAGGCTATCGGCCTCCGCGGCATCGGAGGCGCTGGAGAAAAAAGTGGGAGAGGAATCCGTTATTGCCGGCATGCTGCTGTACTTGGCGGACAACAAGCTGTACGACCAACTTCAGCAACTGTTCTACAAGACCGACACCGACCTGGATTCGCTGCTGCAGGCGCTGTACGCCAGCGATCCGTTCGAGACGATGGATCCCAAGAAGGACCTGGATCGGGTCGGTCTGTCCCCCATCGGCATCGTGCATCTGTTCCGTCAATATTTCTTCGAGTTCGATACGTTCCTCGGCCCCCCCGTCGGCCATGTCTGGCTGAGTCCCGGCTCGTCTGTGGAGCTGATCGAGGTCAGCACGCGCAAGACGACCGTTGAGCGGTCGATCGAGCAGTCGACGGAGAGCACGACGCGCAGCGAACTGTCCACGACGGATCAGGACGAATTGTCCGACAGTGTGAAGGAGGACAACCGGACGGATACGAAGTTCGGGGCGAATGCGAACGCGAAGGAAAGCTGGATCTGGGGCAGCGCCGAGCAGTCGGCTAGCTTTGATATGGGTACGACACAGCAGAAGGCGCGTGAGCAGTCGCATAAGCACATGCGCCAGCAGACGGAGAAGCTGTCGACTGAAATCCGCAAGAACTTCAAGTCCACGTTTAAGACGGTGACCGAGACGACGGAGACGTCGAGCAAACGCTACGTGCTAGAGAACGACGGCGACCAGCTCATTAACTACGAATTCCGCCGCAAAATGCGCCAGGTTGCCGTTCAAGTACAGGATATCGGCACCTATCTGTGCTGGCAGACGTATGTGGACGAGCCGGGCAAGCAGCTTGGGGTGGCGGAGCTCATGCATATCGCGGCATCGCCCGACGTTGCCAACATGCCGCATCCCGAGGCTGTCATACCGCCGGGAATGATCGTGACGGATTACCCGATCGACATCTCGTTCGTGCAGACGTCCGAGGACGAGGGAGACAAGGACGAAGGCTATACGAACGGCAAGGAAGAAGACACGGACTTCAACGAAGGCGACATCGAGACGATTCAGGCGGATTTTCCTCAGACGGTTATCAGCCAGCAGGCCGGTTACATGCTGCAAAAGGTCAGCTTCGATACATCGGGAGGGGATATTCAGCTGTCGGTGAAGGATCTGACGCAGGCGCCGAACAGCACGGAAGCCAAGTTCACGGTACACGTGAACCATGTCAACTTCCGGGGCAGCTCCCCGATCCGCGTCATGGCCAAACTGACCTGGATGCCGGACGCGACCATCGTGAAGGACATCGAGGATCAGAACAAGGCGAATGTCAGCGCGTTCACTGCTAGGCTGGAGCAGGAGTACCGCAAGGAGTTCATCGAGGCGGCCAAAGAGCGCATCAAGCTGGCGAGCCGAATCCGATCCCGCAGCTTCGAGGACCTGCGCGAGGAAGAGCGGATCGTCGTCTACCGCGTGCTTATCCAGGAGCTGTTGACGAAGGGCATTCCGTTCCCGGACAACCGCACGCGCCATGCCGCGGCGGAGCTGCTCAATTCCATCTTCGACGTGGACAAAATGCTCTATTTCGTCGCGCCGGAGTGGTGGAAGCCGCGCGATCATTCCCATCAGTCGTTCGGGACGCTCGTACCGAACGGGCAAATCGGACCCGATGGGCAGCCGGTCATGGTGCCGGACGTCGCATCCAGCATTCCAGCCGACAGCTTGACGGGCTGGGGTGGCATGAACGAGAAGCGCCATGACAATTATTACATTACGGACGAGTCCGATCCCGCAAAGCTTGGCAGCTCGCTGGGCTGGATGCTGCAACTTGACGGCGACAATCTCCGCAACGCGTTCCTCAACGCACCGTGGGTCAAGGCGGTTATCCCGATTCGCCCCGGCAAGGAGAAAGCAGCGATGAACTGGCTGAAGCAAGTGGAAGGAATGAACGGAATCGGGCCGTCCGACATGTACGGCGGCACGGAACCCGATCTGCAGGGCAAGACGATGCTGGAGGTGCTGGACCTGCTGTCGGAGAAGGTCAAGGCGAAGCACGACAAGTCGATTCAGACGACGCAATACCCCGATCCTGACAACCCGGGCGATCCCGCCAGCACGGTCAGCGCAACGCCGGTCGACAAAGTCTATGAGCATGGCTTCTACCCGCTGCAAGGTGGTTTTCATGCCGCGATGGGCGACGACTTCGAAGTGTTCGATCAATGGATCGAGGTGCTGCCAACGGATCAAGTGGTCGCGGTCGAAGTGAAGTACGATCCCAAGACGGGGAGACAGATTTAGTGGGCAAACCGAATCATCCGCCGAAGCCCAAGATAGCGAAGCCTGCCAAGGCCGCCAAGCCGAAAACTCCGGTCAAACCAAAAGTGACGCCCGCGAAGCCCGTCGCCAAGCGGAGCATGGACGATATGCCCGCCGAATCGTTGGAGGCGCTGAAGGAGCGGGAGGCAGCTATCGTCGCCTCCGTCCCCGGGATCGTCAATCCGGTGAAAGATGCGACGGTGGTGCTGCTGTCGCCGTACGGATATTTTCGCGTCATGAAGTTCGACAATCAGGGCAATACAGCGGATAGGCAGTATTACCTCTACTTCACGAACAAAAGGTCCGGCGGGGTGTTCGAGGTGCACGGCACGATCGCATGGACGTACATGAATCTCGTGCCGAATCGCGACGACATCAGCGACTTTCCGATCCAGGACACCGTAATCATTGGTTCGACGACGCAGGACAGCCTGTCGGCATTCAGCCGATATTCGCTGCTCTGGTCGCAGGCGACCAACGCCGTCGCGACGCGGAATTACGCCGACTACGCGCCGTCCAAGGAGACGCTCTTCATCGCCTGTACGAGAGAGTTCGACACCGGCTTTCCGGCCTCGCTTATCTACAAGAACTGGAAGGGCGAGAAGACCGCGCAGTACAAGAACAGCCGCTTAATCCGGAGCGCGGGCATGCCGACGCAGATTCTGTTGCACGAGACGGCGACGTCCGGCAACATGAACATCTCGGGCGTACGCAAGGAGAAGACGTATTATCCCATCCCCCACTTCTGCATCAACAATATCGACGGAAGCGGGAACGGCCATATCCTGCAGTTCGTCGACATTGCCGAGAAGACGTATCACGGGGAAGCGCTGAACGACCGTTCGGTCGGCATCGAGTTCGTCAACGAGCCACTGCAGGAGAAGGACCACCTCGATCTCAAGGACAGCAAAAACGGCATCTATCTGAAGACCGTGCTGGATAAATATCCGCAGATGTTCATCCCGTTTGAATTCGACGAATCCAAGGCGGATCAGACGCTGAGCATCAATAAGGCAGATATACTTAACTGGAATGCGCTGAAGCAGATCGAGATCGGGACGGCCAAGACGAAGGTGGCTGAAGAGAAGGATGGGGTCGTGACGCTGAAGTTCGTCAAATCCGACAAGTTCGAGCATTTGGCAAGTCTCATGCGGTTGCTGCAAAACAAAGGCGGATTACCAGGACTGGACATCGATGCCGCGGAGCAGCACATGTCGGTCGTAACAAGCGACAAGAAGAAGGTTTTCGTCTTCCAGCACGGCTACGAGGGAAAAGATAAGACGTTCCACTACGCCATCGACATCCGTAAACATGGCGTCTTCACGCACGGCCTGATCGGCGGCCATCACGACGGCTATCAGCAGGCGCTGTACATGTACTTGAGGCTGATCAAGAAGCAGCAGCCGCTGGCCTGCCTGCAGACGATGATGGACATGCTCGCGAAGAGCAAACTCCCAAAGGGGACGAAGCGGCCGCCGATCACGCTGAAGGAAGTGCTGACGGTGACGAGCGGCAAGGAGGAAGAGCCAAAGTCGCCAAAGGATATCCAGATCACGAGTTATCTGGAGCTGCCGTAGCTATCTCTTCCGGGCGTGGCATACTGAATCAGATTGATTGATTCCCGACGAGCGTTTTCAAGAAGTCGAGCAGGATACAATCCTAGCACTAAATGGCGAAGCCGCTCAATTCATTCAAATTTGGAATAACATCTAAATATATAAAAGAGCTGCTGGATATATCAGCAGCTTTCTTTAAATGGAATATTTCTTGTCGGCAGCCGGAACGAAAACCCCAGAGCAGACGCCCGGCCATGGACAACCGCAAGATGCTGAATGGAATGCTTTGGGTCATCCGTTCGAGAGCGACGTGTCGGGACTTGCATTCATATCGTATCCTTTACCTGTATTTGGTACTTTAATTCAAACTTTGCTTACCGTTGTAGTCCCGTTTGCATTCATAAATTATTATCCTGCCGCATTTCTACTTTCAAAAGACACTTTGTGGTTACCCACCTGGTCCATGTGGTTCGTCCCAATAGTTGGACCGTTTTGTTACTCGGTGGCATATAGAGCTTGGATGGGAGGAGTTAATAAATATCAGAGCGCAGGTGGCTAATTATTTCGACAGGACATATCGAACTCCAGAAGTTTAAGCTAAACGGAGAACGATAGTTAAATGCCAGAAGGGCTGTAAAACTTAGTTAAAATATCATTAAATAACGGTCTTCCGTGATACAATTAATTCTAGGAACGCAATCATAATAGGATATAACCGAGTTTAATGGAGGATAAATCTGGTGGTAGTAATAAAAGAAATTGATAATAAGCTAAGAGAGGTTATTAATAATTTTCGAGGATCAATTATTATATCCAGAAATCAGGTACATTCATTAGATAAATTACTAGGTTAAGTAGAAGGTCAAGGTATCGGAACCAAGCTCATTGATTTAGTTATTACAAAAGCGAGAATTATTTCGAGCACTTTTGTCAGGGCACTCCAATCAATTTCTCCCTTGATCATCTAGTGGGTGCTTTAGTGTATCATCATTGAAGCATTCGTTATAACAGTGACTCCGAACTAAAATGGAGATGTGTAACATATAAATACGAACTATTTAAGTTAGTTTGAGGTCAGTGTTATTGAAGTTCGTATTTAATTGATACTGGACAGCATTGTCGGATGACAAGAACATATATACAATGAAAGTCGCTTAAACAGCGGCTTTTTTATTTTTTGTATAGAAGTTCTTGTCGTGAGCTCAAGACAAGAACTTCTATACAAAGCCGTATTAGGACAAGAACTTCTATACACCCCCGTGAACCCTGAAATATACGATTTATTAAGCTAACGGGCAGATTAGCGTGGTGATTGATGGGTTACATGAGTTTTATAAACGTGGTAGAATATTCCACATAAACCGAATTGAGAGGGGACTTGGAATGAGCACAAACAACATCCATGAAACCCAGCCCGAAAAGGAACATTTGTACAGTAACGATAATTATGTCGATGAGAACCTTCGCTCTATTCAAAGTATTGAGGGTGGAGGACCAATGAAAAAAATAGATTTAAATTCAATGCCGCGTCCTCTAAAGATCTTCGGCTACTTTGTATTTTCAATTTTAGTGTTAATGGGTGCGGTAGCAGTCTTGATTAGTTTTATTCATTAAATTTAATAACATCACCACGCTGCTCAACTAACGGATGACGATAGCATTCCTGTAGAGCGTTAAATTTCCGCTTTGCAAAAAAACGAGCGCCTCGGTACGATGGAAGTACGCAACGGGTCATAGCCCTAAAAATTCCATCATCCAGGAG